>JBAQQB010000190.1:0-7041 GCA_049306275.1 Saprospiraceae bacterium | reverse complement strand
GGCTTGCAAAACCTCTGCGAATCCCTTACCTTTAAGGTTGGCTGTCATGTCTTACTTTCTATTGGTTACCAACCTTTAAGATATGGCAGCTTTTTTTATTCGACAACTTTTGTCATGTACTTAGAGTTTCAGGATATTTTTTCACCTATAAACCGATTTTTTTGAAAAAATTGATTATGCATTGCACAGCATGGATTTGCTGCATCGGTTCAGCCCTTGCATTGCAGGCTCAAACGGATTGCGCCGACATTCATCTCGTCGTGGGCTTCCCGGAAGACCCTGCCCTTACAGACTGCCTGGGGGGGGGGCGAAGATTGTTTTCAAATGGCGTTCCCTGTGTACTTTGAATATGACGGCGGCGGATCTCCTCCTGCCGATTTCAGGGCAGATGACCTGCTGATCTCCGGCACGGTAAGCGGCACAGGCGTCCGTTTTGATTACGGCCGGTCCGAAGATTGTATCGAGCTGGAAGAACTGATCCTCGACGTGACCGGCAATAGTTTTACATACGAGATAGAAGGAGAGGAGAACATTCCCTACGGCGATCAAGGCAGCCCGATGAGGCTCCAATTGTCCGACCTCTCCGGCAAAGTAGTTTGGCAGCGGGAAGAATCCTGCTCCCCGGGTGCTAATGTCTGGAAGGCGCCCCTGGATAAGCTGCCTCCCGGCATTTATTTTGCCAGCTTGAATCAAAGTGTATTCCGGTTTGTGAAAAATTAATTAGGTGACTGGTGGCTGATGGCTGGTGATTGAAACCCCAATCGCCTGTCACCAGCCACTAAATTATTATCTCATGAAAACCTGCCTGCTTCTTTTAATGTTCCTCCTCCGGTTTTCCCTTTATTCCTCCCCTACCATCTGGTACGTCAACCACGCCGCCACAGGCGCCAATACAGGTCTATCCTGGGAAGACGCCTTTAATGATATGCAGGACGCCATAGCAGTGGCGCAATACGGCGATCATATATGGGTAGCAAAGGGCACGTATTATCCAACCCAGGATGGCAACAGGGAGATTAGTTTTGTCCTGAACAACGGCGTGCAATGGTATGGCGGGTTTGAAGGTGGAGAAATGAGCCTTAACCAGAGGGATTGGGAGTTGAATGAAACCATTTTGAGTGGGGAAATTGGAAATCCGGATTCTCTTTCCGACAATTCTTTACATGTGGTTTATGGAGAAGAAGCAGATTCTACTACATTAATTGATGGATTCACCATTATTAAGGGACATGCTAAACCGAATATTGAAACAGGCCAATATATGGATAAATTTGGGGGAGGTATGTTTATTGATGCCTCTAAAGCGAATGAAGAAGTTAGGTTAATAATAAAAAATTGCCTTTTTGAAAATAATTATGCAAAATTATCCGGCGGAGGAATTGCTATATCATATGCTTCACCTGGTATGTATGCAAGTCCAAAGATAATTAATTCGCTTTTTATTAATAATATCAGTGAAAGTGACTCAGGCGCTCTTGTTATAGGTGGAGTTGGAGGTTCAATATTGGGGCGAACTGAAATAATTAGTTGTTCTTTCATTAATAATATTTCAGTGTCTGGCGGAGCTATAGGATATTCATTTACAACTGGCACTCATGGTCTTTTATTGAAAGATTGTCTTTTTCATGAAAACGTTGCTTTCTCAAAAGGAGGCGCTTGTTTTATTAAAAGTAGTTATATTTCCTTACCTATCGAAATGGTAAACTGTACATTTTCCAAAAATCAGGCGGATGGAATTTCTGGTGGATCTGCAATTTTTGCCTCCACGTTTTATACAGAAAATTTTTTTCGCTTGGAAAATTGTCGCTTTTTGGAGAATAAAGGTAAATACGGCACCTTAATCTTAAGTGGCACTCATTCAATATTAGAAATGGACCTATGTGTATTTGAATTTAATGGGGGATCTCAACCGTTTGGTCATAGCTCGGTAATGAGTTTTCGTGGCCGATTGATTGCCCGAAATTGTAAATTCAACTACAATTTCGGGAATTCTACTAATTCAGTCTTCAATCTTGGAACATATGCCTCTGAGGGGTTGGATTTTATTAATTGCTCATTTATGAACCATCATGGATGTAGCACTGAAATTTTCAGGGTAAATTTCCCCCCAGGTGCTTCCCCTTATGACAACGGTACACTTAGATTTCGCAATTGTATCTTTCAAGATAATCGAAATTCCAACTCTGACTATCCTATTTTCATACTTGACACTGGCTATGTAGAAATAAGTCACAGTTTAATCAATGAGCCCTCCTTTGCCAACTGCCAGGAAATGCTCAATTTGACGCCCGTGTTTGGAGGCTCCGGAGAGATCTTCTGCAACGAGGGCATGCTGTACAATACCGATGCCCTGTTCGTTTCGGCGGCAGACGAGGACTACCGCCTCCAGCCCTGCTCCCCCCTGCGCAATGCGGGAACCAATATACCCTGGGATACCCTTCCGCCCCAGCTCGACCTGGAAGGCAATGCCCGTATCCAGGAGGGAATCGTCGATATCGGGCCCTATGAAGTCGGCGCTGTAGCGCTTTGGGCCGACAGTATCCAGCCTGTGTCCTGCCCGGGCTACGACGACGGGGCCGTCTGGCTGCAAGGCAGCAACACCTGCGATCCGGCTCAATACGCGATAAACGGGCTTCCCCTTCCTTCCCTCCCAGCTTCCAACCTCGCGCCGGGCGAATATGTCTTCACCATCACCGACGCCTTGAACCGTACTAATAACATATCTCTCACTTTAGAAGCACCTGTTCCGATGACTGCCATGGCTCAGGTACTCCATGCTTCCGGTCTCACAGCTGCCGATGGACAGATCTGGTTGGACCCGATTGAAGGCGGCGCCCCGCCTTATACTTTGCTTTGGAGCAATGGCGCAACAAGCGATACGCTGACAGCGCTAATGCCGGGCATTTATACCCTCATTATTAAAGACTCTTTAGATTGCACGGCAGTGTTTGAGTGGGAAGTGGGGTTTACAAAATCGCTTGGGGAGGTAGCCCTTGATAGAATCTTCAAAGTCTGGCCAAACCCGGCTAAAGGAGTCGTAAATGTGGAACTCTCCTTTGACCCGAACACTCCATATTCTCTCAGGGTTTTCGATCTTCTGGGACATGAGGCTCTCTGCGTTATCTTATCTTCCCGACAAGCCCAAATGGATTTCAGCATCCTGCCCCCAGGCATCTATATCCTGGCGCTGGAAGACCCCGATGGAAAGACCGTTTCTGCAATCCGCTTGGTGGTGGGGAAAATCTTTTGAGTTTTTGAGTTGATGAGGGTATACATTCCCGTACAAGCAGCGTTTCCTGTCGGGAGGCGCTGCCCGGACTTGTGTGCCGGGAGCCCAGATATTCATCTCGGTCCCTTTTTGCAATTAGGGCTCCCTCAAAAATTTTCCACATCCGCAAAAAATGTTGATACGAAAAAAAAGAGAGAATGAACGCGAATGTCTTCGTTTTCATATTAAGGCATTTTAGGGTAATTTTTCAAATTTACCCCGTCCACAATGGCTTACGTCAAGAGTTGAATTTTTTTTTGTACAACCCCCTACCGCCCCACCACCGTCACCACCCTATCATAACTCAGCCCGGTGAATATCCCCACCGCCCCGGCGTCGCCCTCCAGGTTGGTGATCAGCTTGCCGGGGGTGCCGAAGGGACTGACGCCGGCGATGATGGCGTTTTGCACGCTCTGGAAAAACTCGTAGTAGGCGCGGTCGATGTGGATGATCGTATTGATGATCGTATCGCCTTCGGCAAATTCAAAGCCGGTGCCGAATAACAACACCCCATTCTCCACGATCTCGTCGGAGGCGACAAAGTCCTGCAAGGCGGTGCTGTCGAGGCTTGATTTGTGGATCATGCGCCGGTAGTAGTTCTTCTCGCTCATATCGTCGGTCAGGTAGGTCAGCGCCAGGGCCAGGGTGTCGGTCTGCGACCACCGGATTTCCACGCTGTCGATAGGCACCACGGGCAAAAGGCGCGTCCGGGCCGTGATCTTTTTGCCCTCAGCAGTGGTGATGAGCAGGTTGAAATCCTGGTCGTAACTCAGGGGAACGAGCGACGAATTGCGATAATTGGATATTTTCCGGGTTTCAAAATCGAAAAAAAGCCCCTGCTCCAGGTCGTAAGTCTCCCCTCCATGCTCGATCTGCACCGTGGCGTCGTTGACCAGCAGATCGCTCAGAAATTGCTCGGTTTCGAGCGAAAATGGTTCGAAAAAACCGGAGCTCTGCGTGAGCAGCAGGTTGAAGGGCTTGCCGGGCTCCAGATAACACTCCACCACGAGCTGCCCGTCGTAGAGAGGGAGGTTGAGGTCTATTTCTTTTTCGAGATTGCAGGAACCAAAAAGTGCGGCAGCAAAGGCCAGGAGGAGAAATCGATATTTGAAAACAGACATAGCGGCTTTTTTTTAGTTTTCAGTTTTTAGTTTTTAATTTTCAGTTGACTCACACTGAAAATTGAAAATTCAAAACTTAAAATTATACGTCACACTCGGCAGTATCGGAAACAACGACACCTGCCGTGCGGCAATTTTTTCGGGTATCTGAATAATGGTGCCGCCGGCGTCGACTTCCTGGAATTGGGGCTCCAGGTAAATGAAAAAGGCGTTGCGCCGGTCGTAAGCATTGATGATGCTCAGGCTCAGGTCGCTCTCGCCCCATTTCGGGAAAAAGCGATAGGTGACGCCCAGATCGAGCCGGTGGAAGGGGATCAGGCGGTAGTTGTTGCGGTTTTGGTAAACGGGCACCAGGGCCTGAAATTGCGCGCCCTGCACATCCTGAAAAGAGAAGCGGCCGGGCGGCAGCCAGTAGAGGTCGCCGGAGCCGTAGATCCAGGTGGCGCTGACCTGCCAGCGGCGGTTGATCTCGTAGACGGCCACCACCGACACGTCGTGCCGGCGGTCGAAACGGGGGGAGAAATAGGCGCTGCCCTCGCCGAAAATGGCATCGGGATCGAGCGGCACAAAATCGCCCCGGCGGATGCGCGCCAGGGTGTAACCGATCCAGCCGGTGAGACGGCCGGTGGTCTTTTCGATCTGCAACTCCAACCCGTAGGCGTAGCCTTTGCCGACGGCGAACTCGCCTTCCAGGTCGTCGTTGACAAACAGCTCGGCGCCGTCGACAAAGTCGAGCTGGTTGTCGAGCCACTTGTAGAAGTATTCGTTGGTGACCATGAACAAGTCGCCTACCGCAAACGACACGCCCGCGGCGACCTGGTCGGAGCGCTGCGGCTTCACCCGCTCGGTCGATGGGTACCACACGTCGGTGGGCAGCGACACGCCGGAGTTGGCCACCAGGTGCAGGTACTGGAACATCCGGGCATAGCTGGCTTTCACGGAAAACAGGTCGGTGACGTTATAGACGCCGGCCAGGCGCGGCTCCAGGCCGGTGTAAAAGGCGCCGTCGTTGGTGAAGCCGCTGAGGCGCAGGCCCGCATTGAGGGCGAAGCGGTCGGAGGGCTTCCATTCATCAGATACGTACACCCCCATTTCCACCCCGTCGAAATCCTGCCCCGAGTTGAAGGCTACTTCACCGTTATCCGAGCCGGCCTTGAGGCGGCCTACGGTAAATTGGTGGTAAATGGCATTCGCCCCAAAGCGCACGATATGCTTGCTGTCGGGCGTGTAGTAAAAATCGGTTTTCAGGTTGAGGTCGCGGATATTGGACCCCAACTCAAAGCTGAAGTCGTTGAGCACGTTCTCAATGCTGTATTGGTAGTCGGAGAAGGTGAAGGTGGTATTGGAGAAGAGCTTCGGCGCGAAGGTGTGGT
Source organism: Saprospiraceae bacterium (assembly GCA_049306275.1). Taxonomy (GTDB): domain Bacteria; phylum Bacteroidota; class Bacteroidia; order Chitinophagales; family Saprospiraceae; genus JADJTT01. The sequence goes on along the minus strand of JBAQQB010000190.1, from coordinate 1,279 downwards.
TCCAGCGGGCCGTAGCCGTGGCGTTGCCCCAGAAAAAGCCGAAGTCGAAGAAATCGCCGTCGAAGCCGAACACGTCGCGGCCGAAGTAGCCGCTGAGGAAGAGCCTGTCCTTGGGTCCCAGCTCGAAGTTGAGTTTGGCGTTGAGGTCGTAGAAATAGTAGTCGGGAATGGGGTTGTAGTTCTCGTTGTCCTGATTGGCCCTGTTGATCTGCCCCGTAATGAGGTCGAAATAGGTGCGGCGGCCCGACACCATGAACGAGGACTTGCCTTTTTCGATCGGCCCTTCCAGGGTCAGGCGCGAGGCGATGAGCCCGATGCCGCCCTGTCCGGCGAACTCCTTGTTATTGCCCTCTTTCAGTTTTACGTCGATCACCGAGGAGAGGCGTCCGCCATATTGGGCCGGGAAGCCGCCTTTGTAGAGCTTGACGTCTTTGACGGCGTCGGAGTTGAAAGTGCTGAAGAAGCCGAAGAGGTGGTTGGCGTTGTAGACCAGGGCCTCGTCGAGCACGATGAGGTTCTGGTCGGCGCCGCCGCCGCGCACGAAGAGGCCGGTTGTGCCCTCAGAGCCGGAAGGAATACCCGGCTTGAGCTGTATGGTTTTGAGAATGTCGCTTTCACCGAGCAGCACCGGCACGGCCTTGACATCGCGCATGGAGATGTTCTCCACGCTCATCTCGGTCGATTGGATCTGCTGCCGGTAGGAATTGGCTTTCACCACCACTTCCTGCAGCTGCACGCCCGAGCCCATCTCTATATCGAGTGTGATGTTGCGGTCGAGAAATACCGTGCGCAGCTCGTTGCTGAAGCCCACGTAGCTGAACTCCAGCGTCACGGAGTCGCCGCCCGGCAGGGTCAGGGAGTAGAAGCCGTAGTCGTTGGTGGTGGCGCCGTCGCCCAGTGCGGGCGCGAAGACCGAGGCGCCGATCAGTGTCTCACCATTTTCAGCATCCGATACTTTGCCGCTGATGGTGTATTTTTGCTGCGAAAAGACAGGCAGTGCCGCCAGCCAGCAAGTCAGAACAAATAACAGTCTCAAAGGGGATTTCATGCAGAAAAATTTTGGATATGGGGCGTTTCTTCTTTCATGGGCGCCTTCACGTGAGGAAAACAGGATTCCGGGTTGAATGTTGCCCGTTTATGTCACATTTTTTGGTATCTTTCAAACATTGTTTTCCACCCCCTACCCCCGCCAGCGGGCAGGGCTGTTCAGTTCTTTCGATTAATGATAGGTTTTGAACATTTTTCCAACCGAATCCGCGTTGCTTGCATCCGTATAATC
>JBAQQB010000189.1:0-23141 GCA_049306275.1 Saprospiraceae bacterium | reverse complement strand
GCCTGTGGCGGCGAAAATGTCTTTTCAAAATGGGATAAGATGCGCTTATCGCAACTTGAATAATTTTTTACTTTTGTAAAAAGGTTTAACACATGAGCGACGTGATCACCAATACCGGAATCCAACCCATCACCCTGACCCCTGGCGCCGTCAAGGCGCTGCGCCGGATCATGGCGGAGGAGAACCTCCCCGAAGGCCACGGCCTGCGGGTAGGCGTGGAAGGAGGCGGGTGCTCCGGTTTTTCCTACATCCTGGGCTTCGACCTGCCCAAGGAAAACGACGACATTTTCGAAATCGAAGGCATACAGGTTTACATGCAGAAATCGCACGCCATCTACCTGATCGGCATGGAGATCGACTGGGAGGAAGGGCTGAACAACCGCGGTTTCTCCTTCAACAACCCCAACGCGAAGGATACTTGCGGTTGCGGCACGTCATTTTCTGCCTGAAACTACCTGCCGCCTTCATGAAGACAATCGAAAATCCCGCAACGCAAAAGGAGAGGCTTTGCGGGATTTTTTCATTTCACCCTTAGCGCGCAAATATTGGCAGAACGACTCGTCATCATTCCTACCTACAACGAACGGGAGAACGTCGTCCGGATGGTCGAAACGGTGTTCGGCCTGCCCGGCGATTTCCACATCCTGATCGTCGACGACGGCAGTCCCGACGGCACGGGCGAGTTGGTGCGGCAATTACAGGGCCGTTTCGCTGACCGCCTTTTTCTGCTGCAGCGCTCCGGCAAGCTGGGCCTGGGCACCGCCTACATCGCCGGGTTTCGCTGGGGACTGGAGCGCGGCTACGAGTTATTCTTCGAAATGGACTGCGATTTCTCCCACCACCCCGAAGACCTCCTTCGCCTCGCCGAGGCCTGCTCGCAGCCCGGCGCCGATGTGGCGGTGGGCTCGCGCTACGTCAGGGGCGGCAAGCTCGAAAACTGGCCCTTTGGCCGCATCGCCCTTTCCTACGGCGCCTCCCTCTACGTCCGGATCATCACCTGGATGCCGGTCAAGGACCCCACCGCCGGCTTCGTGTGCTACCACCGCCGCGTGCTGGAGCGTATCGACCTCGACAAGATCCGCTTCATCGGCTACGCCTTCCAGATCGAGATGAAATTCGCAGCCCGGCAGCTGGGTTTCCGCATCGTCGAGATACCCATCACCTTCACCGACCGGGTGGAGGGATCGTCCAAAATGTCGAAAGGCATCGTCAAGGAAGCCATCCTGGGCGTGCTGCAGATGCGGTGGAGAGGGTTTTTTGAGTCGTATGGGGGGTAGGCCTGGCGGCATTCAGCCCCATTCTCAACGTCAGGCCAATTTTAGAGAAATGCTGGATAACTGCCCCGTTATACCTCGTCCGGCCATTGTCTACGGTAGCCCTGCCCTGGGCGATCACGCCGCTGCTGATGTTGAAAACCAGCCCGATGCCGCAGAAAAAGCGTTTGTCCAGGCTGAACAGGAGCTCCGGCTGGTATTCCAGGCCCAACAGCGCGCTTGAGCGGCCGTAATCGTAGTCCACGTATGTTTTTAAAATGCTGGGCCATAAATCAGGGGGCAGGGATGGATCGGCCCCGTCGAATATCAGGGTCCCATGGCTCTCTTTTTCAAGGGGAATAACCAGCGTGGCGGAAAGGGAATGCTGGATGTGTTTTTTCCCGGCCGGGTGAACATAGCCAAGGCCCGCATTCGGCATGATGTAGTTGCTGATCACCGATCCCTGGGCGAAATCCATGCTTTCTCCCGTTCTGGTGAATGAGGGGCTGGCCTTGAAATGCAGCGAGGTCATGGTTATTCCGAAATGCACGCCCGAAACAAATACCCAGCGGTCGTTTTCCGGGTTGAAAATCTCCATTTTTACGCCTGCCTGTTGGGTGTAAGTGAAAGGGAGCCCCTTCAGCGAGAAGCTGTCGAGTGCCTGGGGAATGAAATAGGTGGTCGCCGGAGGCATATACAACTGCCCTTCCACCGATAATCTGTATGCAAGAGGCCTGGGGATTTTCACTTTTGGCGTTTTCTCCTTTTTGACCGGAATGGGTCCGTTGAGGCTGAGGTTGGTGTTGATGTATATCTTCAGCCCGATTTCCGAATTATTTAAGCCATATTTCCCCTCGTCGTTGATTTGACCTGTGCTGGGATCCCTGACAAATTGAGCCCCCCTGGCAATTTGCTGAAAAGAAAATTTTCCGTAGGCCTGCAAATGGAAAGGAATGCGGGAAAACAGGGTATCCTGTATACCGTAGCCGGCCATCAGGCGGACAAAAAACGGGGAGGTCACGTCCCGGCCCGAGTAGGAGAGGCCGAAGTTTGCCGAATGGATACCATCCAGACTGTGCGCCAGCCTGTAAGAGCCTTCAATACCGAATGCCAGGTCCTGCTTCAGTTTTTTGGCTGCCAGGGGAATTACGGTTCCTCCTTCCAAAAAAACGGAAGGGAACCCCACGTGGGTTTCGGTGAACTCCCCCCATATCACCACCGTGTCGTTGAAGAAATTTTGTACGTTGATGCCGAGGCCCATAGTCGTAAGCCCGGCTTCGAGATACCATCTGCGTTGATTCCCCAGTAGCCCCCGGTAGCTTAGCGAATAAGCCGGAACGAGAGCCGGTCTTACTTTGACATAGGTATTGCAGCAGTTGTCGATTTGGACCGGTGGGGCAAAGTGTACGCCGATTCCGAGTTGGCCCTGGGCCTGGAGGCTGGGTGTCAGGAAGAAAAAAGCGAAGATACCCGGCAGGATGATGGTGGATGCTTTTTTCACAGGGTTTGTTTTTGACCACTTAAACTATGGATATTAAGCGGGCTTAAATGGATTTTTCATTCAACATTTTAATCCATTGAATAGCTAACAAATATAAGGAGTATTTCCGAATACCCCATCACCTTCACCGACCGGGTGGAGGGCTCGTCCAAAATGTCGAAAGGCATCGTCAAAGAAGCCATCCTGGGCGTGCTGCAGATGTGGTGGAGAGGTTTTTTTGAGTCGGCCTTCTTCATTGCTTGCTATCCCGTCTTCTTCTACTATTCCTTTGGCCTGGTGGTGCCCTTTTTCGCTTGCTTCCAGCAAATACTCAATGGCAACTCTTGAGGAAAAGCATAATCAAGGAATTCTATTTTCAAAGATTCGTAAGCTCCAGTATCACCTCTGAATAAGATTGCGGTTTTTAGCTCGCTCGGATTAACGGTTTGGTATCAATCCACAAAGGAAAATTGAAAATATCCATTTCATTTTTTGCTTCACAATTTACGGGCTTTTTCGCTGAAACGGTGTTTAGGATCGTTTTGAGAACAACTTCCCAATTTCAAGAGCACGGGGACGTTCCATCCGGACTTAGCCGGTTTGCCGTCAAGAATATGTCTGAACTGTGATTCGTCTGATCCAGATGATTCCCTTGATTAAAATCAGGGTCATCATATGAATCACAAAGATCACAGTTCAGACAGTTTAGTTAGGCAAAGCGGCGAAAGCCTTGTTTTTTTGGTACTTTTTCAACAAGGAAAAAGTACATGGTCAGGTTAAACACTACATTGTGCTTTTACACCCGGCATGTGTCGAAGAGGACTTCGACACTACATTTTCACCCCCCCCAGTGTCACAAAGTGGGAATCCCTCCCACTCCTTCCCCTCCTTTTGTTTCAATGATTTCAATTATTTGATTAGTTGAGGCCTCTTTTTTGTCATCAAAAAGGTGTAATTGCTACCTATGGAATAAAAAAGTGGAAAAAAGTGGAAAAAATTGGTGTCGAAAAGTGGTAAAATGTGTCGGAAAGTTATACTTTTGAATGACATAAATTAAGCCAAAGTGTAAATGACGCAGTTGCTCGGTGAATATGAATGCAAGATCGATCCGAAAAGCCGGATGCGATTACCCTCGGGGCTGATCAGCCAGCTCGGTGAGGAGAAGCCTGCATTCGTCGTCAACCGCGGCTTTGAAAACTGCCTCATGCTGTATCCCGAAAAAGTTTGGGAGGAGATCACCCAGGAAGTCAACGCGCTCAACCAGTACGACCGGCGCAACCGGGAGTTCGTGCGCTACTTCTACCGCGGCGCCCAGCGCCTGGAACTCGACGGCGCCGACCGCGTGCTGCTGCCCAAGCGCCTGCTCGAATACGCCGGGATCGAACACGACGTCATCCTCGTAGCGGTCAACGACCGCATCGAGATGTGGGCCAAAGACAAATACGACCAGATGCTTGACGCCGAACCGGAGGACTTCTCAGACCTGGCTCAGGCGGTGTTGGGCGATAAAAACGGAGGGCCGAAGACGGGATGACGAGTTACCACGACCCGGTTCTCCTCCGCGAATCAATAGATTTGCTCGCCATCAAAAGTGATGGCGTTTATGTCGATGCGACTTTCGGTGGGGGCGGCCACAGCCGCGCCATCCTCGATCAGCTCGGACCACAGGGCCGGCTCTTCGGCTTCGATCAGGACGACGACGCCAAGGCCAATGCGCCCAACGACCCGCGCTTTACCTTCGTGAACGGCAACTTCCGCCACCTCCGGCGATTCCTGCGCCTACATGGCGTAACGGCAATCGACGGGGTGCTGGCAGACCTGGGCGTTTCCTCTCACCAGTTCGACACCGCCGAGCGGGGCTTTTCCTACCGCTTCGAGGCCGGACTGGACATGCGGATGAATCGCAACGCCGGACCAACCGCCGCTGACATATTGAATACGTATGATCCGGACGACCTTCAGCGACTCCTGGGCGAATATGGGGAAGTGCGCAACGCGCGCACCCTGGCCCACAAAATCGCCGAAGTGCGCGGCAAAAAGCCCTTCCGTAACGTGGGCGACCTCCTGGCGGTAGCAGAACCCCTGGCCAAAGGCCAGAAAATGCGCTACCTCTCCCAGGTCTTCCAGGCCCTCCGCATGGAGGTCAACGAAGAAGTGGACGTGCTGAAGGAGCTGCTGGAAGGCGCCCTGGAGATACTCAAACCAGGTGGAAGCCTGGTGGTGATCTCCTACCACAGCATCGAAGACCGGATCGTGAAGAATTTCCTCAAGACGGGAAATATAGAAGGGGAGGTGCAAGCCGACTTTTACGGCAACATCACCCGCCCCTTTGACATAGCGACAAAAAAAGCGGTAAACGCCTCCGATGAGGAGGTGTCCCGCAACCCCCGGGCGCGGAGCGCTAAACTGCGCGCAGGCTACCGGGCAAACTAGCAAGTGATGGCAAAGAAAAAAAAGCTCAGCGGCTATTCAGCTCTGGGAAGTACGAGTGCAGAGCTCGTGCTTCAAAACCTGCCTTTTGTCCTGTTTCTGGGATTTCTCGCCATTATCTACATTGCTAATGCCCACTTTGCCGAAAAACGCGTCCGGGAGGTGTTCGAACTTCAAAAGGAAGTGAAGGACCTGCGCCGGGAGTACCACTCCCTGCGCTCCGATATAGCGTTTAACAGCCGCCGCACGGAACTGGCGCGCCAGCTCAAAGACAGAGGCCTGGGGCAGTCCATCCGCCGGCAAAAAAAGGTCAGGGTGCCTGATTGATTATGACGACGATTCGCAACGAAGTACTCTACAGGTTGTATGTGGTGGTGGCCGCCCTGGTCGTCGTCGCTGTCGTCATTTTTGCCAAAGCCTTCAAAATCAGCCTCATCGATGGCGAGTACTGGAGGAGCAAGGCGGAAGACAAATACGTTCAGTTCCACCGCGTAGAGGCCGACCGCGGCAACATCCTGGCTTCCGACGGCAGCCTCCTGGCTACTTCGCTGCCTTACTTCGACGTGGCTTTCGACCCCAACTCCTCGGGCATGACCGAGGCCGACTTCAACATGTATATCGACTCGCTGGCGTACTGCCTGGCCACCTATGTGGATCCTTCCTTTACGCCCGGGGCCTATCGCGACTTCCTGATACAAAAACGGCTCGAAGGTTCACAATACGTGCCCATTAAAAAGAACGTCTCTTTCGAGCAGATCAAAAAAATCCGCGACTTTCCGCTCTTCAACCAGGGGCAGTTCAAAGGCGGGCTCATCGTCATGCCCAAATACCGCCGCGAACGCCCCTTCGGCCTGCTGGCCCACCGCACCATCGGCTACGTCCGCGAAGGTATCACCCCGGTGGGCCTCGAAGGCCGCTATAACGACGTCCTGGCCGGCGAAGACGGCCAGCAGATGATGATGCGGGTAGGCGAGGACGTATGGAAACCCATCGAAGACCTGGCCAAGATCGAGCCCAAGAGCGGTAAGGACATCCTGACCACCATCGACCTCGATATCCAGGACATCACCGAGGAAGCCCTCTTCCGGGCGGTCGACCGCCACCGCGCCCAGTACGGGGTAGCCATCGTGATGGAAGTGGAAACCGGCGCCATCCGCGCCATCTCCAATATCGGCCGCACGCCGGAGGGTAACCTGTGGGAGACCTACAACTACGCCATCGGCTCAGCAACCGAGCCCGGTTCTACCTTCAAACTGGCCACCATGATGGCCCTGCTCGAAACCGGCCGCATCAACCTCAGCGATACGATCGAAATCGACGAAGGGAAGGCCCAGTTCTACAAGGACGTGATGCAGGACGCCCATCCGCACGACTTCGACTCCGTCACCATTCAGGAGGCCTTCGAAATGTCCTCCAACGTGGGGATGGCCAAACTGGTGCAGAAGTATTTCGGCGATACCAAAAAAGAGGAGCAGTTCATCGACTATCTCAAGGAGTTCAACCTCCACCTCAAAACCGGCGTCGACATCGAAGGCGAGGCTGCCCCCTACGTCAAGGAAGCCAACAGCGCCGCCGATGGATGGAGTGGTACCACCCTGCCCTGGATGGCCACGGGGTACGAAGTGATGCTCACGCCACTCCAGATTCTCAATTTCTACAACGCCGTGGCCAACGACGGCACGATGATGAAGCCCTACCTGGTTTCCGAAATCCAGGAATACGGCAACACCATCGAACGCATCCCGCCCACGGTGGTCAAGCGCAAAATCGCCTCCCGCCGCGCCCTGGAGCAGGCCCGCCTGCTGCTGGAAGGCGTGGTGGAACGCGGTACCGCCAGCAAGCTCAAAACCGAGCGCTATTCGTTTGCGGGCAAGACAGGTACGGCCCAGGTCAACTACAAGCGCCTCAACTCAAAAACGCATGTGGGCGGCTACCAGGCCACCTTCGTGGGGTATTTCCCGGCCGACAAGCCCAAGTACTCCTGCATCGTGGTCATCAGCGAACCCAAGCTCTTCGGTATCTACGGCGGCGAAGTGTCGCTGCCGGTGTTCCGGGAGATCGCCGACCAGATCTTCGCCACCAAACTCGACCTGCAAAATCCCATCAACGACGAAGCCAAACCGGTGCTGGCCAAAAACCAACTGCCGGATTTCAATATCGGCGACCGCAATGAACTGGAATACCTGCTCAAGGAGTTCGACCTGACCTACGTATCCGAAGACGACAGCCCCATCGCCGTGCTCCGGGCGCCTTCAGATACGCTTTCGCTGCAGCCCTATACCATTTCAAAAAAGCGCATCCCCAGCGTCGTTGGCATGGGGCTGCGCGACGCCCTCTACATCCTCGAAAACCTGGGCCTCCGCGTGGAGATCAGCAGCGGGGTGGGGAAGGTAATCCAACAATCCATCAAAGCTGGCACGCCCGTGCGCGGCCAGACCATATACCTGAGACTTGGATAATACATGAGACCGCTTAACGACATACTAGACCGCGTGGAGATCGTCGGGACAACCGGAGATACCGCCGTCGCCGTGCGCCGCATCGCCTTCGATTCGCGCAAGGTGGAGGCGGGCGACCTCTTCGTGGCGGTCAGGGGCGTGCAGGCCGACGGCCACCGCTTCATACCCGACGCCCTGGCCAAGGGCGCCGTGGCCGTCGTGGCGGAAGAATGGCCCGGCAACCTGCCGCAGGAGGTCTGCGTTATCCTGGTCAAAGACGGTGCCAGAGCCCTGGGCCGCCTGGCCGCTAACTTCTACGAGCGTCCTTCGGAAAAACTCCGGCTGGTAGCCGTCACGGGCACCAACGGCAAGACTACCACAGCTACGCTGCTGTACGATCTGGTTACGGGCATGGGTTACAAGGCCGGTCTGCTTTCTACGGTTGAAAACCGCGTCGCTGGCCGCATCCTGCCCTCCCGCCTGACCACCCCCGACGCGGTGGAGATCCAGGAACTCATGGCCGAAATGGTAAAGGAAGGCTGCGAATACGCCTTCATGGAAGCCAGCAGCCACGCCATTCACCAAAAGCGGATCGAAGGGCTGCACTTTACGGGCGCCATTTTCACCAATATCACCCACGACCACCTCGACTACCACGGCACTTTCGACAACTACATCGCCGCCAAAAAGATGCTGTTCGACGGCCTTCCCGCCAGCGCTTTCGCCCTGGTCAACGCCGACGACAAACGCGGCGCCGTCATGCTGCAAAACACGGCAGCCAAATCATACACCTACGCCCTGAAACGATACGCCGACTACAAGGCGAAGATTTTGGGTTACAATTTGACAGGCCTCCATCTGGAACTGGATGGGGCCGATTTTTACGGCCGGTTGATCGGAGATTTCAACGCCTACAACTATCTCGCAGTGTACGCTGCGGCCCGATTGCTGGGAATGGAAAAGATGGACGTATTGACCGTCCTGAGCAGGCTTGCGCCCGCTCCCGGCCGCTTTGAAACCGTCGTCCACCCCAACCGCTCCGTGGTCGGGATCGTGGACTATGCACATACGCCGGATGCGCTGGAAAAAGTGCTCCAGACCATCCAGTCGCTCCGCACGGGCAAGGCCCGCATCATCACGGTGGTGGGCTGCGGCGGCGATCGCGACAAAGCCAAGCGCCCCGTCATGGCCCGCGCCGCCTGCAAGGGCAGCGACCAGGTCGTCCTCACCTCCGACAACCCCCGCTCGGAAGAACCCGAGCAGATCCTGGCGGAAATGCTCGCAGGGGTGGAGGAAGGCGACCGGCCCAGGGTGCTGAGCATACTTTCGAGAAAAGAAGCCATCCGCACCGCAGCCGCGCTCGCGCGTGAAGGCGATATCCTGCTGGTGGCAGGGAAAGGACATGAGAAATACCAGGACATCAAAGGCGTGAAATATCCCTTCGACGATGTCGCCGAACTGAAACAGGCCCTGGAGGGCCAAACCGTCAAAAACTGAGAGTGAGAAACCAACTACACACCCATGTTGTACGAACTTTTTAAATGGCTTGAAGATTGCTGCGACATCCCCGGTGCGGGCTTGTTTCAGTTCATCACCTTCCGCGCAGGCTTGGCGGTAGTGATCTCGCTGCTTATCAGCATGGTGTGGGGTGGTAGTATCGTGCGCTACCTCAAGCGTCTGCAAATCGGCGAAACCGTCAGGGACCTGGGGCTGGAAGGGCAGAAACAGAAGGAAGGTACTCCTACCATGGGCGGCGTCATCATCATCATGGCCATCCTCTTCCCCTGCCTGCTGATGGCCGACCTGGGCAACGTCTACATCCTGCTCATGCTGCTGGCCACTACGGTGATGGGAACCATCGGTTTTCTGGACGATTATATCAAGGTATTCCGGAAAAACAAAGAAGGGCTGAGCGGCAAGTTCAAGATCATGGGCCAGGTGCTTTTCGGGCTCATCATCGGCCTGGCCATGATGTTCAGCGAAGATATCGTGGTGCGCGTGGACCTGAAAACCGCTCAGGAAAAGAACTACGAAGTAGTAAAAATGGTGACCATCGAGGAAACCCCGGGTGAGCCGGTCGAGTACGCCTACGTGAAAACCACCCTGACCAACGTGCCTTTCTTCAAGGGCAACAACTTCGACTACCGCACGCTGCTGTGGTTCCTGGGCGACAACGTAAACGCCTGGGTATGGATCATCTTCGTGCCAATCGTCATCTTCATCGTCACCGCAGTGTCTAACGCCGCAAATCTGACCGACGGGCTCGACGGGCTGGCCACGGGCGTATCCGGTATCATCGGCGCGGGCCTTGCCATTTTCGCCTACGTCTCCGGTAACTCCATCGCCGCGGAGTACCTCAACATCCTGTTCCTGCCCGGATCGGGCGAACTGGTGATCTTTTCGGCCAGTTTCCTCGGCGCCTGCATCGGGTTCCTGTGGTACAACTCGCATCCGGCACAGATTTTTATGGGCGACACCGGCAGCCTGACCCTGGGCGGCATCATCGCGGCCATGGCTATCCTGCTGCGCAAAGAGCTGCTCATTCCGCTGCTCTGCGGCATTTTCCTGATCGAAAACCTGTCGGTGGTGCTGCAGGTGTCCTATTTCAAATACACGAAGAAAAAATACGGTGAAGGCCGCCGCATCTTCCTGATGTCGCCCCTCCACCACCATTACCAGAAAAAAGGAATTCCCGAAACCAAGATCGTCACGCGATTCTGGATCGTGGGCATACTCCTGGCCGTATTGACCATTTTGACCCTGAAAATTCGATAAAAACATGGCAACCAATCAATCGATCGTCATTCTGGGTGGAGGAGAAAGCGGCATCGGCGCCGCCCTCCTGGCGCAAGCCAAAGGCTACAGGGTGTTCCTGTCCGACCAGGGATCGATTGCCCCTGCCCACAAAACCACCCTTCAGCAAGCCGGTATTTCTTTCGAAGAGGGCGCCCACACCATGGAGCGCATCCTGGAAGCCGGCGAGGTGGTCAAGAGCCCGGGCATCCCTGAAAAAGCGCAGGTCATCCAGGCCCTGCGCCAGCAAGGCAGGCCTATCATTTCAGAGATCGAATTCGCCTCCCGCTTCACCTCGGCAAAGGTGGTAGGGATCACAGGCACCAACGGCAAAACCACGACCACCCGCCTGACCTACCACCTGCTCAAAAGCGGCGGACTGAACGCAGGCATCGGCGGCAACGTGGGCAATAGCTTCGCCCGTGAGGTGATCGAGGATAAATACGACTTCTACGTGCTGGAAATCAGCAGCTTCCAGCTCGACGACATCAGCGGCTTCCGGCCCCATATCGCGATGCTGCTCAATATTACGCCCGACCACCTCGACCGCTACGGCTACAAGATGGAAAACTACATCGCGGCCAAGCTCAAGATCGGACAATACCAGACAGAGAAGGACTTCTTCCTCTACAACGGGGAAGACGGCAACATCGCGGCAGGCATGCAGGGTACGAAGCTGAAAGGCAAACCGCTGGCCCTGACCATGGATTCCGGCCCCGAAGCGGCGCCGTTGCTGGTGGGCGGGCACTCCTTCTTTATCAACAACCCGGCGCTGAAGGGCCGCCATAACCGCTTCAACGCGCAGTGCGCCATCCAGGCAGCCCTGCTGCTGGGCGTGGAACCGCGGTTCATCCAGCAAGGCATCGAAAGCTTCGTCAACGACCCCCACCGCATGGAAAGGGTGGAAGAACACGACAAGGTGCTGTACATCAACGACAGCAAAGCCACCAACGTCGAAGCGGTCTTCTTCGCCCTGGAAGCGATGACCCGCCCCGTGATCTGGATCGCAGGCGGCACCGACAAAGGCAACGACTACGCGCCCCTGCTGCCCCTGGTGCGCGAAAAGGTCCGGGCGATGATCTGCCTGGGCGTGGACAATATGAAACTGATCAACTCCTTCGGCGGACTGGTAGACTATATCGTGCAGGTGAGCAGCGCGGCGGAAGCCGTGGAGCAGTCGGCCAAACTGGCCAACCCCGGCGACGTGGTGCTCCTGTCGCCCGCCTGCGCCAGCTTCGATCGCTTCCGCAATTACGAGGACAGGGGAGATCAGTTCAAACAAGCGGTGAGAGGATATATTTCTAAAAAAGTGAATTCATAATCAGATGTCAACCATAGGAAAACGGATTTCTGCTGAATTGAAGGGCGACCGGGTCATTTGGATGATCCTGGCGGTTCTGGTGCTGTTTTCCCTGTTGACGGTGTACAGCGCAACGGGCAGTCTGGCCTACAAGTCCAGGGGCGGCAACACCGAGGCTTTCCTCATCCGCCACGGGTTCATCCTCATGCTGGGGCTGATCATCACCTACCTGGCCTACTCGCTCAACTACATGCGCTATAAACAGCTGGCGCCCTGGATGATGGTCATCGCCGTGCCGTTGCTGATCTACACCCTGATTTTCGGCCAGGAGATCAACGATGCGCGCCGCTGGATCGAGATACCCTTTATCGGACTGACCTTCCAGACTTCCGACTTCGCCAGGGTGGCGCTGATCATTTTCGTGGCCCGGGAGATCACCCGGCACAACGAGTATATCAAGGACTTCAGCAAGGCCTTCGTGCCGATCATCCTGCCCATCGTCATCGTCTGTGGGCTGATCGCGCCGTCCAACCTGTCGACCGCCCTCACCCTGTTTTTCACCGGCATGCTGATGATGTTCGTCGGCAGGGTCGACACCAAATACATCGTGCTGCTGCTGGTGGCGGGTATCATTATGTTCGCCATCCTTGTCGGCATCGGGCGGATCGCTCCTGATCTGGTGCGGGTCGACACCTGGAGCAGCCGTTTGAATGAATTCCTCACCAACCCCGACGGCGGCTATCAGGTCATGCACTCCAAGATCGCGATCGCTAGCGGGGAGATGTTCGGCGTAGGACCAGGCAACAGCGCTATGCGCAACTACCTGCCCGCGCCTTATTCCGACTTTATCTATGCAATCATTTGCGAGGAATACGGCCTGATCGGCGGCTTTGTCATCCTGGCCCTTTTCGTGCTCCTGCTGATCCGCACTACTGGTCTGGTCACCAAGAGCCAAAAGCAGTTCGGTGCGATGATGGCCCTGGGGCTATGCCTGAGCATGGTCGTACAGGCCCTCGCCAACATGGCCGTATCCGTCAACCTGGTACCGGTAACGGGCTTGTCCCTCCCGGTGGTCAGCATGGGTGGAACCTCGGTATTATTCAGCTGCCTGTCATTCGGCATCATCCTCAGTGTGAGCCGGATGGTAGAACAAATTTCAGAACAGGAGGGCGAATCATGAGAGTATTGATCAGCGGAGGCGGAACAGGAGGCCATGTTTTCCCGGCCATCGCGATTGCGGATGCGATTCGCAAGGCTCGTCCCGATGCCGAGATCCTGTTCGTTGGCGCGAAGGGGAAGCTGGAAATGGAGAAAGTCCCGAAAGCGGGATACAAGATAGAAGGCCTGTGGATCAGCGGCCTGCAGCGCAAGCTGACCCTGCGCAACGCTCTGGTGCCTTTCAAGCTGGCCGCCAGCCTGATCAAGGCCTGGCGCATCGTGCGCGGCTTCCGTCCCGATGTGGCGGTGGGCGTGGGCGGTTATGCCAGCGGCCCGACGCTCGAGATGGCCAGCCGTCTGGGCGTGCCCTCCTTGATCCAGGAGCAGAATTCTTTCGCGGGCGTCACCAACCGCCTGCTCGGTTCGAAAGTGAAGCGCATTTGCGTGGCGTATGAAGGCATGGATCGCTATTTTCCGAAGGAAAAAATCGCCCTGACCGGCAACCCGGTTCGCGATGCCATCCGCAACAGCCATTCGACCAGGGAGGAGGGCATCGGGTTCTTCCAGCTCGATCCTTCGAAGAAGACCATCCTGGTGTTTGGCGGCAGCCTGGGCGCGCGCACGCTCAACGAGGCCATGGCGGCGCAGACGGCGCTGCTTGCCGACAACCCCGGCATACAGGTGATCTGGCAATCGGGCTCGCTCTACATCGAGCGCTTCCGCGAGTCGGATACGGCGAAGCTGCCCAACGTGCGCATCATGCCGTTCATCGACCGCATGGACCTCGCCTACGCCGCCGCCGATCTCATCGTGGGCCGCGCCGGCGCCCTGACCATCTCGGAGCTCTGCCTCGTAGGCAAACCCGTGGTACTCATCCCTTCCCCAAACGTGGCGGAAGACCATCAGACCAAAAACGCCATGGCCCTGGTGCAAAAAGACGCGGCCGTCATGGTAAAAGATACGGAAGCAGGGGAGTGGATCATCCGCAAACCCCTCGACATACTGGATAACCCGGCCTGGGCCGAATCCCTGGGGAAAAACATCCTCCTCATGGCCCGCCCCAACGCCGCCGAAGACATAGCCAGCGAAGTAATCAACCTAACAACCTAACAACCAAACAACCCAATAAAATGAATCCCGGCGACCTCAAAATATTGTACTTCATCGGAATAGGCGGCATCGGCATGTCGGCCCTGGCTCGCTATTTCCGGCGGAGAGGCGCCGAGATCCACGGCTACGACAAAACGCCTACGCCGCTAACCCGGGCACTGGAACAGGAGGGCATGCACATCCATTACAGCGAAGACCTGTCGCAGATTCCCGCAGGCGTCGATCTGGTAGTGTACACCCCGGCCGTTCCCGCACAACACAAAGAACTCGTCTGGTTCCAGGAAAACGGTTACGCTGTCGTCAAGCGCTCCGAACTGCTGGGCATGGTGAGCCAGGCTTCCAGGACCATCGCTATCGCCGGTACCCACGGCAAAACGACGACCTCCAGCCTGCTGACCTACATCCTGCGCACCGGCGGCATCGACTGCACGGCCTTCCTGGGCGGTATCGTGCTCGACTTCGGCTCCAACTACGTCGAAGGCGGCAGCGATTGGGTGGTAGTGGAGGCCGACGAATATGACAAATCCTTTTTGCAACTCCAACCCCAGATGGCCGCAATCCTCTCCATGGATGCGGACCATCTGGATATTTACGGCGATCCGGAGCAGATGCTGAAACAGGGCTACCTGGCTTTCGCCAAAAAAGTGAATGCCGGGGGCAAACTGTTCGTGCGCCACGACCTGCTTTCCCATTTCCGGAACATGCCCCAGGCCATGGGCTACGGGCTGGACGGCGGGGCTTGCAGCTCGGTCTTCCGCGGGGTGGAGGATGGGAAAATGATCTTCGACTATACCGGTCCCAAAGGCGAACTGAAAGGCCTGAAACTGTCCCTCCCCGGCCGCCACAACGTGGAGAACGCCACTGTGGCCGTATCGATAGCCCTTGAGATCGGGGTGAAAGAAGAAGCCATCCGCGAAGCCCTGGCCACATTCCGGGGTATCAAGCGGCGCTTTGAAAGGGTGTTCGAAAACGAGCGGGCCGTCTACATCGACGATTACGCCCATCACCCGGCGGAGCTGGAAGCCACGATCAGCGCCGCGCGAACCCTCTACCCGGGCCGCCGCCTGACCGGTATCTTCCAGCCCCACCTGTACACGCGCACCCGCGACCTGCAGGCCGGTTTCGCCGCGGCGATGGACCAGCTCGACGAACCCTGGCTGCTTGATATCTACCCCGCCAGGGAAGAACCGATACCGGGCGTTGACGCCGGGCTGATCCTGCGCCAGATGCACAACCCCGATAAACGCCTGCTTCGCAAAGAGCAGGTACTCGAAATACTGGACAACCACCCCGTCGACGTGCTGCTCACGCTCGGGGCGGGAGATATTGACATGTTGGTAGAACCGATCGGAAACTGGATGAAAACGCATTATTCCACCTCAAATCCGAAAGCCCTATGAAGTCGGATTTGATGCTGACATTGAAAAAGGTCTTGCAGCTGGCTCTCGCCTTCGGCGCGGCGATCATCATCATTGCCGCCGTGGAGAAAAAGCAGGAAAACGGCGCCACCGGCATCGAGATCCATGTCAAGCCACTGAAAGGCGACCATTATCTGGTGGACAGCACCGACATAAAAAAATCCATTCAGCGCCATTTTGCCTTTGAATGGAGGGGCCAGCAAATCGGCATGCTCAACATCGAGCGCCTGGAGCGGGTGCTGGAAGAAGACCCCCTGATCCTGGATGCCGATGTCTACGTCAACGCCAAAGACAAGATCCATATCAAAGTGGAGCAGCGGGAGCCTGTGCTGAGGATCATCGACGACAACGGCCTGCAGTACTATCTCGACAAGGATGGCAACAAGATGCCCCTTTCCAAACACTATTCGGCCCGCGTGATGGTGGCCACCGGAAGCCTTCCACCGCATGTGCCGGGTTTTCTGGAAAAAAAGAAAAACCTGCTCAAGGACGTGTTCGTCCTGAGCCAGTATATAGAGCAGGACAAGTTCCTGCGCGCATTGATAGAACAGATTCACGTATCGAATGGCAAGATCTTCCTGGCGCCTAAAGTGGGCCAATTCAGGATCATGCTGGGCACGCTCGACGGCATGGAGGAAAAATTCGAACGCCTCCGCCTCTTTTTCGATGAAATAGCCCCTTACGAAGGTTGGCGGAAGTACCGAACCATCAACCTTTCGTACAAAGGGCAGATCGTATGTGAAAGAAGATAATTTTTAATAGCAAACCAACCTTATGTTATGATGGAAGCGAAGAACAATTCCGAAATCGTGGTAGCGCTGGACATTGGCACGACAAAAGTATGCGCCATCGCCGGTTACCGAAACCAACATGGAAGACTGGAGATCCTGGGCATCGGCAAGGTGGCCAGTGAGGGCGTCCTCAGGGGCGTGGTCTCCAATATTGAGAAAACCGTCAAAGCCATTTCGGAGGCCGTGCAGGCTGCCGAGCGCATGGCCCAGCGAGAATTCAAGATCGTGCACGTGGGCATCGCCGGCCAGCACATCAAGAGCCTCCAGCACAGGGGCATCCTGACGCGCGACAACGACCACATGGAGATCAGCCAGCGCGATATCGACCGGCTGATCAACGATATGCACAAACTCGTACTTCCCCCGGGCGACAAGATCCTGCACGTCATTCCGCAGGAGTACACCGTCGACAACGAACAGGGCATCCTCGACCCCATCGGGATGTCGGGTATCCGCCTGGAAGCCAACTTCCACATCATTACCGGGCAGATCACCGCATCCAACAACATCCACCGCTGCGTGGAACGCGCGGGGCTGAGGGTTGCCAATATGACCCTTGAACCCATCGCCTCCGCCGTTGCAGTGCTGAGCGAAGAAGAGAAGGAGGCCGGAGTAGCCCTCGTCGATATGGGCGGCGGTACGACCGATATCACTATCTTCCAGGATGGCATCATCCGCCACACGGCTGTGGTGCCCTTCGGCGGCAACGTCATCACCCGCGACATCAAGGAAGGGTGCACCGTGATGACCCAGCAGGCGGAAAAACTGAAAGTGCGCTTCGGCTCCGCATTGGCCGAAGAGGTATATGACAACCGGATCATCACCATCCCGGGCCTCAAGGGGCGGCCGCACAAGGAGATCTCCGAGAAAAACCTGGCCCGGATCATCCAGGCCCGCGTGGAGGAGATCCTCGACTACGTGGTGTGGGAGATCCGCCGCTCTGGCTTTGAGCGTCGGCTGATCGGCGGTATCGTGCTGACCGGCGGGGGCGCACTGCTCAACCATATCGACAAGCTCACCGCTTTCCACACCGGCTACAGCACCCGTATCGGCACCCCGATCGAGCACCTGGCGCACGGCTACGCCGAGCAGCTGAGCAGCCCGATCTATTCCACCGGTATTGGTCTTCTCATGAAGGGTATTCAGGACGTAGAAAGCGGCCGTGTGCGCCTTCAACCGGAGAAAGAACCGGAAAAACAGCCGGTCGAGGTGGAAGAAGAAAAAGAACCGGCAGGTCCCTGGTACGAACAACTGTTCCGCAAAACCAAGGAATGGTTCGAGACCGAACCCGATAAAGAATTTTAACCAACAAAAAATAGCAGCGTTATGATCTTCAATCTAATCAACGACCAGAACGAAAGCCCTATCATCAAGGTGATCGGGGTAGGTGGAGGCGGCAGTAACGCAGTCAACCACATGTTCAAACAAGGTATTATCGGCGTCGACTTCGCCATTTGCAATACCGACGAACAGGCCATGAACATCAGTCCGGTACCCACCAAAATCCAGCTGGGTCCCACCCTGACCGAAGGCCGCGGAGCAGGCTCAAAGCCCAATATCGGGAAATTGGCCTGCGAGGAAAGCGTAGAAGAGGTGCGCAAGTACCTCGCCAACGGATGCAAAATGCTCTTTGTCACCGCCGGTATGGGCGGCGGCACAGGCACCGGGGCCGCGCCTATCATTGCCAAGACCGCCCAGGAAATGGACATCCTGACCGTGGGCATCGTAACCGTGCCCTTCACCTTTGAAGGCAACCGAAGGGCTCTTCAAGCCAACGACGGCCTGGAAGAGATGAAAAAGCACGTCGATACCCTCATCATTATTTCCAACGACAAGCTGCGCCAGATCTACGGCAACCTCTCGCTGTCCAACGCCTTCTCCCAGGCCGACAACATCCTGACCACCGCGGCAAAAGGCATCGCTGAGATCATCACCGTGCCGGGTTACGTCAACGTCGACTTTGAAGACGTCAACACCGTCATGCGCGATAGCGGTGTAGCCATTATGGGTACCGCAATCGCCGAAGGCGACAACCGCGCCAAGCGGGCCGTCGACGAAGCGCTTAACTCGCCCCTGCTCGAAGACAACAACATCCGTGGCGCCAAGCACATCCTGTTGAATATTTCTTCGGGAAAGAAAGAGGTGACCATGGATGAGATTTTCGAGATCACCGAGTTTGTCCAGGAAGAAGCCGGTCACGGCACCGACCTGATCTGGGGTAACTGCTATGATGAAAAACTGGGCGACAAGCTCAGCGTCACCATCATCGCCACCGGCTTTGAGCGCACGGGAGGCCCGATAGCGGCCAACCAGCCCCAGAGTAACAAGATCGTCGTGTCGCTCGACGACGAAGGCGAAACCAGGGAGCAAAAGCCGAAGAGCAAACTGCGCGACATCGGCTTCGACGACGAAGACAGTGCCCCCAAGGCCAATACTTTTGAATTCGACGATATCCGTTCTTCGATCGACCGGTTTCACAAGAGACCGCCCGTGGTTATGAACGACGAACCCCACTACCGCAAAGAAGAAAAGGACCCCTCTGAAGAAGAGCGCCGCATGCGGGAAATGCAAGAAGCTCGCCGCCGCGAGCGCCTGCGTGCCCAGCAAGTGAAACTCAGCACGCCCAAGGCCATCAACGACCTGGAGAGCGAACCGGCCTACCTGCGCCGGGGGATCAAACTCGAAGACATCCCCCAGTCCAATCAGGAACCCGTACACTCCCGCTGGACTATCGGCGACGAAGAGGAGCCCGATCTGAACTCGAGCAATTCTTATTTACACGATAACGTGGATTGATCAGGAAGGGCTATTTAGCAGTCTTCCTCCAGCCACGGTTTATAGCCATCATAACTTGCTATTAGTTGGTAGGCCCGGCTCCCCTTTGGGGAGACCGGGTCTTTTTCATCTGGCCAAAATGCCCATTCGCGACATTTCTTTGCCTTTTCAGTAGATTTTAACATACGTTTAATGACTTTTTACCAACATATTCGTCAAAAAATCAGTTACATTTGACGTGAACATATTCAAAAAACAAGCCCCAAATTCGATCCCATGAACGCTTTGAATCTTCGACAGATCAAACTCGACCTCACGGTCGCCTTACTCAACCAGCCTCCCGCCGGCAACTTGCTTCAGACAGTCAAAGACCTCATGATGTCTTTCAATGAAGTAGGTTCGCTTGCCGAAGTCTACGAGTCCTCCCAGGAGCTCGACAACGACCACGTCCAACGCTCCTACGCACTCCAGTTCGAAAACGTGACCCTCGATCTTAACACGGTTTCTAACCGCTATACCAACCAAACCGCGGTGAACGGCTTCTCCCTACGCTAAAAAAGTGAAAAGGTGAAAGAGTGAAAAAGTGAAAAAGAGGATACTTCTTTTTCACTCTTTCACTTTTCCACTTTTTCACTCTACCTTTGCGCCGCCAAAAAATATTTCATGCAAAATATCCGCAACATTGCTATTATCGCCCACGTCGACCACGGGAAGACGACCCTCGTCGACAAGATGCTTCAAATGGGCCACCTTTTCAAAGCCCACGAACAAGTCGGCGAACTCATCATGGACAACAACGACCTGGAGCGCGAGCGCGGGATCACCATCCTGGCGAAAAACGCTTCCATGATGTATAAAGGAGTGAAGATCAACATTATCGATACCCCCGGTCACTCCGACTTCGGTGGAGAGGTGGAGCGCGTGCTCAACATGGCCGACGGCGTGTTGCTGCTCGTCGACGCCTTTGAAGGTCCCATGCCCCAGACGCGTTTCGTGCTGCAAAAAGCCCTGCAACTGGGCCTCAAGCCCATCCTGGTCATCAACAAGGTCGACAAGGAGAACTGCACGCCCGACCTGGTGCACGAAGCCGTTTTCGACCTCATGTTTGCACTCGACGCCAACGAAGACCAGCTCGAATTCCCCACCATCTTCGGCTCCGCCAAACACAACTGGATGAGCCACGACTGGAAGGAGCGCACACAAGATATTTCGCCCCTGCTGGAAACCATCATTGACTATATTCCGGCGCCGAAGATTGCAAAGGGTTCCCTGCAGTTGCAGGTCACCTCGCTCGACTACTCCAACTACCTGGGCCGCTTCGCCATCGGCCGCCTCTTCCGCGGCGAGCTGAAAGACGGCCAGCAAATTGCCCTGGTGAAACGCGATGGTTCCATCGTTAAGAGCACGGTGCGGGGCCTCTTCACCTTCAGCGGCATGGAAAAAGTGAAAGTGGAGCAGGTGCAGGCCGGCGATATCTGTGCAGTAGCCGGGATCGAAGGCTTCGAGATCGGCGATACCATCGCTGACCCCGCAGACCCCGAGGCGCTGCCCTCCATCTCCATCGACGAGCCCACGATGAGTATGCTCTTTACCATCAACGACTCGCCGTTTTTCGGAAAAGAAGGTAAGTTCGTGACCTCTCGCCACCTCAAAGACCGCCTGGAAAAAGAATTGGAGAAAAACCTTGCGCTGCGCGTGGAGCCCACCGACAAGGCTGAAGCCTACCGGGTTTACGGCCGGGGCGTGTTGCACCTGTCTGTCCTGATCGAGACCATGCGCCGCGAAGGCTACGAGCTCCAGATCGGCCAGCCCAAGGTCATCATGAAGAAGATCGACGGCGTAACCAGCGAACCCGTTGAGGAATTGACCATCGACGTGACAGAGGCCGCCTCGGGTAAAGTCATCGAAATGGTGACCCGCCGCAAGGGTATGATGCTGGCCATGGATCCGAAGGGCGACCGCGTGATCCTGCGCTTCGAGATCCCTTCCCGCGGCATCATCGGCCTGCGCAGCCAGATGCTGACCGCTACTGCCGGCGAGGCCATCATGACCCACCGATTCAAGGAGTTCCAGCCCCACAAGGGCGAAATCCCCGGCCGCATCAACGGCTCGCTGATCTGCATGGAAACAGGCAAGGCTATTCCATACTCCATCAACAACCTCCAGGAGCGAGGCCGTTTCTTCATCGATCCCAACGAAGAGATCTACGAAGGGCAGGTAGTCGGCGAGAACAGCCGTCCGGGCGACCTGGTGGTCAACCTCACCAAGACCAAGAAGCTCACCAACATCCGCGCTTCCGGCTCCGACGACAAGGTACGTCTCGTACCGCCAATCCGCTTCACCCTCGAAGAAGCCCTCGAATACATCCAGGAGGACGAATACGTCGAGGTGACGCCCAAGTCGATCCGCCTGCGCAAGATCTTCCTCAACGAGCACGACAGGAAGAAGGCCAAGAACGCCGCTGCAATGGCAGAATAACCTGATATTCAAAGTCTTATCGAGGTGTCACCTCCCTTCTGACTGATTTTCAATCGTTTAGGAGGTGACACCTCCTATATGTCTGATTGTCAGTGAAAAAGGAGGTGACACCTCCTATGTGTCTGATTGTCAGTGAAAAAGGAGGTGACACCTCCTTAGGGCTGCTGAATCTGCCTTTTGTTTTTTATCTTCATCGATAAAAAACATCCACCACCATGCTCCCAACCCGCCGCCACTTCCTCCAACGCCTTTCCGCCTGGGCAGGCCTGGCCGCAACGGTTTCTTTCTGGAATACCGCCGCAGGCCGCTCCCTGCACCGCGCCCTTCGGGATGTTCAGGACCTGACGCCCGATGAGACCGCCACCGACGAAACGTTCTGGTACCAGGTCAAACAGGCTTATACCGTGTCGCCCCAACTCCTCAACCTCAACAACGGCGGCGTGAGCCCGCAGCCCCTGGTCGTGCAGGAAGCCGTGGAGCGCTACAACCGCCTGAGCAATGAAGCGCCTTCGTATTACATGTGGAATATCCTCGATCAAGGCCGCGAGCCGCTGCGCGCCGAACTGGCAGCCCTGGCAGGCTGCTCCCCGGAGGAGATCGCCATCAACCGCAACTCCTCGGAGGCGCTGGAGACCGTGATATTCGGGCTGCGATTGAAGGCGGGCGACGAGGTCGTGCTCACCAGGCAGGATTATCCCAACATGATCAACGCCTGGAAGCAACGGGAGAAACGCGACGGCATCGTGCTGCGCTGGGTCTCGTTTGACTTCCCCATCGAAGACAAGGCGGCCATCGTCAATGGTTTCGTCGACGCTTTTTCCGAGAAAACCAAAATGGTACAGATCACCCAGGTGATCAACTGGACCGGACAGATACTGCCTGCACGCGAAATCGCTTTTGAAGCCAAAAAACGCGGCATCGAAGTGCTGGTCGACGGGGCCCATGCTTTCGCCCATATTCCCTTTACCATCCCGGAACTGGAGTGCGACTACTTCGGTACAAGCCTTCACAAATGGCTCAGCGCTCCTTTCGGCACGGGACTTTTGTACGTGAAGAAGGAGAAAATCGCAGACCTCTGGCCCCTCTTCGGCGCAGGCGACCCGGAGAGCGGCGACATTCGCAAATTTGAGGCGTTGGGCACCCGCTCATTTGCCATCGAGCAGGCCATCGGGCAAGCGATTCAATTCCACCACATGATCGGCTCAGAGCGCAAGTTCAAACGCTTACATTACCTGAAAAACTATTGGGCGGAAAAGGTGCAGCAACTGCCTGGCGTCAAGGTGCACACCTCCCTCGACCCCCAATTCGGCGGCGCCATCGGCTTGGTTTCTGTTGAAGGGAAACCTTCCGGAGAATTGGCTCAATACTTGTTCAAAGAGCACAAAATCCACACCGTTTCGATCGAATGGGAAAATATCTCCGGCGTTCGCATCACGCCCAACGTGTATACGGTGACGAGGGATTTGGACCGCCTGATAAGAGGGATTGAAGGGTTTGTCTGAATCAGAATTCACAGGATTTCAAAATTTTCAGAATTTAGGATGTGCTTTTGGCTAAGCTATTCTGAAAATTCTCCCATTCTGCAAATTCTGATTCAGAGTGTGTCCTGACGGCCAATAAAACAGCCAAGCTGTCATGGAGATGGAGGCAGGCCCTCCGCAGGCTACCGGCAGGGGCCGCCTGCAAACCGCCTTTCGGTGCGCTGGCCGCGAGGGCA
>JBAQQB010000188.1:0-8288 GCA_049306275.1 Saprospiraceae bacterium | reverse complement strand
ATCGACGATCGTTTATCGTTTACGTAAACGATAAACGATCGACGATCAACGTATTCACTGAAACACCAAATGTGTATTCTCCCCTTCGTTGACTTTTACCATAAATTCCTTGAAGGCCTTGAATTCGCCGGGTTTGATATTGGAGCGATCCACGACATAACGGCGGCGGATCTTCATGGTCTTGTCGTCGACTTTTGAAAACTCCAGATTGTAGGAGCTTTTGCGGAAGGTGGCGGTCATGTTCTCCGGCGTTTCGCGGAAGGTGTAGGCGCCCGCCAGGCGCACCTCGATCTCCTCCTCGTAGAGGTCGGCATCTTCGTAGTAAAGGAAATCGAACTCATTGACCCGGTTTTCGTCCTTGAAGATCTCCATGTTGATGAGCCGGTCGGAGAAGGGCGCCTTGAGGGTGCGCAGGGAGCCGAGTTTCATCACGTCGTTTTCCACGGTATAGGTGTAGCGGTAGCTGACCGAGTCGCGGCGCGGTTCCAACTGTTCAAACTCCAGGGTTTTAAGGCTGACGGGGGATTTATGGTCCCCTGCCAGGGCGCCGGCCACGTCGTCGAAGCGCATCTTTTCGTCGTCGTAGTAGTTGGACTTGACCATCGAGACGCCAGGCAGGCCGGTTTTCAGGGTGTGGCGCTCCACGGTCAACTTTCCGTCTTCGGCGACTTCGACTTTGGTGCTGCGGCGTGTTTCGCCGGGGTAGCCAGGGTTGATGCCGAGCCGCTCTACGGAGATATCCCGCGGTACATCCTGGGTAGGTATTTCCAGGATGGGCGCCCCCTGGTGGAAGTGGTACAGCTGGCCGTAGGGCAGGTCGGGGTCGGTGAGCTCCAGGAATTTATCGCCCTGCGGCAGGTGTACTTTGACGATGCAGTGATTGAAGTCGAGACTGGGCAGCTGCATGGTGTTGCGCCCGTTGTCGGCGGTGCTGATCAGCACCAGGTTGGCCTTCAGGCCGGCGGCGCGGGCCATGGAGACGTAGAGGGTGGAGACGTCCTTGCAGTCGCCCAGGCGCGAGTTGTACACCCGGGAGGCCTTCTGCGGGATATGCCCGCTCTGCCGGAAGTCGACCGAGCTGTATTGGATGTTTTTGCAGACGAAATCGTAGATGGCGCGGGCTTTCTCCTCCTCTGTGAGCTCCTTGCCGTTGAACAAGCCAGCCACCAGGTTTTTGATGGTGAAATCGGGCGCCGCCTGGTAAGTCGACAAGTCGCTGTACCAGTCGACCACCTCGCGCCAGGAGTAGCCAAACGACACGTACAGCACGTTGGCAACGTCGTCGAAGGGAATGGTATTGGGTTCTTCCTTGACCAACTCGGGTTTGAGCTTAGACCATTTGTACCAGGTAAAGCCGTCCAGCTGCGTGGTGTCGGGGGCCGCATCGCCGTTGACGACCTTGTATTCAACCGGCATGCCGTCTTCTACCAGCAGGTTGTATTCCATTTTGTAGAATGGGAAATGCGAATTGAGGTAGACCTTGTCGCTCAGGAAGTACGAGGATTTCCCGCCCCTGACCTGTTTTTCGATGATGGAAACGTAGACGTAATCGCCCACTTCCAGGTTGGTGAACACCACCTCGCCGCCGTTGCGGTCGGCGTCGATTTTCTGCCCGTTTTTCTTGATGGTCTGCACCTCGTCGATATAGAGCGTGGTCAGGGGGCCGCCGCCGAAGTTAAGGTGCTGCCACCTCTCGATGGCGTTCTCGTCGTTGAGCTTGATGATGTAGCGCCTGATCCTGGCGTGCGACCGCGTGTTGTAGACGACCATGTTGGCGCAGTCGTAGACGATGTCGTAGGTGTGTTTCCGGGGCGGTACATAGCCGGCCTCGTAGTCGCGGATGATGGACAGGGGGTCTTCTTCGGGCACGAGGTCGAGGGCTCGTTTCAGGCCCTGCAGTTCCCTGACTTCTTCATTGGTTTCGAAGGCGAAGGGGAAGAACTCCAGCGCCAGGCGGTAGTATTTGAGGGAGGTTTCCACATCGTCGGTGAATTTGTGCAGCAGGGCCAGGTCGTGCATGAGGTCGAAGTCGGAGGGCCGTTCGAGCAGTAATGTCTTGGCCAGGCCGATGGCTTCCGGAAGCCGGTTGGCCCGCCCCAGGAGGTTGAGGATTTTCCGGTGCGAGTCGATGTTGTAGGGGATCAGGTCGGTGTCTTTTTTGAGCAGGGCGATGGATTTTTCCATGTCGCCGCCCTTGGAGTAGTTGGCCGACAGCTCGCTGATGACGTTGTAGTTGTAGGTCGTTTTGAGGTATTTTTCGAGAATGGCGTTGGCTTTTTTGGGGTTGTTGTAGTAGTTTTTCTCCTGGTTGTATTTGGCGGCCATGGCGTCGTAGTTTTCGGGAAATGCCGCATAGAGCTTGTCGATGAGGCCTGCCTGTTTTTGCCTTTGGCCATCCTTGCCCTCGATCAGGATTTCGTACCGCAATTCATCGAAGGCGCCGGGGTATTTGCTCAGGTAGAGGGCGATGGTTTCCTTCATTTTCGGCAGGTTGTCCTTGCCGGCATATTCGTCGATCAGGTTTTGCAGAATGTCTTTGTCTTCGGGGTAGCTTTCTTCGAAAAGGGCGTAGTATTTGTTCTGGTTGGTATCATCGCCGCTGCTGTCGTAGAGGCCGATCAGTTCGCGCAGCACGAAGTAGTTGCCGGGCTGCTGCAAATAGAGTTTTTCGAGGATCTCCTCGGCTTTGTCGAATTCTCCCGAGCGGCTATAGACCATCGAGAGCAGGAGGGGGTAGAGGAGATCGTCGGGATCGGTTTGTTCGCCGGCCTTGGTTTCCAGGGCTTGCAGGGCGAAATAGGGGAGGGGTTCGGCCAGTTTCAGCCCTTTCTGGTAGGGTTGGTAGCTGGTTTTTATATTGAATGTCAGTGGGTTGTGCTGGGTATCGGTAAAGCGCATGGTGAAATTGGCATGCGACTCCTCGAAGTCGCCCAGTTGCACCAGCAAGCGGTTATAGCCTTTGTTGAGGATGCAGCGGAAGCTGTAGTAGTCCATTTCGGTGGACCGGTGTTCGGGGTTGTCGTAGAGGAGGGAGTCGTTGAGCCAGACCCGGAGCGAGCCCGAGTAGCCGAATTTGAGCAGCGCCTCCTGTTCGGCGGGCGATTCCACGAAGGTCTGGGCGTAGACGATCGAGTTGCTGCTCAGGAAATACATATCCTTGACGATATAGCCGTCTTTGGAGCTGCCCGAGGGGTCGAACCAGCCCACTTTGGCGCCGAAGCGGGAGGTAAAGGTTGCGTTGGGCTGCGGGTTGGCCAGGGCGCCGAAGTCCTTCCCGTAGCCGCTGTTCATGACGTTGTCGAAAGGTCCGAGCAGCTGCCAGTCGTCGAGGGTATTCAGTTTCGAAAAATAGGTCAGGGCGGTCTTTTTGTCGAAAGAAAGCAGGTAGTGGATCAGCAGCCTGTAGGTGGTTGCCGCGTCGAGTTTGCCTTTGTTGCGGGGGTCTTTATCAAGGGTTTGCAGGAAAGCCAGCTGTGCGGGCGACTTTTTGCCGTCGGGTCCGGAGGCGCCCAGGGAAAACCACATGGCGTAGAGCTCGGGGTAGAGGTCGGGCGCCTGCTGGAACGCTTGCTGGAAATGTCCGGCGGCCAGATCTTCCTGGTCGAGTTCGGAGTAGAGCAGGGCCAGGCAGAGGTGTGCCTTTTCAGTGGTAGAGGGCTCGCCCAGGGCCATTTTGAAATGCTCCAGGGCGTCGGAAGTCCTGGCTTCATGCAGGGCTTTCCAGCCCGATTGATAGGCGTTTTGGCCAATGAGGGAGGCGATGCTGAGGGGTAGTACGGCGAGGAGAAGGGCAATTTTTTTCATTTGACAAATTTTAAAACAGGGCATCCTCCAAGTTACGGCTTTCGGGAAGAAGTGAGTATTTCTATGTTGAAATTTCATAAGACTGACATTTGTCACTATCTTTCATGACATACATCATTTTATGACCGCATCTGTTACCCCTTATTTGGGACGTTTATCGTTTAACGTTTATCGTTTACGTAAACGATAAACGTTAAACGATAAACGAAACCTGTTTGCATTATGGCTAAAAAAAGACCCCGCATCAACGAAGAAGAAGCATTGAAGAGCGTCACGCGCAAAGCGAGCGAAGGCGACGTCACGGGCGGCGACACGCCCGTCGAAGTGCGCGCCAACTCCGTCAACCGCCGCATCCGCGCCAAGATCAACAAGCAAGCCAGCGCGCTGGAGGACATCCTGGAGAAGACCGGGGAGGACAAGCGGCAGATCGCCAAGGCCTACCTCAAGAGCTTCCCGGCCGAAGAGCGCAAGCTGATCCTCAAGACCCTGCTGGAGGAGGAAGATACCGGCCTGAGCGGCAAAGCCCGCCGCGAGCGCGCCGACAACGAGCTTTCGCCCGACTGGCGTAACGGGGGCTACCCGTATAAAAACCTGATGTCGCGCAAGGCCTACGAGGCCCAAAAATACGACCTCCAGGTCGAGCTGCTCAAGCTGCAGGCCTGGGTAAAGAAGACCGGCAAGCGCCTGGTGATCCTCTTCGAGGGCCGCGACGCCGCCGGCAAGGGCGGCACGATCAAGCGGGTGATGGAGCACCTCAATCCCCGCGGCGCCCGCGTGGTGGCACTGGAAAAGCCGACAGAAGAAGAGCGGGGCCAGTGGTATTTCCAGCGCTACGTCAAGCACCTGCCCACCAACGGCGAGATCGTGTTGTTCGACCGCTCCTGGTACAACCGCGCCGGGGTGGAGAACGTGATGGGCTTTTGCAGCCGCGAGGAATACCAGGAGTTTATGCGGCAGGTGCCGGAGTTCGAGCGCAATCTGGTGCGCAGCGGCATCATGCTGGTCAAGTTCTGGTTCAGCGTGAGCCGCGAGGAGCAGAAGCGCCGTTTCAAGGACCGCGAGACCCACCCGCTCAAGCAGTGGAAGCTTTCGCCCATCGACCGCGCCTCGCTCGACAAATGGGAGGATTATACGCAGGCCAAGGAGCAGATGTTCTTCCACACCGACACCTCCGACGCCCCCTGGATCGTGGTGAAGTCGAACTGCAAGAAGCGCGCCCGCCTCAACGCCATGCGCTATCTCCTGCATAAGATACCCTACGACAATAAGGACCTCCGCATGATCGGCAAGCTCGACCCGCTGATCGTCGGGCGCTCGAATGTGGTGTATGAGAAGGGGGAGAATTTGGTGATAGGGGATGGGGTAGTGGGGTAGGGGCCTTAGTGGGGCGCTCCGTAGCGAGGATTTTCAAAATCCTCGCTACGGAGCATTGCTTGGTGAACTGTCTGAACTATGATTTTTGTGATTTTTTTGATGACGCTGAAAAAATCAAAGTCATCACCTGAATCAGACGAATCACAGTTCAGAGAGCTTCTTGACGGCAAACCGGTTAAGGCCGGGGGGACTTTTTCTATTGAAATTGGGAAGTTATTCTAAGGCAACAACTCTTTTGCAATCACATTGTTTTTTTGGCAAAAGCCCGGCATGAAACAAGCGGTCCACATCCCCGCCTCCATCAGCGAAAGGAATGAATACAAGCGCAAATTCAGT
Organism: Saprospiraceae bacterium; assembly: GCA_049306275.1. GTDB lineage: Bacteria > Bacteroidota > Bacteroidia > Chitinophagales > Saprospiraceae > JADJTT01. Next base: position 2,774 of record JBAQQB010000188.1, on the reverse strand, counting down.
TTTGCAGAGACCTACCAAATTTTCCTGCGCGTACCTGGCGCCATGGCCAAGCTGATCCGCAACAAGCGGACGAAGCTACTCAGCGACCAATTCGTAGAAAGGCTGCAGCTGGCGGTCACGGAGGTCAATGGCTGTCCGGCCTGCTCGTATGCGCACACGCTCATGGCGCTGAAGCAGGGCATGAGCAACGAAGAGATCGACAGTTTCCTGAGCGGCGACGGGCGCTTTGTCCGTCCCGAAGAAGCCAAGGCCATCCTGTTTGCCCAGCACTACGCCGACACCGGCTGCCGCCCCGAACAAGCCGCCTGGGACGCGATCGTCGCAGCATACGGTCCCGAAAAAGCCGCCGTCATCCTGGCCGCGGTGCAGGTGATGACGGCCGGCAATGCCTACGGCATTCCGTACAGCGCCCTGCATTCACGCCTGAAAGGCAAGCCTTACCGCAACAGCACCCTGGCGTACGAGTTGGGTATGCAGGTGGCGATGGTGTTGTTTGTGCCGGTGGTGTTGGTGCATGCGGGGGTGAGGAGCTTGGTGGGAAAGGGAACGGCAGGAACTTTTCAGAAGTTTCAGACATTTTTTATCTTGTAGGGAAGTTAAAGAGAACCGATGAAAAAAAACTATTTAGAGCGGATAACCATTGACCCCAAGGTAATGCACGGGAAGCCGTCCATCCGGAATATGCGGTTTACCGTATCCCAGATGCTGGAGCTGATAGCAGGTGGTATGACCTTTCAGGAGATACTGGAAGATTATCCTTACATCGAGATGGAGGATATTCAGGCTTGTTTGAACTATGCAGCTAAGATTGCCAGTATGAAGCAAATTTTGCCTATTGCATGAGGTTTATTGATATTAGCCTTTGAACGAGGTAGTGATTACGTTCAGTTTAGCAGGGAAGGGATTGTGGCGAATTGAGATTTTTCCATAAAGTGCGCCCTGCAATGCCCACTTCCCAAACAACAAAAACCCCTTGCAAGTCTCTCACCTGCAAGGGGTTCTGTTTTTATAGTTGCGGAGAAGGAGGGATTCGAACCCCCGGTACAGTCACCCGTACACCGCATTTCGAGTGCGGCCCATTCAACCGCTCTGGCACTTCTCCGGTTGGGCGGGTGCAAAGATAAGGGTTTTTTAGGTGAAGAGTGAAGAGTGAAGGGTGAAAAATATGCGTTACTTCGGCAATAATCATTAACTTTAATCATGGAAAACCCCAACTCCTATTGCGCCTACGTCCGCGACCTCGACGCCTCCAACGTGCACCGCGCCTACCACGACCAGGCTTATGGCTTCCCGATCCACTCCGACGATGAGCTCTTCGGCCGCCTCATCCTCGAGATCAACCAAGCGGGCTTGTCGTGGACGACCATCCTCAACAAACAGGAGCACTTCCGAAAAGCCTATGCCAATTTCGAGGTCGCTAAAATCGCCGCCTTCACGGAAGAAGACCGCCAGCGGCTGCTCAGCGACGCCGGCATCATCCGCAACCGCCTAAAGGTGGATGCGACGATCCACAACGCCCAAAAGGTGCTGGAACTCCAAAACCAGTTCGGCTCCTTCAAAAACTGGCTGGATCACCACCACCCCAAAACCAAAGAGGAATGGGTGAAATTGTTCAAAAAGACCTTCCGCTTCACCGGCGGAGAGATCACCAACGAGTTCCTGCTCAGCACCGGCTACCTCAAAGGGGCACATGATCCACAGTGCCCGGTTTATCAGGTGGTTCTTCAGCATAAGCCGAAGTGGAAGGGGGAGGAATAATGAAAGCTATCCCTGCATTACTCAAAACTCGCACCATTGGTGCGAGTTTTGGATATGGTATTCAACCGCTGCGCGGTTGGTAAATGCGACACTTCTACCCCGGATGCTATCCGGGGCTATTGATGTTCAATCCCTTCGGGATTTATTAAGACGGTGCAGCCCTCAAATCTCCAACTATTGGTTGGAGAAACTCATTTCACCACCACCCCCATTCCACCACCCAATCCCTCACCACCGCCGCCGTATCCGTCACAGCAGCAGGATGCCAGGCGCCGTTCCACCATTCCAAAAGCGCCCCATTTTCATCGAAACGAAACTGCGGCCCCTCGTCCGCATCCATCCTTTCGATGAAGTGCTCCGAGCTGCGCATCACGATGCGGTCGCCGAGCAACCAGCTCACTGTGGCGATCTGCCCGCTCTCCCCGCCGTAAAACTCGGACAGGGGCTGTATTCCTGTAAATGCCCCCTGCTGCCGGTCGTAGATCAGCAGGTATTGAAACCTCCACCAGTATTGGTCAATTTTCATCAGACAGACCAGCCGCTGGCTGTCTTGCGGCCAATAACCCCTCGCCACCGCCACCATGCTGGTAGAGTCGGCCCCAAATGCGATTTTATCCAAAATCAGGCTGTCCAGCTCTTGCCATAACACCTGCACCGGGATGGTGTCTCCCTCCACTTCCACCGTTTCATAATCTGCAAACAGCGTATCCCCCGGCACCATTTCCCGAAAATACCCCAACAACGCAGACGCCGGCGCCCCCGCCCCCACAGATGTTTGCCCCACAGGCCCGCACCCCGCAAAAAAAACGCAGGTTACTATCACACCCAGTACCAATGATCCACCCCAAAAAACTATCCTGTCGATCCGGCGCCAATCCTGTCCAATCATGTCTAAATAGTTGTTTCGCCCCAAATTACCTCTTTTCCCCAAAAAACGTTTATCGTCGATCGTTTATCGTTTACGTAAACGATAAACGATCCCCCCTTCACCCATTTCACCATTTCACCATTTCACC
>JBAQQB010000187.1:0-24482 GCA_049306275.1 Saprospiraceae bacterium | reverse complement strand
ACGATAAACGACCTTTCAAATAAGCTCTCCCAATTTCCCGATGCCCCTCTTCCTCAACCTCCCCAGCAGCTTGAGCAGCAGTATAGCCGTGATATAGGCGTCGCCCGCGGCGGTATGGCGGTCGCTGCCGGGGATGCGGTAGCGGTCGCACAGGGCGTCGAGCGAGTAGTTGCCGGGCTGGTCGTCGTGATTGCCGCGGCCTTTTTCGACGCGGAGGGCCAGGGCGCGGGTGTCGATGAGCGGGTTGCGGAGCTTGCCGGCATGGCATCTTTTCAATGCTTCGTTGAGGATGGATACGTCGAAGCGGAGATGGTGGCCCACCAGCACGGCGTTGCCGATGTAGGAGAGGAATTCCTGCAAAGCTTTCGCCTCATCCTGTCCGGCCAGCGACTGCCCGGGCAGGATGCCGTGCACGCCGATGGCTTCGCGGTGCCGGGGGAGGTGCTCCTGGCGGATGGTGCGTTCGAAAGGGACGTCGGTGCGTATCTGGTTGCCCACGACCTTCACCGCACCGATCGACAGGAGGCGGTCGCTGCGGGGGTTGAGGCCGGTGGTTTCGGTGTCGAAAACGACGAAGCAGGCTTCTTCCAGAGGCAGTTTCTTGGAAAGGGGCTGCCGGTTGGCCTCCAGGTAGGTTTCCCAAAAGGCGGGGACGGGGCTCCGGGGATTGATGCCGAACAGCGCTCTCCAGTCCATATCAGCCCAGGAAGTTGAGTTGGAAACGGGTAGTGAGCAGGGACTGGAGCTGCGAGATGGGCTCGAAGCAGTTGCGCAGCATCAGGCGTTCCATTTTGCTCAGGTCGGCGGGCTTTATGAAGCGGCCGGAGTCGCGGTTTTTCAGGCCCTGCAAGGTGCGGAAACGAATGAGGGTCTCGTAGGCCTCTGCGGCCTGCTGGTAAAGTTCCCTGTTTTGGGGCTCCATTTCGGCCAGCCGCTCGAATCGCCGGAAGGTATTGTTGATGCGGGCTATCTTGTTGGCCAGCACGAGGGTGCGCGCCGCGTCGGTCAGCGGCATCATCGCCCGCTTTTTGATGTCGAACTCGTCCTTGTGCTCGCCGCTGCGCTCCAGCACGAAGTTGCGGAAGAAGCTCAGGGGCGGGGGGCTTTGCAGGGCGTTTTTTGCCAGCAGGGAGAGGAAGAGGGCATGGCGGCCGACCTGTGAAAAGATATGTCCGGTCAGGTCGATGGCCAGTTGTTTTTCGCCATAAACGGGGCGATAGTCGAAGAAGATGGTCGATAGCATGACCGATTTGGGGTCGGGCGTCTGTATCCAGCGGGAAAACTGCTCTTTCCACTCCGACAGCGACAGACACCACTCCGGGTTGCTCGCCATCATCCCGGCCGGGCAGTATTCGAAGCCCACCTCATTGAGGATGCCGGTGACCAGGGTAGCGAGTCGCTGGAAATATTCCCTGACCGCGGGGAGCGCTTCACCGGGCAGGTCGGCGAAGACAAGGGCATTGTCCTGGTCGGTACGCAGCAGTTGCTCGCTGCGGCCCTCGCTGCCCAGGGCCAGCCAGCACCAGCTGGTTTCCGGCTCGGCGATCTTGTCCTCCGCGAGTTTCTCTTTGCCCAACTCGATGGCCCGCACGATAATGGCGTCGTTGATCTCGGTGAGGATGGCCGAGGTGTAGGCGATGGCCACTTCCTGTTCCATGTAAGAGCGCAACAGTTCCTCTGCCCGGTCGCGGATTTGCCGGAGTTCTGCTGCCTGCTTGCTGCTGCGGATTTCACGCAGCAGGTTGGCCGGGTTGTTGCCCTGCCTGACCAGCAGGTCGTGTTCCGAGATGACGCCGATGACCATTGACTGGTTGGTGCCGTCTTGGGTGACACAAAGGTGGTGCACCCGGTTTTTGATCATGCGGATCTGCACGTCGGCGATGGTCAGGTCGGGGTGTGCGGTGATTACCGGGCTCGACATGATCTGGCTGACGGGCGCGTCGATAGGAGAGAGGCCGGTGGCCACTTTTTTGCGAAAGTCCTTATCGGTGACGATGCCCAGGGGAAACTTCGATCCGTTGGTGATGATGATTGACCCCACGTTTTCTTTCGACATGATCTGCGCCGCATCGCGGATGCTCGTTTCCGGCGCGCAGGTGATGGGCGATTTGCTGGCCTGGATGGACTGAACCTCCAATAGGGGTTCACCTGCGGGGCTGGTTCTGCGTTTGACCTTGCTGGCGGCGAAGTTGGCCAGCAGGAAAGAACTGACTTCGGGGTTTTCGAGGAAGGCTTTTTCATACCCCGTGATGGGCAGGGCGTAGATAAGGCTCTCCTCGGCGGCGATGGCGGTGAGGGCGTAGGCCTCTTTTGCCAGCAGCGGGCGCAGGCCGAATACGTCGCCTTCGTCGCAGCTGTCGATCCATACCCCCGAAGCGTCGGGTCCGCGGAAGAGGTTGATGGCGCCCTGGCGGACGATGTAGATCTGGCGGGGCGGCATTTGGCCTTCGCGGAAAACGACCTGTCCGGGTTCGAGGTATTGCACGAGCGCTTTGGCGGCCATCTGGTCGAGCAGGGGCCTGGGAAGCAGGGAGAAAGGAGGGAATTCCTTGAGGAAATCGGCTATGCGGGTAGCGATGGTATTTTCCATGGAATGCTGGTTAGGGCGCTCAAATTTTAAAAAAAATTGTCAACCAGTTTGAATTTTCAAATTCGCAATATAAATTTACTTTGCTTTTTCTCCCCCCTGAAGGCCAATTCCATCCACTTCGAACGCCCAATTACCGGTTTAGCATACGCTCCAACCCCCCGCAAGCATTTTGGGTTCACCTAAATCGTTGACCATGTTACGTTGGTTCATGCTACCGGTATGCGCCCTGGGGTGGTGTATTGCGCTGCAAGCGCAGATGCAGACCCTGGAGGCAGGGCTTTTCGCGGGTATTTCCACTTATTTCGGCGATTTGCAACAGGTTCGCTTTGAAAAAGACGAGGCGCATCCCGCCTGGGGCGGATTTTTGCGCTACCGGCCATCGCCGCGCTGGGCTTTTAAGGGGCATTTTTACAAAGGGCAGATTTCGGGTTCCGATGCCAACTACACGGGGCTCAACATCCGGAAGCGCAATCTGAGTTTCCGTTCGCCGGTGCTGGAGGCCGGCCTGCAGACCGAGTTGTCGCTGGCGCGGTTTGGAGAGCGGGAGTCTTTCAAGGCCTCGCCCTACATTTTCTCCGGACTCTCGGTTTTCTATTTCAACCCGCAGGCGCCCTTCAACGGGGGCTGGGTGGCCTTGCAGCCGCTGGGCACGGAAGGGCAGGGCCTGCCCCAGTATCCCGAGCCCTACAAGCTCGTGCAGGTTTCCATCCCGCTGGGGGTGGGCTTTCAGTTTGCCGTGGCCCAGGCCGTGTTCTTCGGCTTCGAGCTGGGCTTTCGCAAAACCTTCACCGATTACCTCGACGACATCAGTTCCACCTATCCCGACCTGGCACTGCTGGCGAGCCACAACCCCATGGCCGCCGAGCTTTCGTTCCGGTCGCCGGAATTCACCGGACAGGAACTACCCCTGCCATCAGGAGAGGTCAGGGGCGACCCGGATACCCTCGACATGTATTTCTTCGGCGGATTTACCTGCTCGGTGGTCATTCAAAAGTGGTTCAAGCCCAAAAAGAGAGCGACAGTCAAAAACTTCCGGGCCCAATTCTGACCGCACAATAAAAATTCCGGTACGGTCCTGTCTTTATATAGTTAATTTTATGTTGGAAAGGTTTGACAATGAAATAACTTTTTTACATTTGTAACAATCCCGGCGAGACAAACATCTCCCCCTTCACAAAATCCTGTCCGCCGGGTCCCGTCCCATCAACCGATCAACGTGCTCCGAGAAGCACCACATTTGTCGTATCCCTTGAACACATTCCAAATTTGCATTTCCCTTGGACATTAGCGCTCGAAATGAGTGACTTAAGCCCTCGTATTTGCGTATTACTAATGTGCTCACTTTGATTGGTACGATGAAACACATCCTTCTCTCATTCTTTTTTCTGCTTATCGCAGCCTCATTGTCCGCAAGGGTGATCTATTACGTTCGTGCCAATGCGGCAGGCAGCGGAAGTTCCTGGGATGATGCCTCCCCCAACCTTCAGAATATCCTGGCTATCGCCGAACCGGGCGACGAGATTTGGGTAGCAACCGGAACTTACACGCCTACCCATACCAACGACCGCCACGCATCCTTTGTCATCCGCAACGGCATCAGCCTTTTCGGTGGGTTCCAGGGTTGGGAAACCGATCGCAACATGCGCGACTGGGCTAAGTACCCCACCGTGTTGAGCGGTGAGATCGGAGGACCGGGTACAGAGGACAATTCCTATAACATTATCTACACCCGCAACGTAGATCCTTCCACTACCATCAACGGCTTTATCATCCACCGCGGCAATGCCGACGGGCAGGTGTCGAAAGGCCAGCGCACCAGAGGTGGGGGAGGATGGTTCGATGAAGCCACAAACGGCGGCGTTTCCCAGCCCGTTATCGTCAACTGTACCTTCCTGGAAAACCTGGCTATGGAAGGAGGCGCCTTCTTTGGAAGCGGCCAGAACGGCAGCAGCAGACCTACTTTCTCAAATTGCCACTTCCTGAAAAACAAGGCCAAAGTCGACGGCGGGGCTATCTACTCCGACGGCCGCGATGGCAGCACCAACCAGTTTTCCTTCAACAACTGCCGCTTCGAAGACAATTTTTCCACTTACGGAGCAGGGATCTATCTTGAAAACGGCAACGACCTCACCGGCCTGGTCGTCGACCGCTGCGTTTTTATCAACAACATCGCTTCGCTCTGGGGAGGGGGTATCTACTACAACTTCCCCCCGCCCGGCGGATATTTCGAGTTTCAAATCGAAGATTGCCTTTTCGAAAAGAACTACCCCACCGATGTAAATAAAAATCGTTTTTTAAATAACACGGATCGCGATCTAGCGAAGAGATGAAAGGGGACTTTTCGCGCGATGTCACGGTCCGTAACCCCTGGGGCGGTAAGATGAGAAAATGAGAAGATGAAAAGTGGAGGAGAGGAGTTGGAGCATCCAAATGTCATACTGAAGAAATATTGGGGGTTTGATGCCTTCAGGCCTTTGCAGGGACCGATCATCGATTCGGTGCTGGAAGGGCACGATACCCTCGCACTGCTGCCCACAGGAGGCGGCAAATCGCTTTGTTATCAAGTGCCGGCATTGTGCAAACCCGGCATTACCCTGGTCGTTTCCCCCCTCATCGCCCTGATGAAAGATCAGGTCGAGCAACTCCAACAGCGCGATATTCCGGCCGCCGCAGTGTTTTCAGGCATGTCTTACCAGGACATCGATCGCGTGTTCGACCACGCCATTTACGGCAACCTCAAACTGCTCTACCTCTCGCCCGAGCGCCTCTCCACCGACATGGCGCTGGAGCGCATTCCCCGCATGAACGTCAACCTGCTGGCCGTCGACGAGGCGCACTGCATCTCGCAGTGGGGCTACGACTTTCGACCGGCCTACCTGAAAATAGCCGCCATCCGCGAGCTGATACCACAGACTCCGGTGCTGGCTCTCACGGCGACGGCCACGCCCGAGGTGGTGAGCGATATCCAGGAAAAACTGCATTTCCCCCAACCCAACCTCTTTCAGAAGAGCTTCGTGCGCTCCAATCTGGCCTATGTGGTGCTTAAGGAAGAGAACAAAATGGCCAAGCTGGAGGAAATGCTGCGAAAGGTGCCCGGCACGGCGGTGGTCTATGTGCGCAACCGCCGCAAGACCCTCGAAGTGGCCACCCACCTGAAGCGCCTGGGCATTTCGGCCAGCTTTTACCACGCCGGACTCGACACCCAGGAGCGCTCGCGGCGGCAGGACGAGTGGATGAAAGGACAGGTGCGGGTGATCGTCAGCACCAATGCCTTCGGCATGGGCATCGACAAGCCCGACGTGCGGCTGGTGGTTCACCTCGATCTGCCCGACAGCCTGGAGGCTTATTTTCAGGAAGCAGGCAGGGCGGGAAGGGATGGCAAAAAGTCCTTTGCCGTGCTGTTGTACGACGATGCCGATATTCGCGCGCTGGAAGAGAATTTCAGCAAGAGCTTTCCCGATTTGGTAGAGATCAGGCGCTGTTATCAGGCCCTGGGCAGCTACTTCCAGCTGGCCGTGGGCGCCGGGCTGGGGGAGAGCTACGACTTCGACCTGGCGGCATTCTGCAACATGTACCGGCTCAACCCGCCGCTGACACTCGCCGCCCTCAAAGTGCTGGAGCAGGCAGGCTGGCTGTCGCTGTCGGATGCGGTCTATATTCCGGGCTCCTTCTTTATCAAAGTATCGCGCGAGGACCTCTACGACTACCAGTTGAAAAACCCTTCGGTGGAACTGGTGCTCAAAACCCTGCTCAGGGCTCACACGGGGGCTTTCCAGCAGCACGTGCCCATCAGGGAGGAGCAGCTGGCGCGGTTTCTGAAAATGGAAAAACAGGCGCTGGTCAAGATACTCAACAGCTTTCAACAGCAGGGCGTTCTCGACTACCGGCCCGCACGCGACGCACCGCAGCTTACCTTCCTGCAGGAGCGCATTGAGGCCCGCCACCTGACGATCGACCAGGAGTGGTATGCCTTCCGAAAAAAGAGGGCCAGGGAGCGCACAGACAGCATGATCGCCTACGCTACGCGTCCGGAGTGCCGCAGCCTGCAGCTGGTGAGGTATTTCGGAGAAAAAGGAGCGGCGCCTTGCGGGATGTGCGACGTCTGCCTGGGCCGCACCCCCTCGCGCCCGACGGGAGAGGAATTCGACCGCATCCGGGAAAAAATCCGGACATTGCTGAGCGAAAAAAACTTCGACGAGAAAGCCCTGGCCGCTGCGTTCCGCGGAAAGGAGCAGCTGCAGGCCCAGGAGGTGATCGCCTACCTGCTCGACGAAGGCTGGCTCGAATGGAAGGAAGGATTGCTGTATTGGAAAGGAAAATGAGGAAAAAGAAGATCATCTGCACCGTCACCAACGACCTGAGCTACGACCAGCGCATGCAACGCATCTGTACGAGCCTGGTGAAAGCGGGCTACGAGGTGGAGTTGGTGGGGCGCCTCCGCCGCAATTCCGCGCCCTTGCGGGAGCAGCCGTTCCGGCAGACGCGCCTGCGCTGCCGTTGGGAAAAGGGGAAGCTCTTTTACCTCGAATACAACCTGCGCCTCTTGTTTCACCTGCTTTTTTCGCGCTTCGACCAGCTCTGCGCCGTCGACCTCGACACCATCGTGCCCGTGTGGGCCGCGGGGCGGCTGAAGGGCGGCAGGCTGATTTTCGACGCGCATGAATACTTTGAGGAAGTGCCGGAAGTGGTGAGGCGGCCGTTCATCCAGAAGATATGGGCCGGGGTGGCACGGAGATTCATCCCCCGCATGGACAGGTGTTACACGGTGGGTCCGGCGCTGGCTGAGCGTTTCGGGGCGCTGTACGGCAAGCCCTTCGGGGTGGTGCGCAATTTGCCCTACCGGCAGGAGGGGATCAAGCCGCGAGGGGTTCCGGAAAAGCCCGTATTCCTGTACCAGGGCGCCTTGAACGAAGGTCGGGGTTTGGAAGCCCTGATCGGCGTTATGCCCGCTTTCCCCCATGCCGAGCTGTGGCTGGCGGGGGAGGGCGACCTTTCGGAAGCACTGCGGCAATTGGTGCGGGAGCAGGGATTGGAAGAGCAGGTGCGTTTCCTCGGCTATGTGCAGCCTATCGATCTGCCCGTGCTCACACGGCAGGCCACGATCGGGTTCAATTTGTTGGAAAACAAGGGCTTGAGCTATTACTACTCGCTGGCCAACAAAGCCTTCGACTACATACAGGCCGGCCTGCCATCTGTGCAGATGGATTTTCCGGAGTACCGTCGGTTGGAGGAGGCGTATGGCGTCTTCCAGCTCGTGCCCGACCTGGCGCCGGAGACCCTGATCGCGGCGATAGGGCAATTGCTGGAAGACAAAGAGTTTTATGCACACATGAGCCAGCGCTGCCTCTCAGCAGCGGCCGAGCTGTGCTGGGAACAGGAAGAGGGGAGGGTGGCAGCCTTTTTCGTCTGAACCTGGATTCGTCTGATTGATTTGATGGCCTCGATAACATCAGGCGGATCCTCTATTTCCTCCTTCCCCCTTTCACTTTTTCACTTTTTCACCTTTTCACCTTTTCACCCCCCCTCAAAACCTCGCCGACACCCCCGCCAGCGCGTTGATCCCGTATGTTGGGTAAAACTGCCAGCGCTGCCGCTCGTTGTTGGCCAGGTTGTTGATCTTGGCCCAGACGCCGATGTTCTTGGAGAAGAAATACTCCGCTCCCAGGCTCACGTCGAAAAGGGTGTTGAGGTTGTCGGCATCGCCCTGGGGGTTGATGTAGGGCACGCCGTTTTCGAGGAATATCTCTCCCTTCACCGCCAGCTTGCCCTCCAGCGTGGTGTACCGCGCGGAGGCGTTGACCGTCAGGGCGGGCAGGTGCCAGGCCTTCTCCTGCACTGTGGTGGTGTATATGTTTTGGTTGACCGTGCCGGCGATCTCAAGGTCCTTGATCAGGTTGAGCGTCACGCTGCCCTGGATGTTGACGATGCTGACGGTGTCGTACAGCACGTCGAAACGCCGGTGCGAAGGCACGAGTGGGTTGTCCTGCAACAGGAAAAGCGCCAGGTTCTGTGTTTGCTTGTACCCAACTTGCCCGGAGTATTGCAGGATGCTCAGGTTGCCTTTCACCCCGCCGTAGTAATGCCTGATCTGCGTGTTTTCCAGAATGGGGCGGGAAATGAGGAAGGGATTGTAGGTCGTAAGGTTCATGAAGTTGTTCTTCTGTAGCGTTCCGTCGGCGCCCACAAAGGCCGTGAGCGAACTGCCCAGGATGTTGACCGAGGCCAGCACGTCGGGGAAGAAGCGGAACTCATCGTTGTGATTGGCCACGTTCACGCCCACCCTGACCCTGAAACCATCGCCGTGGAAGGTGAAGGCGGGGATCAGGAAGAAGTTGTGCAGCGTCTGGTCGGCCGTGTCATTGAAGAAGGTCAGGTCGGTGCGAAGCAGCACTTCCAGCGAGTGTTTTTCGGCAAACCACTTCGTGCCGCCGATCTGCAGGTCGAAGCCCTGCTCCTTGGAGGCGTAGGCGTCGTTAAGGAAATAGGCGTCGAGGTTGGCCTTGTAATTGAAGTCGCCCTGTGTACGCTCTCCGTTGAAAATGCCGCCGTTGAAGCGGATGGTGGAGAAACGCTGCCGCACATCGTCTGCCAGCACCGTATCGGTGAATGTTTCGTCAAAATTATACCCGTAGAAGGATAGATTGTTTTGTTGGTATCCCAGGCCCGCATTGATGGCGAAACCTTGTTTGGCGTAGTACGCTCCGTCGACTGCCGCCGAGGTGTTGGAGAAACGCTGGTTGGGCGTCTGCTTGAAGTTGGCCGAATGGTGCTGCACCCGCAGCCCCAGGTCGAGGCTTTTCTCGAAGAGGTAGCGGTAGGCGCCGTCGCCGTAAAGCGAGTTTGGGAAGCCACCGCCTGCGCGCAGGATGCCGTTGTAGCTGTCGGCCAGCTTCTCCCGCTTCATGCCGTATGGCCGTATGCTGGGCGGCGGATAGTCGATGTCGATCTCCCGGAAGGGCAGCCGGTAGGTCTGCAGGTTGCGCGAAGTGTCGGGACGCGGCAGCTCCGGCGATACTTCGATGCGCTTTGCGTCGAGCAGCTGTGCCTCGAAGCTCTTGAGCACGGTCACATTCTCAGAAGGCAGGTTGCCCTGTGCGTTTGCAAAAAAGGGCAGAGATGCCAGTATACAAAGAGCCGTCAATCCGGCAAAAGTGGTTTTCATAATTCCCGATTTTTTAAATTCTCCAATAATCCTGACGATCCGAATTCATCCTGTTTAGTTCTGATCGTCCTCCCGGATGAACTCATCCACTGGTCTGGTGATGCGGCTGCCTGCCGACGAGGCCTTTTCGTACTGGTCTAGTTTGGCGCGGGCCTCGCTGATGATGGAGGGGTCGCCCTTATAGTTATCAATCAGCGCTTCCAGCACGGCGCGAGCATTGAAGAGGTTGCCCTGGTCGGCGTAGACGTCGGAGATCAGCAGGCCTGCTTTGGCAGCCCAGTAGGGGTAGGCGGCATTTTCCGAAATGGCCCTGTCGCACCACTGCTCCGCCTGGTTGAGGTCGCGGCGGTTGTAGTAGATGCTGGCGATGAGGTAGCGCGATTCGGCGGCTTCTTCTTCGTTGTTGAACCTGACCACCTGGTTGAAGGCGGTGAGCGCGGCGTCATAGTCCCGGTTGTCGTAGGCGAGTTTGCCGAGGAAGAAGTTGGCCTGCGACTTCTGCTTCAGGGTAGCCGTCGGGTTGTTGTTGATCTTGTTGGCGTATTGCAGCACGGCGTTGTAGTTGTTGATGCGGTATGCGCTGCGCATGGCGCCGAGTTGGGCCGTGAAGCGGGCCTCTTCAGTAACCGCCGATTGTTCCATTTTCGAGAAATAGGAGAAGGATTTCTGGAAGTCCATGGCGTAGTCGTAACTGATGGCCGCCGCCAGTTCCAGTGCCTTGGCGTAGTATTTGCTCGGCCCCCGCTCGATGACGTACTCGAAGTCTTCCAAGGCCTGCGAGTATTGCCGGGTTTCGAAGTAGCACTCGCCGCGGCGGTGATGCGCCTGCAACAGGTAGGAGCCGTTGGGGTACTTGCGCAGGTAGTCGCCGTAGGCGGTGATGGCCCGGTCGAAGTTGGCCGCTTCGTACTGCGACTCGGCAGCCTTGAAGGTGAGGGCCTCCTTGCCCGTATTGTCGACGGAATAGCCGGGGATGGTCTCCAGAAAGCGGGTGTAACCCTCCGGGTCGCCCAGCTTGTCGATGTAGATCTCTTCCAGGGCCGTGACGGCGTCTTTGGCTTCATCGGGTTCGGGGTTGTTGGAGAAGACCTGCTTGTAGTATTCGATGGCGGTCTTCATATCGCCCTGGTTGAAGCTGATGAGGCCCAGGCGCAGGAGAGCCTGCACGGTCAGGTCGGACTTGGTGCGGTAGTCGGCCACCAGTTTTTTCAGCGGGGCGACCGATTTGCTGAGCTGTCCGATCTCCTGATAGGTGACGCCGAGGGCGAACAGTGCATCATCGGCATAACGCGAGTCAGGGTATTCGCTTACGATGCTCTCCAGCGAGATGATCTTCTCGGTGGTCTGCCCCCGCAGGCCTTCGATGATGGCTTTCTGGAAGAGGGCATAGATGAATTCGGAATATTTATTCTGGATTGCCTCGTTGTAGAAGGTCAGGGCCTCTTTGTACTGGTTGCGCTTGAAATGACAGTCGCCCGCGCGCAGGGTGGCGTCGCCCAACACCTGCTCCCGGATGTAGGGGCTCTTGATGAAAGGCTTGTTGCGGCTGATGGCGGCGGTGGTTTCCTTGAAATAGGTGAGCGCCGTGGCGTAGTTTTCTTTTTTCAGGTAATTGTAGCCCTGGGTGTAGTTGGCGGTGTAGATGGAGGATTCCTCCGGCAGGTCGCGCATACCTTTCGATAGGGTGAGGAACTGGTTGATGAGCGGGATGCTCTCGTCGTATTTTTTCTTGCGGTATGCGATGTCGCCCTGCCAGTAAGCGCAGGCGGCGCGGATAGCCGGGTCGACAGGGTCGCTGTTGGCCTGGAGGAAGTAGCGGTTGGCTTCGTCGTATTTTTCTTCCTTGTGCAGCTGGAGACCGCGGTAGTAGTTCACCTTCTGCCGCACCTCGCGCATCTTGGGCGTGGGGTTGGGGATACGCTGTATGATCTCGATGGCCCGTTCGTAGTCGCGGGTTTTGAGGAATATCTCGCTGAGCAGCGACTGGGCTTCCGAATAGTAGCTGGATGCCGTGGGGATGCCCTGGAGGGCCGCGATGGCGTCGTTGTCGTAGCCCAGTTCGTAGGAGAGTTTACCGTAGTTGAAGGAGGCGTCTTCTTTGACGCTGGCGTCGAAGTTCATGCGGCTGGCGCGGCCGAAGGCATTGCGGGCAGAAGCGCGGTCGTTGAGCCGCAGGTAGCAGTCGCCCAGGTAGTACATGCCATACTGTCCCAGTTTGGAATCGACGCTGACGAGCTGCTCCAGGTTGCGGGCCGCTTTTTGGTAGGCGGCGGTTTTGTATTGCGACATGCCCAGCTGGTAGAATTGCTCGGCCTGCAGGCGGCCGCCCGTCTGCTCGGCGTAGTATTCGAGGTAGAAGAGGGCTTTTTCGTAGTCTTCCATCTCAAAATAAGCCTGACCGATGACCTGCGCCAGGTCCTCCCGGTTTCTGGTTTGCGAATCTTTGAACTTGGGCTCGGCATAGGCGATGAGCTGGTCGTACTGCCCCTGCAGGAAGTAGATCTGGGCTACGTAGCCGGGGATGAGGTCCTTGTAGGTCTTGAACTTTTCGGCAATGCGGAAGGCGCGGATGGCTTCGTCGAAGTTGCCCAGGTAGAACTCGCACAAGCCGTAGTAGTAGTTGGTGGGGTAGTAGTAGTTCTTGCTCTCCAGGTTTTTGATCTGGACGAACTGGTTTTTCGCTGGGCCGAATTTTTTCTGCACGAAATAGGCGTAGCCCGTTTTGAAGCGCACTTCGGCACGTTGCTCGCCGATGAGCTGGTAGGTGGGTATCTGGTTGAAAAAGGCGATGGCCTTGTCGTATTTCCGGGCGTTGTAGTAGTAGTTGGCCACTTCGATGAGGGCCTGGTTGGAAATGGGGTCGGGCGAGTGCTTGCGGATAAAATCCAGGATCAGTTTCTCCCCGTCGGGCAGGTCCTGCCGCACGGCCGAGGTGGCAAAGCCCAGCTCGGATTTGGCGCGGAGCATCTCCAGGTCTGGGCTGTTGACCGGGCGCATGAGCTCGAGAGCACGGCCGTATTCCTGCTGTGCCTGTCCGTAGAGCCCTTTGGCAAAGAAGTCCTCCGCCATTTTGAAGGCGGCGTTCGCTTCGGTGAAAACGGTGGTAGCCGGCTGTGCCAGCAGCGTTCCCGCATACAGGAACGCAACGGCGGCAAGGGTGAGCGGGAGTCGGAGTTTCATAAACTTTGGTGGATGTTTTCGATTTAGCAAAACGAAAGGCAATGCCCTTTTATTTGGGTATCCTGTGCCGGGAGCCAATTTATGAAAAAATTAACACAATCGTTTGCCTCAACTTTTCCTGAATTCCAGAATAGTCTTCTCGATGATATCGCAGCATTCGAGCAATTGCTCTTCCGTCATGACCAGGGGCGGCGCGAAGCGGATGATATTGCCGTGGGTTGGCTTGGCCAGCAGGCCGTTTTCGGCCAGCGTCACGCAGATATCCCAGGCTGTGGAGCTCTCCGGCTTGTCGTTGATGACCACGGCGTTGAGCAGGCCTTTACCACGCACCAGCTTTACGAGCTCGCTGCGCTCTGCCAGCGCCTGCATGCGCTTGCGGAATATCTTGCCCAGGCGGCGGGCGTTCTGCGCCAGCTTCTCCTCGCGCACGACCTCCAGGGAAACGGTGGCCACATGGCTGGCAATGGGGTTGCCGCCGAAAGTGCTGCCGTGCTGCCCGGGTTTGAACACGCCCATGATGGGATCGTCGGCCAGTACCGCCGATACGGGGTACATGCCGCCGGAAAGGGCCTTACCGAGGATCAGCACGTCGGGACGCGTGTAGGCGCCCGGTTGTCTTTCGCAGTGGCCCTCGCAGGTGCAGTCGCCGCAAACGGCCAGCAAACTGCCAGTGCGGGCGATGCCCGTCTGGATCTCGTCGGCCATGAACAACACGCCGTGCTCGCGGCACATGGCTGCAGCCTCCGGGATGAAGCCCTCGTCGGGCACCACCACGCCGGCCTCTCCCTGTATGGGCTCCACAAGGAAGCCCGCTACGCGGGGGCTGTTTTCCTCCAGGGCCTTGCGCAGCGCGCCGAGGTCGTTGTAGGGGATGCTGATGAAGCCGGGGGTGTAGGGTCCGTAATGCCCTTTGGCGTCGGGATCGGAGGAGAAGGAAATGATCGTGGTGGTGCGGCCGTGGAAGTTCTGCCCGCAGATGATGATCAGCGCCTCGCCGTTGGGGATGCCCTTGCGCTCGTAAGCCCACTTGCGGCAGAGTTTGATGGCGGTCTCTACGGCTTCTGCGCCCGAGTTCATGGGCAGCAGCTTGTCGTAGCCGAAGTACTGGGTCGCGAATTTTTCATAAGGCCCCAGCTGATCGTTGTAGAACGCCCTCGAAGTGAGGGCCAGCCGGGAGGCCTGCTCGGTGAGCGCTTCGACCAGCCGCGGGTGGCAATGGCCCTGGTTGAGGGCTGAATAGGCTGAGAGGAAGTCGTAGTACCGCTTCCCTTCCACATCCCAGACAAATACGCCTTCGCCTTTTGTAAGGACAACGGGCAGCGGGTGGTAGTTGTGGGCGCCGTGGCGGTCTTCGAGTTGCATGAGCTCCTCGGAGCTGCGGTGAGTGGTGGTGGGAAGCATGGCAGATGGTTTTTGATGGGCCCCTTCCCCCGGACTAGGCGCCGGGAGAAGGGGGCTGATCTGGTTAAGCGAGGAATTTTTCGACGTCGGTGTAAGGCAGGTTGAAGGCCTCCGCTACTCCTTGATAAACGACCTGGCCGTCGATGATGTTCAATCCTTTCTTGAGCGCTTCGTCGCCTTTGCATGCGGCTTTCCAGCCCATGCCTGCCAGCTTGATGGCGTAGGGCAGGGTGGCGTTGGTCAGGGCGATGGTCGAGGTGTAGGGCACGGCGCCCGGCATGTTGGCCACGCAGTAGTGCAGCACGCCGTCGATGGTATAGACCGGATTGGCGTGGGTGGTGGGCTTGGTGGTCTCGAAGCAACCGCCCTGGTCGACGGCCACGTCTACCAGCACAGTGCCCGGGCGCATTTCCTTGAGCATCTCGCGGGTGATCAGCTTGGGGGCTTTGGCGCCCGGCACCAGCACGGCGCCCACGATCAGGTCGTGCGTCTTGATCAGCTTGCGGATGTTGTATTCATTGGAGTAGAGCGTGACGACGTTGGCCGGCATCACATCGGCCAGGTAGCGCAGGCGGTCGAGGCTCAGGTCGAGAATGGTGACCTGTGCGCCCAGGCCGGCAGCCATCTTGGCCGACTGCGTCCCTACCACGCCGCCGCCGATGACCAGCACGCTGCCGGGAGATACGCCCGGCACGCCGCCGAGCAGCACGCCGCGCCCGCCGGCGGGCTTCTCCAGGTACTTGGCGCCTTCCTGAACAGCCATCCGGCCGGCTACTTCCGACATGGGCACCAGCAGGGGCAGGGAGCGGTCTTCCAGCTCAACAGTCTCGTATGCCAGGCAAACCGCCTTGCTGTCGATCATGGCCTTGGTCAGGGGCTCGTAGGAGGCGAAGTGGAAGTAGGTGAACACGAGCTGGTTGGGGCGGATCAGTTTGTACTCCTGCTCAATCGGCTCTTTCACCTTCATGATCATTTCGGCCTTGGCGAAAATTTCTTCCGGCGTGGCTAGAATCGTCGCGCCGGCCGCCTTGTATTCTTCGTCGCTGAAACCGCTGCCTACACCGGCAGAGGCCTGCACGTATACGGAATGATTGCGCTTGGTCAATTCCAACGCGCCTGCGGGGGTGAGAGCTACCCGGTTCTCGTTATCTTTTATTTCCTTGGGAACACCGATGATCATAACGTGTGGTTTAGTTGAATAATGAATTACAATAACAGAATAAAATTCGGACTTAAAGGTAGTGATTTCCCGTTTCCCCAAAAAGAAAAAAGCCCGCTTTTGGCGGGCTATCCTCAACAAATGTAATCTCATGAAAAATTGAATGTACCATTCGTAGAGATATAGTACAAGTACCGTGCCAAAAATCAAGAATTCCAGAAAATCCCCCATTTTTTTTCAGGAATAATGCCTTTTTCTTCCGCAACCCGGAGCAGGCCCTCCACCGCCGCACGGCCCGAAGGGCCCAGGTCAAGGCTGTAGTCGTTGACGTAGAGGCCGATGTGTTGCTGCATCACCGCTTCTTCCATCTCCTGCGCGTGCGCACAGACGAAGGTGCGGGAGGATTCGGGGTGCTCAAAGGCGTATTGCACGCTTTGGCGCAGCGCCCGGTTCACCTTTTCCCGAACCTCAAGCGGCAGGTCGCGCCGCACGGCGATACCGCCCAGGGGGATGGGCAGGCGGTACTGCGACTCCCAAAACTCCCCGCAGTCGAGGAGCTTCACCAGGCCCTTCTGCTGGTAGGTGAAACGGTTTTCGTGGATGATGAGCCCGGCCTTCACCTTGCCGGCCAGCACAGCGTCTTCTATTTCTGAGAAAAGCATCGGAACCTTGTTGCGCGCCTCGGGGTAGGCCAGGCTGAACAGGAAGTGGGCCGTAGTGTGCTCCCCAGGAATAGCCACAGGGCCTTCGGCGACGGCCTCTCGCGAAAGAGGTTCCCGGGCAATAAGCAGGGGGCCTACGCCCTTGCCCAGGGCGCTGCCGGCGTCGAGCATGGCGTAGCGCTCCAGGGTCTGCGCGAAGGCGAAGAAACTCAGCTT
Organism: Saprospiraceae bacterium; assembly: GCA_049306275.1. Taxonomy (GTDB): domain Bacteria; phylum Bacteroidota; class Bacteroidia; order Chitinophagales; family Saprospiraceae; genus JADJTT01. The sequence goes on along the minus strand of JBAQQB010000187.1, from coordinate 8,112 downwards.
CGTCACCGCCAGCTCGCCCTTCAGCGCTTTCTGGTTCAATTCCTCCACGTCGGCGATGTACGGCTCCCATTCCAGTCCCCCGCAATCCACCTTGCCGTGGATCATCGCGTCAAATATAAAGGTATCGTTCGGACAGGGGGAAAAACCAAGCGTCAATTTCATATCTTTACCGATTGAATGGGGCGCCTGCCGGGCCCCCTTAAAAAATGCTGAATGCTTCAAATTATATACGAAGATAACCACCTTATTGCCGTCAACAAACCCGCGGGCATACTGGTTCACGAAGACGAGACAGGCGACAAGCCTCTTAGCGATTACGTCAAGGAATACATCAAACACCGCTACGACAAGCCCGGGGACGTTTTCCTCGGCGTCATCCACCGCCTCGACAGGCCGGTGAGCGGCGTGACGGTCTTCGCGCGCACCAGCAAGGCCCTGGAGCGCATGAACAAGCTGTTTCACGACCGCAAGGTCGAAAAGGTATATTGGGCCATCACCGGCCACCGGCCCGACCCGCTCAAAGGTAACCTGAAACACTTCATCGCCAAAGACCGCGAGCGCAATACCGTCAAAGCCCTTGATCAACTATCCAAAAGAAATCCCGACGCCAAGGCCAGCGAGCTCGACTACGAACTGATCGCCGAGCTCCACCGGCATTTCCTGCTCGAAGTGCGGCCCCACACCGGGCGGCCCCACCAGATCAGGGTCCAGCTGGCCAAAATGGGCTGGCCTATTCAAGGCGACCTCAAATACGGCTTCCCACAGGCCAACCCCGATGGCAATATCTGCCTGCATTGCAGAAAACTCGCCTTTGAGCACCCCGTCAAACACGTACCCGTCGAGATCATCGCCGATCCGCCTCACGAGCCCACCTGGGCCCTGTTTGACGGGCTGTGGACCTGATTTTTCCTAACCAATCATACACCGACTGATCATGAAAAATATCACCGTAATCGGAGCAGGAACCATGGGCAACGGCATCGCCCACGTCTTCGCCATGAAAGGCTTTAACGTAGCCCTCGTCGACGTCGTGCCCGAGGCCCTGCAAAAGGGCTTGCAGACCATCACCGCCAACCTCGACCGCATGATCAAAAAAGAACTGATCAGCGAAGCCGACAAGCAGGCGGCCCTCGGCCGCATCCGGCCCCTCTCCGGGCTCGCGGAAGGCGTAGCACAGGCCGATCTCGTCATCGAAGCCGCCACTGAACGCGTCGACCTCAAACTCGACATCTTCCGGCAGATCGACGCAGCGGCGCCCGAACACTGCCTTCTCGCTACCAATACCTCCTCCATCTCCATTACCAAAATTGCCGCCGCAACCAGGCGGCCCGACAAAGTCATCGGCATGCACTTCATGAACCCCGTGCCGGTAATGAAGCTCGTGGAGGTGATCCGCGGTTACGCCACCACCGACGAGGTGACCTGTACCATTATGGACCTCTCGAAAACCCTGGGCAAAATCCCCGTCGAGGTCAACGATTACCCCGGCTTCGTGTCCAACCGCATCCTCATGCCCATGATCAACGAGGCCGTCTACACCCTGTTTGAAGGCGTGGCCGGCGTCGAAGAGATCGACACGGTCATGAAACTCGGCATGGCGCACCCCATGGGTCCCCTCCAACTTGCCGACTTCATCGGCCTCGATGTCTGCCTGTCGATCATGCGCGTCTTGCAGGACGGCTTCGGCCAGTCCAAATACGCCCCCTGCCCCCTGCTGGTCAACATGGTGGCCGCCGGCAAACTCGGCGCCAAGAGCGGCGAAGGTTTTTATGTGTATTCCCCGGGGTCGAAGGAACTGGTCGTGGCGCCGGGATTGGTGAAGAGATGAGAAGATGAGAAGGTGAGAAGATGAGGACTCCACTCCTCATCTTCTCACCTTCTCACCTTTTCTCCTTTTACCTTTCCACTTTTTTCCGTACATTCGTACCTGAAAAGTACCCGCTACCAACAAATGGACATCCCATGAGCAATGCCGGCCTGTAGGCGCCTTGCTCGCATTGTGGTTAAACCACCGTAGAACTGAACCGAATTACAGTTGAAGGTAAAAGACACACATGAGAAGAAGGTTTACTACCCTTACAGGTCTGTTCCTCATCGCTATTGGAATATCATCCTGCTTTAAAGACGGTATACTCAACCTGAATAACGGGTTGGTTTTCAACGTCAACGCCAAGCTTTTGCCCGCTCCGGTCACTATCACGTTCGTCAATGCCAACCCAGGGCAGAACAGCATTCCCGATAGCGTCTTCCTTGGTTTTTTCGGCGAAGGCGCCGGCCGGCTCTACACGCCCACAGGCGGCAGTAACCTGGTCGTGATGGAAGGCATGGTCAATATCGGCCTCGGCAAGGGGGAAAAGCCAAGCGCTGCCGATCCGCTCCGCTTCGGCCTCAACGTGGATGCGCCGGGTTATTTCCCTTCCACCTACTACGTCACCCTCAGAAGTCTCGATATCCCGCAGTACGTCGTGGTTTACCTGGTCGAAGAAGGCAACTTCCCCTCCGGGGTCAGTGGCCTCAAGGAGTTCCACCAGCTGACCAGTACGGGCTTTACCAGCTCGCAAAACCTGCTGACACCGCTCACTTTCGGCAAAACGGAACGCGTGCACGCCCAAATCCAAAGCGGTACGCAGGTGCTGACCGCCGCGGGCGCGCTGATCACCGGCAACCTTCAGGTCGACCTGCTGCACTACGACAACCGCTCCGCAGTATCCGTGCGCGCCATCTCCGGTATCACCGAATCCATTCCCGCTACCGGCCTCAATGGCCAAGCACTTGGCGAGGTCACTTTTTATCCGGCTACCTATTTCTCTTTGGGCATGAACGTGGGCTCCCTTCAGGGCGAACGTTTGTCCAAACCCATACAGATTACGGCTACGCTCAACCCCGAAACCTTCAACCCCGCTACGGGGCAGTACATCGCGGTAGGCGACGAGCTAGGGGTCTGGCGTTTCGATTTCAATACAGGAGGATGGGTGCAGAAAGGCGCCGCCGTCGTCGTCAAAGAAGCCAACCTGCTCAAGGTGGTGTTCGAACAGGCCGAAACCGGCGTGTGGATGGTCGGACAACCCGTCGACCTCTGCCCAACCGGCGCCACCCTGGCCATCCAGTCGGGTATTCCGGAAAATGCCTGCGACCGCTATTTCTACACTACACTCGTCGATATCAATACCGGCCGGCCACTCTCTGCGAAATGGTCTGATAAGTACCTGACCCTGGAAAACAACAGCCAGATCACCCTGGCTGACCTGCCTGCCGGCGCGGTGGGGAAATTGCAGGTATGGGAGGGCGTGAAGGGCTGTGAAGGCCATTTGCTGGCCGAAAGCCAACCTTTCCAGGCTTGCGCGCCGGGACTGGTCAACCTCCAGCTACCCTCCCTCAGCACAACAGGATGGCTTCCCCTGGAGGTGTCGGTCTCGGGTTATTGCGAGGTGAAAGGCGAAGAAGTGGAGTTGAAGCCCAAGAACTGCCTCATGTACCGCCCTGCCGGCTGCGGCGTCTACGGGATGCTTGCCGATCTGGATGGCGGGGAAGGCTGCGTTGGCGCCCTGCGGTCGGGCGAGATCTACGATTTTAAAACCCGCATCGGCGACCAGGTCTACGAATTTGACAATATCGCGCTGAGCGCGGGCTCCATTCTCTATCCGCTTCCCGGAGGAGAGGTCGTGACCATCGATATCGAACTGGCCCTCAGCTCGGCAAAGCTGACACTCAAAGACTTGCCTCTGCCGGATGATTTTTGCGCGTTGATTGAAGAGTAGGCTTAATCTCCATACCTGTCTTCCTTGAACCGGTCGATATCCCTGCGCTCCCTCTTGGTGGGCCTGCCGGCGCCTTTTTCCCGGAACTCTCCGGCGGATTTGCCGACGAACCAGTCCTTGTATTTGTTTTTCTCCTCTTCAGGGGTGAGGTCTTCGTAGCAGGTCACGGCAATGGGGGCGCCGACGCGTTTCTCGATGAGGTTGAGCACCTTGAACTCGAGGTTGAAGCCGTTCTTTTTCACGGTGAGGTGGTCGCCTACCGAAACGAGGTGCGAGGGCTTGGCCGTAGCGGCGCCCGCTTTGATCTTTCCTTCTTTACAAGCATCGGTGGCCAGGGTGCGGGTTTTGTAGAGCCTTACTGCCCAAAGCCATTTATCGATGCGAACCTTTTCTGCCATATTGCTACTGCGCGCTATTCCTGGGGCAAGCCGGGGTATTCCATTCCCAGCGCCGACAATTTGTCCACCAGGGTCTTGGTGATGACATAATCCCGGTACCAGCGCTTGTCGACCGGCACGATGGTCCAGGGTATTTCACTTTGGTTGATCACGTCTTCGTAACAACGCATGTATTCGTTCCAGTGTTCCCGTTCCTTCCAGTCATTTTGGTTGTGCTTCCATTGTTTTTCGCGTTCCAGCTTTCGCTCCATCAGCTCCTCTTTCTGCTGGTCCAATGAAATGTGCAGGAAAAACTTGCACACGATGGTATTGGCGTCGAATTCGAGGAGTTTTTCAAAGGCGTTGATGGCTTCCATGCGTTTTTTGACGCGATTTTCGTCGATCCATTTGTGCACGCGCTGGATGAGCACATCTTCGTAATGGGAGCGGATGAAAATGCCGATCTCTCCCTTGGCCGGGCATTGTTGGTGCACGCGCCAGAGGAAGTCGTGGGCAAACTCGGTCTCGGTTGGTTTTTTGAAAGAATAAGTGCGCAGGTTGGAGGCGGTGCAAGACTGAAAGACGTTTTCGACCGCACCGTCTTTGCCGCTGCCGTCCATACCCTGGAGCACGACCAGTACGCTGTATTTTTTCTGCGCCATGAGCACCTCGTTGAGTTTGCCCAATTGCTTGGCCAGGTCTTTGGTCAGGTCTTCCAGATCGTCTTTGTCCAGCCCCTGAGGCGGATCGGTGGGGCAGGCGGAGAGTTTCACCGGATAGGAGAAATCGTAGAGATATGATTTTTTGCTCATATGGAAAATGGCTTGAAGCTCTCAGGCGCCCATGCGGGTGCGCTTGACGAGGTATGATTGGAGAATTTTCCGGAATCCCTGGCTGATATCGGCTTCCACGAAGTCTATTTTATACTGGAGGCACTTGATTTTCAGGGCTTCCTTGTAGTCTTTCATCTGTTTGACGTAGTAGTCTTTCACCTGGTTGGATTGCAGGCGCACCTTTTCTCCTGTTTCCATATCGATAAACAGGTAGGGCCGGTTGTCGAACTCGAAGTCTACCTCTTTCGCCTGGTCGACGACGTGGAAGAGCACTACTTCGTGTTTGTTGTACTTGAGGTGTTGGAGGGCGGAGAAGATCGACTCCAGGTTGTCGGGTTGTTCCAGCATATCGCTGAAGATGATGACCATCGAGCGCTTGTGGATGCTGTCGGCAATGGTGTGCAGGGCTTTGGCCGTAGAGGTGGCCCGATTGCGTTCGGGGTTGTCGATCAGGTGCTGGAGGTAGCTGAGAAGCAGGCGGTAATGCGTGGTATTTGCCTTGCACTGCGTGTGCTGGCGGACGTCTTCATCGAAGATGCTCAGGCCGAAGGCGTCGCGCTGCTTTTTGAGCAGGTTCATCAGGGAAGCCGCGGCCAGTGCAGAGAAGCGCAATTTGTTCATATAGCCCCGTTCGTTGGGGTCTGCCTCCGGGAAGTACATGGAAGAAGAGGCGTCGACTACGATCTGGCAGCGCAGGTTCGTCTCTTCCTCAAATTTTTTGACGAAGAGTTTGTCGGTGCGGGCGTAGACCTTCCAGTCGATATCCCTTGTCGACTCACCGGGGTTATAGAGGCGGTGTTCGGCAAATTCGACCGAAAAGCCGTGGAAGGGGCTCTTGTGCAAGCCGATGATAAAACCCTCCACCACTTGTCTGGCAAGTAGTTCGAGGTTGCCGAAATCCTGAACCTGGTAATTATTGAAAATGTCCATGGCGTTTTTTTCCAAAGCGTTGGGCAAGGTAGTGAAAAAGACGTTTATTTCAAATACTGCCCCAGCCAATCCAGCATGGTGCGGTGCCAGAGCACGGCGTTCTGGGGCTTGAGTACGAAGTGGTTTTCGTCGGGGAAACAGAGAAGGCGGGCGGATACGCCCTTCAGCCGGGCAGCGGTGTAGGCCTGAAGGCCCTGCTCCAGCGGCACGCGGTAATCCTTGCCATTGTGGATGACGAGAATGGGCGTGTCCCAGTTTTGGACGTATTTGTGGGGGGAGTCGAGGCGGTAGGTTTCCGGCATGTCTTCTTGCCAGTAGGCGCCTTTGAAGTCGTGGTCGGCGAAAAAGATCTCTTCCGTTGAGCCGTAGAAGCTCTCCATGTTGAAAACCCCGCAGTGGGAGATGAATGTTTTGAAGCGCTTCTGGTGATTGCCCGCCAGCCAGTAGACCGAGTAGCCTCCGTAGGAAGCGCCGATGGCGGCCAGGCGGGTGGAGTCCACAAAAGGTTCCTTGATCATGGCATCGACCGCCGAGAGGAGATCCTGCATGGGCTGCCCGCCCCAGTCGCCGGCGATGGCGTCGGTCCACTCCTGCCCGAAGCCGGGCACACCGCGGCGGTTGGGCGCGATGACGATGTAACCTGCCGCCGCGAAAAGCTGGAGGTTCCAGCGGTAGCTCCAGCTCGGGCTGACCATCGACTGCGGACCGCCCTGGCAATAGAGAAGTGCCGGGTATTGGCGCGAGGGATCGAAGTTGGGCGGGTAAATGATCCAGGTGTGCATCCGCTTCTGATCGGTGGTCGTGATCATGCGCTTCTCCACTTTGCCCATTTCAAATTGCTCCATGAAGGTTTTGTTGGTGAAAGTGACCTGCTTGGCCAGCCCCGCATCCATCGTGAAGCGATAGATCTCGGCGGGCTCGGTGAAGGAATTCCTGAGCACGGCGCAGGTACCCTTTTTGGTCGGGATGATCTCCAGGTAGTCGTTGAACCCGGTGGTCATGGGCCGGAGCTTGCCCTTGTTGGAGAAGTCGACTTCCCATATCTGCCTGACGCCCAGGTATTCGGTGATGAATAGCATTCGGTCGCTGTCCGCTCCCCAGCGCGGGTGATGGGCGTTCTGGTCCATCCCCTCGGTCATCTCCCAGCGCTGCTGCGTTTTGAGGTCTTTGATGAACACCCGCATGCGGCCGGCTTCATAACCTGCCTCCAGTTGGCTGTTCCAGGCGATGAAGCGCCCGTTGGGCGAGAAGACGGGCTCCATGTCGTAGCCGGGCATGAACTCCGACAGGTTGTCCGTGCGGCCGGTCTCCAGGTCGTAGAGGTAGATGTCGGAGTTGGTGCCGGTGGCCGCCGCCACACCGCTTACTTTTTTACAGGTGTAGGCGATCTTTTTGCCATCGGGCGACCATTTCACCTGCTCCATGCCTCCGAATGGCATGAGGGGGGCGTCGTAGGGCTCGTTCTGGATGTTGAGGGGCTCACCCGTAAGCTTTCCGTCTTCGTAACCTATGATAAAAACGTTGGAATAACTGTTGTCCGTCCAGTCGTCCCAATGCCGTACCATCAAATCGTCGTAAATGCGGCCGCTGGTTTTGGGCAGGTCTGACCTCAGCTCTGCTCCCGGCGACGGGAATTCGACCTCCTGGATGAAGAGGATGCGCGAGCCGTCGGGCGAATAGGCAAAGCCGTTCATGGCGATGTCGGACACCTGGCGCTGACCCGAGCCATCGGGGTTCATCTCCCAAAGCTTGCCCCCTCGCAGGAAGCCGATCTTCTTCCCGTCGGGCCTGTACTGGGCGTTGTATTCGCTCTGCGGAGTATCGGTCAGCCGCAGGGGCACGCCCTTGCTGCCTCCGTCAAGGCGGATGGTGTAGAGGTCCATGTTGCCCGCATTGGCCTCGATGTCGTAGTAGTTGATGCCGTATAAAACAAGGGAATCATCGGGGGAAAGGCCGAACAGCGCTACACGGCCGATCGGCCACAGCGAATCCGGGACCATCGGTTGTTTCGGGGATTGGCCTGACAGGGTGGCGGAGAAGGCGAAAAACGCCGTGAAAAACAACAGTTTCGTTCCGTTCAGCATGGTTTCCTTTTTTGGGGAAAGATAATCAATGGGGGAGATAGCTGGTTTTTTTTACAAAAATATTTTACTCAGTTAAAATTTTCTCATTTTTAAAAAATAAATAAAAAAAATCACCGCTACGGACGCGACG
>JBAQQB010000186.1:0-8000 GCA_049306275.1 Saprospiraceae bacterium | reverse complement strand
TTCGGGTTGGGCGGGCGCAGCCCGCCCATCCCGAACTTAAAGAAAATATTTAATTTCAGTGTAAATACATGAAGTATTTGATCGCCGGTTTGGGCAATATTGGGTATGAATACGAGCATACCCGTCACAACATCGGGTTTTCGGTGGCCGATTTCCTCGCGCGTGAGGCAGGTGTGCAGTTTAAGGACGAGACGCTGGGCGCCGTGGCGGAATTCCGGCATAAGGGCCGCACCTTCGTGTTGCTCAAGCCCAACACCTACATGAATCGCAGCGGCAAGGCGGTGCGCTACTGGCTGCAAAAGCTCAAGATCGAGAAGACCAACCTGCTGGTGGTGCTCGACGACTTCAACCTGCCTTTCGGCACGATGCGCCTGCGCGGCAAGGGCAGCGACGGCGGCCACAACGGCCTCAAGGATATCGATCAGCTGACGGGCGGCAACGATTATGCGCGCCTGCGCATCGGCATCGGCAGCGAATTTGCCAAGGGGCGGCAGGCCGACTTCGTGCTGAGCAAGTGGGCTTCAGAGGAGGAGGTTAAAGTGCCCGAGATCTGCGCCCGGGCGGCGGAGATCGTCAAAAGTTTCGGCTCGATCGGGCTGGAGCAGACGATGAACAAGTTCAATTGAGGGAAGCCACCCAATCCGACAGAAAATTCTCCAGCTTGGTCTCGTGCGTGTCCTCCAGCCGGATGCCCTGGCAAGAGCGGGCGCCCTCGATTCCTTTGGCAAGGTCGAGCTGGTTTTGCAGCTGGGTGTAGTACCAGCCCTTTTCGTGGCCGTACCAGGCCAGGTATTCCTGTTCGGGCTGGCCGGGGGTGGCGACGAGCAGGGCCTTTTTCCCCATCACCGCAAGGTCCATGATCGTGCTGTAGCCGGATCGCGAGACGATGACCTCCGACTCCAGGACTGCCTGGTTGAGGTCGTGGGCATTGAGAAAGGAGCGCATTTCGACGTTGGGATAGGGGGAAGAGGCCTGGTCCTTGTCGGGCAGCCCTTGCACGATGAGGAAGCGGTAGGGGAGGTCGGCGGCCTGCGACAGGATGGCCTTTTCCCAATCGGAGCGCATGGGCTCGGGGCCGGATATGATGGCCAGCACATCGTATTTGCGAGCGGCTTGCCCCGGCTTCATGCGGGTCAGCGGGCCGGTATAGCGCATGTTGGGCAGCGACATGCCGTGGGCCAGCTTTCCGGAGAGGTTGGCCGGGCCTTCGTTGTCGGGCACCCAAATCTGGTTATACCGCCTGAGGATGCGCCGGTGCAGAAAGGTCGAGACCCATCCGATGAGGGGCGGGCGGGTGTAGATGCTCAGCTGGTGGGACATCACGGCGCAGGGGACCTTTTTGCTGAAACACCCCAGGCGGTTGTCGGAGATTACGGCGTCGATATTGTATTGGGCAATATAGCGGCTGAGAGTTTGGTTTTCCAGGACGATAGCGCCGATGAGTTTGTATGCCTGCAGCACGAGGAAGGTCAGGAGGTGCTTGCGGGGATAGCGCATGTCGTATGCGGGCAACTCGAGCGCGGTGAGGTCGGGGAATTCGCGTTTGAGCAGATCCAGGGCCCAGCCGTCGGAAGCGATCAGCACTTCATGGCCTTGCCGGAGCAATTCGCGGATGATGGGGATAGAGCGCGTGGCGTGGCCCAGGCCCCAGTTGAGGGGAGCGACGATGATGCGGAGCTTTTTTTTCATGAATTTGACTATTTTTGGGCATGCGGCCACATAAAAAACTCGCTCTTCTCTTTTTCTTGCTTTTGCTCCTGTTGGTTGAATGGGGGTGCAGGGCTTATGACTGCGGTTGTCCCTAGTTCAGCCTTATCTCCTCTTCGTTTTGGTCGAAAAACCGGTACTCTGTGAGCGGCAGGTCGGCTGTGGGGCGTATCCTGATCCATTTTTGCAGGCTGAAGAACCATTTCATTTGCTGGCTGGGCCATCCTTTTTTCAGGTAGGCCTCGATATAGGGGTGTACTTTGAGTGACAGTTTGGTTCTGGGCTGTGCCTGCAGGATGAAATTGAGGTCGCGGTCGATCTCGTCGGTCAGGAGGATGGAAGGGTTGATCTTGCCGGTGCCGTTGCAGGTGGGGCAGACTTCCGCGGTGTTGATCTTGACTTCCGGGCGCACGCGCTGTCGCGTGATCTGCATCAGGCCGAACTTGCTCAGGGGGAGGATGGTATGCTGGGCACGGTCTTTGAGCATGAAATCGCGCATGGCTTTAAAGATCTCCTGTTTGTGATCTTTATTGCGCATATCGATGAAGTCGATGATGATGATACCCCCGATATCGCGCAGGCGCAGTTGGCGGGCGATCTCCTCGGCGGCTTCGAGGTTGACGGCGAGTACGGCTTCTTCTGCGTCGTTGCTGCTGAGTTTATGGCCGCTGTTGACGTCGACGACGTGCATGGCCTCGGTCGATTCGATGACGAGGTAGGCGCCGCTGGGCATGGTGGCCGTTTTTCCGAAGCTGGATTTGATCTGGCGCGTGACGCCGAAGGTTTCGAAGATATGTTTGCGAGATTTGTGTAGGGTGACGATTTCCAGCTTGTCGGGCGCAAACGATTGCAGGTAGCTGCGGATGTTGTTGTACAGCTGTTTGTCGTTGACGACGATGCGGTTGAAGGAGTCGCTGAGGATATCGCGCAGGATGCTGGAGGCCTTGTCGAGTTCGCTGAGCAGTTTGGCGGGCGGTTTGGCGTTGGGGAGTTGCTCGAAGATGTCCTCCCATTTGTCCATCATGTGCTTGAGCTCCTCGTGGAGGTCGGCAGCGTTTTTGCCTTCTGCTGCGGTGCGTACGATGACGCCGAAATTCTTGGGTTTGATGCTCTCCAGGAGCAGTTTGAGGCGTTTGCGCTCTTCGGCGTTGCCGATTTTCTTTGACACAGCCACCACGTCGTTGAAAGGCGTGAGCACCAGAAAGCGGCCGGGGATGGTGATCTCGCAGCTGAGCCGCGGCCCTTTTGTGCCAATGGGCTCTTTGAGGATTTGCACCAGGACGGGTTGCCTCCGGGAAAGCACCTCGTCGATCTTGCCTGTTTTGATGATCTCCGGCTCGAGTTTGAACTGGTCCAGGCGGTGGGTCTGGATATTTTTGGAGATGGCGTTGGTGGTATACTTGAGCAGGGAGCGCAGTTTGGGCCCCAGGTCGGTATAGTGGAGAAAGGCGTCTTTGCTGTGGCCTATGTCGACAAAGGCCGCATTGAGGCCCGGCATGAGCCGCCGGATCCGCCCGAGGAAGATATCGCCAACTGTGAAGTTGGTGTTGGTTTTTTGATGGTGCAGCTCGACGAGTTTGGTGTTTTCGAGCAGCGCAATTTCCACCTCTGTGGGGGTGGAATTGATGATGAGTTCTTTTTCCACGCAGCAAGTGCTTTAAATGGCCATTAGGATGAGTCCGTAACGGATCACCGGCGATGCTGAGGTGGAGCGGGAACAGTAGAAACGGGAGACTGGCTGAGAAGGAAGAGTTGGGATAAGCGGCTTTGCCCGAAGGGGTTGGCACAAGCGCAACCAGGGGCAAAGCGTGAATTTCTTTGCGATCAGAAGCCAGAAAAACAATCTACGTGCGCCGTCAACGTTCAGCCGGCCTGGGCATACCCGCATTGGCCCCATCCATGAATGAAGAAGAAGGTGTAGGGGGGGCGTACCCACCCCTCACTAGCGGTTCTTCTTCTTATGGCGATTCTTGCGCAGGCGCTTTTTGCGCTTGTGCGTCGCGATCTTATGGCGCTTCCGTTTTTTTCCGCAAGGCATGTTAAAAAAATTTATAGGTCAAAAAAATCAATTCAGTTCTTCACATTTGCGGCTACTCTCCGCTGCTTTTTCCTGCTCGCCCTTTGCCTCGTAGGCTTGTGCCAGCAGGCACCATGCCGCCCGGTTACCGGGGTTGAGTTCGACGGATCTGGCGAGGCGTTCCACTGCGCGGTCCCACTGCCCGGTCTGTACGGCCAAGCGCCCCAGGTGAAAGAGCACGGAGGGGTTGTCGGGGTATTGCGTATCCAGTTCCCGCAGCATCGTGATGCCCTTCATGGGGTTGTCAGACGGTGGGAAGTCGGTGAAAGCCAGCGCCAGGTTGATCCGGTGCGAAACCGTTTCCGGTTCGAGGGAGATGGCGTTTTCAAAGGCTTTCAGCGCTCTGGACGAACAAAACTGCCGCGTCTTGTCCTGATCGGCTTGCTGGGCGCACAGGGTGAAGGTGGTGCCTGCAAGGCCCCAGGCTTGCCCCGTATTCTCCAGGTTGGCCACTTCTTCGGCGTAGTAACCGGCCAGGGCGGCTTCGCCCAGCTGGTACCATTTGCCCGACAGCGCTTTGTAAGCCTCGGCCCGTGCGGTATCGCCCACGGCTTTCTCCAGGTCTGCCTCCAGGCTCAGGATCTCTGCCGTGCCACGCGTGCCGAGTCTCGATTTCGCATCGCTCAGCAGCGATTCGATGTCCGTGCTTTCAATCATCAAAGCCCTCGACTTTTCGATGGCTTCCTGTTCGGGCGGTGTTGTGCTGCAAGTGAAATACAAGAGAAGGAAGAGCCCGAGAGCCGATGCCAATACTGCGATTTGAAGTCTGTTCATAGCGCTCCCCGGACGGGCAATCTATATTAATCTTCGTCTTCTTCCTGCGGCAAGGTCGTTACCTTGTCCTTTACCTGTTCTACGAAAACCTTTGCGGGCTTGAACGCCGGAATAAAGTGCTCGGGTATCTCGATAGCCATGTTGCGCTTGATGTGGCGGCCGATCTTCTTGGCACGGCGCTTGATGATGAAACTTCCGAAACCGCGGATGTAAACGTTCTCGCCATCGGTCAACGAACCTTTTACTTCCTTGAAGAAGGCTTCCAGCGTTACAAGAACGTCTACCTTGGGAACGCCAGTCTTCTCTGAAATCGCAGCTACCAGGTCGGCTTTTCTCATGTTATTTCGTTGATTTTTAAAAGATTATATGATTTTCGGGGTTTCTCAAGGAGTTGCAAATTTCTGAATTTTTTATGTAATAGGGAAGACCTTGCCCCTTATTTTTCATTTTTTTCTAATACTCAGCAGATTAGCTCAGTATTTTCGGGCTTTTCAGCCTGTGGGAAACTTGATGAAAGGTATTTCGGGGCAATTGATATCTTTGCACATCAAAATTGTCTTATGCTCTATTCCATGACAGGTTTTGGCCGGGCGAGCCGCTCTATCGCGGAGAAGTCGATTATGGCAGAGGTTCGCTCCCTCAACAGCAAGTACACCGACCTGCGTTTCAAGGTGCCCAATAACTTCAAGGAGCGGGAACACGAGTTCCGGCGCATCATCACTGACCGCACCGAGAGGGGCAAGATCGACGCTATCGTGGAGGTCAAGTCCCTGATGGGCGAAGAGGGTTACTCCATCAACGCTCCGTTGTTCCGCCGCTACTTCCGCCAGATCACCGAACTGTCGGAAGAGCTGAACGTGCCCACAGGCGATATTGTTCAGACCATCCTGCGCATCCCCAACGTAGTGTCGACCGAAGACAGCGAGCTGAGCGACGAGGAATGGGAGGCCATCATGTCGGTCGTGGAAGAGGCCCTCGACCAGTTCGACAACTTCCGCCTCACCGAAGGCGCCGCCCTGGAGCAGGACCTGCGCAGCCGCATCATCAATATCCGCGAGCTGCTGCAAAAAGTGCCGACCCACGAGGTGGAGCGCATCGACCGCCTCCGGCAGCGCCTGCGCCAGAACCTCGACGAGTTCATGGGCAAGGAAAACGTCGATGAGAACCGCTTCGAACAGGAGGTACTCTTCTATCTGGAAAAGATGGACATCACCGAAGAAAAGGTGCGCCTGGAACAGCACTGCATCTTCTTCCTCGAACAACTCGAAATCGAGGGCAAGGTCAAGGGGCGCAAGCTCAGCTTTATCAGCCAGGAGATGGGCCGCGAGATCAACACCCTGGGCGCCAAGGCCTATTCAGCCGAGATCCAGCGCCTGGTCGTGGCCATGAAAGACGAACTCGAAAAGATCAAAGAACAAGTCGCTAATGTCCTTTGAAGGCAAACTGATCATTTTTACCGCTCCTTCCGGGGCGGGCAAGACCACCATCGTGCGCCACCTGCTCGATACCTTCCCGCAGCTGGCCTTCTCCGTGTCGGCCACCAGCCGCGCGCCGCGGGGCAATGAGGTCGACGGCCGCGACTACTACTTCCTCTCTCCCGAAAAATTCCGCGAGCTGATCGATGAGAAGGCTTTTCTGGAATGGGAGGAGGTGTACGCCGGCCAGTTTTACGGCACCCTGCTCAGCGAGGTGGAGCGCCTCTGGGGGGAAGGCAAGCATATATTATTCGATATCGACGTCAAGGGCGCTCTGCGCCTGAAACGCAAATTTCCGGAGCGCACGCTGTCGGTCTTCGTCAAGCCCCCGTCTAAAGAAATCCTCGCCGATCGCCTGCGCGGCCGCCGCACCGACTCGGCCGAACAGATCGAGAAGCGCATCCGCAAAGCGGAAGAAGAGCTGCAGTTTGACAACCAATTCGATGTAATATTGGTTAATGATGTTTTGGAACGCGCCCTGCAGGAGGCCGTGTCGCTCGTCGGCAGCTTCCTGGGCCCAAACAGCTGATCTGCCATGGACGCCCTGACCACCAACGGCATCAAAGTAATCGTCGAGACTTTCTACCAGGCGGAGCACTCCCGGCCCCTGGAGCAGAAATACATTTTCGCCTACCGCATCACCATCGAAAACCTCAGCGACGAGACGGTGCAGCTGCTCCGCCGCCACTGGTTCATCTACGACTCCCTCGGCCCCGTGCGCGAAGTGGAGGGCGAAGGCGTGGTAGGCCAGCAACCCATCCTCCAGCCCGCCGGCTCGCATCAGTACATCTCCTGGTGCCCCATCGTCAGCGAGATCGGCAAGATGACCGGCACTTTCCTCATGCGCCGGCAGGACGGTTCCACCTTCCAGGTACGCATCCCCGAGTTCAAGCTCGTCGCTCCGCAGAAGATGAACTAAGAAATAAGTTTCGGATGTAGGAGCGCCATGTTATTCTAAAGCTGAATGTGTACTTTTTCCTTGTTGAAAAAGTACCAAAAAAACAAGGCTTTCGCCGCTTTGCCTAAAACCGGCCTACATTCCGCCGGGCTGGCTAAACTCGCACGGACTGTTGAAGGGAAGCACTGAATTCGTTTTGCTCAAACAGTAGCCAGCCTGCATCAGGTCTTCAGCAGATTGCACATCGGAGGGGCTTCATTCCAGCCGGTTTCTTAACGGCAAACCGGCTAATGCCGGATGGTGTTCATCCAATACTTATGAAATTGGAAAGTTATTCTCAAAACGATCCAAAGCCCCTTCACTCTTCACTCTTCACTCTTCACTCTTCACTCTTCACTCTTCACTCTTCACTCTTCACCCACCACCGCAATACACTTCAGCTCAATAGCAATCGGCGTAGGCAAACTGTCGATGCCCACGGTGGTGCGGCAGGGCTGGTTGTCCTTGAAGTACTCCGCGTAGATGCGGTTGTAGGTGTGGAAATCGCGCTGCATATCGGTTAGGAAGACCGTCACGTCGACAAGGTCTTCCCAGCGGGCGCCGCTGGCTTCGAGCACGGCCCGCACATTTTGGAACACGGAATGGCACTGTGCTTCGAAGCTGAACTCCTCGAAGTTGCCGCTGGGGCTCTGCTTCAGTCCCGGCACCCCGTTGGTCTCCGGGTCGCGCGGACCGATACCCGACAGGAACAACAGGTTGCCCACGCGGCGGGCGTGGGGGTAGAGCCCTACGGGCTTGGGCGCCTTGGCGGCGTCGATGCGGGTGTTTTTATGCTGCATTGGGTGTAAACTTTATTTGAAAAATGTAGTCTAATCGTTTGTTTTCCATCCCCTGCCCCGCAAGCGGGGGAGAGTAGTATTATCTCCCGCTGGAGGGTAGGGCTGTTCGATTCCTGTGGAGCCCAAGAGAGGAAATTTCCTCTGGGGGCTAAATTCCGGCAAAATCCGCGTTGCTTGCATCCGCGTCATCCGCGTGCCTTTTATCGAAATACCCCCGGTGATCCACTATA
>JBAQQB010000185.1:0-25874 GCA_049306275.1 Saprospiraceae bacterium | reverse complement strand
CGATAAACGATCGACGATAAACGGTTCCTGGTTCTCCAATTGATGTTGTAATACCATGAATAACCGCGCAAAGTTAAAAAAATTGCGGGTTGAGCCCAATCGGCCGGAAAGAATCGACGAGCGGCGTTTACTCGACGACTTGCCCTTCTATCCAGAGCCGTTCAGCCTTCCGTTGCCCGTGGAAATAAACCCTGATCCACTGCCGGAAATACCCCAGGCGCTCTGCATCGTATTCGATGAGAATGCTGGAGGTGTCGCCTGGCGCGACGGCTGCTTCGCTCCACTCAGGAGCCGTGCATCCGCAGCCTGTGCGGATGTTGTCGATGAGGAGGGGCTCTTCGCCCGTGTTGCGGAAAGGAAAGCGAATGAAGTGCGGTTGTCTGTAGGGAATTGCGCCCACTTCGGCTTCGGTGGGGCCGAGCCATTCGACGAGGGGCTGGGTTTGGAATAAAGGAAGGAGGAGGAGGAGGAGAAGGTGTATCATAGAATAAAGATAGTTGAAAAGTTGAGAAGGTGAGGAGTGGAGTCCACTTCTCACCTTCTCAACTTCTCAACTAACCAAAAAGATTACTTGAAAAAAATTACTTCAGCTTGAAGGTACCCGAACCGGCCAGGTAGCCTTTGTTGTACACTTCCACCTGGTAGATACCGGGCTGGAAGAGGTTAGTGCCGGGCGACCAGGAGGCGCAAGCGTTGCCGGCGTCGTTGCCGTATTCGAGTTCTTTGACCTGCGTGTAGCGGATCTTCTCGTTGGTCTTGCTGCTGGTCATGATACCGCTGCCCATATCGTCGACGGCGAGGGTTTCGCCGCTGGGGCTGATGACGCGGATGTAGAAGTATTCGCGGCCTGCGCGGGCAACTTCGTTGACGGTGGTGTTGAAGCAGATCTCGAGTTGTTCCACGTTTTTGGCGGCGGTTTTCTTCACCGGTTTGCCGCTGTCGCGGAAGGAGTACCCGGTCACTTCCACTTCTTCAACTTTGACCACGGAAGCGAAATTGACGGTTTTGGTCAGATCCTGGTTGCGGGTGGTCAATTCTTCTTTTTCGCTGACAAGGGCAGTTTTGGTGGCGGTGAGTTCCTCATTAGCCATTTTCTGCTGCTCCAGATCAGATTGCAGCAAGGTCTTTTCCTCGCTCAGCTGAGTATTGGCCGTTGCCAGCTGCTCGTTTTGCGCCTTCAGATCGTTGATCTCGGCGATGTATTGGTTGAGCTGGGACTTGAGGTTTTTGATTTCCGACTTGGCCTTGCCCAGATCATTATTGATCAGGCGGTCGATCCTGTCGCGAGCGTCTTTGAGTTCAGCTTCTTTCTGGTCGATCAGGTTGTTGAGCTCGTCATTGGTACCGCGCATGGTTTCCAGTTCGGCAAGCGCGTTGTTGTACTGGGATTCCAGTTCCTGCTTGAGGCTTTCGGTCTCTTCCAGTTGAGCAGTAGTCTGTTCGGCTACCTTTTTCTGGCTGAGCCAGCTGTAGAGCAGGATACCGTTTACGATGAGCAGTGCGGCCACGATCACCACAGCGATGGCCGTGAGGCGTTGCTTGGACTGGTTCGCGTTGGGACTGGGATTCACATTGGTCGTTGTCATAAAAAAGTTTTGTTTTATTTTTAAATGTCCTTTACTGAATGAATTGGTCAGCTTTTCAAATCAATTAGGTATTTGGCAGAAAAAATGTTCAGCGGCGATGTAAAATTTTTTATCTTTTCCCATCAAAACCTGTGCCGGAAATGGAAATGTTGAACGCCATCGATATCGCCAATATTTTGTTCCTCGATATAGAATGTGTCTGCGGGGAGCCTCATTTCGAAGAACTCCCCGAACACCTGCGCGATCTCTGGAAACACAAAGCCCAGGGCATCAGCAGGCAGGAGGGAGAGATCGACGATGAAACGGCGGCCCAACTGTACCAGGACCGCGCGGCCATCTACGCCGAGTTCGGCAAGATCATCTGCATCTCGGTGGGTTTCGTGGTGCGCGACAAGGAAGATCAACGCCTGCGCCTGCGCCTCAAGTCATTCGCCAGTGAAGACGAGGCCGAGGTGCTCGAGGGTTTCTCCCATCTGCTGGGGCAGTATTTCAACAATCCCGCCAGGCATTTCCTGTGTGGCCACAATATCAAGGAATTCGACATCCCCTACATCTGCCGCCGCATGGTGATCAATCAGATGCCCTTCCCGGCCATGCTGGATATTTCAGGCAAAAAACCCTGGGAGACCCAGCATATGCTCGACACTATGGAGCTTTGGAAGTTCGGCGACAAGAAGAGCTTCACCTCCCTCAAACTCCTCGCCGCCGTGCTGAATTTCCCTTCCCCCAAGGAAGACATCGACGGCAGCCAGGTGGGCAGGGTGTTCTGGGAAGAAAACGACCTCGACCGCATCGCCCTCTATTGCGAAAAAGATGTGCTGGCCACCGTGCAACTCCTCCTCCGCCTGCGCCGCATGCCCATTCTGACAGAGGATCAGGTGGTGCATGTGGGGAGGGAATAAGACGTTTATCGTTTAGCGTTTATCGTTTACAAATTCGTAAACGATAAACGTTGCAATAAATTTAGCTGCACTCTGTACCTTTGCGGCATGAAACAGCATCTCATCGCTCCCTCCGTTCTCGCCGCCGATTTCACCCGCCTGGCCGAAGAATTCGCCATGGTCAATGAAAGCCTGGCCGATTGGTTTCACCTCGACGTTATGGACGGCCGCTTCGTGCCCAACATCACCTTCGGTATGTTCGTCGTAGAGGCCATGAAAAAAATGGCCGAAAAACCCCTCGACGTCCACCTCATGATCGTGGAGCCCGAGCGCTACGTCGAAGACTTCCGCAAAGCCGGCGCCGACGTGATCTCCGTGCACTACGAAGCCTGCCCCCACCTGCACCGCGTGGTGCACCAGATCAAGGAAAGCGGCGCCAAAGCGGGCGTGGCCCTCAACCCCCACACCCCCGTCTCCGTGCTCGAAGACCTCATCGGAGACATCGATCTGGTCTGCATGATGTCGGTCAACCCCGGCTTCGGCGGACAAAAGTTCATCTACCAGACCCTCCCCAAAGTGCGCAAACTCCGCGAGATGATCATCGCCCACAACGCCTCCACCCTCATCGAGATCGACGGCGGCGTTGGCCTCCAAAACGCCGAGTCCCTCCTCCAGGCCGGCGCCGATGTGCTCGTAGCCGGCAATAGCGTCTTCAAGTCAAAAGACCCTGTAGAAACCATCCGCCAACTCAAATCCATCGAACTCATCCGCTCCATCTAACCTTCACCCTTCACCTTTTCACCTTTTCACCTCCCCCATGCCCCGCTTCCTCCCCATCTGCTTGCTCCTCCTCCTGGCCCTGGCGCCCCTTTCCGCCCAGGATACCCCCAACGCCTTCCTCGAAGGCCGGGTCACCGATGCGATCACGGGAGAGGGCGTCGAGTACGCGACGGTCTATGTCGACGGCGCCAACCTGGTCACCGAGACCAATGAGCGGGGGCGCTACCGGCTGGCCGTTCCCTCCGGGAAAAAGATCACGGTGGTCTTCACCCGCATCGGCTACAAAGAGAAAAGACGGGAGCTTGGTCCCCTGGAAACCGGCGCCTCGCTCACCCTCAACCTCGAACTCGACCCCGCCGCCTCCGACGTGGAGATCATCGTGACCGACCGCCGTATCGGCGACGAGGGCATGATCAGGGAGGGGGTGACAGAGCTGAAGCTGCTGCCCACCACTACCGGCAACCTGGAAAGCGTGTTGCCCCACATCGCCCTTGGCGCCAGCTCGGGTACCGGCGGCGAGCTGAGCTCGCAGTACAACGTGCGGGGCGGCAACTACGACGAAAACCTGGTCTACGTCAACGACTTTGAAATATACCGCCCCCAGCTCATCCGCGCCGGACAGCAGGAGGGTCTCACTTTTCCCAACATCGACCTCATTCGCAGCCTGAGTTTTTCCTCGGGCGGCTTTGAAGCGCGCTTCGGCGACAAGCAATCGTCGGTGCTCGATATCCAGTACAAGCGTCCCGACAGCCTGCGGGCCTCGGTCAGCGCCAGCGCCCTGGGCGCTACGGGCCATCTGGAGGGTAGCCTCCAACTCGGCAAAGCCCACTACAAAAAGCTGCGTTACCTGCTCGGCGCCCGTTACAAAACCACGCGCTACCTGCTCGGCAGCCTCGACGTGCAGGGCGAATACCTGCCCGATTTTACGGATATCCAGGCCTACGTCACCTACGACTTCCATCCCCACTGGCAGCTCGGCGTGATCGGCAACCTCAATCGCAGCGTGTTCCGCTTCACGCCCCAGACCCGCTCTACCGCCTTCGGCCTGGTGGACTTCGCGCTGGAGCTCTTCGCCGTGTTCGAAGGGCAGGAAGTCGACGATTTTACCACCAACCTCACCGGCGTGTCGCTGACCTATCTGCCGGAGCGCAGGCACAACCCCTATTTCCTGAAGTTCCTCGCCTCCCGCTACCAGAGCGCCGAAAACGAGCGCTTCGACATCACTGGCTACTACAGCCTGCGGGAGATCGACTCCAACCTGGGCAGCGACAATTTCGGTGAGGTGCTCACCGAACTCGGCGCGGGCACCCAGCAGCAATACGTGCGCAACTACCTCTTCGCCAACGTCACCAACGTGGAGCAGAAAGGCGGCTACGAACTGGAACGCGACCTGAAAGACCCCGAGGCGGCCAGCAGCCACTTCTTCCAGTGGAGCGCCAAGTGGCAGAACGAATGGATCGACGACCAACTCAACGAATGGGAGCGCCTCGACTCGGCCGGCTACTCCCTGCCCTACGATACCAACCAGGTGCAGGTGTTCCGGGTGATCAAAAAACAGCTGGCCCCCCTTTCCTCCAACCGCCTCACCGCCTACGTGCAGGACACCTACACCTGGCGCAAGGACAGCGTGGCCGACCTGCGCATCACCGCCGGCGTGCGGGCCGCGTATTGGGACCTCAACGGCGAGGCCTTCGTCACGCCACGGGCCCAGATTCTCTTCAAACCCCTTTGGCGCGGCCGCGACATCACCTACCGCCTCGCTGGCGGCCTCTACTACCAGCCGCCCTTCTACCGCGAATTGCGCAACCCGCAGGGCCTCATCAACACCGATGTGCTGGCGCAGAAGTCGGCCCACCTGCTCGGCGGGTTTACCTGGGATTTTTACATGGGAAAGAACAACCCCAAGAAGTTTCGCTTCATCACGGAGGCATACTACAAGTGGTTGTGGGACCAGGTGTCGTACGATATAGAGAACGTCCGTATCCGCTATTCCGGGCAAAACGACGCTGCAGGCTATGTCACGGGCGTCGACTTCCGCCTCAACGGCGAGTTTGTGCCGGGGGCTGAATCCTGGTTCAACCTCTCCTTCCTGCGCGCCCGCGAGCGCCTCGACGGGGTGCAGCACCTGCGCAGGGAGTACGGCAAACCCGCAGCAGAGCCGGTTAAGGATGTACCTCGCCCCACCGACCAGTTCATGACCCTGTCGGTGTTTTTCCAGGATTATTTTCCGAAAAATGAAAACTTCAAGATGCACCTCAACTTCACGGTCGGCACCGGCCTGCCCTACGGCCTGCTCGACAACAACCGGGTGTATCGCAATACCTACCGCTTCTCGCCCTACCACCGCGTCGACATCGGCTTCTCCATCATGCTCTGGGAGCAGGAGCGCCGTGCGGAGAAGCCCCGCCACTTCCTGCGCTTCAGCCGCAGCACCTGGCTCAGCCTGGAGATCTTCAATATGATGAAGGTGCAGAACGTGGCCTCCAACACCTGGATCAAGACGGTTTTCAACCAGCAGTACGCCATTCCCAATTATTTGACGGGCAGGCGGGTGAATTTGAGGGTTCGTATGGAGTTTTAGTCTGAACTTTGATTCGTTTGATTCATGTGATTTGTTTGATTCATGATGAATCATTAAGAATCGTTTTGGGAATAACTTCCCGATTACGGGGTGGAAATGTGCGACCTCTCCGAGGTCGGGGAAAAAATGAATCGTTTTTTCTACAAACGTATGACCTCTCCGAGGTCAGTACAGGCTCCACCTCGGAGAGGTGGCATGTTTGTAGCATTCAAGTGTTTCCATTTTACCGACCTCGGAGAGGTCGAACATTTTTTTCTCCCAAACCAGGAAATAATTTTCGCAAGAATTCTAAAACCAACTATAATCAAGGTAATCAGAAGAATCCCATCAATCACAGTTCAGACAATATGGAAGAAGGCAAAAAGCCCATCATCAGCAAAATAGACATGATCATCCTGGCCATATGCCTGGTCGTGATCGCTTATGTAGTGGTAGACCAGGGAGGCTGCTACATGGTCAAAAAGACGGAGAAGCTGGAATGGGTGGACTAGGGCGCCATTTTGACCAGCTTTTGCCCGTAAATCCTGCCATTCATCCTCCATTCTATCCAGTACATGCCTGCCGGCCAGCGGCTGGCGTCCAGTTCATTCAGGCCTTCCAACAGCGTGGTTTGCAGCATGAGCCTGCCCTGGGCGTTCCAGATATTGCAATCCAGAAGGCCGGGTAGCGGCATTTCGACTTGTATGGTTTCGGAAAATGGGTTGGGGAAAATGCGCAATATGCCGGAGTTGTGCTCTTTCGCCGCATTGGGACCCACCTGGATGAAGAGGGAAGTAGCGCTCCCGCAATAGGTGGTGAGCGCCAGCAGGGTCACTTCATACGTACCGGGACCCGGAAAAACGTGCACCGGGTTGGTAGCGCCGGAAAGGGAGGAGCCGTCGCCGAAATCCCAGCTGTACACCAGGCTGCCGCCTGTCGAGGTATTTTGAAAAAATACCGTATCGCCCGAAACGGTGTAGCTGAACGAAGCCTCCGGCGGTGATACCACCTCGATAAAAGCCGTTTTTGAGATCGTATCGAAGCCGATGCCGTTGCCCACGATCAGCGTGACGTCGAACACACCGGGCGTGTTGTAGAGCACCTGCGGTTCAGAGAGGGTGGAGGAGGCCGGCTGCCCCCCAGGGAAAGACCAGTTCCACGAGTTGATGTTGTTGCCGTTGGAGAGGTCTTCGAACTGCACGCTCAGCGGTGCGCAGCCCCCGGTGAAGTCGGCGTCGAAGCCCGCCACAGGCGGAAAGCCCACAGTAACCGGCAGGCTGATCGAGGCGCCGCCGCAGGCGTTGAAGGCGGTCAGGGTGACCAGGTAGTTCCCCTCGTTATTATACGTATGTTCCGGGTTGGGCAGGCTGCTCTGCCCGCCGTCGCCAAACGACCAGCTCAGCGAGTCGGCATTGATGCTCGTGCTGGTAAACATTACACTGTTTCCATTTACCGAAAAAGAAAAATCTGCGATAGCTGGCGACTCTATGCTCAGCAAAGTAGTGTTTGAGATCAGCGGGTCGAAGCAGGCGCTGCTGATGAGGCAGCGGTACTGGTAGCCGTTCCAGCCGGCTTGCGGGTCGAGGAGTTGGAGCGTGGCGGTCTGGGTGCCTGCGTAAAAGGCATTGTCGGAGAGGTTGTTGAATCCGCTGCCGGCATTGACCTGCCACTGGAAGCTGAGCCCGTTGCCGGCGGCTTGTACGCTCAGGCTGGCGGCCTGGGCGGGACAGACGGTGAGACCCGGCGGCGTATTTTGTGTGATGTCGGGAAATTGGATGGGTATGGTGCCTTCGGGAAATGATGCCAGGGTGCTTTCCTGCCCGGCAGCTCCTGCCGTGGCGCCGTTTTGGGGGGTAGGGCAGACCGAAGATGGCGTGTTGTTGACGCCCGCAATGCCGCCCGCGAGTTGCAGGGTGGCGGGGGCCGGACCGTTGCGCAGCAGCCTTCCGCCGCTGCCACCGCCGCCGGGCGCGTAGCAGCGGTCGGCGAAGTTGTTGGTGTTGCCGCCTTTGCCGCCGTTGAGCAAGACCTGGAAGGGGTTGGAAGCCGAACCGTAGTTCAGCACGATGGTACCGCCTGCGCCGCCGCCGCCCGCGCCGTCGCCTGTGGCGTTGGGCACGTCCTGCCCCCGGGCCGAGATGACCTGGTTTTGTCCGTCGATGCTGCCTGCCCAGACGACGATGATGCCGCCGCCTGCGCCGCCTCCTGTTCCGGTGCCGGGGTCGTCGGCATGGCCTGCGCCCCCTCCGCCGCCCAGGAAGATGCGGGTTGTGGTATTGGGCAGGCTTTTGCCCCCTGCGCCGGGGAAGTCGCCGTCGCAGCCGAAAGTGGAATTGGGGATGTTGTCGCCCCCGCCACCGCCTGTGGCTGCCTGCGCGCCACCGCCTCCGCCCGCGTTGTGGTCGTTGCCGCCGCCCCCGCCGTTGGCCTGGGCGCCGCGGCCTTTTTCTTTTCCCGAAATATAGGCGGCCACGCCTTCTCCTTTCCAGGCGCCCCGCCAGTTGGTCGAGCCGTAGTACCAGTCGTCTTCGTTGAGGAACCATTCGCAGTTGCTGTTGACCACCTGGAGCTGTCCGCCCCGGAAACCGCGGGCATCGGCAGAGATGGGGGCGTTGAGGGTGAGGGTTCCTGCCACGTCAAGGGCCAGCACGCCGCCGGTGGCGCCGTTCCAGGCCTGGGGTTGCAGCGTGCCGGTTACTGTGGCCGAAGCGTATTCGGGGATGGAAACCAGTTGCACTTTTCCGGAAAGGACGTAGGTATTGACCAGTTCATGTTCCAGAAAAATATCGCTGCCGTTGATCTGTGCGATGCGGGCGCGCTCGTACAGCCCCGCCCCTCCGATATCGGTGATGTTGCCAAAGCTGGAAGAGTTGCTTTCGTTGATCGCAGCGCCCTGCATCTGTATGAGCAGCACGGCTTGGCCGGGCTGGAAACCGGTTGTACTGGCCACGGTGAGTTTTGCCGCGCAGTAGTCGATGGCATTCACCCCGGCATAGGCGTTGACGATGCCGGAAATGGAGGTTTGGGAGGGGAGGGGGGGCGCATGGAGGGCGCAGAGCAGTAAGAGGCAAAGCGAGATTCTCATCGGCTGTATTTGGGATGATTCGTTTACAAATTAAAGAAAACTTGCGCCATCCGGAAAATATATTTACCTTCGCGCCCGGTAAAAACCTGCCGCTTGCTATGCAAGGTCCGCAGGTTATGGTTAAATTAAAACAGTATTAACCGTTATGGCAGTTAAAATGCGTTTACAACGCAAGGGCCGCAAAAAAGCGCCCTTCTATCACATCGTCATCGCTGACGGCCGCTCGCCGCGCGATGGCCGTTTCATCGAGAAACTGGGTACTTACAACCCGATGACCAAGCCCGCCACGATCGAGATCGACCGCGACAAGGCTTTCGACTGGATCATCAAAGGCGCGCAACCGACGGATACCGTTCGCGCTATCCTCCGTTTCAAAGGCGTGATGTTCCGCAAGCACCTCAACCGCGGGGTGACCAAAGGCGCCCTCACTCAGGAAGCAGCCGACCAGCTCTACCAGGAGTGGATCGACAAGAAAGAAGCCAAAGTGGCTTCCCGCATCGAGAAGACCAAGGCAGAAAAACGCGATTACCACGCTAAAGTGTTCGGTACCCCGGCAGCCAAGCCAGTGACGCCCGAACCCGTGGCAGAAGAAGTGGAAGAAACCGTAGCAGAAGCCGCAGCCGAAGAAGCAGAAGAAGTAGCAGAGACGCCCGCAGCAGCGGAAGAAGAAACGCCGGCAACCGACGATAACGGCGCTGACGCAGACGCACAGGAAGGAGAAGATAAGGAGTAAAACAGAGGCAGCCGCAAGGCCGCTTTTTATAAGTTTGATCAATGCATGGACCTGGCAGGGCTTAATTGTCCCCGTCAGGTCCATGTTCAAAATGGACCTTTATGAAGGAGTTATCAGAACACTACGTGGAGCAGCTCGAATACCTGGCCGGTGAAATTCAGGAATCCGCAGAGCTCTCCACCTATCTCGAAACCGAGGAGGAAGAGGACTACAACGCACTGAAGGACCTCTACGAACCTCGCATCGCCGAATTCTACGCCCAGGTTGCCCTGGAGAACCCCCTGCAACTCGTCGCGCTGGAGCGCCTGCTGTTGCTTCCGGAGTTTGAAGGGCTTTTCCTGCCCAAAATACTGGGCTACTCCGTGCTGCGCGGCGAGATCGACGAATACTGCCGCTACGTGCGCCCGCAGGAACACTTCAAGGATGTGCTCCAGGCCATCTGCGACTCCGCCAACTTCGAAATCCTCAAAAAGCGCATCGGCCAGTCGATACAGATCGGTTTCGCTCTCAGCTCCGACATCTGGATCACCAACCTGATCAATGCTTTCGAAAATAAAAAAGTGCGCTACTACCTCCAGAGCCAGAAGCTCGACAAGTACCGCCGCGACGCCGACCGCAAGGAGGGCTACCAGCGCTACAAGCGGCAGTTCGCACACGACAATTACCAAACCGCCCAGTTTCCCACCAAAGCGGGCGAACTGACGGCTACCATCGGCCCCCTGCTCCAGTTCATCATCCACCGCATCAAACTGGAAGGCGCCGATAACTCTACCGTACTGCCCGAGATCACCGCATTCCTGGCCAACAAGGAATTCCACGGCACGGCCGGGCACATGAAGGCGCTCTTCCTCTACGCCAATTTCTTCGACCTCGAAGGCGAAGACCGCACCACCATGGAGGAGACACTTCACAAAATGCGCAAGGCCACCCCGCATTTCTCCCACGACTGGATGGAGTACCTTCTGGAAATGGAGCAGCACGGCCTCGACGTCGACGACAACGCCGACGTGCGCGCACTCACGGCCATGGACCTCAAGGTCAAGGACGAGCTCTCCGAATACTACAAGATGCTCGACATCGTGCACGAAGAAGGCTTCCGCTCCGACAAGGCGCAGGAGGCCGTCAAGGTCTACTACAACCGCCACGAAGGGATGTCGACCGAAAACGAATGCGTGCGGCAGATGATCTACCGGTACTTCAAGCGCCATATCAGCCCGCTCGAACCGGCCGATTACCCCGAGTACTTCGAGCTGACCAAGGCATTCCCCATCTACATGGACATCTTCTCCAACCAGCACTTCAACCAGCAGCTGAAGGACCTGTCGATGCGTTTCATGTACGACTGCCTCAAGGTCTTCACCGACAAGCGCGGCAAGGACTACCAGGACATCAAGAAGTTCGTCGCCCACTCCTTCCAGGAATGGAATTTCCTCAAGGAGAAGGAGATCATCGAGATCTTCAAGACGAAGCGGACGCGGAAGAAGGAAGCGTGAGGGGAGAAAAAAAGCCCCTCCGGCGCGCCGGAGGGGCTTTTTTTTACTATTTTTAGGGGCAACCACAAACATATGCCCCGACTCATCATCATCTCCAACCGGCTGCCCGTCACCGTCAACAAGAAGGCGGGTGAACTCATTTACCACCCTAGCGCCGGCGGCCTGGCCACCGGGCTGGCCTCGCTCGACGAAGCCCTCGACAAGATCTGGATCGGGTGGCCAGGGCAGGCCCTCGACGACGAGTGGGAGCGCGAATCGGTGAAGCGCGACCTGGGCAAGGACGGCCTCGTGCCCGTTTTCCTGAGCGAAGAAGACATCGAGCTGTACTACGAAGGTTTCAGTAATAAGGTCGTCTGGCCGCATTTTCACTATTTCCCCCAATTCACCTCCTACGAGGACCAATACTGGGAGGCCTATCAGGCCGTGAACCGGAAGTTCGCCGACGTGGTCATAGAGTCCATTGAGCCCGGCGATATCGTCTGGGTGCACGACTACCAGCTGCTCCTGCTGCCCGCTATGATCCGCGAAGCTTTTCCCGGCATCTCCATAGGCTTTTTCCTCCACATCCCTTTCCCCTCTTATGAACTCTTCCGCATGTTGCCCTGGCGCGAGCAGTTGCTGCGCGGCATGCTGGGCGCTGACCAGATCGGCTTTCACACTTTCGACTACATGCGGCATTTTCTCAGCGCGGCATATCGCATCGGTGGCCACGAACACTATTTCGGGAAAATGACCGTGGGCAACCGCGTGGTCAACACCGACGTGTTCCCCATGGGCATCGACTACGACCATTACGCCTTCCCCGACGTGGAGGAGGAGACCAAATCGGGCATGGAGCGCATCCGCAAGCAGACGCAGGGGCGCAAGCTGGTCATCACCATCGACCGCCTCGACTACACCAAGGGCATCCCCAACCGCGTCAAGGTGTTCGGGCGTTTTCTCAAAAAATACCCCGAATACAAGACCAAGGTGAGCTTTGTGCTCATCGTGGTGCCCTCCCGCTCCAACGTAGACCAGTACCGCGACCTCAAGACCGAGATCGACACCCTGGTGGGCGAGTTTAACAGCCAGTACGGCACTTTCGACTGGACCCCCATTCTCTATTTCTACCGATCGCTTAACTTTGCCGAACTTTCGGCCCTGTACAAGGTGGCCCACATCGCCATGATCACCCCCTTGCGCGACGGCATGAACCTCGTGGCCAAGGAATACATCGCCGCGAAGGAGGAGAGCAAGGAAGGGGTGCTCATTTTGAGCGAAATGGCCGGCGCCGCCAACGAGCTCTACGACGCCCTGATCGTCAACCCGCAGGACATCAACGAGATGGCCGAAGCCCTCAAGCGGGCCCTGGATATGGAACACGGCGAACAGCGCGCGCGGTTGGAAAAGATGCAGATGCGCCTCAAAAAATACGACGTCAAGAACTGGGCGGAAGATTTTATCAACGAACAAATGCGACTTATGGAAGAACAGAAAGGAGAGAGCACCAACCTCCTGACAGAGCAGGACATTCAGGGTTTGGTGACGCTCTACAAGCAGGCTAAAGACCGCCTTATCGTGCTTGACTACGACGGCACATTAATGGATTTCCAAGCCGACCCCGCCGCCGTAGTGCCCGACGAGGCCCTGCTGGCCCTGTTGCGCAGCCTGCACGATCAGGAGGGCAACCACGTAGTGGTGAGCAGCGGCCGCGACCGCGAGACTTTGGACAAGTGGCTCAGTCCCACCGGCATCGACCTGGCTGCCGAGCACGGCGTGTGGGTAAAGATGAACGGCAAGTGGAAAGGCGCCTCCGGCGTAGCCGACGCCTGGAAAAAAGACATCCGTCCGGTGCTCGACAACATGGTGGAGCGCACGCCGGGTTCATTCATCGAAGAAAAACAGTTCTCCCTGGCCTGGCACTACCGCATGACCGACAAGGACCTGGGCGAGAAGCGGGTGCGAGAGTTCCGCGACACCCTGCTCTACCTCACCGCCAACCTCGACCTGCAGGTGCTGGAAGGCAACAAGGTGGTGGAGATCAAAAACGCGGGCGTCAACAAAGGCAAAGCCATGCTCCACTGGCTCGCCGAGCGCGACTGGGATTTCATCATGGCCATCGGCGACGACCACACCGACGAAGACACCTTCAAGGTGATGCCGCCCAAGGCCTACACCATCAAGGTAGGCATCGCCAAGACGGCGGCGCGGTTTCAGATTGTGGGGGTGGGGAATGTTAGGGGGGTGTTGGAGCGGTTGGTGTAGATGTGTACTTTTTCCTTGTTGAAAAAGTACCAAAAAAACAAGGCTTTCGCCGCTTTGCCTAAAACCGGCTTTCATTTCGCCGGGCTGGCTAAACTCGCACGGACTGTTGAAGGGAGGCGCCGCACTGGTTTTGCTCAAACAGTAGCCAGCCTGCATCGTATCCGCAGGAGCCGGGCCATCGAGTGGGGCTTCACTCCAGCCGGTTTCTTGACGGCAAACCGGCTAAGGCCGGAGGATTAACTAATTCTCTACCTCTGCCCGATAGCTGGCCTCCAAACGGGCCAAAACACTCCGCACTCCTTCATCCTGCACGAAAAACTGCACCGTTTGCTCGTCCCTGCCCGTATTTTTCAGGAGGATGAGGGCGCGATCTTCGCCGGCATATCTCAACAGGATTTTGGGGATGTTGGGGGAGAGCATCCTGCCGCTGCGAATACTCTCATCAACCATGTCTTTCAAAATAACATCCCAATCAAAGTGAGTGAAGGAGGTTTCTTTCCTTACGACATAGGTGAATTGAAGGGTTGAGTTTATCAGGTTGTCAACGCAAAAATCAAGATTGGAGGGGCTTAGCCTGATGGCGCCGGTGAGAACGGACTGATCTTCGCCGGTATCGACCTCGGCGTCAAACCGGTCGTTGGGAGCGACTGCATCCCGAACAGGGTAGAACATTTTTTTGTGCGACCGCACCCGGGTCTTCTTCTGGGGGAGGGTTTCGGAGAAAACCATGTACAGGTCAAATGCCGGTAGCAGTTGCAGAACGGCATCCTTGAAAAAGTCCCAGGCCTTTTGCGTGGCAAATTCTTCGAAGGTGAAGACGATGCGCTGGAATTGCTCCAATCTGGTGGTTTGAGCGGGCGTCAGATCACCGTTGGAATAGAACTCCATCCAGCGGGTTTGGGTAATATTTGAATCTTTGCTAACTCTCATCGTCGTTCCAGAAATAATGTTCCTTCAATTTGTCTGGCGGATTACCCGCATTGAAGTGTTTCGGTTGGCCGAGCCTTTTGTCCGGCTTGTCCTCCCGGATGTGTACCTCAATGAATACCGCACCTATAAAGATAAAAAAAACATACAATCTAACGTTCCTATCATCAATCTCGTAGTTGGTTCCTTCCGGGGTTCGCGGCCTCACAACCTTTTCCGGGTGCTGGTTCATTGGTATCCCCGCATCGCGTTTGGCTGCCCGGAACGCCGCACGGCGGGAGGTGAAATACCGCTTGTATTTCATGTACAAGCTGTGCGTTCTTAGGCCTACGATGTGAAATTCAGGCATATCCGGAAAATAATACCATTTTTAACAATGTTGGAGGCGATTCGGTTCCGTAATTGGATAATTGGAATTTTGGGTTGTCAGGTATATGGGTTGTTTGTATTTTGGAGAAAATTTGACCCTATACGCCAATGGACACCCTTCTCCTCGCTTTTTCCAACCACCGGACTCAACCGCTTCAAACGCTGGTAGATGAGTATATTTCTATTGATCGCACCCTGGCGCCCAGGTTGCTGAAGCAGCACTTCCTGGCGAAGTCGCTCAGCCATGCGACACTGGATGATATTGCCTATTATCTCACACTCTTCAGGGATAGCCTTTCCTTGTTTCTCTACAGCGGGCATGCTGGTCGCGACCGGTTACTCACAGAGGATGGAGACAGTCGCGCCGCAGGAATTGCTCATCTCCTGGGCCAATGCCCTCATTTGAAAGTCGTCATTCTCAACGGGTGCAGTACGGCAGGGCAGGTCGTAGACCTGCACAAGGTTGGCGTGCCGGTTGTGATTGCAACGAGCGCACCGGTAAACGATGAAGCGGCAACCCGCTTTTCCAGCAGGCTTTTTCAAGCGCTTGAGACCGGCTTGACTATCGGAGAATCATTCGAGCAGGGGATAGGAGAAACCCTGGCACGCCAGGAAATTAGGGTGCACAGGGGATTTGATTTGTCTGGTTACGATCCAGACGAATCGCTGTGGGGCATCTTTCCTAATCCGGCCAAACAGGATGAGCATGGGTGGAAATTGCCGTCACGGAGCGTCCAGCAGGTGAAGGGAGATGCCAAACCCAACGAACACCTGCTCGAAACGCTCTATGAAACTTTTAAAGATGCCAATGAGCACTTGATCCAGTTCCATGCCGATGACGTGGCGCTTGACGAACGGACGGATGAGATCGTCAACGCCATTTTGAGGGCGATTCCCGCGCCCATCAGCGAGCATCTTCGCAAACTCGTGATGCCCTCTTTACCTGGAACACCTAATCCCATCGGCGAACCCAGCCCGGAACGCCTGGCGCAGTTGGCACAAACCTACCAGATTAGTATGGACTTTCTGGTTTTTGTATTACTGGCCCAACTCTGGGATGCCTCCTTGTCTCATCCGGAAGATGCAGACAGATCTTTTGATCAATTTCCGGAATTGGAGCTTTATCTCAGTCTTTCCGCTGAAGAACGCCGCAGCTTCGACTACTTTTCCGTGCTCCGGAGACTGGGAGAAGCGTTGGAGATTCCTTTCGTGGAGGAATATGCCCACTTGCGCGAGTCTTTTTTTAATGATGAAAAGGTCAAAAACGCTTGTTTTTTTCTCGACAACCTGGGCCGGCTTCGCGGCTCGGCTTCCATGGCGGATATGCCGGAGCTATGCGCCCGCGCTGAGAAAGAACTAGCCTCTGTTTTTGAAAAACTGGGCTTTCTGGGCAAATACATCCTCGCCACCGTGCGGAATATCAATGTTCAGAAATACCGTCACACCCCGGAGGCGCAATTCGAGCACATGGTGGTAAAATGGCACGGCACCCTGGGGTACTACGATAAGGAATTCCGGAGGCAATCGGATTTTATGGACAACCGCTCGGTCGTATTGCTCCGGGTGGGAGATGGCAAAAGCGGGAAATTTCTCAACCTTTCTCCATTTATTCTGGATGAGAACACTTTCGAGAAAGTACCCGATACCTCCCTGTCCAAATTGTATTTTTTTTCATTCCGGGAACGAGGAGAAGATGGCAGTGTTCATTTGGTCTATAAGTTCGTCAACGATCCGGAGGGGGATGTGATACGGCTAGACGATGAGGAATTTCTGGATAAGAAAAAGGTCAGCAAATTCGCTCTGGCCATGGAACAGTTCTCCGTTTTCTACGACACCGTTTGCCTGAACCAAAAAGCCTCCCGGTCATGAAAAGCCCATTCAAATTCCTCGATCCTTTCGAATTGCAGGATATTGAGGCCTTTTTCGGCCGAAAGGAGGAAACCCGCGAGCTCTACAATCTGGTCACAAAAAATCGCCTCACTTTTGTGTATGGTCCTTCCGGTTCGGGCAAGACCAGCCTGGTGCAGTGTGGCCTGGCCAACCGCTTCGGTGGTTCCGATTGGCTGCCGCTTTTTGTACGTCGCGGGGAAGACCTCAATGCTTCTCTGCGTCGCGAACTGGCCAAGACCTTGGGAAAGAAAGAAATCGAGGATATTCCCTCCTCCATTGAGAGCCTTTTTACCCGCTACCTGAGGCCGGTTTATCTCATTTTCGATCAGTTTGAGGAACTGTTCATTCTCGGGGGCCCTACAGAACAGCGTACTTTTTACGACACCATCGCGGAGCTGAACGAGGCCGAACTGCCCTGCCGCATCTTGTTCATCATCCGGGAGGATTATTTCGGCCATCTCAACCAGTTTGAAAAGACCATCCCGGATCTTTACCATCGCAAGCTGCGCGTAGAGCCGATGGGCAGGGAGCAGTTGCATGCGGTCATCACGGGGTCGTGCCGGGTATTCGGCATAGGTTTCGACGATGCCCGCCGGTCACCTGATCTTATTCTCAACAATATCCTGGCCGATAACCGGCCAATCGACATGCCCTACGTTCAGGTCTACCTGCAAATGCTTTTTGAAGAAGCAACGCGAGGAATGGAAGACCAACCCGCCCGGTTTACCGATGCGGCTATCAAGAATGTCGGCAAGATCACCGATGCCCTTGGGCGGTTTTTGGAGAACCAGAAAAAGGCAATAGACAGGATTTTGCGCGGAAAAACGCCAGCTTTTGCTCTTTTGCCTGAAGACGCCGTTTCGCAGGTGCTCAACGAGTTCGTGTCGAGGGAAGGCACCAAGATACCCGTTAGCTATGATGTGGCCTCCGATGGCAGCCTGAGTTTGAGCTCGAAAGTTGCGAGAGCCCTTTTCAACCTCCCCCCTGCTTTTCTTTCCGATTGCGTGCTTGAATTGGAAAGGAGCCGCATCCTGCGCCGATCTGACGATGCTTTTGAAGTGGCTCACGACAAGCTCGCTGCCCTGATCGACCAGCAGCGCACCGTGGAACAGCGGCAATTGAGCGACATTCGCCAGCGCATCGAGATCGGGGTGAAAGAACACCAGGAGTCAGCCGAGGGCAAACGCTATTACTTCGATCCCGGCCAGCTGGCCCGCATCGAGCCATTTCTGCCCAAACTGGCTTTGGAGCCTGAGCAATTGGCATTTTTGGAAAACAGCCGGTTGGAGGCCGAACGAAAAGAGAAGGCAGAAAAAGAACGCACCGAGCGGGAACTGCGTCTTGCGGAAGAAAAACTGGCGACAGAAGAGCATGCCCGAAAGCGTCAGACCTTCTTTACCCGTATCGTTGCTGCAGTGGCCATTTTGGCGATCGCCTCCGGCGTTTTCGCCTTTTTTAAACAGCAACAGGCAACTAAGGCCGAACAGTCTGCCCTGGCCAAATCGGCCGATCTGCAACGGTCGAATGCAAAACTGGATTCCGCACAGCAAGCTCTGGTTGCTGCGTTGGACACCGCTGAAATACGCCGCTTGCTTGCTGAACAATCGGACAGTATCGCCCGTTCCGAGCGCGACGTGGCCGAAAGGGAACGCCAAAAAGCCCTGGCAGCCTTGCTCGAAGTGAAGTCCAAATCTATCCTCGTCGTCAAGGGCATCCTGAAAGATACCAGGAAGGATTTTTATCATCTCCGTTACCCGGAAGCCATGCAAAAACTCAGAGACGCCGCTGCAATCGGAGAGGAAAAGGCAGATGTGGCCAAAGCACTGCTGGAAATCGCGTTTTTCTATGAGGAAAGCGGCCAAATTGACCTGGCTCGCTCCCCGCTTGACCTGGCCGCCCGTCTGGTTGGTAAAACGGCAGGAACTTCGCTCGATGACCTGCTGGCCATCCCCATATTGAGCAGATGGAGAGATACCTTGATGTACCGTTATTACCCCCATATGATCCTCGTGCAGGGAGGTGATGCAGAGATCGGCGATGGCCGTATTCCAACGAAAGTGAGTACTTTCAAGATCGCAGAAACGGAGACCACGATGTGGCAGTTTGCGCTGTATTGCTCCGCCGTCGGTCTTTCTATCGGCAATTTTCATTATAAATCCTGGGGGGATGTCAGAGGGGACGATCCGGTTATCTACGTGTCCTGGTATGACGCGGCACTTTACGCTAACTGGCTCAGTGAAAAATTCAGCATGAATGCCGTTTATGATATTAATGAGAATAGCTCAGATAATCAAAGACATTGGAGAGCAAGCGTCATCACTTCTGCCAAGGGTTACCGTCTCCCCAGTGAAGTCGAGTGGGAGTTCGCTGCCCGAGGTGGAATCAGGAATGAGCGCTTTGAATATGCGGGAAGTGATTCTTTGGAATTGGTGGGCTGGTATTCTAAGAACAGTGACCGGACCAATCCGGTAAAAACCAGGCAGCCAAATAACCTAAGGTTATACGACATGAGCGGGAATGTCTGGGAGTGGTGTGAGGATTTGTATGGCAGCTATCCGGATACTATTCCACCGGATTACAGAGGGCCTGATCAGGGCGTTGACCGCGTGTACCGCGGCGGCAGCTGGTACGGCTACGCCGAGGGCTGCCGCGTCGCGAACCTCCCCCACCTTCAGCTGGCCGGAGTACCGCAACAATTACATCGGCTTCCGCCTCGTCCTCCAGTTATGAGGTTTGCCGTTCCGGGCTTTCCTGTGAGCAAAAAAGGAGAAGGAATCCCTGAGTAGTGCAAGCAAGGAGGCGAGGGACGAGCCGACGGCGCAGCACAGCGAAGGGATTCCCGCGGGTGGGCACGAAATTTTTTGCGATGCAGATAAAAATCTTCACTATCCCCATTATGGGTGGAGAAGCGATTTCAGAAGACCTAAACGCATTTCTCCGCTCGAAGAAGATCATAGAGATCAAGCAGGAGCTGGTCAGCAATCCCCATGGGGCGCATTGGTGCTTTTGTATCAGATTCATGGAGGATTATTCCCCTTTCAACAAAAACAAAGAAAAAACTGACTACAAACGGGTGCTGGACGAGGAGAGCTTTCTGCGTTTTTCAAAATACAGGGAGATCAGGAAGCGGCTATCCAAGGAAGAAGGAGTGCCCGCTTTCGCGATTTTCACTGATGAAGAAATGGCCGAACTGGCTAAATTGGAAGAACTGACTCCGTCAGCCATGCTGAAGGTTCCGGGTATCGGAGAGAAAAAAGTGGGAAAATACGGCCGTCATTTTTTTACAATAACCAATGATGAGGAGGGCTAACCACTTGTTTGAAAACATCATGGACGCAGATAACCTTCGGCTGGCCTCTTGGAAAGCAGCGAAAGGGAAGCGCTATGCCCCTTCCGTGCTTGCTTTTCAACAAGACCTGGAAACCAACCTTCTTCACTTACAGAAACAAATTGCATGCGGGAGGGTAGAGGTGGGCAATTACCACTACTTCAAAGTTTTTGAACCGAAAGAGCGTCAGATTTGCGCCAGCGCTTTTCGTGAGCAGGTACTGCACCATGCGATGATGAACATCTGCCACGATTACTTTGAGCGCGCGCAAATTTTTGACAGCTACGCAAGCCGGAAGGGAAAGGGAACTTATGCAGCTATCGCCCGGGCCAGGCATTTTACGTCCAGGTATCCCTGGTTTCTGAAACTGGATGTGCGCAAGTTTTTTGAAACCATTCACCACGATGTGCTGAAAGGCCAATTGGCACGCCTGTTCAAGGAGCCGCGCCTGCTTGAGGTTTTCTTCCGGATCATCGACAGTTACGAGGCCAGCGCCGACCGGGGCCTGCCTATCGGCAATCTGACCAGTCAGTATTTTGCCAATCACTATTTATCAGGTTTAGATCATTTCATCAAAGAAAATTTGAGAATAGCGGCCTATGTTCGCTACATGGACGACATGGTGCTTTGGAGCAGGGAAAAAGCTGATCTGAAAAAGGCGCTTGTTCTTATTGCTGCTTTTATACAAAATAATCTTCGATGCTCACTCAAACCGGAGATATTGAATAAGACAGGACTTGGCCTTCCTTTTCTTGGGTATCGCATTTTCCCCCACCATGTCAGGCTATTACAAAAAAGTAAAATACGGTTTATTCGCAAAATGCGTGAGATCGAGGCACACTACCAGCTTGGTGATTGGACTGAGGCTGCCTGCCAGCGCAGGGTGCTGCCGCTTATCGCATTTACCCAGCATGCCGATTCCAAAACATTCCGAAAAAACGTACTTTTGGACATAGAAGGTCAATCATCATAAGGGCGATAACCGCGTGAACCGCGGCGGCAGCTGGAACAACAACGCCGAGAACTGCCGCGTCGCGAACCGCAACAACAACTGGCCGGAGAACCGCAACAATAACATCGGCTTCCGCCTCGTCCTCCAGCTCACAGGAAAGCCGGACGGCTACCGAGGAACAGATGGTTGTCCTGTTCCTGGTTACCAGGACAAAAAGGCGGCCAAAGGCTGCAGAAAGTGGCGGTATTGGTAACGTCAGAGAACGTGAAGGTTCCGCCACTCATTTTTCTTTTGATTGATTCAGGCAGCTGTGGTTATCGCCACATACCCCGCCACCCACGGCAACAAAAACACAAAACTGTCAAACCTGTCCAAAGCCCCGCCGTGGCCGGGCAGCAGCGTGCCCGAATCCTTGACCTGGAAACTTCGCTTGAACTGCGACTCGACCAGGTCGCCCAGCGTGCCGAAGACGCCTACGATGGCGCCGAGGATCAGCCCGTCCTGCAGGCTGCCGAACCAGCCGATGGCGTAAATGCCCCAGCCGGCCAGGATGGTGAACAGGATGCCGCCCAGCGTGCCCTCCCAGGTCTTATTGGGCGATACCACGGGGAAGAGCTTCCGCTTGCCGATCTGCGAGCCCACCAGATAAGCGCCCGTATCGTTGGCCCAGGTGAGCAGCAGGATGCCGAAAGGCAGCGCCGCGCTGAATGCCCCATCCCACCAGGCAATTTTCATCAAAAAATAGAAAGGAAGACCGATGTAGGCCAGGCCCATGGCCCAGTAGGCCAGAAGGGGAACCACCCGCTGCGGCCTCAACACCAGCAGCAGCGACGCAAATCCGGAAAAGCCCAGCAACACCGGCAATACCGAGGGCGTCCATGTTATTTCGAAAAATACGGCCGCGGCTTCCCAAACCACCGGCGCCATGCCCAGCGCGATGCCCAGGCCCTCGGGCCAGGAAAATTCCGGCGAAACCAGGTGGAAAAATTCCCACAGGCACAGGAAAGCGACTAACAGAAACAATAGTGTGAAGGTAATGGGACTCGCCCAAATGCTCCCGATCACCACGATGCCAAAGATCAGGGCCGTCAGGCTTCTGCGCGCCAGCGTGTTCATGCGGTTGGATTTTCTGGTGGTGAAATGCGCCGGTTCCACAGCTGGTAGCCCAGCCACAGCACCCAGAGGACGGAGATGGCCGACACCTGCCAGGGGAAAGGATTCTCCGGCGCTTCGTCGATCTTGAGGAAGAGGTCCTGCGCCACATAAGCGGCGGTGACCTGTATGGCGTTGTTGGCGAAGTGGGCCGCGATGGGTACCCACAGGTTGCGCGACCAGAAGTACAGATATCCCAGCAGCGCCCCCAGCAACACCCGAGGCAAAAAGCCCTCGAACTGGAAGTGTATCGCGCTGAAGATCAGCGCCGACACCCACACGGCCGCGTGCTCGCCCAGGCGCGTGCGCCCGAGCTGCCGCTGCAGGAAGCCCCGGAACACCAGCTCTTCGCCCACCGCAGGCAGCAATCCCATCACGAAGAGCGAAAAGAGAAATTCCCAGGGGGAGTTCATCTCCAGCAAGGCCCTGAGCAGTCCGCCGGTAGAGTCCTCCATGTCGCGCATCCAGTCCGGCAGCGGTATGGCGGTTTTATTGAACCAGAAAATCGCCTGCGCCAGCGGAAACGCCCCGATGATCCACAACATGCCGTTGGCCGGCCAGTAATACCCCGGCGAGCGGTCGAGCGACAGCTCTTTCGTCCATTCCCTCCTGTACAAAAACCAGCCCAGCAGCAGCGCCGGCGCCCAAAAGGTGAAAAACTGATTAAACGCCGCCACCCCCCGCAGGATGTTGCGCTCCCGCAGCGTGGATTCGATTTCTTTATTGTCCAGAAATGCCTGCAAATCCAGCCCGGTCACATACGTCAGCCCAAAGCCTAGCCCCTGGCCGATGATCATGAAGAGGAAGACCATGAGCAGCAGCATGAGGAGGATGAGGTGAGGGGGGAAGATTGAGCGATTTTGCATTTTGGGTTGTTGGGTTGTTGGGTTGTTTTGACTTACAAGATAATAAGATTACTGTTATTTTAGCCTCACCTAACCACCCAACCACCCAACAACCTAACAACCAAAATTTATGACCCGCTTATCCGTCAACATCAACAAAGTAGCCCTGATCCGCAACTCGCGGGGGGGCAACCTGCCCGATCTGATCCAGGTGGCGAAAGACTGCGAGGCCTTCGGCGCTCAGGGCATCACCGTGCACCCGCGTCCCGACGAACGGCATGTGCGGTATGCCGATATCCCCTTGCTGAAGGAGGTGGTGACCACCGAATTCAACATCGAGGGCAACCCCGAGCCGCGGTTTATGGAGCTGGTGTTGAAAAACAGGCCCCACCAGGCCACGCTCGTGCCCGACGCGCCCGATCAGCTCACTTCCGATTCGGGCTGGGATACGGTGAAAAATGCCGATTTTCTGAAAGATGTGATCGCCAGGCTCAAAGACTCCGGCATCCGGGTATCGCTGTTCCTCGATCCGGTGGAAAAAATGGTGGAGGGCGCCAAAGCCGTCGGCGCCGACCGCGTGGAGTTCTACACCGGTCCCTACGCCCACGATTATTTCACAGACCGAGAGGCCGCCGTGGCGCCCCACGTTCGCGCCGCCAAACTGGCCAACGAGCTGGGCCTCGGCATCAACGCCGGCCACGACCTCAACCTCGACAACCTGCGCTTCTACCGGGAAAGTGTGCCAGGCCTGCTCGAAGTCTCCATCGGGCATGCGCTGATCAGCGATGCGCTGTATTTCGGGCTGAGGAATACGGTGCAGATGTATTTGGGGTTGTTGGGGGAATAGGTTGTTAGGTTATTAGGTTATTAGGTGGTTGGGAAAATACTCCTCCCAACAACCCAATAACCTAACAACCCAATAACCCAACCACCCAATCTATATCCTCTCCGCCGCCTGCCCCCACACCTCGGGCGCGCGCCAGAGGCCTGAGCGGAACAGCTCGCGCATAAAGAGGAACTCCTTGGGCAGCTTGTCGTAGAGCTGGGCGAACAGCTCCTCGTGGCTGCTGATCTCCTTCTTCCAGTCTTCGCGGTCGATCGACATGATCTTGTCGAAGTCTTCGCGGGAGAAGTCGAGGCCGCTCCAGTCGATATCTTCGTAGCGGGGCATCCAGCCGATGGGGCTTTCCACTGCGGCCGTCTGGCCCTTGACGCGCTGGAGTATCCACTTGAGTACGCGCATGTTCTGGCTAAAGCCAGGCCAGATGAAGTTGCCGTTCTCGTCCTTACGGAACCAGTTGACGCCGAAGATGCGCGGCGCGTTGGGCAGCTTGCGGCCGAACTGCAGCCAGTAGTTGAAGTAGTCGGCCATGTGGTAGCCCATGAAGGGCAGCATGGCGAAGGGGTCGCGGCGCACCTGACCGATGTTGCCGAAGGCCGCGGCGGTCATCTCCG
The DNA here is from genome assembly GCA_049306275.1 of Saprospiraceae bacterium. GTDB lineage: Bacteria > Bacteroidota > Bacteroidia > Chitinophagales > Saprospiraceae > JADJTT01. Next base: position 1,594 of record JBAQQB010000185.1, on the reverse strand, counting down.
AGCCCATGGTAGCGGCGAGATAGACGCCGAAGTTCCAGTTAAAGGACTGATATACAAGCGGCACGGTCGAAGAGCGACGGCCGCCGAAAATAAAGGCGCTGATGGGCACTCCGTTGGGGTTTTCCCAGTCGGGGTCGATCACCGGGTTTTGGTTCGACGGCGCCGTGAAGCGTGCGTTGGGGTGGGCTGCCGGCTTTCCTGAGCTGGGATCCCAGGGCTTTCCCGTCCAGTCGATGAGGTTGGGCGGCGGGGTTTTGGACATGCCTTCCCACCAGATATCGCCGTCGGGCGTTACCGCCACGTTGGTGAAGATGGTGTTGCTTTTCACCATCTCCATGGCGCTGGGGTTGGTCTTGGCGTTGGTGCCCGGCGCCACGCCGAAGTACCCCGCTTCGGGGTTGATGGCGTAGAGCTTCCCGTCATCGTGCATGGTGATCCAGGCGATATCGTCGCCCACGGTCGTGATCTTCCAGCCTCCCATTTCGCCGGGCGGGATCATCATGGCGAAGTTGGTCTTGCCGCAGGCGCTGGGGAAAGCGGCGGCCACATAGGTCTTATCGCCTTCGGGCGACTCGGCGCCCAGGATGAGCATGTGCTCGGCCAGCCAGCCTTGCTCTTCGGCCATGCTGGAGGCGATGCGCAGGGCGAAGCACTTCTTGCCCAGCAGGGCGTTGCCGCCGTAGCCGGAGCCATAGGACACGATATACCTGTCTTCCGGAAAATGTACGATGTACTTGGTCGTCGGGTTGCAGGGCCACTTGACGTCGGCTTGCCCGGGCTCCAGCGGAGCGCCCAGGGAATGGATGCACTTGACGTAGTCGCCGTCTGAGCCCAGCATGTCGAGGGCCGGCTTTCCGATGCGGGTCATGATCTTCATGTTCACCACCACGTACTCAGAGTCGGTGATCTCCACGCCCAGGCGGGAGATCGGCGAGCCGAGCGGCCCCATGCAGTAAGGGATGACGTACATGGTGCGGCCTTTCATCGAGCCTTTGAGCAGGCCTTCCAGGGTGTTTTTCATCTCCCGGGGCTCCACCCAGTTGTTGGTGGGGCCGGCATCGTCCTGGGTGCGGCTGCAAATGAAGGTGCGGTCTTCTACCCGCGCCACGTCGCTGGGGTCGCTGAAACAAGCGAAGCAGTTGGGCCATTTCTTTTCATCGAGGGGAATAAAGGTGCCCTTGTCGACCAGCATTTTGGTAAATCGGTTGTATTCTTCTTCCGAGCCATCGCACCAGTAGATGTTATCGGGTTGGCAATGGTCGGCTACTTTTTTCACCCAGGCATGCAATTCCTGGTGCACCCCTGGTTGGCTGGGGTCTTTGGAATAATTGGTTTCCTGAAACATTCCTTGTTGATCTTTTATGGTTTTACAATTGATCAGGGCGACAAACGGATACGCAAAACTAAGGATTCTTGCGAAAATTACTTCCCGATTTGGGAGAAACCAATGTGCGACCTCTCCGAGGTCGGTAAAATGGAAATGCCCAAATGCTACCAACGTGTCACCTCTCCGAGGTGAAGCCAATAAGTACAGCGGAACAAAATAAATTAATTAAATAAGGGTGGGCGGGCGCAGCCCGCCCACCCTTATTTA
>JBAQQB010000184.1:0-11624 GCA_049306275.1 Saprospiraceae bacterium | reverse complement strand
CGTTTCGGGTCGGAGACCCTCACGAGCAAAAACTGAAAATTGAAAATTAAAAACTGAAAACTCTTCACAACTCCTTCAGCAACTCCTCCCACCCATAAACCTCCCCTGTTTTCTCCTGCTGAAACTCCTTCGCCTTCGCTTCATCTTTAAAAGCGGAGAGGAAAGCGCCCATGGGGCTGGGGATATTGGGACTGATCAGGTAGGTGCAGGCTGTGGCGTCGACGAGTTCGCCGCTGGTTTGGGTGTAGTCGTTGACCCAGAAGGAGCCGAAGGCCATTTGTTCGTTTTGCTGTACGTAGTGCACCATGCATTCGATGGCGTCGAATTTGTAGACTTTGCCCTTGTCGGTGAGCAGTTCGGCGCCGTGTTGGGGGTCGACGATGGTCATGCGGCAGAAGTGGCATTCGTCGGTGCCGTATTCGATGGGTTTGGGACCGGGGGAGCAGGACCAGAGGACCAGGGCGATCAGGAGGAAGAATATATTTTTCATGCGTATTGTTTTTTGCCTTTAAGCCACCAGGCGAGGGCGGCCAGGATGATGGAAGCGCCGGCGAAATAGCCTCCGATATGGGGGAGGGAGACGGCGATAAAGTTCAGGATGGTCTTTTTGCCGATCAGCGGCGGCTGGAAGGAGGCGTCGTCGAATTTCATCGGGGCTTTCGGGTCGAGGTTGTGGCCGTAGTCGTATTCCCAGAGATAGAAGTCGTAGAGACCGGCGATGGCGAGGGCGACCATCAGGACGACCCAGGTCAGGTAGAACCATTTTTTGTTGACGATGGCGGCCAGCAGTGCCAGCGCGGCCATGGCCATGATGATATAGGGGAAATATTTGAGTTCGGGGATATCGTCGGGTTCGATATATTTCATACCCACGTAGTGGTTGAGGATATTGATATTCTGAAGGGTGCTGGGCTCCTTTCCGCCGATCTTGTTGACCCAGATGTGCATCTCGACGCCGTCGGGGTATTGGGGCGCGTAGAGTATGATTTTCCACATCGGGAAGACAAAGAGCATGAGGAGCGCTACTGCTGCCAGCGCCATCAAAATACGCGGTAAAGCTTTCATGGTCGGAAGGTTAAGGTGCAGGGCCCGGAGGCCCTGCACACCATATGGTGAGAACTATAAAAAAGATCGTTTATTGAACTTCTTCTTCGCCGAGGCTCCACTTGAGCGTGACGTTGGAGTTTGCGGCGGATACGCGTACGTAGCCTTGCATTTCCTGGTGCAGGGCGGAGCAAAAGTCGGTGCAATAAAATGGGAAGACGCCTTCCATGGTGGGTTCCCAGAGCAGGGTTTCCGTTTGGCCGGGCATGACGAGCAGTTCGGCGTTGCGGGCGCCCAGGATGGCGAAGCCGTGCGGCGTATCCCAGTCTTGTTCCAGGTTGGTGAGGTGGAAGTAGACCTTGTCGCCGACTTTGATGCCTTCGATGTTGTCGGGAGCGAAGTGGCTGCGGATGGATGTCATGTAGACGTGCACATCCTTGCCTTTGCGTTCTACCCTGGCCTGGCCTTCGCCCAGCGCTGCGTAGGGGTGCTTGTTCTCTTCGATCGGGTAGATTTTCTTCACCTTGTCAATGACCCGGGAAGCGGGGATGGCTTGTGCGTAGTGCGGTTCGCCGATGGTGGGGAAGTCGAGGAGCAGCTCCATCTTGTCGCCGGAAATGTCGTAGAGCTGGGCGGAGTGGGTCAGCTCGGGCCCTGTGGGCAGGTAGCGGTCCTTGGTGATCTTGTTCATGGCGATGAGGTACTTGCCGTCGGGCTTTTTGGAGTCGCCGCCCGGGATGCAGAGGTGACCTACGGAGTAGAAGCAGGGCTGGCGGTCAAGGACTTCCCAGGTACCGACTTTCCACTTCACCACTTCGGAGGAGATGAAGAAGGTGGTGTAGGCGTTGCCCTTGCCGTCGAATTCGGTGTGCAGCGGGCCGAGGCCGGGTTTGGTGACCACGCCTGCCACTACGTCTTCGTACTTCAGGACGGGGATGCCTTCGATGACGGTTTCATACGATTCACTCTCGATAGCTTTGAGCATCTTGGTGAAGGAGTGCACGGTCAGGTCGGCGGAGAGTTTGCCATTGCCAACGATGTATTCGCCGGTGGGGTCTACGTCGACGCCGTGGGGCGACTTCGGGGTGGGGAGGAAGTACACCAGGCCGGGGCATTCTTCGGGGATCAGGACTTTCACCTTGTTCTTCACCGTCGAAGTGGCCATGTGGGTGTGCTCGTCGTATTCGTTGTCGTAATAGTTGGCCGGTACTTCCTTGAATTTACCTGCCTTGATGTATTCTTCGGCTTTCTTCCAGTTGATGGCGGCGATGAAGTCCTTGTCGTTCTGGGAAGCGCCGACTTCCAGCAGGGTGCTCTTCAATTCGGTGTTGTAGGTGGTGAAGAAGGTCCAGCCGTGGCTTGCGCCCTTGCCGGAGTGCGCCAGGTCGTAGTTGAACGCGGGCAGCAGCACCTGGAAGGCGATGTCCATATCGCCGTCTTCCGGACTCACGCTGATGAACGACAGCATGCCTTTGAAGTTCTCGGCATAGGTGTTGATCGCCACGTCTTTTTGCGGATAGGGCACGCCAAAGCGGGTGCCGGCCACCACGTATTCCGTGTTTTCGGTGGTGAAAGGGGAGGAGTGGTTACCGCCCGAGTTCGGGATCTCGATGATCTCCACCGTCTCAAAGGTCGTCAGGTCGATGCGCGCAACGCGAGGCGTGTTGTTGCCGTTGATAAACACCCAGCGGCCGTCGGTCTGCCCATCGGTTTGCGAGAGCTCGGGGTGGTGGGCGTCGTCCCAGGGGATGAAACCGTGGGAGGTGTTGAGCAGTGGCTTGGTTTCTTCGTTGAAGCCGTAGCCCTTTTCCGGGTCGACCGAGAAAACGGGAATGACTTTAAATAAACGGCCGGAAGGAATGCCGTACACGCTGAGCTGTCCGCTGAAGCCGCCCGAGATGAAGGCGTAGAACTCGTCGTACGTGCCCGGTTTGACGTACACGCGCGATGCGACATCGCCGCTGAGCACGCCCGAGCCCGAATTGCCGGCGCCTCCGCCGCAGCCAGTGAACATCGCTGAACTAAAGGCCAGTATCACACCGGCCAACAGCAACTTTTTAATACCAGAATGGTTTCTCATGTTAACTACGATTTTATTGAACGATAAAATTGACCGGAGGGGTAGAGTTATCTGCTCCTCCTTTTTTTTTGACAGGATTTTCAGGATTTCGCCGGATTGTCAGGATATAAGGATAAAAAGACTCTTTTATCTTTTTATAAGGCAAAGTTAGTAAGCGGTTTTGGGGTGGGCAATGATTTTTGTCACTGTTTGTGAAGTTGAGAGGTGAGAGTTTAGAGTGATGGGAGGCCGAGGCAACAAGTTGCCTCGCAATTGGGCTACCGGGTAGTCTGCGGGATGGCTTTGCCATCACGGCCTCCCTTCACTCTAAACTCTCACCTCTCCACTTGCCAGAGGCAAAAGTAAAAAATAATTTAAGAAAAAAAGAGTTTTTTATCTTTTTATAGAAAAAATTTTTACCTTTGCTGTACAAACCAAAGGCCATATGTTTTCGAAGTCGTGTAAATATGCTATCCGTGCGGTTTTGTATCTTGCCTTACACTCCAGCGATCAGCACAAGCTGGGGGTGAAGGAGGTTGCGGAAGCGCTCGACGTGCCGGGGCCTTTCCTGGCCAAATTGCTGCAGCAGCTTTCCCGTCACCATTTAATATCGTCTACCAAAGGCCCCAACGGGGGCTTTTACCTCAGCCCTGAGAACCTCAACGCCAATCTGCGCGGGGTAGTGGAGAGCATCGACGGACCGGAGATATTCACCTCCTGCATCCTCGGCCTCCCGGTCTGCTCCTCGACGAATCCCTGCCCGCTGCACTCCCGCGCCCTCATCTACCGGCAGGGCTTGCTGGAGATGATGGATGATCAGACGATCGCGGAGGTGGCGAAGCGGGTGGAGCGGCAGGAATTGAAGATATAGTGGAGAGGTGAGAGTGGAGAGTGAAGTGAGGCCGAGGCAACAAAGTTGCCTCGCGGTCACTCCACTCTCCACTCTCCACTCTCACCTAAAATCAATAAATTGTAGTTCAAATCAAAAACATCGTTCAATGAAAAAGCTCAGTCTCTTAACTCTACTCCTGGCATCCCTTCTTTACGCATGCGGCGGCGGCGAAGCGCCGGCAGAAGGCGGCGCCAAGCCCCAGAGCATGGTCGCCGACGAACCGGTCGACGACGGCAAGGGCATCGGTGAAATCAAGGAGGTAGCCCTCAACAACCCACTCGACCAGGCCATGGTGGCCCGCGGCAAGGGTATCTATGAAATGAAATGCTCCGCCTGCCACAAACTCACCGACCAGCGCGTCGTGGGTCCGGGCTGGAAAGGCCTCTCCTCCAAGCGCAAACCCGAGTGGATCATGAACATGATCACCAACGTCGACATCATGCTCGACGAAGACCCCACCGCGCAGGCCCTGCTCGAAGAATGTCTCGTCCGCATGCCCAACCAGAACCTCTCGATAGGGGATGCGAGGGATGTGTTGGAGTTTATTTATCATAATGATGCGAATTAAAATAGTGGAGAGTTGAGAGTGAAGAGTGGAGTGAGGCCGAGGCAACAAAGTTGCCTCGCGGTCACTCCACTCTCCACACTCAACTCTCACCTCACCAAGATGAAATCTTCCTGGCTCAAAATCGCCCTCTTCAACTTCCTCCTGGCCGCTCTCGCGGGCGCGCTCCTGCGCTATGCGTTCGTTGTGGAGATATCCTGGCTGCATTTCCGGCCCATGATGCACGCGCATTCGCATACGGCGATGCTGGGCTGGTTGTATCTGGGCATTTATGCGCTGCTGATCGGCACTTTTCTGAAGCCGGAGCAGCAGGCCTCGCCGTTTTACAACCGCCTGTTCTGGGCTACGGAGGTGGCGGTGGTCGGCATGTACTGCACTTTCCCGTTTTACGGGTATGCCGGCCCTTCAGGCGGCTTTGCTTTCCTCCATGTCATCTTCTCCTGGCTGTTCCTGTGGCGGTTTTGGAGGGATCTGGGCGGAGCCGCCACGTTTTCCGCGCGGCTGGTGCGCACGGCATTCGTGTTCATGGCGCTAAGCGCCCTGGGCATCCTTTCCCTGATGGTCTTTGCCATCGGGCATTTCAAGCACACCGGACTATTTTACCAATCCATTCAGTTTTTTCTGCACTTCCAGTTCAACGGCTGGTTCCTCTTTGCCCTGCTGGCCCTGGTCTTCAAATGGCTGGAAGACCGCGGCTTTGAGTGGGAGTTAAAACGCCTTTCCACCTTCTACTGGCTTCTGGTCGTCTCCAACCTGCTCACCTACGCCCTGGCCGTGGCCTGGTCGGAGCCCCACCTCGGGGTCTTCGCGGTCAACAGCGTTGGGGTGATTCTGCAAATGGCGGCCCTGGTAGTCTTCTTCCAGCTCATCTGGCCCCGCCGCAGGGAGATCATTGCTCCGCTCGACGGCTGGGTGCGTTTCCTGCTGATCCTGGCCCTGCTGTGTTTCGCAGGCAAGATACTGGTGCAGACGGCAGTGGCCATCCCTTTCGTCGCCCAGGCGGCCTACACGATCCGCAACTACGTCATCGGCTTTTTCCACCTCATCCTGCTGGGTATGGCGACGAGCGTCATCCTGGGCTACGCCATCCACAAGGGGTGGTTGAGCGACAGGGGACTGCTGGCGAGGTTGGGATTGGGTTGTTGGGTGGTTGGGTTTTTGGGGAGTGAGTTTCTCCTGTTTTTGCAGGGCACCATGTTTTGGGGGGCGATGGGGTTTTTGCCTTACTACTACGAATCGCTCTTCCTGGTCAGCGCGCTGATACCGGTTGGGGTGGGCTTGATCCTCGCAAGCCAATGGGGGCGCCAAAATTTATTTGGCGCCAGGTAGAGCCAATTTATTGGCGATAATGGTTTGCCGAATTTATTCGGCACTTCAACCCCAAAACATGGATTCTGTTATTTTACCAGATTGGCAATTAGCTGCACAAGACACCGAATAAATTCGGCGTTACCTGGCGCCAAATAAATTTTGGCGCTCCGTTGGTGTTGATCAAATTATCACCCCACCCACTGATTTTTATCATTGGCTACCCCAAAACAGGCTGCTACATTCGTGTTACGAAACAAAAAACTGTAACACCATGCCTGTCGTCCGCTTTGGCGTCTCACTTGAAATGGAACTGCTCGACGCCCTCGATGCCTACACCGAGGAAAACCACTTCTCCAACCGCTCGCAGGCCCTGCGCCACCTGATCGCCCGCAACCTGGTGACCAAAAAGTGGAAATCGAACGAAGTGGTGGCCGGCAGCGTCACCCTCCTCTACGACCACCACAAACGCGACGTGCTCAACAATCTCACCGAAATCCAGCACGATTACCACGACGTCATCCTCTCTTCCCAGCATATTCACCTCGACCACGACAACTGTCTGGAGATCATCGCCATGAAGGGCAGGGCGCCGGTGTTGAAAGAACTCGCCGACCGCCTCATCGCCGTCAAAGGCATCCACCACGGGCAGCTGACCATGAGCTCGGCTGGGTAATTTTTTTTGCCCTCGCGTAACACGATTTTTGTTTTTCGTAATAAAATCAACATCAACATGAAAACCAGCTATGCCCTCTTTTTTCTGGTACTGGCGCTCTTTTTCGCTCCATCCCTGGCATATACTCAGGATTCGGCGACAGCCGATACCCTGATCGACCTCAATGAAGTGCTTATCACCGGCTCCAAGCAATACCGCACGGCGGGCAACGTCACGCAGCGCATCGACCTGATCCCGGTGCGGCAGGCCGATTGGGTGGTGTCGGGCAATAACAACCTGGCCGAAGTGCTCCAGCAAAAGCCGGGCGTATCGGTGGCCGTGCTCTCGCGCAACGACGCCAATTGGGGCACCTACGCGGGCATCGGCCCGAAATACAGCACCTTCATGCTCAACGGCTTGCCGCTCGACGCCTTTGTCGACCCGCAGGCCCTCGACCTGCTGGCTGTCGAACGCATCGAGATCCAGCGCGGACCGGCTTCGGTGCTGTATCCCAACTACCTGTCGCAGGATTTCGCCGGCAACCAGAGCCCCCTGGCGGGCACGGTCAACCTCATCCTCAAAGAGCGGGTGGAGCAGCGGCAGACCATGGCGGCCCTTTCCTACGGCTCTTTCAACACCCTGACCAGCCAGCTGCTGCACCAGGACCGCGCCGGCGGCCTCCACTACTTCGGCGGGCTCAACTACGAAATTTCCGACTACACCAACTACGGCACGGAAAACTCCTGGCTCAACATGCAAAAAGACCCGCAGTACCGCCGCGCCCGCCTCTTCGCCGGCGGCTCGCTGTTCTACGGGGAGAAAGAGCAACACAAGCTGGGCTTTTTCGTCAACCACACCCTGCACCAGGGCGACGCGGGCCGGGTCTATCGCGGCTTCGGCCACCAGTACACGACCATCAACGCCACGCATACTTCCGCGCTGAGCGAAAACCTGTCCCTCCACGCGGGCATGGGCGTTCGCATCTACGACCGCAGCTGGCAGGAGAGCTTCTTCAACGTGGTCGACAGCCTCCTTTCCAACAATGGGGTGTACCAGAAGATCATCCCCGCCGACCTCAACCTCGCCTGGAAACACGGCAACGGCAGCCTGCTGACCCTGGGCGCCGATTACCAGTCGGCCGATTATTACACCGTCTCCGACCCCCTGCTGGGCTATGAGCAGTACGGCAACCGCTCTACCGCCATGCAATACGGCGTTTACGCGCAGGAAGAGCTGCGCCTGGGCGCCCTGCTCCTGCGCGCGGGCCTGCGCTACAACTACGTGCGCAACACCATCGACCTGATCAGCGGCGGCAAGCCGGGATTGGGTGAGCAGGATTGGTCAAGGCTCCTGTGGAGCGGCGGGCTGAAATACGCCTTTTCCTCCCGTTTTTCCCTCTACGCCAACGCCGGCAACAGCTTCCTGACGCCCGGCCTGAAGTCGGTCGGCGGCACCCTTGCCCTCGGCGACCTGGGCGTGCCGGGCCGCCACGGGCAGCTGCCCAATCCCGACCTGCTGCCCGAATCGGGCCTCGGCCTGGATGCCGGAACCCAGATCACGCCCATCGAAGGCATGAGCCTGTCGCTGCGCGGCTTCTACCTCAGCATCGACGACGCCATCGTCGAAAACGCCGTGAGCCAGAATCCCTCGCAGTCGCAGTCGGTCAACGCCGGCACCTCCTCCTCCCTCGGCTTTGAGGCGGAGATCAGCCAGCGCCTGGGCCGCACGATGACCCTTTTCGCCAACTACACCTACATGCAGACCAGCATTGAAAACCCCTTCGACGAAGACCAGGACGGCGCCGAGGTGCCTTTCGCGCCCAACCACGTGGCCAATGCGGGCCTTCAATGGCAGGCATCGGGCTGGACGGTGTACCCCTTCCTCAACTACAACGGAGGGTATTACGACAGCAGTTCCCTGAAAAACCGCGCCAAATTCACCCCCGGCGCCCTGATCAACCTGTTCGTTTCCAAGGAATTGACCCGGCAGGAGCGCTACGGCCTGGAGGTCTTCGCCCGTCTCTACAACGTGACGGATAATCGCTTCGAGATGCCCTGGCAGTTTCAGAATACGGGGTTTGCGGCTACGGTGGGGTTGAAGGTGGTGATGCGGTGAATTTTTTCAAGGTGACACCTTTTTTCAAGGTGACACCTTGCATGTGCTTGATTATCAGCGATATCCAAGGTGACACCTTGCATGTGCTTGATTATCAGTGATATCCAAGGTGACACCTTGAACGTAAACGATAAACGATCGACGATCAACGAACCAAATGCGCTGTTTTCCAAATATCATTCTCCTGGCGTGGATCGCCGCCGCGTGGGGCTGCGGAGGGGGAGCTTCTCCTGCCGCATCACCGCCCGGCGCGATCCGCGTCAGCGATTTCAGGGGGCGGGAGATTGAATTGTCGCAGCAGCCCCGGCGGGTCGTTTGCCTGATCGAAAGCGCCTTGTCGGGCATTTATATGCTCGGGGCCGAAGACCGGGTGCTGGGCGTCTCCGCCAACGTTTACCAGGGACATCTTTTCGACGCATACGCACGGCTCGATCCCCGCATTTCCCGAAGGGAACTGCCCGCGCCCGGCAACTGGGATTTTATCAGCCTGGAGCAGGTGGCGGCCCTGCGGCCCGATCTGGTGATCATCTGGGCCTCGCAGACCGAGGCTATCGGGCAGCTCGAAGCACTGGACATACCGGTATACGGCGTCATGCTGCACAGCCTGGACGATGTGTACAAGGAAATAAGCGACCTGGGCCTGCTTTTTGGAAAAGAGGCCCGGGCCGATAGCCTGATCGATTTCACCCGCAGCCAACTGGAAGCCCTGCGCGCCGGCCTGCCGGCAGCAGACACGGTGTCGGTTTATTTCATGTGGGCACAGGGCGAGCTGGAAACCTCCGGACTGAACAGCACGGTCAACGAGCTGATCGAGGCGGCGGGGGCCCGCAACGCCTGCCGTCTGGAGGACGAGCACCTTACCGTCAACGCCGAGCGGCTGGCGGGCTGGGACCCCGGCATGATCGTCATGTGGCCCAACGACCGGCTCGATCCGGCCGATGTGCGGGCCAATCCCCTGTTCCAATCGCTCAGGGCAGTGAGAGAAGGGCGGGTCTACGAGCTGCCCAGCCCTTTTGCCTGCGATCTTTGGACCCTGAAGGTGCTGCACGCCGCCCGCCTGCTAGCCCATTGGGCATACCCGGAGCAGGCGCTCCGGCCCGACGAGGAAGCCCTGTTTGATTTTTTATACGGAAAAAATTGGAACCGGTGAAAAAAGCCAGGCGACGCATTTGGATCTACCTGCTTCCCCTGCCCGTGCTGGCCGGGTCGCTGCTGGTGGGACCTTCGGAGCAACTCGGCCTGCGCAGCGTCTGGGAATTTTTGCGGGAGCCGCAGGCTGAGGGCCTGGCGCGAGTCATCCTGCTCGACATCCGCATGCCGCGGGTCTTGCTGGTGTTTCTGACCGGCGGGGTCTTGTCGGTGTCGGGCGCTGCGCTGCAAGCCATTTTCCGCAATCCCCTGGTCGACCCCTACGTGCTGGGCCTGTCGTCGGGCGCGGCCTTCGGAGCCGCTCTGGCACTGTGGAGCGCCTGGGCGCCGGTGCAACTGTCGGCATTCGTCTTCGGTATGCTGGCGGTGGCCCTGAGTTATTATATGGCGAGAAAAAACGGGCAGGTATCGATCGTGTCGCTGATCCTGGCGGGCATCATCACCAACGGGATATTCACGGCCCTGCTCACCATCGTGCAGGTGTGGAGCGACCCCTTCAAGCTGCAGAGCATCGTGCACTGGATCATGGGCAATTTTCACACCGCCAGCTGGCTGAAGCTGCAGCAGGCCATCCTGCCCATGTCCCTGGGCGTCGCCGTATTGCTGCTGCTGCGCTGGAAGCTCAACGTGCTGGCCCTGGGCGACGAAGAGGCGGCCTCGGCCGGCCTGCACCCGGCCCGCCTGAAAGGCTGGAGCCTGCTGGCGGTGACGCTGGCCAGTTCGGCGGCCATTGCCGTGTCGGGCATTATCGGCCTGTACGGCCTGATGATCCCGCACATCGTGCGCATGCTCTTCGGCGTGGACAACCAGCGCACCCTCCTGCTGAACCTGCTGCTGGGCGGCAGCTTTCTCACCCTGATCGACAATATTTCCCGCAGCGCGGCGGGCTTTGAAATACCGATCGGCGTGTTCACCATGCTGCTCGGGGCGCCTTTTTTCATATGGCTGTTGAAAAAATCGAATATCGGATGGGAGCGTTAGGCAGGCATATCGCGATCGAAGGGCTGAGCTTCGGCTTCCGGGAGGCGGCGGTGTTGCGGGAGGTATCGGCGCGGATTCCCGAAGGGAAATTCACCGTCGTGCTGGGCCGCAACGGCGCCGGCAAGTCGACCCTGCTCCGGCTGGCGGCCGGGCTGCTGCCCTGTTCGGAAGGCCGGATCGAGATCGGCGGCCGCGACCTGAAGACGTTCAGTCCGCGGGAGCGGGCGCGGGAGCTGGGCTTTCTGGCCCAGCAGCACAAGCCCGTTTTTCCTTTTACGGTAGAAGAGGTCGTATTGACCGGCCGCGCGGCTTATGTCCGGGTGATCCCCTCGGCGCGCGATCGCGAGGTGGTGGGGCAGGTATTGGAGAAGGCCGGCATCACGCATTTGCGGCAGCGCCTGTACACCGAGTTGTCGGGCGGCGAGCAGCAACTGGTCATGATCGCCCGTGCTCTGGCGCAGGAGGCCGGCATTTTGTTGCTCGACGAGCCGGTCAGCCATCTCGACTACAACAACCAGCTCCGGGTGATGCGCCTGCTACGGCAGCTGGCGGGGGAGGGGATCACGGTGGCGGCGGTGCTGCACGACCCGAATCTGGCTTTCTGGTTTGGCGAGCACTTCCTTCTGGTGCACGAGGGCCGGGTGCAGGCCTGCGCGGGCGAGGCGCCCTGGGAAGACCCGATGGTGGGGGAGGTGTTTTTTGAGGGGCGGTTGGTAAAAACAGCGGGAGGGGAGGTGTTTATGGGGCCGGGGAGGAGGTAGTTGCAGGTGTTTTTTAATTGAATTTTTCATTAGAAAAATTTTGCATTTCCTTTGTTTTTTCATAAGGGGGGGGGTAAATTTGTTCCAACTGTCGC
>JBAQQB010000183.1:0-11572 GCA_049306275.1 Saprospiraceae bacterium | reverse complement strand
CCATTACCGCCAATAAATTGTCGGCACCCTGCTCCAAATAAATTTGGCGCCCCACCAGGCTTCTCCCCTACAAGATTAGGATTGAGGGAGGGGCCGGGGGTGGGTCGGCTCCCAGGTGCTCAATCGCAACTTGAGCTATTAACAATACCGCTCAAACGCCATCTTGAGGTTTTCGGCGATGACCGGCGCGGGCCGGCCTTCGATGTGGTGGCGTTCCAGAAAGTGCACCAGCTTACCGTCCTTGAAAAGGGCGATCGAAGGGGAAGAGGGCGGATAGGGAAGCATGTATTCCCGTGCGCGTTCGGTAGCTGCTTTGTCGACGCCGGCGAAGACGGTGACGAGTTTATCCGGGCGCTTTTCGCCCTGGAGGGAGAGTTTGGCGCCGGGACGCGCGTTGCCGGCGGCGCAGCCGCAAACGGAGTTGACGACGACCAGCACGGTGCCCGTGGGCTGGTTGAGCGCATTGTCCACTTCCTGCGGAGTGGTCAGTCCCTGAAAACCAAAGTCGGTGAGGTCTTTGGCCATGGGTGCAACAAGATCTGGTGGGTACATTGTAAGTTCGTTAAGTTGTGTAACAAAAGGAAATTTCGTTTATCGTTTATCGTCGATCGTTTACGTAAACGATAAACGTTCGCCGATAAACGTCCTGTTAAACCTGTTGATAAATACAACTGAACCCCTGATTTGGTTTAGAATGTTGAAGAGGTTTAGGAAGTTTAGGCGCCGAAAAGGTGTTTGACCTTATCCCAATCTTCGGCCTCGTCGACGTCGTGGAGGGTGGGGAGGATGTGGGCGGAGAGCTGGAGTGCCCGGGCTTTGGAGAGGGTTTGCTCGCAAACAGTGGCAGTGCTCCAGGCGATGCCTTCAAAGAGACGGAACTCGGGCCGTTTCATGCCGATGAGGTAGTAGCCGCCATCGGAGGCGGGGCCAATGACGAGATCGTGTCGCTGGAGTTGTGTAATCCCTTCGGTCAGGATTTCCGGGCTGAGTTGTGGGATATCGCCGCCGGCGAGGATGGCGGCAGGGTGGCTTTCAAGAGCCGAAGCCAGGGCCTGAAACATGCGCTGTCCCAGGTCCTGGCCCGATTGGAGGCTCTTGTTGAAAAGGGCGGGATCCCATTCGTCGGATTCGGGAATGAAATCGCTGTAGGCCACGATGCGTGCAGCATCGGTTTGGGTGGCTGCCGCACGGGTATGCTGAAGCAATAGCCGGTAAACCGCCAGCGCCTGTTCGTCCCCCAGTTTTTTCGCCAGGCGGGTCTTCACCCTTCCCATGACCGGGTTTTTGATGAACAGGATGAGGGCGGTTTTACTTCTCAACCTTATACAGTTCTTCTTCCTTGACTACGGTGACCTTCAGGCCGTTTTTAAGCACGCGGGAAACAGTGGCGTAGGGACCTGTGATGACCTCGTCGCCCTCGTTCAGCCCCGAGAGAATCTGGATGTAGGAATCGTCCTGAATACCGGTAGTGACAGTCACCAGCCTGGCCGTATCGGCGCTTACAACAAAGACTACCTCCAGTGTTTCCTCTTCCGGGGTAGATACTTGCATAGCTTCGGCGCCGCCTTCATCCTCTCCTTTATCCACTTCTTTCCTGGCTTCTCCCGAGCCTTTTTCGATTTCCTCCTTATCCCGGGTGGTCACTGCCTGGATGGGGATACTGAGCACATTTTCCAGGGTTTGCGTATTGACATCGACGGAAGCCGACATGCCCGGGCGGAAGGGATAGCGGCTTTTCTCGGTGATCAGGTCCTGGTAGGAAGCCGGATCGATATCGATGGTGACGATAAAGTTGGTCACCTGATCGGAGGTCAGGGATACGCCGGCGACGCCGGTATTGGCGGTGTTGGCGCTATTGGCTACTTTAGAGACCTTGCCTTTGAATTTGCGCCCAAGGTAGGCGTCAACCTCGATGTCGGCCGGGTCGCCGAGGGAGACCCGGGGTATGTCGTTTTCGCTGACTTCGACCTGCACTTCCATGCGGTTGAGGTTGGCGATGCGCAGCACTTCGGTACCGGCCATGAGGGCGTTGCCGACCACGCGCTCGCCTTTTTCGACGTTGAGGCGGGAGACGATGCCGCCCATGGGGGCATAGAGGGTGGTACGGCGCAGGCTGGTCTGGAGTTCCTTGAGTGCGGCTTCCGCGCTTTTGACGGAGAATTCTGCGGCCAGGGCGCCCTGTTCGGCGGCCCTGATCGAGGCTTCCGAAGAGCGCAGGTTGGCTTCCAGAGAGCGCAGGTTGGACAGGGAGGTTTCAAAGTCGGCGTCTGAGATCACGCCGTCTTTGTGCAGCTGCTCGTTGCGGCGGTGAATCTCCTTTGCGTTGGTCAGCTGGGCTTGCACCTGCTCCTTCTGGGCCTTGAGGGTTTCTACCGAAGAGCGGGAGTTGGCGGCCTGGGCCTTAGCCGAGTTGACGGTGGCCACGCCGCGTTCTACCTGCGACTGGTAGGCGTCGGGGTCGATGCGGGCCAGTATCTGTCCAATGACCACAGAATCGCCTTCCTCGACGTAGAGTTCGACCACCTCGCCCGATACGTCGGAGCTGATGTTGACTTCTACAACGGGGAAGACCTTGCCGCTGGCGGAGACCATTTCGCTAATGGTTCGTTTCTCCACTTTTTCAATGGCGACTTTTTCGCCTTTGTCCTTCGTCTTGTTGCGCCAGATCATGAGGCCGGTCAGGATGATGGCGGCGCCGACGATTATATAGATCCAGAGGTTAGAACGCTTTGCTTTTGCCATGACAACAGGATGTATTTTTGGGTCAGTAATTTTTTTGAGATCTTATTCGAGGGTCAGGGGTCTTCCCAGGTAAAAATCGATCACTTTCAGGGCGAAGAGGTACTGGTATTTCGCCTGGGTGAAGGAGAGCTGGGCGGAGTCGAGGTTCGTTTTGGCCACGGTGTATTCATAAGTATTGATGGAGCCGATCTGGAAGCGCTTTTCGGCGTTGGAGAAGGCCATTTCGGAGGCATCCAGCGCCCTTTGGGCGGCTTCGTAGGAGCGCTTGCCCGCCTTGGCTTCGTTGACCGCGCGCTGCACGTCGGACTGGAGTTGCTGCCGGGTTTGGTCGTAAGCCACTTTGGTGGACAGCACGCCGATCTCCACTTCCTGCTTGGTCAGTTTGGTCTGGAAGCCGTTGAGGATCGGGATAGACAGGTTCAGGCCCACGCTTTGGCCGAAGTTGCCGTCGAGCTGGTCGAGGTAGGGGTAGTTGCTGTAGACCGGCACGCCCTGTCCGATCTGGAGCGTATCCTGGATGCCGTTGAAGATGACGGGAATGTCGATGAACTGGGTTTCAACGCCTTCGAAAGACCTGGCCACGCTCGACCAGTTGGTGCTAAGGTTGGCGAAAAGGGCGAGGCGGGGCAATCCCAGCGATCGCGCCTGGTAGTAGCTCTCCTCGGCCGAAGCCATTTTCTTTTCCCCAGACTGTATTTGGGGTTGCGTGCCCAGGGCCGCTACGTATACTTCTTCCCAGGTCAGCGGGTCGGGGTTGGCATCATTCGGGATGGAGACAAAGGGGCGTTCGACGGCGAAGTCTGTTCCGGGCTGGAGTTCCAGCAGCTGGCGCAGGAGCAGGTAGCTGCTCTGGAGTGCATTTTCTGCCTGGATGAGGGTCTGGTCGTTGAGGGCGACCTGGGCTTCGATGGTCAGGCGTTCGTTTTCGGCCAGGGCGCCGACCTGGATGAGTTTATTCGTTTGATCGAGCAGGGCCATGGATTGTTCCAGCTGCCGCTTTGCGTTTTCGACCTGCTCGGTGCTGAGCAGTATCTGGAGGTAGGCGCTGGCGATGCTAAGGGCCATCGAGTTGAAGGCCGCATCAGCGTCGAGTTTGCTGGCTTCCAGGTCGTATTTCCCCTGCTCGACGGCGTGGTTGATGCGGCCGCCGTTGTACAGGAGCATGGAGCCATTGACCCCGTAGCTGTTGAAGTAAATGGTCTGGTTGTCAAATGTGTTGGTGAAGGGGTCGATCGTACGCCCGAATTGCGCGCCACCGGTAAAGCTGGCGTTGATCGTCGGCAGCCTGCCGGCCTGCTGGCGTTTCAGGTTGACCTCCGAGCGTTGGATGCCCAATTCGGCCTGTTTCATGATCAGGCTGTTCTCCCTGGCGTATTCCACGCATTTGATGAGCGACCAGGGTTCCTGCCCCCTGACCAGGGTCAGCGAAGCGATGGCGATAGCAATAGTGAAAAAAGTCTTGATGGTTCCCCGCATGGTGATTTCTTTTTTGCCTCCCAAACCTATGGAAGACGCGGAGAACAGACCAAATATTTATATTAACGGGCAAGAATCATGGATGAATGTCATTGCCAGGATCGGAAAGTATGCGCCGCGACCAGCCGGTCGTACCTTTCTCCGAAAGGCCGGTAGTAGACCAGAACGGTGTAGTCGTTCTCCGTTTCATACCAGCTGCCTTCGGTATCGGAGATGAAAACGTCGGATGTTCCGCGGGGTACCGTCGCGTAGTAGTAGTTATAAAAGCCTTGCTTGAGCAAGGCCTCCGTCTGATATGCCCTGATCCGGGGGTTATAGGCCGCCTTGAATTCGGGCTTGAGCTGCCACTCGGTCAGGCCGCCGAAGAGGTAGACGTCTTCGCCTTCCAACTCGGTAGGGCTGTCGAGGGAGAACAAGACCCTGGCATAGTCGGACTCCAGCACCGGATCGCCCAGGTCTGTCGATTCGATCACATATTGCCCGTTGAGGTCGAGGTATTGGAGGTAGACCTGGTTGACCCGTTTCAGTTCCCTTCCCAGGGTTATATCCGAGCCATCGGGAAAGACCTCGATGGCGGCGATATCGCCCGAAGGATAGCGGAAGCTGCGCAGGTCGAGTGTCCGGAATTCTTTACCTGCTTCGAAGACGATTTTGTTCTGGTAGTCGAAACTCATTTCAAAGGGCCGGATGAACTGGGGTGAAATGAGGGTGACGGCGTTGTCCCAGCGTCCGTTTTGGAGCACGCTGGCCTTGATCTCCATCAATGGGTTGCGAATATCGATGCCCTGGTGGGTGACCAGGAAGTCGATTTCCTGATGGGTATCCGACTTGCTGACCATGCTGGGGCGCACCACGCGCGGCGCCACGCGCATGAGGGGCTCCACGACCATGAAGCGGCGGGTAAAGACGAGCGTTTTCTCCTCTTCGTCTTCGTAGACTTTCAGGATGTAGTTGCCCGATTTGGTGAAGAACATATCCCGGTTGGGAATGGAGAAGTAGTAGTGCACAAAGGGCACACGGGTATTGGCCGAGAAAAGGAAGTCGTCGATGCGGTCTTCCGGGAAGCCGTCGATGTACTCGTTTTCGGTGAGGTTGGAGGGCTCCCAGTTGGCGTTGCAGTGCACGACAGCGTAGGTAAAATTCTTCACCTCATCGCTCAGGTCGTCGAAGGAGATGTAGAGCTGCGCGTTAGAGCCAAGCTCGATAATGGGATACCCTACCATGACCCCGAGAGGGTGGATGCGCACCGAGCGGATGTAGTTGGCGTAGGTGAGGTCCAGGGAAGTTTCCTGGCCGGCTGCGAAGAGCGGAAGGGCCAGAAGAAGGAGTATATTGAGGTAATTTTTCATCGCGGCTAGCTGGTAAATTTCGAGTTTTTTATGCGAAAGCGCCATTCCCAAAGAGCGCATTCGCCGGCATAATCCACACCGACGCGGGGTCCGGCGAGGATATCCTGCTCAGCGACCGCATCGCCCCGGTCTTCGATCCGGATCGGGCTGCCGGGGTCGAGCAGGCTGATTCCGGAGTGGTGTGTCCGGATGCCGAGCGCCTGGCTGAGCGAGCCGGGGCCAGCGGTGAGGCGGGGCGTCAGGGTCTTGAGCCCCCTGCGCTGCAGCATGGGGGCCAGCTCCCCGACCGGCTCCACCGCCCGGATGAGCACGGCGTGGGGTATGCCTTCCGGCGCTGTCACTACGTTGAACAGGTGGTGGATGCCGTAGCAAAGGTACACATACGCACAACCGCCTTCCATGAACATGACGCGGGTGCGGGGCGTGAGGCGGTTGCCGTAGGCATGGCTGGCCTTGTCGTCCGGCCCGCGGTAGGCCTCCGTCTCCACGATCCTGCCCTCGGTGCGCAGCCCGTCAATCTCCGTGACGAGGTACTTCCCCAGCAACTCCTTGCTGATCTGCACGACGTCGTCGCGCAAATAAAATTCTTTTCCCAATATCATTTCAATACGAGGCCTCCCATTTCACTTTTTCACTCTTTCACTCTTTCACTATTTCACTGAAACAACGCCTGCACCAGCTCCTCAATTTTGCCGAGGGTTTCGATGCGGATGTTAAAGCGCTTTTTATCGAGTCCTTTGGTGTTGTATTTTGAGATATAGATGGCGTTAAAGCCCAGTCTTGCCGCTTCCTGTATGCGTTGCTCAATGCGGTTGACAGCGCGTATTTCTCCCGACAGGCCGATCTCTCCTGCGAAGCAGGCGTTGTGGGGGATGGACACGTCGGTAAACGAGCTGAGGATAGCGCTCACGATCGCCAGGTCGATCGCCGGGTCGTCGACGCGGATGCCGCCGGCGATATTGAGGAAGACGTCGTTTTGCCCCAAGGGGAAGCCGCAGCGCTTTTCCAGCACGGCCAGCAGCATGCCCAGGCGGCGCAGGTCGAAACCGGTGGCCGAGCGCTGCGGCGTGCCGTAGACGGCGCGGCTAACGAGGGCCTGGGTTTCGATGAGCATGGGGCGAAGGCCTTCCATAGTAGCGGCCACGGCGCTGCCGCTGAGCTCTTCGTCGTTTTGGGAGAGCAGTAGCTCGGAAGGATTCTCCACGGGGCGCATGCCGGAGGCGTGCATCTCGTATATCCCCATCTCGTCGGTAGAGCCGAAGCGGTTTTTGAGGGTGCGCAGGATGCGGTAGATGTAATTCTGATCGCCTTCAAATTGGAGCACGGCGTCGACGATGTGCTCCAGGAGCTTGGGGCCTGCCAGCGAACCGTCTTTGGTAATATGCCCGATCAGCACAACCGGGATGTTGGTCTCCTTGGCGAATCGCTGCAACTCACCGGCGCACTCGCGCACCTGGGAGATGCTGCCGGGCATCGATTCGATGTAGGGCGAAGAGAGGGTCTGGATAGAGTCGATGATCAGCAGGGCCGGCTCCAGCTTTTTGGCGTGGTTGAGGATGCGCGTGGTGTTGGTCTCGGTGAGGATATAACAGGCGGGGTTGGCGCGGCCCAGGCGGTCGGCCCGCATCTTGATCTGTTCTTCGCTCTCCTCTCCCGACACGTAGAGTACCTTGGCGCGGGCGTCGAGGGCCACCTGCAGCAGCAGGGTAGACTTACCGATGCCCGGCTGCCCGCCGATGAGGATCAGGGAACCGGGCACGATGCCGCCGCCGAGCACGCGGTTGAGCTCGGGGTCGGCCGCGGCCAGGCGCCTGACATTGCCCGACTGGATATCCTGAATAGGCACGGGCTGCGCCTGCCGGCCGCCGTCACCCTCTTCCCGCCAAGCCGTTTGCCGCTCCTCCGCAGGCGGCGTGCGGAAAATGACCTCTTCCTGATAGGAGTTCCAGGCCCCACAACTGGTGCACCTGCCCATCCACTTGGGAGAGGTGGCGCCGCATTCATTACAGATAAAGACTTTCTTGACTTTGCTCACCGTTTCTTTTTTGATGAAAAACACCGGTAAAGGTACGCCTCCAAGATATTGAGAAAGCGCCTAATAGTCACGGAATTGTAAAAAATACTCCATGGATTTCAGGCCAATTTACCGGAAAAAACAACCCGGCTGGCATTTATGAAAACCTCTTCATGCATTTCATCACCCAAAATGATCGTTACATCCTCTAAAATGCTGCATGCGTGCACTTTCCTGCAAAAAATGAGGAAAAGCCTGATATTTTTACATCGGAAAGTTACTTTTTGATAGAAGCTCCGTCATAAGTTCAACAGCAAAAATTTTCGCAGAGGGTATAGTAAATGTGTTAACTTTTCGCGATTATTGTAAAACATTTAGGATTGTTCATATGTTGGTGCAAATGCGCCTCTAACATAAAGAGACTTAAGATTGTAGATTGTTTTCATTTGGTTTTTTGGGGTTATACAGGGTGCTACGTTTTTACGTCAGTGCCCTGTTTTTTTTATCAGGATTTTCAGGATTTCTTCGGATCGTCAGGATTGAATAGCGGCCCTTCTTCGGTTTTCCTTATCTTCGCAGCCTAATTAACAGCGCATCACCATGGGTGAACCGAAACGCCATTTGATCACATCGGCCCTTCCCTATGCCAACGGGGCATTGCACCTGGGGCACCTGGCCGGCGCGTATTTGCCGGCAGATATTTACGCACGCTACCTTCGGCTGCTGGGCAAAGACGTCGTCTTCGTCTGCGGCTCCGACGAGCACGGGGCGGCCATCACCATGCGGGCGAAAAAGGAAGGCGTCACGCCGAGGGAGATCATCGACAAATACCACGAGCTCAACAAGGATACCTTCAACAGGCTGGGTATCTCTTTCGATATCTATCACCGCACCAGCGACCCGCTGCACGCGGAGACGGCGCAAGGGTTTTTCAGGGAAATGTACGAACAGGGCGGCGAATTCGAGGAGCGCGTCACCGACCAATATTTCGACGAGGAATTCCAGCAGTTCCTGGCAGACCGCTACATCATCGGTACCTGTCCGAAATGCGGGCACGAAGAAGCTTACGGCGACCAATGCGAGCGCTGCGGCTCCACCCTCTCCCCCATGGAGCTGATCAAACCCCGCTCGGTGCTGAGCGGCGCGCCGCCGGTGCTCAAACCCACCAAACACTGGTATTTCAAACTCGAAAAACACGCTGACTGGCTGCGCGACTGGATCGAGAATGGCGTGCTCGACGGCAAAGTCCATCACGACCCCAAGGCCTGGAAAAAGCACGTGACCGGCCAATGCCTCTCCTGGCTCGACCAGGGGCTGCAACCCCGCGCCATCACGCGCGACCTCGACTGGGGCGTGCCCGTGCCGCTCGACGAAGCCAAGGGCAAGGTGCTCTACGTCTGGTTCGACGCCCCCATCGGCTATATCTCCGCCACCAAACAATGGGCGCTCGACCAGGGCAAGAACTGGGAGGACTACTGGAAAAGTCCCGACTCCCAGCTCGTGCACTTCATCGGCAAGGACAACATCGTGTTCCACTGCATCGTCTTCCCGGCCATGCTCAGGGCGCACGGCGATTACCTGCTACCCGTCAACGTGCCGGCCAACCAGTTCCTCAACTTCGAAGGGAGGAAATTCTCCAAATCCAAAGGCTGGGGCATTGAGCAACACGAATATCTGGAGGCTTTCAAGGACTTCCCCAATAAAGAAGACGCCCTGCGCTACGCCCTGATCCGCAACATGCCGGAGCAGCGCGACAGCGATTTCACCTGGGGCGACTTCACCGACTTCCACGACAAGGAGCTGGCCGACAACCTGGGCAACTTCCTCAACCGAGTGGCGGTGCTGACGCAGAAATACTACGAGGGGAAGGTGCCGCCCGCAACCATGGCCGACGACCCGCACGGCGTGACCCTGCGCATGGCGGTACACGAACTTGCGCGCGAGATCGAAGCCTTCAACTTCCGCAACGCCTTGCAGAAGTTGCTGGAAATATCGACCTACGGCAACACCTACCTGCAAGACGTCTCGCCCTGGGCCATCTGGAAAGACGACCCCGACAGCGCCGTGGTGAAAGAATGCCTCTACACCTGCCTGCAAATTGCCGGGGTGCTCAGCGTCATCGCCGAGCCTTTCCTGCCATTTACTTCGAAAAAGATACGGACCCTGCTCAACCTGCCGGAGGCAGGCGCAGGCGATTTTGCCGTCCTGCTCGGCAAGCTGAACAAAGGCGAAGCCTTACTCCCTTCCGGACATACCATCGGCGAGCCCTTCGTGCTCTTCCCAAAGATCAACGACCGCCGCGATACCAGCCGGCTGGAACTGGTCGAAGCGCAGAAGCGCAAGCTCGAAGCCGTGCTGGCCGCCGAAGCCGAAGAGGCGAAAAAGGCACATGCCCCGCTCAAGCCCGTCATCCAATACGACGACTTCGCCAAACTCGACATCCGCACCGGCACCATCCTGGCCGCGGAGCCCGTACCCAAGGCCGACAAGCTATTAAAATTGCTGGTCGACCTGGGTTTTGAAAAACGCACGGTGGTAGCGGGCATCGCCCTTCACTTCAAACCCGAGGAGATCATCGGGCAGCGCGTGCTGGTGCTGGCCAACCTGGCGCCGCGCCCCCTCAAAGGCATCGAATCCAACGGCATGATCCTCATGGCGGAAGATGCGGATGGAAAGCTGTGCTTTGTGACGCCGGATGCGGGGTGGGCGAATGGCTTTTGGGTGAGATAAGACCTTGGTTATGCTAGTATGCTGGAAATTGAATTTTATCCAAACTGCCCGCAACACTAATCAGAGAGCCTTTTCTGAATAGAAAAAAATAGTTGCCAGGCATAGTTTCTACCCCTACCAAATCACTCAGAAATTGGGTAACATACTTTTTAGTCAAATTATTTCCATAAAAATGGCAGTCAATACCAAAAACAGGCCTTTTTGTTGAATGCCGGAAACTCATTCTTTCATAATCATAGTACTCTGCAACAACAAATAACTCAATACTGCTTTTTTCACAGTGAACCTGTGCGATTGTTGGAGAGATACATACGCTACTTGAGCAATTAGGACGCCAGATGTAAACCAAAGCCATTTCGATTTCCTCAAGGCACCCCCTTAAATCCAACCCATTAATCGGATACACAATTGGAGCCTCTGCCGATAAAAGATTGCATATGTTACCAGGTGGGCGCTGAATAATAAATGGTTGCATTTTCGCCGTCCTATCAAAATAACTATAAAGACCTTGAAATGAACCCTTTACACTACAACCTGTAATCAGTATTAAGAAAACCAAGTAAAACGGCCACCTTTTCAAAAAGGTCGGTATATCAGTACAAATCATCAAGCCTTCTATATTTTATGGCTATTCTATTATTATTATGGGGATTCGGTACCCTCCGTAACTGCCAATATTGGGAAGATATGGATAAACACCTGCTTCTATCTTCAAAAATGACCAATCTTCATCAAGAGCTTCTTCAATAATATCCTCATCAATATAAAGAGGCAATTCAGAAAGCGCAGCCCCAATTTCCAAAAAATCTCTATTTGCTAACTTGATCGTTAAAAAATACTTTTCCTCATCATCATCAAAGCCGATTACACCTGAATAGGCTTCTTCCCCACAACATGGATCTTGCCAAAACCAACAGTCTTCAAATTCACATAACCCCCAACCCTCGCAATTCTGACTAGTCCTTCCCCACTCCTCCCAACATGCTGTATAAATTTTTATACCTGCACGAGGCTGCAATGTAACATCAGGTCCTATTGCCAACTTAGATGGGCTTTCTTTTTGACAGCCCCAGAAGACCAGAAAGCAAACCACAAGAATGGCTACTGATAAAAAAACCTTTTTCATATTGATTTTTTGTAACTATTTAGCACAGTATTGAAATTGGCTGGTTGTTAAAGACCGCCGAAAGTTCATTGAAAATATTGAATTGATGTTTTCGGACAGTGGAAATAAATCCCTGTATCCGGGCATAAATGTCAG
>JBAQQB010000182.1:0-27446 GCA_049306275.1 Saprospiraceae bacterium | reverse complement strand
GTTGTCCGAATTTATTCGGCACACCCAGTTGCTGCCTATACTGCTCCGTAGCGAGGATTTTCAAAATCCTCGCTACGGAGCAATGCAGAGGGTTGCTTTTTTAAAGCAATTGAATATCAGTTCATTGCGCGTCATTCAGTCGCCAAATAGATTTGGCGTACCGCTGCCGCCAATAAATTGGCAGTACCCTGCGCCAAATTAATTTGGCGCCCCACTAATCACCCCCTACAAGATTAGCGCCAGCGGGGGAGAAAAATAATCTCCCCCGCTGGCGGGGGTGGGGGGGGGAAATTTTTTCCCATCATACA
Source organism: Saprospiraceae bacterium (assembly GCA_049306275.1). Lineage (GTDB taxonomy): Bacteria > Bacteroidota > Bacteroidia > Chitinophagales > Saprospiraceae > JADJTT01. The sequence continues at coordinate 27,138 of JBAQQB010000182.1, read as the reverse complement.
ATTTTCTTACATTCGGGGAAAGCTACCCCCGATATGAGAGCATTTCTACTTGCCCTTCTCCTGCTTCCTGTTCTCGTTTTTTCCCAAACAAAACCCTGCGGCCTGCTCACCAGGGCGGATTCGCTTTACCAGGCGGAAGCGTTTCAGGCAGCGCAGCGCTCGTATCACGAGGCATTGATGGGCTACCGCCAAAGCGGCGACTGGAATTGCTGCCACCTGGCGCTGTACAGCTATGCCGACGTCACCTACGACCTGGGGCAGAACCGGGCCGCTATCGACACCCTGGAGCGATGGATACCTTTTTTGAGAAAACAACCGGGCATCGACCTATTCCTTCACGCCCGGCTATACCTGGCAAAGTCGTTTAATCACGCCAGCCTGTCTGACAACCAGGGGCAGCTGGAAGCCCTGGAGAGCGCTATCGACATCTACGAAGCCCTCGATACCCTCCATCTCAACGTTGCTTTCGCTTATAAAAATGCGGGCCAGATACTGGAGATGCGCCTCAACTACCCCAAGGCAATCGCCTATTTTGAGAAAGCGCTGGAGATGGACACGGTAAACCGATACACCGCCTCGGTGTACAGTTTTTTGTCGGATTGCCACTATTGGCAGGGGGATTACGACAAAGCGCTGTTTTACCTCGAAAAAGGGTTCGCCCAGGAAGAAATTTCTCCGAAATACAATGCATTCCTGGCGCTGAGCGGGGCTGGTATTTATCTGAAAAAAGAAGACCATGACCTTGCCGAGCGATATGCCCGGCAGGCGCTCGCCCTGCTGAACAAACACCCCGAAGCCGGCATCGAACCCGGTCCGGTATATGCCACCCTGGCAGAGGCGCTGCACGCGCAAGAGAAGTGGGCAGAGGCCGGCAAATATTGGGATCTCGCCCTCGAGGCCACTGCCCGGTCCTATCCGGAAAAAGACCGCGAGCACGCCAAAATGCTGGTCAACGCCGGCGATTTCTTCGCTGCGGCGGGGCAGGCGGACAAAGCGCTGTTGCTGTACCAGCGCGCCATGGTGCAGGTATATCCGGCTTTCCACAGCGAAGACCTTGCAGATAACCCCTCGCCTGGCGCCGGTTTCGTCGAATCCTGGGCCATGACGGCGCCTGCCAGGAAGGCCCGCTTGCTGGTGGAACAGTTTGAGCAAACAGGCGATGCCGCGCTGCTGCCGAATGCGGCGCAGTGCTACGATCTGGCCCTTTGGCAGGTCGGCATGCTCAAAACCACCTACGGAACCGATGCTGCCAGGTTATATATGGGCGGATACAGCCAGCCATACTACGAGGAGGCGATCAGGGTGCAGGCCCTGCTGTATGCGCGCGACGGGCAGCAGGTGCGGCTGGAACGCATCTTCCAACTCATGGAAGCATCAAAGGCCGAGGTGCTACGTGAAGCCGTAGAGCGCAACCGGGCACTGGTTTCGGGCATTCTTCCCGATTCCATCCTGAGGAGGGAGGAGAGTTTGCGGCTGTCGATGGCCGAATTGCGCACCCGAATGGCGCAGGGCATCGTTTTGGAGAGCGGCCAGGCGGACCTGGCGCGGATGGAGCGGGAATATGAAAAGGTTTTGCAGGCGATCAAGCGGCTGGATCCCAGGTTTCAGGGCGCCAGAAAAGAAGCAGCCTTTTCCCATGCCGGGATTTCCGGCCGCCTGAAGGCCGAAAATGCATTGATGCTCGAGTATTTTTATGGGAAAGAAAACGTATACGTGGTGGGCCTCCATGCCGGCGGCGCATTTTTAAAAGTCCTTTCCGATGTTGCCGCTTTGGGAAATGCCATTGGCCGTTTTGGAAGCTATTTTCAAAGTGCGGAAAAGAGCCTGTCGGATCCTTCGGGGTATTTTGCGGCGGCCCACGATCTGTACAATCTGTTGGTTCCTGCACAGGCCATGTCGCTGATCGGGACTTGCAAAAAACTCATTGTCATTCCCGACGGTCCTCTGGGATATTTACCCTTTGAAGCATTGATAACAGAGGCGTTCTCTGGCGCCAGCTATGGGAGCGCACCCTATCTGATCCGCCGCTTGCCGGTGCAGTACAGCTGGTCGGCCGGGCTGCTATGGCGCGAAACGACAGGGAAGGGCAGGAGAGCGGCGGTGCAGTTCGACCCCGTGTTCGCTGCCGGGGAACGGGGTCTGGCCCCATTGAACCTGGGTGGCAAGGAGACCGGCGGGCTCCGCGGATTTCGCAGATTGGAAGGGGCCGCAGCTTCGCTGGCGGCATTTCGCGAGTGGGGTCCACAGGCCGGCATCCTGCATTTGTCGACCCATGCGCAGGCGGCCGCGGGAGAGGAACCGCGCGTGGAGTTTTATGATCAGGCACTCAGCCTGCCTCACCTCTATGCCCTCATCCTGCCGGCAGACCTGGTGGTGCTGAGCGCTTGTCAGACCAATCTGGGCGAGATCGCAGCGGGCGAGGGCATCATGAGCTTTGCGCGGGGGTTCGCCTACGCGGGAGCGCGAAGCCTCATCGCGGCCCAATGGGAGATCAACGAATCCTCGACCGCGCAGATACTCTCCCAATTCTACCGGGGCCTTTCAGACGATAGTGGAAGCCTGGAGGCCTTGCGCCGGGCAAAACTCCAATTTCTCGACGCCGCGCCGGCGGCTGCTTTCCAATCCCCTTACTATTGGGCGGGACTTACGTTTTACGGGCAGGATGGGGAGGTGGCGTTATCAAAAGCTTTGCCCTGGTGGATTTGGGCAGCGGGAGGACTCACCCTGGTTGCGGCTTTTGCCTTTTTCGCTTTGCGGCGGCAATCTGGTCTGCGCCGTTAATCTATTGTCATAATGTGGTTTTTGGAAGCCGGAGGGTAACATTTTTATCCTTCGGTTGATGGGTATATCACAGCCGTGAATATTCATTTCACAAAAACCCATATTATGAAAAATGGATTTTTTTTACTGTTGCTTTTTGCCATTCCACATTTTATCAACGCGCAGCCCTGTACGGATATCGTACTGAATTTCGACGGGGTAGACGACCTGGTGCAACTGGCGCCCAGCCCTATTGCGGGGAACCAGCCCTTCACGGTGGAGGCCAGATTTATTTCTACCGCAACGGGCACGAATACCAGCTGCTCCGGAAACTTCAGGAGGCTTTTCTCCTTTATCGGCCCCAGCAGGCGTTTGGAAGTCGGAGAATGCGGAGGGACTACAGCCATTTACTGGGCTTCCAGCTCAGGATCCTCCTTCCCGGCTACGACATTCGGACCGAACATCCGCGATGGCGTTTGTCACCACTTGGCGCTCGTGTTTTCCGGAGGCGCGATCACGATTTACCTCGACGGTGTGCAGGTGTTTAACCAGGCCGTGTCGGGCAATTTCAGCCCTTTGTCCGCCTTCCGGGCAGGACAGTGGGGCGGGAGCCTGGCGGCAGGTGAGAACTGGCAGGGACCCATCGACGAGGTCAGGCTGTGGACCCTCGCCAGGTCGCAAGCACAGATCGACGCGAACCGCCTGACGCGCCTGACAGGCACGGAAGCGGGCCTGGCCGCCTACTGGCAGATGGAACAAGGCACGCCGGGAGGAAACAACACAGGGATCGGCCAGGTCGACGACCTCACAGCGAACGGCAACGATGGGACATTTTTCAACTTCGCCCTCAATGGCGCCGGTAGCAATTTCGTCTGCTCCGGCTGCGAGAACTATGAAGTGGTTATCAAGGATTACGCCACACGCACCCTCGACCTGACGGAAATCTGCAGCGGAGACCCCGTTCATTTTTGCCTGGAACGGAACGCAGACGTGCCGGTGGGTTCGGCCTCCTGTTATTCGGTGCTTTGGGAATACACGGACGGAACGGGCTGGACGGCCTTGCCAACGAGTATTTTCTCAGGGCTTTGCTTTCCCGTGCCGGCGGGCACCATCGCGCTCGATTGCGCCAGCAGTACGACCGGCTTTGTGGATCTTTTTTACCGGGCTACGATTACCCTTCCGGATGGCTGCGTGTATACGACGGATCCCTACCAGCTGAGGGTTTGCTGCCCGCTTTCTCCGGTTTCCATCAGCCTTTCGCCCTCCACCGCCCTTTGTGAAGGCGATAATGCGACGATTTCGGCGACACTCACTTCGCCCGACCTTTTCGTCAGCAACCCGGCGGGTCAGGTGAGCATACTCTGGACAATGCCTGATGGCTCGCAGGTTGCCAACGTTTCCAGTCTGAATTACCAGGTTACCAACGCCAGCCATCCGCAGGAGTGCTTTTCGGTCACGGTGAGCAACTGCGCCGCGAAGGATGTGACGGCAAGCGCCTGTATCACGGTAGACAAACAGCCGGTATGCGGTACGATCACGGGAATGCCTTTCCCCGCCAACCTGATTCCGGATGCCTCCGACCCCAACCTGTACTATATCTGTCCGGGCGACGATGCGGCGGTGGGTGTGGCGACGCCTTTCTCCGACTGCAACAAAAACTGGCAATATTCATTCGACCAGATTAGCTGGACCGGCCTGGGTATTTCCAACAACGTGCAGAATACCAATATTTTACCTTCGTATTACTGGCCTGCCGGGGCCACCTCCATTTTTTACCGGATCGAGTGCCAGCCCCTGTCTTCCCCTTCCGGATGCGCGCCCTGTTACAGCAATACCCTGGAAATCAGGCTGCTCACGCCGCCCTTGCCGGATGTGATCACCGGGGATGACCAGATTTGCAAAGGCGATTTTTCGCTGCTTTCGGTGTCGAATCCCGTATCTGGTTTGCAGTACACCTGGTTTTGGAACGGAGCGGAAGTAGGGACTGGCACAAGCTACGCCGCTACGCAGTCGGGATGCTATTGGGTAGAGATCAGCAATGGATGCCAGGTAACGGAGACGCCCTGGTTTTGCCTGGAGGTCTGCGAGATCGTGCCCATTATTTCCTGCCCCCTGCCGCCGAATGAATGCGCTTACGTTCACCTCGGCCCCATTTTCCTTTCCGCCTGCGATTCGGATTTTGCGGAGCCTTCCGCGAGTTGCGCGGATAACTCAGGTTTCGTCTACACCTGGACCTGGACCGACGGAAGCGGAAATCCGCAGTCTGTCACAGGTTGCTCACTGACGGATACCCCGGCCTTGACCGGGACGACCTATTACCTCTCCATTTTCGACCCCGCATCGGGCTGCAGCGCTTCCAAAGAGATTACCATCACCCCTTGTGACAGGGATAAAAAACTATAGCGATGAAAAATATCCTCATAATCCTAGCCATACTATTGCAGGTCTTGCGGATTCAGGCCCAGTGCCTCTGCGAGATGAGTTTTCAGGAGACCACCGATTGCTGCTACCAGATGTTTTACACGCTGGAAGACGCCGGGGGCGCCATTCCCTGTCTTGCCATGGGATATAACCGGATCATCATTCAGACCAATACGATCCCTGCGCAGGGTTCGGAAGTGGTGAGCATCAATCTGGTCAATCCCAACCATACTGCTACCCTGAACCCGCTCAACAATGTAGTTACGGTTCAATCCTCGGTGCCATTGATCAGTCCGCCGACACTGGGCGCGCCCATCCTGTTGGGCACGATATGCTTGGCCGGCGGCCCACAACCCCCTGTAGACGCCTTGATCCACACCATTTTTGACAACAGCGGCCTTCCTGCGGCGGGGTCTTGCGAATCGGATGCAAGCGTTGACCTGGCCTGCGCCATTCCTTCCGAATGGACCGCGTTTTGCGGCGACGATTCGCTTAGCGCGGTGGTCGTCAACCGGATACACGCCTTTAACGACGGGGTGTACGTCACGGGCGTCAAGGAATACTTCAACGGCTTTCTGTACGCGACTTTTTCGAAATACGACATCAACGACGGGAGCCTGGTATGGCAGAAGGTGATGGGCACGCCGACGTATTTCACCGATTTTGCCTATATCGCGGAAGAAGACGCGTTTATCTGCGTGGGGCGCACCGATCCGTTCCAAACCGCTACCATGCATGTGAACAACAAATCAGTGCTGGTGAAATTCGACGACCAGGGGAATATCCTGGCCTCCAAATTTTACGATCAGGTGGGGAGGGAAGGGTTTTCCCAAATACTCCGGCACTCCGACCCACCCAATCCCCAGTTTCCATTTTTCGTATTGGGGACCAGGAACCCGGATCCCGGCGGGTCTTTCCCCCCGGCTCCCAATTCCTGGGATGTTCCGGTGGTGTTCAATATCAGCGCCTCCCTGAACCTGAATTGGGCGAGGAGGTACGACAACCCCTTTATCGGGGCCGAATATGAAGTCAGCCGCGGTTTTTTTGAAAAAGGACAAGACCTGATCCTGACGGGAAACGACGTGCCGGACAATGACGGCGTGGTGATACAAATAAACGGGTTAAGCGGATTTGCAAATTTCGTAAGGGAGTACACCTCGGCGGATTACGATTTTTACGAGGGCCTGGAATTGCCGAACGGGTGGAGCGTAGTCGCCGGCTCGGACTTTGGCGCAGGGCAAGCGGTGGTTTTGTTGCTCGACCCCCTGAACAATCCCGTTAAAGGCTTGCAATATCCGGATATAAAAGAGTTTCGGGAAATAGGGTTGGACTCCGATGGGAGGATTTATACGGTGGGCCAGTTGAAGAACGGTGCTGATTACTATGTTATTAGCCGGATCATCCACGCCGGTGCTTCGCTGGTGCACGATCAATCCGCTTATCTGGACGAAGGCGGGTCGGTGCTGCCGATGGGACACTTCGATGTGACGCCGGACTTTGACGCCATTTTCTATGCCGATGCCAGAAAGGGCAGCCCGCTGTCCACGGGCATTTACCGCTTACTGGTTTCTTCACTGGACCTGGATATGGCCAACAACCCCTGTTTGGTTTCCTCTCCGCAGAACCCCTTTGTCATTGAGCCACAGGCATTTCTGCTGGAGATCAACTCCCCCCCGCTGGCGGAGCCCCCATTCGTCAGCATAACGGCTACCGATGACCTGGTTTTCGTGTGCGACGCCATTTGCGGAGGCTGCAATATCGCCGCCTCGATTTCCGCTACGATCAACTGCTTTACGGTCGATCTTGAGGCCCTGGCCTCCGGTGCGGGGCCGTTTACCTTTGCATGGGATTTCGACTGCGACGGTAGCATAGACGCCACTTCGCAGCAGGCCACCTGGGTGCTGCCCGATATCCTGCCTCACCAGGTCTGTCTGACCGTGACCGATGCCACGGGCTGCGTCGAGACTTACCAGGTGACGGTCCAGGCCGAGGACCAGATCGCTCCTGCGGTTACCTGCAGCGACCTGCTATTGCCCACCGACCCCGGCGAATGTTTCGCCACCCTGGCAGGGCCGTATGTGACCTACAGCGATAACTGCTTCCCCAATTCAGACCTGATTGTGGAATGCGAGGTGAACGGTTCGCCGCTTCCCGCCACTTTGCCCAAAGGCGCCTACGTGGTGATTTGCACCGTAGAAGACCCCATAGGGAATGTGGGAACCTGCTTTTTCGAAATCAGGGTGGAGGACCAGGAACCTCCCATTGCCATTTGTCCGGAGGACATCGTGGTGAATATCGGGATTTGCGAGGCGACATTTGTTACCTTTTTACCTGCGGCCGGGGTTACCGACAATTGTCCGATGGCTACGGTTTCTTGTGACCTGGAGGAAGAGGTCGCGTTCAATTGCGGGCAGACGGCCATCACCTGTACGGCCACTGACATGGCGGGCAATACGGATGATTGCACCTATACCGTAACGGTTAATTGCCAGTGCGCCGAGGCCGCCGGCTTTGAGATCATCTGCACGGAAGATCCCGATATCTATGAGTTTGTCTTCCAGGTCAATAATCTCACCGGTGAACCTTCCGCAAGTTGTATCCTGACGGCAACTGCAACAACGCCCAATATCGCCATCTTGTCGCAGACCATGGCTTGGATGGGCAATACGGGAACCGTGTCCGGAACATTTATGGTGACAGGACCTCCCGTTCCGACAACGGTTGGCATGCAGGTTTCCATGATTTGCGACTGCCTGGCGGCCGCGTGCGAAGTTTCTGCGAATCAGGCCCTGCCCTGTTGCGAAGAGGTCAGTCTTGGCGATCTGCAAGTTTGCGACGGCGCGGTGGTGCAGATACCCTTGTTGGGCTGCGACGACCTGGACTTCATCACCCAGGTAACCTGGTACGTGGCGCCCGCTCCCTGTCCGCCGGGCGATTGGGGCGATCCCTTCCTGGTCATTACCGACCCTCTCGCTTTATGCAATGACCTGGAGCTGTATACCCAGTATTTCAGCGGAGACATCTGCGTGTATGCGGAAGTCGTGCAGAGCAATGCGGCGGGCCCTTGTTTGCTGCTCACCACCAATGTCCTGACCGTCAGCATCTGCGAGCCGGTGACCTGCTCCATCGCGGGCGGACAGGATTATTGCTACACAGGTACTCCCGTCGTTCCGGGTCTCCTGACGCTCAACCTGAGCGGCGCAGATCCGGATTGCGATTACACTGTGCAGTGGTACGATGTCGGCGGGCCGGTATCAGGCGCCACGGGCTTGAGTTTTCAAGCACCGGCCCTGTCGTTCCTGGGCGCGCCTGACGATTGTTACTACGACCATGTTTTTACCGCCGAAATCACGGATAATTGCGGAACGAGAACCTGTTCGGCTTCCTTCCGCCTCTACAACGACGATGCCCCTGTTGGCACGCTGGAAATGGACCCGCTTGAACCCATGCCCTTCTGTCCCGGAGAGGATGCGACGCTGAAGTACACCCCCGAATGCGCAGGGGAGAACCCCATGTGGGAGTGGTGGGAGAGCGCCGACGGCATCAACTACACCCACCTGGCCGATGCCGGGACCATGAACCCCCTTTACAACACCAACCGCCTGTTCGCCGACACCTGGTACCGGGTGAAAAAATACGTAGGAGGAGGTTGCCAGGCGGATTTGATCGATTTTATGATCGATGTGAAGGAGCCTCTCAGCATTAATTACTTCGTAGTGAATTATTCTCCTCCATGCGCTACCGATAAGGTGGAACTGGAGGTCGACTTTTCACCCTGCACCAATACCGGCGGCTGTAGCTGCGATTATACCGTCGAATGGTATAAGGACGGGGTCTTGCTGGCAAGTACTTCTCACGTCACTACTCCCGCAATCTATAACCACATGGCGGCGCCGGATGAAATCTCAGGGAATTACTACGCTATAGTCAGGGACAATTGTTGTCCGGGTCAGGTGAAGAAGACGCCAGTTGTGGAAGTAGAGCGCGCCTGGGACGTGATCATACTGGGGCATTGCTCCCGTTGCGGTCCTGAGGAGGTCGAGCTTGAAGCTGCCTTCCTGCATTCCCTGCCAGCAGGTTGTACGCCGAGTTATCAGTGGACTACCAGCGGCGGGAACATCGTCGGAGCGGCCAACGAGTCTACGGTAAAGGTCAACAAAGGCGGGGACTATTTTGTCGACGTGACCTGCGGCGGCTGCACCAGGCAGGCATCGTTTACCCTGCTGCATTGTTGGACTGTAGCGACCAAAGAAGTATTACTGCCTGGAATTGACTGGGAAATAAGCCCCAATCCGACCAGCGGGGACTTGTTGGTAGAAATTTTCACCGATAATCTGAAAGGGCCTTTCGAAATCCGGGTGTCGGATGCTTTGGGCCGGGATGTCATTTCCGGAATCCCCCTCGATGGAAAGGGGGAGGCGACGGTGGAGATGGGAGGCTTGCCACCCGGCATTTACTTCCTGTACCTGCACCATGCCTCAGGAGTGATCGCGAAAGCGAAGGTAGTGAAGCAATAAAGGCAGAAGGCCCCGGGCGCAGGTTCGGGGCCTTTTGTTTTTTTTACCTTTGCATTTCATGAAATGAACAGACATGAACTTCCGCGAAATCCTCTCCGTTACCCTCATTCTATTCTCCATCATCGACACCATGGGAAACCTGCCGGTCATTATCAGCATGAAAGAGCGGGGTAAGGTGATCGAGGCAGGCAAGGCCACGCTCTCGGCGGGCGCGCTTATGATCGCCTTTTTGTTTGGAGGAGAATCGATCCTCCGGTTGCTGGGCGTCGATGTAGCCTCCTTCGCCATTGCGGGCGCCATCGTGATTTTCATTCTGGGCATGGAGATGATCCTGGGCATCACTCTTTTCAAGGAAACCAGCGAGACCAAATCGACTTCCATCGTGCCGGTGGCCTTCCCCATGATCGCCGGCTCGGGTACGCTGACGACCATCCTGTCGCTTCGTGCAGAATATGCTGTGGTGAACATCGCCATCGGCATCGGCGTCAACTTGATATTGGTCTACCTCTCGCTGCGCTCTTCGGGCTGGATACAGCGGAAAATAGGGCAGGGGGGCACGGAGGTGCTGCGCAAGGTATTCGGCATCATCTTGTTGGCCATCGCGGTGAAGCTGTTTCGGACGAATGTGGGTATATGATTTGCAGAAAAAATCCCATTTTTACTCCATACAAAAAACAATCCGGCATGAAACTGATCCTCCCCATTTTCCTTTTTCTCGCTTGCACAGCGGCTGCCCAAACCGACAACCCCAACTACGACGCGGACCTTGCCGAAAAACTAGGCGCCGACGAGTACGGCATGAAGAGCTATGTGCTGGTCATCCTCAAGACCGGCAGCAACACCAACAAGGATCCGGAATTTCTCAACCGGTGCTTTCGCAGTCATTTTGAAAATATGACAAAGATGACCGAAGCGGGCAAGCTGGTGGTGGCCGGTCCCATCGGCGCCAACGAGCTGGCTTACCGCGGCATTTTTATTCTCAACGTAGCCACCTTCGAAGAGGCGAATGAATTGCTGAAAGGCGATGAGACGGTCGCCAACGGCATCTTCGACGTAGAGCTCTTCAACTGGTACGGATCTGCGGCGCTGGGCGAGTACCTGCCCGCATCGGATAAGATCTGGAAAGTGAAGCCATGAGAATCCTGTCTTTTTTGCTGTTTGTTCCCTTCCTGGCCTTTTCACAGGCGCCGCAATTTGAGGGCAATCCTCTGGCGGCAGAGGAGCTATCCTACGAGTTGGACGAGCAGGGCAACCGGAACCCCGTGGCCCGTTTTGGCGTGGTATATCATTTCGACCAGAATGGCCATCTGGCCGAGCACTGGATCATTTCTCCGGGAGAGAAGAAATACGACTCGCACACGGTGCATCAGTATGAAGGGGAGCGGCATGTCAAAAGCGTGGAGAAGAGTTTCAATGGAGACCTTCGCGAGACGCTGGAGCATTTTTACGATGCCAATGGCAAGCTGGTCAGGATCAGCCAGGTCAAATCCCTGCTGGCTTTCAGTCAGGAGTCGGAAGTGCGCACCGACGACCGCGACCGCATTGTGTGGATGAAGACCCGGAAGCCGCAAGGCGGCGAACCGCCTCAGATAACTGAGAATGTCTTCACCGGCGACACCCTGGTCGTCAGCACCACCCGCGACCACACCGGGAAAGCCATCGCTGTTTGGACCCGCCGCCTCACGCCTCAGGGCGATCCCTTGCACATTGTGCAGACCGATGCGGAGGGTAAAGTGGTTTTTGAGTCGGTCTACCGCGACTACCAATACGACGAAGCGGGGAACTGGACGGATCGGAAGGGGGAGGTGCGGTTTGCCTTTCCCGGGCAGGAGGTGACGGCTATGCGGTCGCACGACATTCGGCGCATCGCCTACCCCCGCGACCACCCCGATTCACTGACGCCGGAATACCTTCACGGCCGTTGGGCTTCGTTCCTGCATGGTCTGGAGCTTGAGTTTTTCCCCAACGGCACATACCTCGCCTACACCTGGGGCTCCCGCAAAGACGGCGGCAGTTGGACTCTTGATGCCAAGGAGGGGATACTCTCCGTTACGGGCAAGGAACATCGGGAGGAGTACGTCGCGCTTGATTTCCGGTATGAGGATGGGGTGATGGTGTTGTACCGGCCGGGAGTGGAGGGGGAGGCTGTGTTGGTAAAATTGAGGTGACACCTTGGATGTCGCTGATTTTCAATAAATAAGGAGGTGACACCTCGAAACTAACTGATTATCAGGTAAAACCGAGGTGTCACCTCCTAATGCACTGATTGTCAGTGCAAAGCGAGGTGACACCTTGATAAGTAATTGATAATGAAATTTTTATGTTAAATTCTTCTCCTTCTTCTTCGACTATAATCGTGACCTGATCCGCTATGGACCTTTTTCCCAGGCTAAACAAGCAGGATAACCGGTCCGTTATTTCCATATGAGCCAATTCAAACTCTACATCAAAAACATGGTCTGCAACCGCTGCAAAATGGTGGTGAAGGCGGAACTGGAAAACATCGGTATCCGGCCCATGGCTGTCGAGTTGGGGGAGGTGACCCTCGACAGGGCGCTTTCGGACGACGAAAAAAATCGGGTTGCAGCCGTATTGACACCCTTGGGATTTGCCCTGATCGACGACAAAAAAAGCCGCCTGATCGAGCAGATCAAAACCCTGATCGTGGAGCTGGTCCACCACCGGCAAAGCGAACTTCAGGAAAACCTTTCGGATTATCTCAGCAGCCGCCTGCACTACGAGTACAATTATTTGAGCGGCCTGTTCTCGGAAGTGGAAGGCGCCACCATTGAAAAATTCTTCATCGCCCAGAAAATCGAGCGGGTGAAAGAACTGCTGGTATACGACGAACTCACCCTCAGCGAGATCGCTTTTCAGCTCCATTACTCCAGCGTGGCCCACCTGAGCGCTCAGTTCAAAAAGGTCACCGGCCTCACACCTACCTATTTTAAGTCCCTCCGCACAAAAAAGCGCAAACCTCTCGACGAAGTGTAAATCTTGTAAAGGATTCCCGAAATCGTGTAACGCATTGACCCTGAAGTGCCCGCAACTTTGCACCACAACCAAAATGCAAAGCAATGGTAGCACTACAAAATCAAACCTCCGTCAAAAAGACTTTCCCGGTCCTGCACATGACCTGCGCCTCCTGCGCAGCCAGCGTGGAAAGCATTGTAAAGTCCCAAAATGGCGTGCTTGACGCCTCTGTCAATTTCGCATCCGCCACCGTGCAGGTGGAATACGTACCCGGAACCGCCACGCCCGAAGGACTTCGTCAGGCGGTACAGTCGATCGGTTATGACCTGCTGATCGATGACGACGACGACAGCGCGGAAAAGCTTGAAAACCTCCAGGCTGCAAACTACCAGCGTTTAAAGATCCGCACCGTCTGGGCTATCTTGCTGTCCCTTCCCGTGGTGGCGATCGGCATGTTCTTCATGGACATCCCCTACGCCAATGAGATCATGTGGGCCTTGTCAACCCCTGTCATCCTGTGGCTGGGTCGCGATTTTTTTATCAATGCCTGGAAGCGTGCCAAGCACCGGGAAGCCAACATGGACACCCTGGTGGCCCTGAGCACCGGCACAGCCTATGTCTTTAGCGTGTTCAATACCCTGTTTCCCCATTTTTGGCACGAAAGAGGCCTGCACAGCCACGTTTACTTCGAAGCGGCCGCCGTCGTGATCGCCTTCATCCTCCTGGGCAAACTCCTGGAAGAAAAGGCAAAAGGAAATACCTCTGAGGCGATCAAAAAACTGATGGGCCTTCAGCCTAAGACGGTGACGGTGGTAGATGAGGAAGGTCGCCAAAGCCAAATCCCCGCCGAAAAGGTGAACAAGGGCGTTCAAATCCTCGTCAAGCCGGGAGAGAAAATCGCCGTCGACGGACTTGTTACCTCCGGGAGCTCCTACGTCGACGAAAGCATGCTGAGCGGAGAACCCATTCCCGTCTCCAAAACCGAAGGCGAAAAGGTATTCGCCGGAACCATCAACCAAAAGGGAAGTTTTGTTTTCCGGGCGGAAAAAGTGGGCTCCGAGACTATGCTGGCCCAGATCATCCGGATGGTGCAGGACGCCCAGGGCAGCAAGGCGCCGGTGCAAAGGCTGGTGGACAAAATCGCCGGTATTTTCGTACCCGTCGTAATCGCCATCTCCCTGCTCACCTTAGGGGCCTGGATCGTTTTCGGCGGGGAAAACGGCATCACACAAGGGCTCCTGGCCATGGTCACCGTCCTGGTTATTGCATGTCCCTGCGCCCTCGGGCTCGCTACCCCCACCGCCATTATGGTGGGCGTTGGCAAAGGGGCCGAAAAGGGCATCCTGATCAAGGACGCCGAAAGTCTGGAACTGGCCAAAAAAGTGAATGCAGTAGTGTTGGACAAAACCGGTACCATCACCCAGGGCAAACCCGCTGTGACCGACGTGGTATGGCTTAACGGCGACGACTCCCCGAAACAGGCCCTTTTCACCCTGGAAATCCAATCCGAACACCCCCTTGCTGAAGCCGTGGTCAAACACTACGAAGGCCTTTCCCCCCTCCCGGTTTCCGGATTTGAAAGCATCACCGGGAAAGGCGCCAGGGCCGTGATCGGAGGGAAAACCTACTTCGCGGGCAACCAGCGCTTATTGGTGGAAAACGGCGTGCCAACGGAAGGCCCGCTGGCCGATCGCGCCCGCGCCTTCACCCGGGAATCGAAAACGGCCATCTGGTTTGCCGATGAACATCAAGTCCTGGCCGTAATCGGAGTAGCAGACAAAATCAAGGAATCCTCAAAGGATGCAATCAAAGTGTTGCAGAACATGGGCATCGAAGTGTATATGCTTACCGGCGACAACGAGGCTACCGCCAAAGCCATCGCAGGCGAAACCGGAATTCACCACTACCACGCCGAGGTGTTGCCCCACCAAAAGGCCTCCTTCATCAAGGACCTCCAGACAACCGGAAAAACGGTGGCGATGGTGGGCGACGGGATCAACGACAGCACCGCCTTGGCGCAGGCTGATGTGAGCATCGCCATGGGCAAGGGAAGCGATATCGCTATGGATGTGGCCAAAATGACCATCATTTCTTCCGATCTGAACAAAATCCCGGATGCAATCCGTTTATCAAAACAAACCGTCGCGGCAATCCGCCAAAACCTTTTCTGGGCATTCATCTACAACCTGATCGGTATCCCCGTAGCCGCCGGCGTGCTCTACCCCTTCACCGGCTTCCTCCTCAACCCGATGATCGCAGGCGCCGCCATGGCCTTGAGCAGTGTCAGCGTAGTGAGCAACAGCTTGCGACTCAAATGGAAAAATTAATTCATCACAAAAAGAAAACCATGACTCGTATATTCTTGCTGTTCGCTTTTCTCCTGACGTGCCTGACAATACAGGCCCGGCAACTGGTAGAATACGACCTTTTTGTCAAAGACACTGTCGTCAACCTCACCGGAAAAGACCGGAAAGCCATTGCGGTAAACGGCCAGATACCCATGCCGACCCTTTATTTCACTGAGGGCGACACGGCTGTGATCCGGGTGCACAACCAGATGCATCACGAGACCTCGATTCACTGGCACGGGTTGCTGCTCCCAAACGAGCAGGATGGGGTGCCGTATCTCACTACGGCTCCTATTCGGCCTCATACCACGCATACTTACCAATTCGTGATCCGGCAAAACGGCACGTATTGGTACCATTCGCACACCATGTTGCAGGAGCAGGTCGGGATGTATGGCGCTATTGTCATTTACAAAAAAGACCAAAGGCCTGTAAACGAAGAAGTGGTTTTGCTCAGCGACTGGAGCGATGAAAACCCGCACCAGATCGAGCGCTCGCTGCACTACGCCACTGACTGGTACATGATTAAGAAAAAGTCGGTGCAAAGCTATGGAGAAGCGTTGTTGAAAGGCCATTTCGGCACCAAACTGGCCAACGAGTGGAAGCGCATGCACGCCATGGATGTCAGCGATGTCTACTACGAAGGGTTTTTGGTGAATGGCGAACCATCGCAGGAGCGGCCGGATTACCAGCCCGGTGATCAGGTCAGGCTACGGGTGATCAACGGAAGTTCTTCTTCTTATTTCTGGCTCACCTGGTCCGCAGGAAAGATCACTGTGGTGGCTTCCGACGGCATGGACGTCGAGCCCGTGGAGGTCGACCGGCTGATCATCGGCGTATCGGAGATCTACGACGTGCTGGTCACCGTACCTGAAGACGGCCGCTCCGCTGAATTCCTCGCCACGGCCGAAGACCGTACCGGATCGGCGTCTCTTTGGTTGGGGGAAGGAGAGAAAATCACCGCCTCCGCCCTCCCCCTGCTCGATTATTTCGAAGGCATGAAAATGATGAACGGCATGATGACCCTTGACGGCCGCATGGACGACATGGGCATGAACATGAGCCTGCAAACCATGGATATGAACGCCGTGATGTATCCGGAAATGAAGGGAGGACAGCATGACCATCACCAGCATCATTCTATGAAAACCGTAACCTTGAACTACAGCATGCTCAAATCGCCCCTCAGCACCGCCCTGCCCGAGGGACCCCTCCGCACCCTGCATTTTGAGTTGACCGGCAACATGAACCGCTATGTGTGGACACTGGACAACCGGACCATTTCTGAAAGCGACAAGATATTGATCAAAAAAGGAGAGAATATCCGGATCATCCTGACCAACCAATCCATGATGCGGCACCCGATGCACCTGCACGGCCACTTTTTCAGGGTGGTCAACGGACAGGGCGACTTTGCCCCCCTGAAAAACGTGCTCGACATCATGCCGATGGAGACCGATACTATTGAGTTTAATGCGTCGGAGGAATACGGCGACTGGTACTTCCACTGCCACATCCTCTACCACATGATGGCTGGAATGGGGCGGATATTTTCCTATGAGAATTCCCCCGAAAACCCGCAGGCCGATTTGCGGAAGGTCTATGCCGACGACCGCAGGTTTTACCTCGGCGCGGATATCGGACTGGAGAGCAACGGCAGCGACGGCGAGGTTTCCCTGATGAATACCCGCTGGCTGTTGCAGGCCGAGTGGAGGCTTGGCCTGAACGACCGTTCGGGGTATGAAACAGAAAGTCATTTTGGCCGTTTCCTTGGCCGAAACCAATTTGCGCTGGTTTACGCCGGATGGGATTGGCGTTCCCGCCAGGCCGGAGAGCCGGGAAAGAACCTGTTCGGACAAACCAATTCAAAAGACAGCAGAGGGGTATTCTGCGT
This sequence comes from Saprospiraceae bacterium, assembly GCA_049306275.1. GTDB lineage: Bacteria > Bacteroidota > Bacteroidia > Chitinophagales > Saprospiraceae > JADJTT01. The sequence goes on along the minus strand of JBAQQB010000182.1, from coordinate 10,225 downwards.
GGGTTTTCAATACACCTTGCCACTGTTCCTGGTAGCTGACCTGAGGGCAGACCATACAGGCAACCTCCGGGTTGAACTCAGGCGCGACGACATTCCCCTTTCCAACCGGCTTCGTTTATGGGGAGCTGTGAATTCGGACCTGGAGTACAGCCTGGGAGGAAGATACATCCTGACCAAATATCTCTCGGCCTCAGCGCATTACGACAGCGATATGGGGTTCGGAGCCGGCGTCGCGGTTACCTATTGACGAAATTTCCTGAAAAAAGCTCTATTTTAGAAATCTGATAGAGCATTATCCTTTTTTCACCAAAAGTCACCGAATCATGAAAACAACACCCATTATCGCACTGGCAGCCTTGCTGCTAATCGCCGCCGCGTCCTGCAAAAAGGACAACCCCGATTTGATCCAGTATGGAAAACACCGCGTCACTACGACTGTCGACGGGGATGAACGGGAGTACTACCTCCACGTACCCCAGATCTATGACGGCAGCACCCCCGTACCCGTGGTCTTCATGCTGCACGGCACCAGCGGCGACGGCGAGAAATTCTACAACATCTCCGGCTGGAAGGAACTGGGAGAGGTCGAAAACATCCTGACGGTGTTCCCCTCCTCCTGGCGGTATTGCATCATCGATGAAGGGGAGCAGAAGAACACCACGAAATGGAATTCCCAACCGGCCGAGTGGCAGTTCTGTCCGGGGGAAACGCCGCGCGACGATTTTAAATTTTTTAGAAAAATCATTTCTGAGCTTTCGGCCAAATATAATGTGGATGAAAAGCGTATTTACCTTGCCGGTTTCTCCAACGGCGGGCAAATGGCCGCCATCTGCTCTGTGATGATGAGCGACGTGCTCGCTGCCGTGGTGGAAAATGCAGGTTCTTTTTACACGGATACCACCTGGGCCCCGCTCCGGCGAATTCCTACTGCTTTCCAGCTCGGCAACAAAGACCAGGGCGCAGGCGTCGATGCGGAGGAGATTCCGCTATCAAAGCTGGATACCATCCTCCTCAACCCTGATTTCCTGCCCGGCAGGGCTGCGGGTACGCACGTGAAGACGTTCGGTCTGAGTCCCAACTTCACGATCAGTGGCGATACCTCTACGGCCGTCATCGCCACTTATCCTTCGCTCGATGGCGATCCCAACGTCTCTTTCCATTTTATTTTTGTGAAAGGATTAGGGCACTTCTATCCCAACGGCAACAACCACTGGATGAAGGCAGCCGAGCGGCAGTGGGATTGGCTTAAGCAGTTTAGTTTGCCGTAACCTTCCCGAGGTGACACCTCCTAGTTTCCTGATTTTCAGCCATGTACGAGGTGACACCTCCTAGTTTCCTGATTTTCAGCTATGTACGAGGTGTCACCTCGGGCTTTGCAAACCTTTCCCCCCCGCCGCTGTTCTAGCCTCCATGGCTTCCATAGACAACGTGGAAGCGAAAAGGAAAAACAGTTTGTTGATTACCACAGAGCAATTTTTCAATCACTCTTTTTATGAAAAATATCCTCATCATCGGCGCAGGCAAGGGCATCGGACTGAAAACAGCGGAACTGCTGAGCGGAAAGCACCACCTCATCACAGTTTCCCGAAACCCGACCGAAGAACTCTCGCGCCTGAATACCACTTTCTACCAACTGGACGCTGCCGCGGGCAATCTCTATGCCCTGAGCAACCTGCCCGAAGTCATCCACGGTCTGGTCTACTGCCCGGGCTCTATCAACCTCAAACCTTTCAACCGCCTGAAGGAAGAGGACTTCCTGGCCGACTTCCGCCAAAACGTGCTCGGCGCCGTGCGGGTGATCCAGCATGTGCTGCCCAATCTGAAAAAAGCAAACGGCGCGTCGGTGGTGCTGTTCAGCACGGTGGCGGCGAAGGTGGGCATGTCCTTCCACGCCAGCATCGCGGTGAGCAAGGCCGGTATCGAAGGACTGACCCGCAGTCTGGCGGCCGAGTTGGCAGGCGCAGGCATCCGCGTCAACGCTATCGCGCCTTCGCTGACGGACACGCCGCTGGCCGCGGCCCTGCTCGGCACGGAGGAGAAACGCGAGGCTTCCGCCAAACGCCACCCCCTCAACCGCTACGGCGATCCCGCGGAAGTAGCCACCCTGGCCGCCTTCCTGCTCGGCGAGCAGTCGGGCTTCGTCACGGGGCAAGTGTTTGGAGTGGATGGAGGTTTGGGCAGCCTCAAACCGTAGGCGCCCTCATCTCCGCAATCGCATGCTCCAGCCGGAACCCTTTCCCACTGACAATCCCCCCGTCGATCCATTCGATCGAATCGGGCGGGGGCACGATGATCCGGGCTTTGGCCTGGCCCAGGATGTCGCGCTCTATGTCGATGCCGGGGAAGACTGCCCGCAGCGTGAGCCCCTCGGGCAGCAGCTGAAATACCCCGACGTTGGTGACGTAGTAGATGTGCTTGCCCGCCTTCAAGCCCTCGCGGCCGTTGAATGTGATCTCATCCACCTGCTCCAGGAACTTCGGCGCGCCGGGCTTGAGCAGCCGCACTTCGTTCTCCTTCACCTCAAATTGGGCGTCGGGACTCCATTTTCCGATAAAAATGATCGTGTGGGCGCCGCTGACGATGTCGGGAAATCCGCCCGGGCCGACGTAGTCCGTAATCTTCGGTCCGCGCTTCGACACGTTGACGTTGCCCTCGCTGTCGACTTGCAGGAAACCCAGCACCGCCGTAGCCAGGTCGGTCTGGTAGCGCTTGAACATGACGCTGGAAGGCTCCAGATGCCGGGGCTGTACCGCCGCGCCGAAAAAGATGCCGGGCGCGGGCAGTCCGCCATATGAGCCGGCCTCGGTGGTGAAGAGGTAGTCGTCTTCCACGCCGTTTTCAACCAGCAAGCGCGCAACCTCCTCGGGGAAACCGATGCCGATATTGACCATGCCGTTCTTGGGCGTCTCGCGCACGAGCAGCGTAGCGGCCATGCGTCCCATGACCTGGTCGAGCTCGCTGCGCACCGGCGTGATCTTGAGCATGCGGTTGATAAAGCGGAGCTTCTGCACGTCCTTCGTGCGGTCGGACTTCGCCTCCGGCGTGAACATCGGCCAGTAGTATCGCTGCAGCACGCTTCCCACCTGCTCGTTGTAGCGGTTGACCACGATGTAGTCGACGTCCGAAGCCGGGATGCCGATCTCGCCGGGAGATTTTGGGATGATGCCGCTGACGGTGGCCATCACCAGTCCTCCGTTTTTCCGCGCCGCCCTGATCGACTGCATGTTCTCGGTGATGGTGGCCGCGTTTTTGAAATACAGGTTGCCCTCTTCATCGGCATACGGCACGTTCATCAGCGCGATGCCGACGGGGGGCATGGTGTAGCGCAGGGCGTCGCCTTCGGCTTCCACAAAAGAGGCCGATGACGGCTGCGTGACGCCGGAGCCCCTGCCGGTGCGCGGATCGAGGAAAGAACCCAAGCCCACTTTCGATACCAGCGAATGATTGCCTTTGCCCTGCTCTTCCAGCAGCAGGGAAATAACGCCCTGCGGAAGGGTTTGCAGTTCAATCTGCCCGGCTTGCCCGAGCTTCAGCTGGGCCTTGGTCGTTTCGAGGTGGGCGGTGAGGTACATCTTCACCAGGCCGGGGAGCCCCAATTCTTCCATCGTGCCAGGCACGCGCCCGCGCGAGCCCTGTCCGCCGCAGTTGATCCAGGTTAGATCTTTGGGGTGGCCGCCGCTTTGAAAGCGGTTGCGCAAGGCGAAATAAAAGGTGGTGCACCGCGCATTGCCCGCGATGCCGCTGGAAAACACGGTGGCGCCGTCGGGGAAGAGGGCCGCCGCCTCCCTTGCGGAAATGAATTTTTTGGAAACGGGACCTTTGGGTTTGAAATCCATGTCGTGCCTCGACCACGTCAGCCGCCAATACAGCACGTGGGAGATCAGTTTGAGTTTTTCCGGGAAGGTCATTCAGGTGTTGGTTAATTGCGTGAAAGTGATGTGTTTGTTACGTTTATCGTCGATCGTTTATCGTTTACGTAAACGAAAAACGATCGACGATAAACGTTCATGTTTCCTGCATGGAAAGTTGTGCTCTTTTCAACTGATTTCAAATGACTTTCGTCATCTTTGAAATTCGCAAAATCTCCGCTACATTCGCAAGCATTATCCATTAAACCACCTGCATCTATGAAAAAACTGCTAGTCTTTCCCCTTTTTCTCCTGCTGGCCTTCGCCGGCTTTTCCCAAACCTCAAAACTGACGGTCCATTTCAAGTTCATGGGTATCGAGGAAGGCTACGACCATGACTGCAAGACCCAGGTCTACGTCGATGGCGAGTTGCTCGGAGAGTCGGGAGTAGCTCCCCAGAGCAAAGACGGCTCTTTTACCGTCAATGTCCCCACGGGGCAGCACGACCTGCGGGTCGTTAACCTGGCCTTGTATGAAGGCGTCTGGGAAGAGCACACGATCGAGAACAACTACAGCATCGATTGTCTGTATGAAACCTACCGTACCTTCAAGACAAAGCCGGAAAAACTCTATCTTGTCTTCGATCTCGACGGCGAGACGATGGCTTCCTGGAAGAAGCCGGTGAAGAAGAAGAAATAACAACGCATTAAACGAACCAACATGAGCCAGCAGACCAACGGCAAGCCCGAACCCGGCAAATTCAAGTCCATTCTCCGGGAAATCACGGACCCCTTCCTCAACCTGTTCAAAGCCTCGCAGGCGCTGTGGGGCATCAATATCTCCTATTTCCTGGAGGGCTTCGCCTATTTCGGCATGCTGAGTCTGCTGGCCATGTATTTCAACGAGTATGTCGGCCTCAACGACATCCTGGCCGACCAGATGGTGGGCGTGCTCACCGCGGGCATCACCCTGGCCATGCTCATCCTGGGCGCAACGGTCGATCTGGTAGGCGTGCGCCGTGCGCTCTTGCTGGCGCTGGTGTTCATGCTGGTGGGCAGAGGCGTCATCGCCGCCGGTCCCGGCATCACAGACGGAGAAGGCATCTGGTCGCCCACCCACCTGATGGCCATGTTCGGCATCTTCTGGCTGATCCTGGGCAGCGGCATTTACCAGCCCGCAGCCTACACCGCCGTGCGGAAATTCACCACCAAGGAAACCTCGGCCATGGGCTACGCCATGCTTTACGCCCTGATGAACCTCGGCGCCTTCATGCCCGGCCTGGTCTCTCCGGTCATCCGCAAACAATACGACATCACCGGGGTGTTCTGGTTCTACGCCATCCTGACCGTCATCGGCATCGCGGTGGTGACGGTGCTGCTCACCAAAAAGGCCATCGCCGACGCCGAGCGCGAAAGCGGCAATCAGGAAGACATTGCCGTGGAAGAGGAGAAGAAGCCGCTCAAAGAGCAGCTCGCCCACTACATCCGCAACTTTCCCCTGCGCGATACCCGCTTCATGTTCTTCATCTTCATCCTGATACCGGTGCAGACCCTTTTCGCGCACAACTGGCTCACCATTCCGCAATACTGCGAACGAGCCTTCACCGGCGTGGTGCAGGACAATTTCGAGTTTTTCGTCAACTTCAACCCACTGCTCATTTTCATACTCACGCCCATCGTGGCCGCCTATACCGCAAAGAAAGACACCTACCTGATGATGATCCTCGGCACCCTGGTCATGGGCATTTCGCCCTTCCTGCTCGTGCCCGGCCCGCATGTGGCCACTCTTTTCGCCTTCATCGTGGTGATGACCATCGGCGAGGCTATGTGGCAGCCGCGCTTCCTTCAGTGGGTCGCAGAGATCGCCCCGAAGGACATGACCGGTATCTACATGGGCCTGGGCCAGTTCCCCTGGTTCCTCACCAAGGTCGTCACCAGCCTCTACGCCGGCTGGTTCCTGATGAATTACTGCCCCGACGACACGCCCATCGACCAGCTCAACACCGAAGAAATGTGGCTCATCTACGGCGGCATCGCCATGATCAGCCCCATCGCCCTCATCCTGGCGAAAAACTGGATGGTGAAAGGCTTTAAGGTGAAACATGAAGGATAGCCTATGCGAGTGACCGACACTGCATATCTGGACCGATATCGGGAGGAAACCGGCTCGCAATTGCTTGAAAATTACGGGCGTTTCGATTTTTCCTCACCGAAGATCGACCTGGGGTATAACACCCGGGCCTCTGCGGTGTACTCCTCCAATATCGAAGGCAATTCCGTCGACCTCAACTCCTTCATGAACTCGATGCTGGCTGGCAAAAAATTCAAACCCGGCAAGGAAATCGAAGAAATACAAGACCTCGTTGCCGCCTACGAGTTTGCCCAGTCAGAGAAGCTGACAGAAGCCAATCTGCTCAAGGCCCACGGCATCTTTTCCAAAAACCTGCTCATCAAAGACAAAAGAGGCCGGTACCGAACCGAGCGGATGGGCGTTTTCGACCAGTACGGCCTGGTCTACCTGGCTGTCGAACCCGATTATGTGCCCAGGGAGATGAAGCAATTTTTCGAAGACGTCCATACCCTGGTGGAGACCGAAATGCCCATCGAGCAGATTTTTTACCATGCCTCCCTGATCCACCTGGTCTTTGCCCACATCCATCCATTCTGGGACGGCAACGGCCGCTCGGCAAGGTTGTTGGAAAAATGGTTCCTTTCGGAGAAGATCAACAGCCGGGCATGGAAGATGCAATCGGAAAAATATTACAAGGAAAATATTGAAGATTACTATATAAACATCAATCTGGGGGTTAATTTTTATGAATTGGATTACGGCAAATGCCTCCCGTTTTTGAAAATGCTTCCCGGGTGTCTGGTTGAATAATGCTCAAATCCCTCCTCATAGCCGGCCTGGGCGGCTTCATCGGCACGGCGCTGCGCTTTGCCGTGGGGCGGTATGTACAGGTGTATCACGACACGGTCTTCCCCTGGGGCACCTTCGCGGTCAATATCCTGGGCAGCCTGCTGATTGGCATCCTGTTTGGACTTTCGGAGAAAGGCGATTTCATCTCGCCCGAATGGCGGGTGTTCCTCACGGTGGGGCTGTGCGGCGGGTTCACGACTTTTTCCTCCCTGTCGCTCGACGCCTTCATCCTGATGCAGGACAGGGAGTGGCTGCGCTTTTTCGCCTACACGGGCTTGAGTTTCACCCTCGGCCTTTTCGCGGTATATTTGGGGAGAACCCTCATCAAAATGATCTGACATGGAAAACCGGTCCGACGCCCTGCTGCTGCGCATCTTCATCAGTTCGACCGACAAGCTGGAGCACGAACTTCTCTACGAAGCCATCGTCAGAAGGGCCAAGGAGTCCGGTCTGGCGGGCGCTACCGTGCTGAGGGGAATACTTGGCTACGGCGCCAGCTCGGTCCTCCATTCTCAAAAATTTTGGGAAATGGGGGAGAAAGTGCCTGTGGTCATCGAGATCATCGATGAGGAAGCCAAGGTACAGGCCTTTCTGGATCATGTCCTCCCCATGCTGGAGTCCCTGCGCTACGGCTGCCTGGCGACGACCGAGCGGGTGGCGGTGGAGTTGTATAAGGCGGGGATGAAGCGGATGTTTGGTTAAAAAAGTTAAATTCTCATGGCTTCCATTCTCGACCAGACCATCGCCTTCCTTAAAAACCACCACGCCAATCGCATCGCATCCCTGCAAATCGAAGACGTGCGGGTCGGCCTCTTCCTCTCCGCCATCAGGCTTTCCGACGGCAGCAGTGGCATGGCCAGCACGGTGTATGAAGAACAGCAAAGCTGCGACAAAGACAAGCGCGATTTCGGCGATTTCAGTCCCAACCAGATCAGGGGGAGGAGCGTGCTGGAACTGCTGGAAACGACCCGTACCCGGGGCGTGATCAACACCCTCCGCATCGCGGCGCTCAACGCCATTTCTTCCTCTTTGCTGCAGGATGCCCGCTACCAGGTGCAGGAAGATACCGACCCCTTCGACCTGCTCGACCTGAGCGAGCCCCGCAAAGTGGTGCTGATAGGCGCTTTCCAGACCTACATCAACCGTCTGGCGGATTCCCCACACCAGCTTCAGGTGCTGGAGCTCAACGAGCAGGCCCTGCAGGAAAAACACCGCCGCTTTTTCGTGCCCGCCGCCGACTACGGCCGGGTGCTTCCCGAAGCCGGCGCCGTGGCGATTACCGGTTTTTCGCTGGTCAACCGCACCTTCGACGACCTGCTGGGGGCTGTTTCGCCGAAGGCGCAGGTGATCGTGACCGGCCCTTCCGCCAGCCTCCTGCCGGATGTGTTGTTTGAGAATGGCGTCAGCCATATCGGCGCCACGCGGGTGACCGACCCGGAGCTGTTGTTCAGGGTGGTGGCGGAAGGAGGTTCGGGCTACCACCTGTTCAGGTATTGCGCCAGGAAGATTTGTATTTCTAAACAAAACGCTTGAAGCGTTTATCGTCGATCGTTTACGTAAACGATAAACGATCGACGATAAACGAAAATAGAACCATCCGATGAAAACTACCCACCCCGCGATCTCCCAATTCGGCGGCGAGCGGACCATCCTGATCCGCCTCACGGCGCTGTGGGCCTTGAATGAAGCGGGGCTGGGCGGACTGATGCACCTGTTCAAAAGCCCGTTTACAGGGGTGGTCGTGGGCGGCACGGCCGTGCTGCTCATCTCCCTGATCGGCTATGTGGCGGAAAAACCGGGTCCGGCGATACTTCGGGCGCTGACCGTCGTGCTGATCATCAAGGCCATGGCCAGCCCGCATTCTCCGTTGACCGCCTATGTGGCGGTGGCTTTTCAGGGACTGCTGGGGGCGGCCCTCTTTTCGGTGCTTCCCTCGTTCCGCCTGGCCGCCCTGCTCCTGGGCATGCTGGCCCTGGTCGAATCGGCGGTGCAGAAACTGCTGGTCATGACCCTGCTCTTCGGCATGCCGCTTTGGAAATCGCTCGACGCTTTCATCGACAGCGTGTTGCAAAAGCTGGGCGTGCTGGCCGAAGGCGCCGGCGCCGGCGGGGCGTACTGGATTGCGGGGGCTTATGTAGGAGGGTATTTCCTCGCCGGCCTGCTGGTCGGCTGGCTCGCAGGGAGACTGCCTGCGGAGATATACGCCGCCGCGCAACGGCTCAGTCCGCCGGAGGAAGCAACGCCTGAAGATCCCCAATCCCCCCGCCGCAAGAAGCGCGCCTGGTGGAAACGCCCCCTGTGGTGGTTGCTTGCTGCCCTACTGATCGCCTCGGCAGCCCTTCCCGGGGCGGTGCAGGACGTATCGCCCGTCTGGATATTGGTACGGGTCTTTGGCCTCATCGCCATCTGGTATTTCCTGATCGGCCCTGTGCTGATGGGCCTGTTGAAGCGCTTTTTGAAAAAACGCGAGTCGGCCTACCACGAGGAGGTAGCCGCGGCGCTCGACCTGATGCCCGTTTTCCGCCACCTGGCCCGCACGGCCTGGGAGGAGACCCGCGATTTGAAGGGTTGGAAAAGGGGCAGGGAACTGGCCGTCAGGGTAGTGACGTATGCCCTTCTTTTTTCGAAGAAAAACCATTGAGGATTTTTGCTTAAATTACTTTCCGATTCGGAATAAGGATCGTTCTGAGAATAACTTCCCGATATGGAAAAATGTAGTGCCGAAGTCCTCTTCGGCACCTATCGTCCGGGTGCGGAGAATGTTCCGCATTTCCCTTACACCTCCGGCTCGTTTGGACATGTGCCGAAGGGGACTTCGGCACTACGCCCGGATGCTCCAAAGCTGGAATTTAGGTTTGAGCGGCGTCTCTCGCAGAGGACGCTGCGACAGCCTGATGCCAAGTCGTGGTGAGCTGACGCAGCGTCCTCTGACGGGAGACGCCGCTGGGACGGAAAGTGGAACCATTCAGCAAAACTCAAACCTCACGTTTAACTTGACTTCCCGAATCTATATACTCACCGGCGCCGTGCAATCGGGCAAGACCACCGCCCTGATGCGGTGGGCGGCTGAACGCGGCCGCATCGGCGGCTTCCTCAGTCCCGATGTCGAAGGCCTGAGGCGTTTGTACACCCTTCGCGACCGGCAGCTTCGGCATTTCCAGGCGCATGAGGAGGAGGGGGATTTGGTGGTTGTCGGGAAATTCCGCTTCTACGCCTCTGCCTTTGAGCTGGGGCGGCAGACCCTGCTGGCCGACAGCCAGGCCGGTCTCGACTGGCTGGTCATCGACGAGATCGGCAAACTGGAGCTCGCCGGGCAGGGTTTCGAGCCCGCCGCGGGGCAGGTGATCCGGCGTTTTCAGGAGGAGGAAGGGAAATGCCGGCTGCTGCTGGTGGTAAGGGATTATTTGCTGGAGGAGGTGGTACGGCGGTATGGATTGGGGGCGTGTGAGGCACTTGAT
>JBAQQB010000181.1:0-6982 GCA_049306275.1 Saprospiraceae bacterium | reverse complement strand
AAATGGTTGATTTCATAAAATAAGTTGAATCCGCGTTGCTTGCATCCGTAAAATCCGCGTGCCATCATCATATACACGACTAAGGCACGCGGATGACGCGGATGCAAGCAACGCGGATTTTGAAAGTACTTCGACTCCACTGGAATTAATTGTCTTTGGTTCCATAAAAACTGAACATCCCTAAAGCATTCTGAACGATTTATTTTACGCCATAAACTTCCTTCTCCTCCCTCCAATCCGACAGGGGCAGGGCTTTTTCCAGGGCGGCGATGCGGTCGAGTTGTTTTTGCCGGAAGGCCTGATGCGCGGCGGAATCGGGCTGAAAGGGCCTGTGGCGGGCCGCCCGCAGCACATCTTCTATTTCAGCAATAAGGCGGCGGGTGGGGTCGGAGAAATAGTGGCGGGAGAAGAACTCCCAGATATACTCCACCGCCTGGGCGCTGGGGTGGAGGAGGTCTTCGGCGTAGAAGCGGTAGTCGCGGAGATCGTCGAGCAGCAGTTCGTAAGCGGGGAAGTAGTGCACGAAGGGCAGCTGATCGGACAGTTGCGCGGCGGCGAGAACCAGGGTGGCTTTGCTGCGCTGGTTGTCGATCATACCCTCCCGCAGGTGCCGCACGGGGCTGACGGAGATGATGACTTCGAGTGCGGGGAGGCGTTCTTTCCAAAGAGATAGAACCGGCGCCAGGCATACGGTCACTTCTTCGACGCTGAGCCTGCGGCGGGTGAAGGCGGCTGCGGGGAGCTTGTGGCAATTGGCTACCACCCCGCCCATCTCACGGTGTTCGTAGACCAGGGCTGTGCCGAGGGTGAGGAGCAAGCGGGAGGTTTTTTCGAAAAATAAAGAAGCTTCGGCCATAGCCGCGTTGATCGCATTGAGCAGGGCTTCCCGCGAGAGGGCGGAATAACGGCTGTGGTGGTGGAAGCTGTTCCACTGCCCGTTCCATTCAAACACGTCGGCGTCTGAGAAACGGCGTCCGGAGGCCATCCACTCCAGCGTCGCGGCGAGAGAGACCGGGTTGTAGACGATACCGGCAGGGTTGAGCAGGGTTTGGAATTTGCGTTCCTGCAACCGCGCGCCCATATGCTCTGCGAAGCAGGAGCCCATGCACACGATGGCGTTGTCGTGGGAGAGGGTCAGGCCGGCCTCCCAGTTTTTTAGCTCTGTACGGAATATCATCATTCAAAAATAGTACATTTGGACACACGATACCCTCATACAAGCCAAAGGATATGAGTCTACTGGAGAAACTATTTGGAAAGCGCGAACCGGAGAACCAGAACCTGCCCGTGCGGTTCGGGCGTTACAGCGATTCTTACAAGCAGCCGGAGCAGTATGCTTTCTGGGAAAAATCACTGCAGGCATTTGAGCGGCAGGAATACATGGAGTCTTACCGCACCTTTTTCCAATACCTCAAAGACGAGAGGGAGGGCAATGTAGTATTTGAAGAAAAGGAGAACAGGATCGTGTTCACGCTTTTTCAGGGTTCCAATAAAGTGATGGGCTTTGCCGACCCTGAACATTTCAAGGCAGAGGCGAGGGTGGCCCGCACCGAGTCGATGAACATCGGGTTCCTGCGCCGCCTGGTCGACCAGAACTACGAGTTGAAATACGCGCGTTTCGCCCTCGACCCCGAGAACAACATCTCCATCGTTTTCGATACCTACTCGCTCGACGCTTCGCCTTACAAGATCTACTACGGCCTCAAGGAACTGGCCACCAACGCCGACAAGCAGGACGACCTGCTGCTCGACGAATTCTCGACCCTGAAGCCGCTGGAGATAGAGCATCTCCGGGATTTGCCCGAGGCGGAGAAGGAGGTCAAGTATCAGTACATTCAGGCGGAGATCAAAAAAGTGTTTGCCATGCTCGACGCCGGCAAGCCCGACCCGAAGCAATACCCGGGCTCGATCGCCTATATGCTGCTGTACCTGTGCTACAAGCTCGACTTCCTGACCAGGCCCGAGGGCCACATGATGGAAGTGCTGGAGCGCATACACAGGTTGTTTTTCGCGAAAGACGACAAGAACGCCATCCAGAAATCGCATCTGCTGCGCAAGGAGTTCCAGAAACTGCTCGACCGTTCGAAGGAAGACTTTTTCAAGGAGATGTACCAGACGCCGGCCACTTTCGGCATCACGGCCCCTGTGAACCACGACAAGGTCGTCGCCTTCATCGACGGGGAATTGATGAATATGGACTGGTATGCGGAGAACAACTACCAGGACGTGGCGATGGCCGTGCCGGGTTACATCGTGGGTTTTTGCCTGTTCAACTACGCCGTGCCGCAGCCGGTGCGGGATCTGTTCCTGTTGTATTTCCAGGTGGTGGAGAGCGATTATTTCCGCGATCTGGGCTTCTCCCCTGCCTATTACGACACTGCGACCGGGCAATTTGACAAAAAGGCCATTGTGCGGGCGATCCGGCAGATCGAGGACCGCTATGAAAAGACCTACCCCGATATGAATTCGCCGACGGGCCAGCTCGAGTTCGACAACTTGCCCGCATTTGCCAAATCATTCCTGCTGATGGTGCGCCAGACCTACGTGGTCAAGGCGGAAGATAAGGCCTGAGGGCAACACCCGGCAGCTTTTTTTGTTACAACAGCATGAAAACAGCCAATTTGCAAAACGATATTTGGACCCTGCTCGAAACGGTCACCGACCCGGAGATCCCCGTGCTGACGGTGGTCGACATGGGCGTAGTGCGGGAAGTAAAAGTCATGCCCGAGGGAGGCGTGGAGATCGTGATCACCCCGACCTATTCCGGCTGCCCGGCCATGAACACCATCGAGATGGAGATCAGGGCCACGGTAGAAAACGCGGGATTTGGTCCTGTGAAGGTCACCACCGTCCTCTCCCCAGCCTGGACGACCAGGTGGTTGTCGGAAGCCGGGCGGCGCAAGCTGGAGGCTTACGGCATCGCCCCGCCAGTGGAGGAGACCAGCGACAAGAGCGCATTATTCAGTGATGAAAAGGTAGTGCCTTGTCCCCGCTGCGGCTCGACGCACAGCAAGCTCCTGAGCCAGTTTGGTTCAACGGCCTGCAAGGCCTTATACCAGTGCCAGGATTGTTTGGAGCCGTTTGATTATTTTAAGTGCCATTGAAAAGTTTAGAAGTTTATAAGGTTAGAAGTTTAAACTTATACCCTTATAAACTTCTAAACTTAAAAAACAAAGGGCTGTCCCCAGTTTCTCACCTATGGGACAGCCCAGCTTCACGGAGTATTTGACTATGCTATGAAAAAGGCGGTGGAGGTGGAGTAAAAAAGGGAGCCCCCAACAACGCTTGTCGGCCTTTACGGATGGTTAGTTTTCTCACCATCCCGGGCTTTCAAGGTATTATTAGTCCCTTCAACTAATAATGTTTGGGAGCTCCGGTGACATCTACCCCACCGTCACCGGAAAAATCAATTCTTTTTCAAAAGCTGAGATCCCTGAATTTTTTTTGGCCTAAGGTTACGTTTCCGCGTAAATGCGAGAGCCCGAAGGAGGTATTCCTTCAGGAGAAAGCCGCTAGATCAATAATTGGAAACGTCGATACCCGGAACGGGTAAACAGGCTGGTTGTGTAAACCGGTTGTTTCATGGGATAATCAGTTTTTGGACATTTTGCGGGAAAGCATGGAGGTGCTTTCTAGCTTCCACAGGCAAAAATAGGGTAAAAAAGTGAATGGGATATACCCTGAAATGGGTATTTCTGTGCAAATTTCCGAGGTGACACCTCGTTTGTGGCTGATAACCAGCACTATGCGAGGTGTCACCTCCTTTCTCCTTGATTATCAGCGACAAGCGAGGTGTCACCTCGATATCTCTTTGGTTATCAGCCACAAATGAGGCGCCGTTTCGAAATATAGACACTGCCCAAAAACTTTTTCTCCCCTGAAACATTCTATTCCTTGCATCCTTACATTTCAATGACAATAGAACACACCCAATTATCACCCATGAAAAGGATTTTGCTACTCCTGCTGCTGCTTCCTGCTATTCAGCTTTTTGCGCAGCCGCCCTTTGCCCAGGGCAAACAGGGCCCCTCGATCAAAGGCCGCGTCACCGGTATGGTGGTCGATTCGGTGCAGGGCACGCCGGTGGAGTTTGCTACGATTGAACTGCTCGACGCTAAAGGCGAGAAGCAGATCACCGGCGATATCACCAATGAAAAAGGGCAGTTCAGGCTCAACGACATTTCCAATGGCAGCTATACGGTGCGGATTACCTTCCTGGGGTATGCCACGCGCATCATTCCCGCAGTGGCCCTGACGCTGGAAAAGCCCGATGCAGACCTGGGGCAGATACTTCTTGCTTCGGAAAATATTCAACTGACGGAAGTGACTGTAACAGGTGAGGCAGCACTGGTGGAGAACAAGATCGACAAGATCGTTTACAACGCTGAAAAGGACGTCAGTACCGCCGGGGGCGACGCAGCAGAGGTGCTGCGAAGAGTGCCCCTCCTGTCGGTCGACCTCGACGGCAACGTTTCGCTGAGAGGCTCTTCCAATGTGCAGATACTGATTAACGGACGCCCCTCGGGCATTTTCGCAGCCAGTATCGCCGACGCGCTCAAGACCATCCCGGCCGACCAGATCAAGTCGGTGGAGGTCATCACCACGCCGGGGGCGAGGTATGACGCCGAAGGCAGCGCGGGCATCATCAATATCATTACCAAAAAGAAAAGCATAGAAGGCTTCAGCGGATCGGTCAACAGCTCGATCGGCACGCGGCAGAACAGCGCGGGTCTCAACCTGAGCCTGGCCAAGGGCCGCATGGGCATCAACGGCAACGGGAATACCTTCTTCTCCTGGCCGCGCCTCGCTTCCCAAACTTTCAACCGGGAAGATTATTTACCCAACTTCACCCGGGTGGTGAACCAGGAAGGCTCCTCCACCAGCACGGTGCTGGGGTACAATGGCTCTTTTAGCGGGTATTACGACTTCAACGCCTTTAACAGCATCTCCTCCAACATTCGCTACAACGGGTTCAATAACTGGCTTGACGGGGCTACCGCAGGCACGTTTAGCGATGAGTTGGTCCGGGCGTTTGAGCGGACCAACATCAACAACCGCTTCAATAACGGCTTTGACTGGACGACCGACTACCGCCGCACCTTCCCCAACTCCGAGCGGGAGATCGTCGCGGCATTCCAGGTGACCAACAGCTTTTCCAACCGCGACAACGAGATCAACCAGGTCGATCTCAACGGCAACGATCCCGCCCTTACGCGCTGGGAGGTGAACCTCAATGACGGCCTCAACGCCGAGTACACGGGGCAGATCGACTACGTACACCCCTTCTCCAAAGCCATCAAGCTCGAAACCGGCGCCAAAGCCGTGATCCGCCGCATCGACAGCGACTACCGTTTCGAGGTGTACGACTGGGCGGGGATGCAGTTTATCACCAATCCGGCAGGCACGGATGTCTTCGCCTACGACCAGGACGTCTACGCCGGCTACGTCTCCCTCACCGCGAAAATTGCGGAGAAATACGGCATCCAGGCCGGCCTGCGCTACGAGCACACCCGCATCGCGGGCGAATACGAGTCGGAGATCGCTCCCTTCCAGAGCGACTATGACAACCTGCTGCCCAGCGTGATCCTGTCGCGCACTTTCAAGAACTTCTCCACCCTGAAGCTGAGCTTCACGCAGCGGATCCAGCGTCCCAGCCTCAACTACATCAACCCCTTCCTGGAGGTGGCCGATCCCTTCAACGTCAACACTGGCAACCCCTATCTGGAACCCGAGCTGTCGAGCCAGGTGGAGCTGAGTTATGGCGCTTTCATCAAAGGCTTCAACATCAACGCGGCGGTGTTTTACCGCTACACCCGCGACGTGATCGAAAGCTACCTTTCAGTCGATTCTCTCACCGGGGTGTCGGAAACCAACTTCCTCAACATCGGCCAAAACCAGTCGTTTGGGGCCGATCTGTTCATTTCGACAACCATCAAACAAGTGCTGACCCTGCGCGGCGGCATCAACGCCCTGACCTACGACGCCGAAGGCGTGGTCGACGGGCAGGCGCTCGAAAACCAGGCCATCCTGCTCAATGGCAACCTGGCAGGTACGCTGACGATCAAAAAAGTATGGAAAGCGGAAGCTTTCGGCTTCTTCCGCGCGCCCCGGCAGACCTTGCAGGGTATCACCCCCACCTTCTCGCTCTTCTCCTTCGGATTCAACCGCGATATTTTCAAGAAACAAGGCTCCATCGGCATCCGCATCGTGGAGCCTTTCGTGCGCAATAAGGACTTCTACACAGAGCTGAAAGGAGAAAATTTCTCCCAAACCAGCAATTTCTCCATCCCCTTCCGCTCCTATGGCATCAACTTCAACCTGCGCTTCGGCAAAATGGACATGCGGCAGCAGCAGCGCCCCCGCCGCTCCATCAGGAACGAGGATTTGAAGGAGGGGAATGAGAATAATATTTGATTTAGTTGAGGAGGTGAGGAGGTGAGAAGTGGAGATCCACTCCTCACCTTCTCAACTTCTCAACTCATTCTGTACTTTCCCATCCCTCCATATTCGCATACCTCTCCACCTCGGTGAGGAGCTCAACCAGGGGCTCGGGCGTATTGAAGTAGCACTTGATCTTCTTCGAGCGGCCTTGGTGTTCGAAGGTGATGAAGGTGGTGGGCAGGTCGGTGACCTCGGCGGTGTATTCGTCCTGGTAGTCCCAGAAATTGGCTTTTTCGAAGCGTTTGAAGAGCAGGTTGGTCTCTTCGGGGGTGAAGGTCTTGGTGAAATCGCCGATCTTTTCTACGAAGCGTTTGCCCTTGTACTGTGCCAGACCCGTGCCGTCGATAGTGATGTCGTAGAATGGGCAGGTTCCGAAGCAAGGTCCGCGGCTCATGCGGATGACGGAGGCGTTGTCGTATTGGTAGATTTTTTTCGAGACGCCGCAACTTAGTGCGAGCATGAGGGTGAGGGTGAGGGAGAGGAGGCGGATCATGTTTTAAGTGATTAGGTATGTGGACAAAAAGCTATAATCGTTTATCGT
>JBAQQB010000180.1:0-41410 GCA_049306275.1 Saprospiraceae bacterium | reverse complement strand
CCAAACCCCATCGACGATAAACGAGTTCAATGATGTCCTCAGCTAACTTCGAAACTCAAGTCCTGGCGCTCTTCCGCCACCAGGCGGCCTTCAACTCATTGTACCGGGAGTATATCTCCCTGCTGGGCATCGACGTCGCAGAGGTGGACAGCCTGGAGCGCATCCCCTTTCTTCCCATACAATTTTTCAAAACACATACCATACAGACCGGCGACTGGCGGCCGGAGCTGGTCTTTTCCAGCAGCGGCACCACGGGCATGACGAACAGCCGGCATCCGGTGCGCGAGGCGGTTTTTTACCTCGAAAACGCCGAAAGGTGCTTCGAGGCTTTCTACGGCCCGGTGGAGCAGTACTGCTTCCTCGCCCTGCTGCCCGCCTACCTCGAACGCGAAGGCTCTTCCCTCGTTTACATGGCAGCACACTTCATCAAACGTTCGGCCTACCGGCAGAGCGGCTTCTTTTTGTATGAACAGAACAAACTGGCGGAGGTTTTGGCCGACTGCCAGGAAAGGAAAATTCCCACCGTGCTGCTGGGCGTCAGTTTCGCCCTGCTCGACCTGGCGGAGCGGCATCCGTTGCACATCCCCGATGTCATCGTCATGGAGACGGGCGGGATGAAGGGGCGGCGGCAGGAGATCACGCGAGAGGAGTTGCACGCTACGCTGTGTGCGGCGTTTGGCGTCCCCGCCATTCATTCCGAGTACGGCATGACGGAGTTGCTTTCACAGGCCTATTCAGCAGGGGAGGGGCTGTACCGTCCCGGCCCCCTCATGCTGGTGCGTACGCGCGAGATCACCGACCCGCTGAGCGCGCAGCAATACGGCCGCCTGGGGGCGATCAACATCATCGACCTGGCGAATAAAGACAGCTGCGCCTTCATCGCCACCGACGACCTGGGCAAGGTCTACCCCGACGGCACGTTCGAGGTGCTGGGGCGGATGGATAATAGCGATATCAGGGGGTGTAATTTGATGGTGGGTTAATACTTCGGCACCCTCGGATCCACCTCATCCGACCATGCCAGAATACCGCCCCGCAGGTTGTACAGGTTGTCGTATCCGAAATTGGCTTGGAGTACCCGCACCACGTTGGCGCTGCGGCGGCCGCTGTGGCAGTAGACCACCACCTGCTTGTCGTGGTCGATGTGGTCGAGGTTTTGCAACACCTCGCCCATGGGGATCAGCTCCCCGCCGATGTTGCAGAATTCGTGCTCGTGCGGCTCACGAACGTCGATGAGTTGTATGTCGGCGCCCTGGTCCATCAGGGCTTTGAGCTGGGTGGCGGTGACTGTCGGGATATGGCTCATTTCCTCTGCATTTGGGGTTTGACAAAATACTTCGTAGTCAATTAATTGGGTGACATGATGCGCGCCTTTCGCCGGCAGGCCGATCGTTCGCATCCGCATCGAGGCCGAGTCGATGATCAAAAGTTTGCCGTCGAGGGGCTCGCCCGCGCCGGTGATCAGCTTGACCGCCTCGCTGGCCTGTATCGAGCCGATGATGCCGGTCAGCACGCCCAGCACACCGCCTTCGGCGCAGTTGGGCGCCTGCTCCGCGGGCGGCGGCTCGGGGAAGAGGTCGCGGTAGTTCGGCCCCCTCGTCCCGTCCTCGCGCAAACGGTTGAACACCGACACATGCCCCTCGAAGCGGTAGACCGAGGCGTGCACGCATGTTCTATTCAACAACAAACAGGCGTCATTGATCAAATAACGCGTCGGAAAATTATCGGTACCGTCGAGGATGATATCGTATTCGCCCAGTATCTCCAGGGCATTCTCCGAAGTGAGCCGCACCGGAAAGGCTTCCACCGCTATCAGCGGGTTGAGCGCGCGCAGCCGTTTTTGCAGGGCCAGGGCCTTCATTTCTCCCACATCTTCCACCGTAAACGCCACCTGTCGCTGCAGGTTGCTCACATCCACCCGGTCGGCGTCCACAATGCCGATCTTCCCCACCCCCGCCGCCGCCAGGTACAACAGCGACGGACAACCAAGTCCTCCCGCACCCACCGCCAGCACGCGCGCCTCCTTCAGCTTCCCCTGCCCCTCTTTTCCGATGCCGGGGAGCACCAGGTGGCGGGCGTAGCGCTGCATTTCTTCTTTTGAAAAATCCATTTTATGGTAGTTGAGAAGATGAGAAGATGAGGAGTGGAGATTCCACTTCTCATCTTCTCACCTCCTCATCTTCAATAATCAATAAAGCCCATTCAAGCGCCACAGCCAGCTGCCCTTCCCTCGTCAGCTCAGTATTATCCAGCACCCTGGCATCGGCGGCCTGCATCAGCGGACTGTCCTCTCGCGTGGAGTCGATGTGGTCGCGGTGGCGGAGGTTTTGGCGCACTTCTTCTTCGGAAATGCCGATGCCTTTGGCCTGCATTTCGGTGAGGCGGCGGCGCACGCGCTCGTCTTCGGAGGCGGTGAGGAAGATCTTGAGCTCGGCGTCGGGAAAGACCACCGTGCCGATGTCGCGCCCGTCGAGCACCACGCCGCGCTGCCTGCCCATGGCCTGCTGCTGCGCCACCATTGCCCTGCGCACGGCCGAGATGGCAGCCACCTGGCTCACCTGTTCCGACACCCGCATCTGGCGGATGTCTTCTTCCACGACCTTCCCGTTGAGCAGGGTCTTGTTGCCCTGATCGGCGGGCTGGAAGCCGATCTCGATCTCATCCAGGGCCCGGGCTACTGCGGAAGCATCGGCTAAGTCGACGCCGTGATCGAGGAAATAGAGGGTAACGGCCCGGTACATGGCCCCGGTATCGATGTAGGCGTAGGAGAGGGCGGCGGCCAGGTCGCGCGCCAGCGTGCTCTTCCCGCAGGAAGAATGGCCGTCGATGGCGATGACTATTTTTTTCAAATCAAAGCTTTATGTCTTTGATCGTTTATCGTTGATCGTTTACTGTAAACGATAAACGATCAACGGGTCCAAAATGATAGCAAAAAGGGAATGCCTTTGCGCATTCCCTTTTGTTAATTAAAGCTGATTATCAGCTCATTAGTATTCGTCTTCATTAAACAGGAAGTCATCCTTGCGGGGGTAATCCGGCCAAATGTCTTCGATGCTCTCATACAGTTCCCCCTCGTCCTCCAGCTGCTGGAGGTTTTCGATGACTTCCAGCGGAGCCCCCGAGCGGATGGCATAGTCGATCAGCTCGTCCCGCGTTGCAGGCCAGGGAGCTTCTTCAAGGTAGTGCGCCAGTTCTAGCGTCCAGTACATAGCACAGTTGGGTTTTGAAATTAAAAAAGGAATTTAAGTACTGTCAAAGAATAAAAATTTTCAAAAGGCCCTATTTTGATCCTTGAAAGAGAAATAAAATTTTCATTTCCCATAAAAAAATTGAAAAAAATTTCAACCTCTTCAAAATTTGGGCAAATGTATAAAACTAGATCAATAGTTGCAAGGCCCTTGAGTTGTGGTAGATAATAAATTCATAAGAGGAGTTTCGTTTATCGTTGAGCGTTTATCGTTTACGAAAACGATAAACGCTCAACGATAAACGTTTAACAGCCTGAATTATGAGTGCAAACAAAATATTATGGCTCCTGGCCGTAGCCCTGCTCTTCCAAAGCTGCTACTCCTTCCGCGGCATCAGCATCGACCCGTCGATCACGACTTATTTCGTGGCGCAATTTACCAACCGGGCGCCCAACGCTACGCCCACCCTGGCGCCCGACTTCACCGAGCGTCTCAAGGACAAGATCCGCAACGAATCGCGCCTGGTCTATAACGAAACCGACCCTGACGTCGAGTTCGTCGGCGCCATCACCGGCTTTTCCGTCACCTCCGAAGCCCCGCAGCCCGGCGAACAGGTCGCCTTCAACCGCCTGACCATCACCGTGGCCGTCGACTACATCAACAACCGCGAAACCGACGAGAAAAAACGCGTCAATAAGATCAACAAAAGCTTCTACGCCGAATTCCCCTCCGACCAAAACCTCCTCGACGTGCAAGACGGGCTGATCCAATCGATCACTACGCAGCTGGTGGAGGACATCTTTACGGCGGCTTTTACGAATTGGTGACAGAGTGAAGAGTGAAGGGTGAAGAAAACTCCCTTCACCCTTCACCCTTCACCCTTCACAAAAAATTCCAGCGCTTCCGGATTCCGCATCGAATCCCTGTTCGCCGCCTTTTCCACCGGAATACCGAGCAGGATTTTCTTCACGGGCGCTTCCATTTTCTTGCCGCTGATGGTGTAGGGGATGTCGGGCGCGGCGATCACCTTGTCTGGGACATGGCGTGGGGAGCATTGGGCGCGCAAGGCCGCGGCGATGCGTTTGATGAGGTCGTCGGTGAGCTCCTTGCCGGGCTCCATGAGGACGAATAGGGGCATAAAGTGGTCGCCATTAGGCAGTTCCAGGTTGACGATGAGGCTGTCTTTTATTTCCGGGAAGGTATCGATGACGCGGTAGATCTCGGCGGTGCCGATGCGCACGCCCTGCCGGTTAAGGGTGGCGTCGGAGCGGCCGGTGATGACCAGCGAGCCGCGGGGGGTGACCTTCACCCAGTCGCCGTGGCGCCACACGCCTTTGTAGTCTTCGAAATAGCTGGAGCGGTAGCGCTCCCCGGCGGGGTCGTTCCAGAAAAAGACGGGCATGGAGGGCATAGGTTTGGTGATGACCATCTCGCCGACCTCGTCGAGCAGGGGCTGGCCTGCGTCGTCCCAGGCATCGAGTGCGCAGCCCAGGCCGCGGCATTGTATCTCTCCCTGGTAGACCGGCTCCAGCGGGCAGCCGCCGATGAAGGCGGTGCAGACGTCGGTGCCGCCGGCCATGGAGCAGAGCCAGAGGTCTTTCTTGACATTTTCATACACCCACTTAAACGCCTCGGGCGGCAGGGGAGAGCCCGTGGAGCCGATGGAGCGCATGGCCGACAAGTCGTTGTCTACGCCGGGGTGAATATCTTGCCGCATGCAGGCCACAAGGTAGGGCGCGCTGGTGCCGAAATGGTGGATCCGCGCCTTTTCCGCAAACTCCCATAGCACGTTGAGCGTGGGGTAGCCGGGACTGCCGTCGAACAGCACGATGGTGGCGCCCATGAGGAAGGAAGCCTGCACGAAGTTCCACATCATCCAGCCCGTGGTCGAGAACCAGAAGAAGCGCTCGCCGGGGTGCACGTCGTTGTGGAAGGCCAGGTATTTCAAATGCTCCATCAACACCCCGCCCTGCGAATGGGTGATGGCCTTGGGGATGCCTGTCGTGCCGGAGGAGTAGAGCACCCAGATGGGATGCTCGAAAGGCACGGGCTCGAAAGCCAGTTCAGGCGCGTCGGCCCGGAAGGTATCCTGCCAGGTGACGGCTTTGGGAATATCGCTGGCCTGTGCGCCGGGGTTGAGGTAGGGGAGGAGGACGACCCGCTCCAGGGTGGGCAGTTTTTCCACCAGCTCTTTCACCACCGCCGTTTTGTCGAACGATTTGCCGCCGTACTGGTAGCCGTCGACCGCAATGAGCACTTTGGGCTCGATCTGGGTGAAGCGGTCGAGCACGCTGCTGGCGCCAAAGTCGGGCGAACAGCTCGACCAGATGGCGCCCAGGGAGCAGGTGGCCAGGAAGGCGTACGTCGCCTCCGGGATGTTGGGCAAAAAGGCCACGACACGGTCGCCCTTTTTTACGCCAGCCGATTGCAGGTAAGCCCGCAGGGATGCTACCTGCCGCTCCATTTCCCGCCAACTGATCTCCACCAATGGCTGCCGCTCCGACTGGAAGATGATGGCGGGATAGGCGTCGGTCTTGTTTCGGAAAATGTGCTCGGCATAGTTGATCGTTGCGCCTTTGAACCATTGATAACCAGGCATCTCCGAGCCCTCCAGCACGCGTTGATAAGGTGCGTGGCTGATCACCGAGAAATACTCCCAGACGCTTTCCCAAAAATCCTCGATCTGCCCGGCCGACCATTTCCAAAGTGAAGGGTAGTCGTTGAATGCCAGGCCTTTATTTTGCTTCAGCCATTGCATGTAATCCGCCATCCTGGAATTTTTCCTGAAAGACTCAGAAGGCGTCCATAAAACAGAAGGTATATTGTCGCTCATATTTTTTCTTTTTCGCCCTTAAAATACAATTAATCCCCCTATTTTCAACCCAACAACCCAACAACCATGAAAAGCAAAATCCTGAGTTTCCTCCTGTTCCTGTTCCTCGTATCATGCGGCGCTCCCAAGGGCGCTCAAAGTCCTCAACCTGTTGTTCCGCAGGACAAGCCTTCGGCCGACGACGGCAAGATCGAGGTCGTTTTTCTCCACATCAATGACGTTTATGAGATCGCTCCGCTGGAAGGGGGCAAGACCGGCGGCATGGCCCGTGTTGCCGCCCTTTACAAGAAACTGAAATCGCAGAACCCGCATACCTACTTTGTTCACGCCGGCGACTTCCTCAGCCCTTCGCTGATGGGCACCCTCAAATATGAAGGGGAGCGGATCAAAGGGCGGCAGATGGTGGAGGTGATGAACGCTTCTGGCGTGCAGGCAGTTGCTTTTGGCAACCACGAGTTCGACGTAAGCGAAGCCGAACTGCAGGCCCGTTTGAACGAATCATCTTTCCTTTGGCTGGGCACGACGGTGCGGCAGCGCATCGGCGATGTTCGGGCGCCTTTTCACAAGATGGTGAATGGAGAGAAAAAAGACTGCCCCGACAGTTTTATCTGGCGCCTGGTCGATGGAGACGGCACGGAGGCCAACATCGGGGTGTTCGGCCTCACGCTGGGTTCCAACCCACAGAGTTATGTAGAGTACCTCAACCCCATCAAAACCGCGGTTGAAGTGGCTACCGACCTCAATACCAAGACGGATGTAGTGGTAGGCCTCACCCACCAGGAGTTGGTGGACGACCTGAAGCTGGCTGAAATGCTGCCCTTTGTGCCCCTGCTCATGGGCGGCCACGACCACGACAATTCCATCGACACGGCCGGCATGACCATCATCGCCAAGGCAGATGCCAATGTGAAGACCGCGTATGTGCACCGCCTGCTCATTGACAAGAAGAACAAGAAGAACACGGTGAAGTCGGAACTGGTGCGCATCACCGACGCCCTGCCTTCCGACCCGGCGGTAGACGCCCTGGTGGAGAAGTGGAACCGCATTCAGGACGAGAACATCCGGCAGGTGGTGGACGAGCCTTATGAAAAGATCTATTTCGCCAAAGAACCCCTGGATGGGCTGGAGAAAAGCGTGCGCAACAAGCAAACCAACCTCGGCGGGCATATTGCCCAGGCAATGTGGAAAGCCTCGCCCCAGTCTGTTTGCGCTTTCTTCAACGGCGGTTCCATCCGCATCGACGACCAGATCTCAGGCGATGTGCTGGCGATCGATGTCTTCCGAGCCCTGCCCTTCGGCGGCGCTGTAGCGGAAGTGGAGATGACCGGCGGCCTGCTGGCCAAGATGCTCGACACGGGCTTGCAAAACAAGGGCACGGGCGGCTACCTCCAATGGGCCAACATCCGCCGCAACGATACGGATACCTACTGGCTGGTGGGCGGACAACCCATCGACCCGCAAAAGATCTACCGCGTCGCAACCACCGATTTCCTGCTCACCGGCAAGGAAACCCGCATGGATTTCTTTACCCCTCAGCATCCGGACATTAAAGCGGTGCAGAAGGCCAGCGATAAGAATGACCTGAGGTGGGATGTGAGGAAGGCGGTGGTGGAATATTTTAAGAGTTTATAACTTTAAAAGGGTATAAGTTTAGAACGCACTAAACTTATACCCTTTTAAACTTATAAACTCAAAAAAGGCTTCACACAAGCGCCTGGGAGTGTTTTGGACCCCCGGAAGGACAGGACTAAGGCAGCCAGCGTGGTTCGGTAATCCCCTTGTCCCCGAAGGGAGTCTCCGAAGAGATTGAGGCCCGCCCTTGACACGTTGAGTCTGACCAGTATGTCATTGGATATTGTAGAGTCAAAACAAAGAACAGCGCCTGTGTGAAAGCCGATACCAATATAGAAACTTTCTCTAATAATCAAAAGGATTCTTCTTCGAAACGGCAAATTTTAACATTTCTATCCAGGATAGGTGAAAAAGTGAAAAAGGTAAAGGGGGGCCTTTTTGGCAAAGCCAAAAAGCGCCCTTTCACTCTTTCACTCTCCCCTTCAAATTCGCCATCAACGAAACCACGTGCGAATAGCGGTTTTGCGAATCGCCCAGGTCGGTATAGGCGTAGTCGACGGCGAAGATGCCGAGTTTGAGCCCGACGCCGATGCTGGGGCGGGCCGACCAGAACTCGCCCTGGTCGAAGGAGAGTTCTTGCTGGAACTGGTTGACGCCGGCCCTGACGAACACGAAGTTGTTGTAGCCCAGTTCCAGTCCGGCGCTGGGGTCGATGCTGAAGGGATCGCCGGAGACCAGGGTATTGCGGCGGCCGTCGGTGGTGACGTAGAGGCTTATTTCGGGCTGGATGGTTACCTTGCCCTTTTCAAAGAGGTAGCCTGCTCCCAGGAGCAGTTGGGGGCGGGAGACTTCCAGGGAGGAGATATCGGGTAGTTCGTTGCCGGTGTTGAGCAGCACGGTTTTTTCTTCTTCGGTAAAGCTGACCGTCCAGGCATTGAAGGTGCTGGTGATGTCGCGGCCGACGAGGCCGAAGCGCCAGGGGCCCTTTTCGAGGCGGGCGGCGAGGTCGAGGCCGAAGCCCCAGGAGTTGGCAAAGGTACCGATGACGCGGTGCACGATTTTAATGTTGCCCCCAAGCGAGAGGTTGCCGCCCAGCCAGGAGGTCTGTTGCCCCAGGCCCGCCAGCACGGCGTAGTCGGCGGCGGAGAACTCGACGATGTTGTCATAGTTGACATTGCCCTCGTCGTCGAACAGGCTCAGGGTATTGGGAATGCCGTCGATGCCGAAGCGGATGACTGAAAGCCCCAGCCGCCGCTTGCCATTGGCGAAGGGTATGGCCACCCCGAGGTAGTCGTATTTGCCGATGCCCGCAAACCACTCGGCGTGCATGGCGGCCACTTGAAGGCCTGCATCGGCGGGAATAGCGGCAAGTCCGGCGGGGTTCCAATAACCTGCCGTCACGTCGCTGGTGCTGGCGATCACGGCATTGCCCATCGCCTGCGCCCGCGCGCTGATGCCGATGTTTAAAAATTCATTGCTGTACTTCTGCGCCAAGGCTGATCCAAGGGATACCCATGTCAAAAATACCCCCAGTAAAAAAGGTAATACTCTCCTCATCAATCAAAATTTTATTCCTGTCAATCCGTCGCAAATCCTATCCAATCCTGTCTAAAACGTCCATCATTGTTTCATGGTGTGCAAATATCGTTAAAATTGGACCATACGGAGAAGCAGCGATTTTTTTTCTCGCCGTATCTGTCCTGAAAAGTTTTTGGATAAATGGCCATTAGAATCACCTTTTTCCTGTTTTCCCTTTCGCTGCTTTTTTACTCCTGCCGCGAAGACGTCGATCAGTTCATTCCTCAAAATGAAACATCCGCCCGAAATGTGAAGGCATCCCTGCTGGGCCGGGTTTGGACGGCCGGTGGCGCCACGGTGGAGGGTGCGGAGGTGTTGCTGAGCGGACAGATGGCGCTGACCGACGGCGAGGGCTTTTTTTCCCTTCCTTCTGTTCAGGCGCCTGAGTTTGGGGCTGTGGCGGAAGTGCGGAAGGAGGGTTTCTTCCCTGGCCTGCACCGTTTGTATTGGACCGAGCAGGCCCAGATTCAGTCGGAACTCTTTCTGATTCCGCAAACGCTTGCCGGATCCCTGGCCGTCGAGACCGGGGGCGAGGTATTGGCTAGCGACGGCATGCGGATCGTCATTCCCGCTCAATCCCTGCAACACCTCAACGGCGAGCCTGCTTCCGGCACGGCCCGTATTTTCGCCTACTGGCTCGACCCCTCTGATGAGGCTTTCCCAGACCGCCTTCCCGGAGGGGGGCAGGGAGAGGATGGGTCAGGTGAAAGGCAGCACCTGCAGTCTTTCGGCCTGCTGGCCATCGATATAACGGATGAAAACGGTGCGCCGCTCAGGCTGGCTGCCGGCAAGATGATGGAACTGCATTTCCCGGTTCCGGCTTCCCTGCTTACCGCGGCTCCCGCCAACCTCTCACTCTGGTCGCTCGATGCCGAACGCGGCGTGTGGCAGGAGTCTTCTCTGGCCTATCTCGCCAATTCGTCGTACATCGCCCAGGCTACCAGCGGGCAGTTTTGGAATGTCGCCGTGCATAGCCCGCTGGTGCAGGTCCGGTCATGGGTGAAAGAGGCAGGCGGCAGTCCTGCCCGCGACGTGCTCGTGCGTGCGTTCGCGCCCGACGGCCGCCTCCTGGCAACGGGACGCACGCAAAGCAAGGGCCTGGTCGCGCTCGATCTGCCATCCGGCATGGAAATCAGTTTACACTTATACGATCTTTGCGGCGCCGAACGCCACAGCCAGTTCATCCCGGCACTTACGAGCAATGTCTCGCTCACCCCCATTTCCTTGCCCGGAAACGAGGTCGTCGCGCTACAAGGCCGCTTGCTGGATTGCGACGAAAACCCCGTGGAGAAAGGGTATGCGCAGATTCTTTCGGGTGGGCGCGAGGTGTTGGTGCTGTTGGAAGAGGGCGTCTTCTCCGCTGTGCTGCCTGCTTGTTCCGGGAGCTCCGGCACGGTGATCGTGCACGACCTGGTGCGGCAGTACCAAACGCCGCCGCTGGCTTTCAGCGCTTCCGGCACTACCGATTTTGGCGACCTGACGCTCTGCAACGATTCGCCCGAATACCTCAGTTTCAACCTGGATGGAGCCGTGCAGTTCAGCGATGCGCCTGATATCACCGTCTCAGGCAATACGACTGTCATTTCCGATGCCGCGCTCGGGGTTTCCATGGCTTTTGAAGGGGCTTCCACGGGTTCTTTTCCCGTCCTCTTCCAGGATTTCGCCCTCGCCGGGCTTTCTACCTCCGGCCTTTCCGCCCTCGACCTTTTTGTCGACATCTCCCGCTTCGACCCTCCCGGCGGCTTCGTCATCGGCTCCTTCAACGGCAAGGCCGTCGAGCTGGATGGAACGGAAAGGGCTATTTCAGGGGTGGTGAAGGTGAAGAGGTGATGATCACTAATTTCCCCTCCACAAAATCCAGCTTCAGCGCTCGTGGCTTCTCTGACGGATGCTTGAGCAACCACCTGGATAGCGGGTGGACGATGTGATCCTCCATGGCGCGTTGGAGGGGGCGGGCGCCGTAGCGCTCGTCGAAGCCGACGCTGGTCAGGTAGTCGACGACATTGTCGGAATAGTGCAGGCGGATGCCGTATTTGGCGATGCCTTCTCGGCTTTCCAGTTCCTGAAGTTCTTTGGCGGCGATTTTGCGGATATCTTCCTTGCCCAGCGCGTTGAACAGGACCATGTGGTCGAGGCGGTTGACGAACTCCGGGCGGAAGAAGTTTTCGATGGCGGCGCGGAAGCGGGCTTCTGCGGAAGTGGCGTCGCGATAGCCCACCGCTTTGCGGCTCTGTGCGCCCAGGTTGGTGGTCATGATGATAATGGTGTTGCGAAAATCCGTCTCCCGGCCAACGGCATCGGCCATGATGCCTTCGTCAAGCACGGTGAGCAGAGCGTCGTAAACCGAGGGATGGGCCTTTTCGATCTCGTCGAGCAGGAGCACGGCGAAGGGGCGCTCCCGGATCTCCTTGACCAGCTGCCCCGTCTCGTAGCGGTCGCCGATGAGGCGCGACAGCTGCCCCGGCATCTGGAATTCGCTCATATCGATGCGCACCATGGGCGATTTGCGCTGGCCTTTGCCGAAGAAATAATCGGCCAGGGCTTTGGCGCAGGCTGTTTTGCCCACACCGGTAGGACCGGCGAACATCAGCGTGGTGATGGGCTTGGAAGGGTTGTTCAGCCCTGCCTTGTAGATCTTTACGATATTGCATACCTCCTCTACGGCCTCAGCCTGCCCGATAATGCGGCTTTGGAAATATTCCCGCAGCTCTTTCACATCGAGAATGAGGTCGTCGCGCAGGAACACCTCGGGCAAGCCTGTCTGCCGGGTGAACTGCTCAATGATGTCCTCCCTCCCGATCTTTTTCTGTTCTTTCCCTTGCGCCTCATGCACGCATTGGGCAAGAAACCTGATGCCCTTGCCCGGAAACTGTTCGTAGGGGTAATACCGCTTCAACAGCCGGAAGGCCAGTTGCTGGGCGTCGGAACTGATCTGCATCTCCATGGTTTGCTGGATGTAGACGGCGAATTTCTCCAGCACGGAGAAGACCTGTTGCTCGCTCATTTCGGGTATTTCCACCGTCTGAAACAGTTCGGCGAAGCCGGGCAACAGGGTGCGCAGCCGCTCCAGCTGGTTGGGCGTCAGTTCCCCGACGAGTTGGAGATCGCCCTGCCGGAGGTAGGACTGGATAAAGGCGGCTACTGAATCCTCTACGCCATAGCCGCCGGTGTTGAGCAGTTGCATGATATCTTCCACCCAGAGCGCCCCGTTGGTCCACTTGAGCTCCTGCACCAGGCTTTCGACCATTTCCTGCCATTCGCCCAGGTAGCGGGTGCTGGCGGTGATGCGCTGGGCCATCATGCGCCAGAAGGTGCGCCGCCGCCCATGCTCTTTGGTCTGGTTGTGGATGCGGCGCATGGCCTGCCGCAGTACCGCGCTTTTCCCAACGCCTCCTTTCCCGATAACCAGCACATTGGCGCGCTGCACCATCAGCTTGTCCACCACTTCGTTTACCGCCCACTCCATTTCCCATGCCGCTTCCGGAAAAGCGTTTCGCGGACGGGCGCCCCGCTGCGGAGGAAAGGGCTCAGTGAGTTTTCCCAGTATTTCATTCTTTCTTTCCTGGAAAAAGGGTTTCCACAAGGGACTGCGCTCGAAATTGACCTTCATCTCCACCTGGTCGATGCCCGGCACAGGGGTGGTGGCCATCTCGATCAGGATATCGGGAGGATAGGCGTAGAGGTGGTTGGTCGCATAACTGCGGATCAGTTGGTTGAGGTCCTGGTTTTCGTAGTAGATGAAACTTTCGCCCAGCAGCGGGAAATGACATTCCTTGTGCCCCAGATCCGTTGCGCCCAAAATGGCGACAACGGGCACTTCTACCTGATAGGACATTTGAAAAGCTTTGCCGGCGACCCGGAACGTTGGCGGCACCTTCACCCTGATCACGCGCATCTGGGGATCGATCAGGTCGTTAGCAGGGTAATCGGCTGTTTTTTTGTACTGCTTGACCAGGTATTCGGTCAGCGTTTTTTTCACCCTGCGAAGGTCTTGTTCTACTATTTGATAGTCTGTGCCCAACAGCATTCCCAGTACTGCGTCTTCCGCCAGCTGGAAATACAACAGGGGGTAGGTGAGCTTTTCGATGGACATAGATAATGATTCCTCGGCGATGGTCGTTAAGAGTAAGCGAAGGTAACCAATCTTGTTAATACTTCGTTAATCGCTCGCTGTCTCGCGCCAATTACGCGGCCATTCTCATCTTGTTTTATGATTCTTTCACGCCTTCACAAAACCAATTGCCATGATCAAATCCTTCCTCGGGCTCTTCGCGTTCGTTTTCCTCATGCCCGCCGCGGTCCACAACCTGCCTGTCGCCGCAGATGACCAAGCCCCTAACATCCAGGTTGCCCTCCTGCTCGATACCTCCAACAGCATGGACGGCCTGATCGACCAGGCCAAATCCCAGCTCTGGAAGATGGTCAACGAACTGGCTACCACCAAGAAAGACGGCCAGGCGCCCAACATCGAAATCGCGCTCTACGAATACGGCAACGACGGCCTCCCAGGCTCCGAAGGCCATATCCGCCAGGTAACGCCCCTCACTGCCGACCTCGACCTGGTTTCTGAGAAATTGTTCGCCCTCTCTACCAACGGCGGCAGCGAATATTGCGGCTACGTCATCAACCGGGCCGTCAAACAACTCGGCTGGTCGGATCAGAACGACGACCTCAAGATCATCATCATCGCCGGCAATGAGCCATTCGACCAGGGCCCCGAAGCCTACAAGGATGCCTGCCGGGACGCCATTAAGCAGGGCATCATCGTCAATACCATCTTCTGCGGTAACTACGACGAAGGCGTGCGCACCTACTGGAAAGAAGGCGCCGACCTGGCCGACGGCAAATACTTCAACATCGATCTTAACCAGCGGGTCGTCCATATCCCCACGCCCTTCGACGACCGCATCCTCGAACTCAACCGCAAGCTCAACGATACCTATATCGGCTATGGCCAACAGGGCCGCCAGCGCGTTGAAATGCAGGCCGCACAAGACGCCAACGCCGCTACCTACGGCGCCGCCAACGCAGCCGAACGCGCTTCCTTCAAAGCCAAGGAATCCTACAAAAACACCTCCTGGGACCTCGTCGACGCCGTGGAAGAAGACGAAAAAGCCCTCGACAAACTTTCCAAAGACGACCTTCCCGAAGAGATGAAGAATATGAATAAAGAGGAACAGAAAAAATTCGTCGAGGAAAAATCCAAAGAACGCGACGACATCCGCAAGGAAATCCTCGACCTCGAACAGCAGGCGAATAAGTATCGCGACGAAAAGCGCAAGGAAATGGCCGAAACCGGCGACAACACCCTCGATAAGGTAATGTCGAAAGCCATGCAGGAACAGGCGCAGAAGAAAGGATTCAATAAATAAACCGTTTATCGTTGAGCGTTTATCGTTTACGTAAACGATATACGCTCAACGATAAACGTATTAAAGTTCGGCTATGAAACTCCGTCTCCTTCTCTCCATACTCCCCATCTTCCTGGCCCTGCCATCATTCACCCAGATCATCATCATCCCGGAGCCACCGCGGCCTATGCCTCCGAGACCGCAACCGGGGCTGTTTGAACTGGAGCTGCACAAGCTGAAAGTGGATGTGGAGATCGATCAGGGCAACGCGACGACCACCCTCGACCAGGTCTTTTTCAATCCCACCAGCCACCAGTTGCAGGGCGAGTACATGTTTCCGCTGCCGAAGAACGTGGTCGTCAAGTCCTTCAGCATGTATATCGACGGGAAAGAGATGAAGGGCGAGCTGCTCGACGCCGAAAAGGCGCGGCAGATCTACGAAGACATCGTCAGGCGCTTCCTCGATCCGGCCTTGCTCGAATACAGCTCGCAGAGCCTTGCCCGCATGAGGGTTTTTCCCATCCAGCCCCGCTCCGAGGTGCGCATCGTGCTGAGCTACCAGCATGCCCTGCCGGAAGACAACCGCACGGTGGCCTACACGCTGCCGCTTTCTCAAAACCGCCAAAAGGTGAAAGAGGCGGCCATGCGGGTCAGGATCAAATCCGCTGCGCCCCTCAAAGCCATCTATTCCCCCACCCATGTGGTGGATGTCAACCGTAACGGAGAACTTGAAGCGACGGCAGGTATGGAATTGGAAGACAATGTGTTAGGCGCTTCTTTCCAGCTGTTTTTCCAAACTGCCCGCAGCCTTCTCGACGCATCTTTGCTCACTTTCGACGATGGCGGCGAACAGAAGGGATTTTTCTCTGTCAACCTCAGCCCAGGCTATACCGATCAAACCACTATCGCCGCCAAGGATGTGATCTTCCTGGTCGACGCTTCGGGCAGTATGGCAGGGGAGAAGATGGAGCAGGCCCGGAAGGCCCTGCAGTTCTGCATCGGGCAATTGGGATCGAAAGACCGCTTCAACATAGTACGCTTTTCGACCGAAGCCAATCGCCTGTTCGACAAGCTGGCCGATGCGGACGGGGAGCACAAAACCAGGGCGGTAGAACAGGTTAAAAAAATGGAGGCCATCGGCGGCACCAACGTGGAGGAAGCCTTCCAACTGGCTTTGCAGGATATGGCGGGAAGGGATGCGCAGCGGCCCCTGTTCCTGCTGTTTTTTACCGATGGAAAACCAACGATCGGCGAGACCCAGATCGAGCCGCTGCTCAAGCGGATCGAGGGCTTCGGCCTGAAAGACATTCGCGTGTTTACCATCGGCATTGGCACGGAGCTCAACGCGCAACTGCTCGACCGCCTCACCGAGCAAACCCGCGGCTACCGGGTGTATGTCGGGGAAAAAGAAGACCTGGAACAGAAGGTCTCCGATTTTTACCTCAAAATAGCCCACCCGGTGCTGACGGATATCGAGTGGAAGATAGAAGGGAACGTAAAGGCTTCGGAAGTGTATCCCAAAAAATTGCCCGACCTGTTCCGGGGCGAGACCCTGGCCCTGTTCGGCAGGTATGAAGGCAAGGGCAAAGGCCGCCTTGCGCTCAGCGGCAAGCTCAACGGCAAGCCGGTGTCGTACGACTTCGACCTGGATTTTCCGGAAAAATCCACCCGTTTTGACTTCCTGCCTCCGCTCTGGGCCACCCGCGCGGTGGGCTACCTGCTGGAGCAGATACGGTTGCAGGGCGAATCGAAAGAACTGAAAGACGAGATCGTAAGGCTGGCGAAGAAATACGGCATTCTGACGCCCTACACCAGCTACCTCATCATTGAAGACGAGGCCATGCTGATCGGGCAAAACCGCATGCGGCCCGACGACGCCATTTTCGCCCCGCGGATGTCGGAAGCCGACCGCAGCAGGCAGAATGCCGAATACAAGGACGCCATTTCAGAAGAAGGCGCAGGCAGCGTGCGCGCCAGCGACGAATTCCAGCAACTCAACAAATCATCCAACCTGTCGGAGGCGCAGGTGGCCAAAAGCCGCATGCAATACGGAGGCCCCAACTCCACGCGCAACCTCGCCGACGATGTGGTGCGCGTCCAAGGCCGCGCCCTCTACCGCAACAACGGAACCTGGCAGGACGCCGAATGGGACGGGGCCCAAGGTAAAGCCAATCAGGTGCAATTCAACTCTCCGGCCTATTTCCAGCTGCTCAAAGACGAGCCCGGAGTGGCGCCTTTCCTCAGCCTGGGGCAAAACGTCAGATTTTTGTGGAAGGGGGAGTGGTGGGAAATTAATAGTTAGTTTATAAGGGTAGAAGTTTTTGGAAAATTTTTGTCAAATCAATGGTCACATTTCTGGAAACCCTGTATTTTTGACCAAATTTTCGATAATTATATCCATGGAGTCCCTGTTTTTTTATCAAAATCTATAGCTTTGTAA
Source organism: Saprospiraceae bacterium (assembly GCA_049306275.1). GTDB lineage: Bacteria > Bacteroidota > Bacteroidia > Chitinophagales > Saprospiraceae > JADJTT01. Next base: position 24,448 of record JBAQQB010000180.1, on the reverse strand, counting down.
AACTAAGTATATATTTCAGGATGTTTTAAACAGATGCCAGTTAAGCTTTTACATATTATTCTTGCATTGTCGGTGCTTTACAGCACCACTGGCTTTACCTTGAGCAAACACTTTTGTCAGGAGAAATTACAGGAAGTAAGCTTGTTTGCAAAAGCGGGAAGTTGCGGACATTCCAAAATGTCTTCTTGTCAACACAGCTCGCATCATTGTGATTCCCCTGTTGATAAAAGCGCTGAAGGTTGCTGCAAAAATACCACCGAATACTACCAACTCGACCAGGAAAAGCAGGTTCAGTCTTTTGGATATAAGTCACTGAAAGCGCCTGTACAGCTTGCAGGTATTTTGGTCGTCTTTAATATTGAGCCTCCGGCGGATGATCTTCATTTTCTCTCCTATCAAACTTATAAGCCCCCCATTGTCTGCGACGATTTTCAGTCCCTGTTGCAGACCTTCCGTCTGTGATTAGCCATTTGTATGTACTTGCCGCTCGGTGAAATCCACCGCAGGGGCTAAAGTCGTTTGGTTTACGCTGGCAACGGCGTGAAGTGTTTCATCCAAAAACAGATGATTAATCATGCTTAATGGAACGATTCGATTTTTCCTGGAAAACAAATTTGTAACCCTGCTCCTGCTGGTGATGTTCATCGGGTGGGGCATTGTCACCGCCCCCTTCGGCTGGAGAACTTTCCTGCCCTCTGATCCCATACCCGTCGACGCTATACCCGACCTCGGCGAAAACCAGCAAATTGTCTTCGTGGACTGGATGGGGCGATCCCCGCAGGACGTGGAAGACCAAATTACCTATCCGCTCACCACTTACCTGCTGGGCATTTCGGGAGTGAAGTCCATCCGCAGTACCTCCATGTTCGGCTTTGCCAGTATTTACATCATCTTCGATGAAAAGACGGAGTTCTACTGGAGCCGCAGCCGCATTTTGGAAAAACTCAACTCCCTGCCCGAAGGCTTGCTTCCGCCCGGGGTGAACCCGGCGCTCGGCCCCGACGCCACGGCACTGGGGCAGGTCTATTGGTACACCCTCGAAGGGCGGGACTCTGCCGGCAACGTCACCGGCGGCTGGGATTTGCACGAAATCCGCACCCAACAGGATTTTTATGTGAAATACGCTCTCAATTCGGTGGAAGGAGTCTCCGAGGTTGCTTCCGTTGGCGGGTTAGTGAAAGAATATCAGGTGGACGTGAACCCCGATGCCCTGAAAGCCTATGACGTGATGCTGATGGACGTGACGGAAGCAGTTAAAAAATCCAACCGGGATGCCGGGGCGCAAACCATTGAAATCAACAAAGCAGAGTACCTCGTGCGGGGCCTGGGTTACATCAAATCAGTGGAAGACCTCGAACATGCCGTCGTCAAAGTCAGCAACAACGTACCCATCCGCATTAAAGACATTGGTGTGGTGAGCCTCGGACCCGCTACCCGGCGGGGTTTGCTCGACAAGGACGGCGCCGAGGTAGCAGGCGGCGTGGTCGTTGCCCGCTATGGCTCCAATCCGCTGGCGGTCATCAATGGTGTCAAGGAAAAAATCAAAGACATCGCTCCCGGTTTGCCCAAAAAGACTCTGTCGGACGGCAGGACGAGTCAACTGACCATTGTGCCGTTTTACGACCGCACGCAGTTGATTTATGAAACGCTGGGCACGCTCGAACGGGCGCTCTCGCACGAAATTATCATCAGCATTATCGTCGTAATCGTGCTGGTGCTCAACCTGCGGGCGTCGCTGCTCATTTCCAGCATGTTGCCCATAGCAGTGCTGATGACTTTCATCGTCATGCGCTACGCGGGGGTGGATGCCAATATCGTAGCGCTCTCCGGTATCGCCATCGCCATTGGCGTCATGGTGGACGTGGGGATTGTTTTTGTCGAAAACATCATCCGGCACCTGGAACTACCGGAAAACCATGGAGTCAGGGGCAGGCGCCTGCTTGAAGTCATCTACGAGGCGACAGCCGAAGTGTCGTCAGCCATCACCACGGCACTGGCGACGACGGTGGTGAGTTTCCTGCCTGTTTTTGCAATGGAATCAGCTGAAGGCAAGTTGTTCAAACCATTGGCATTTACCAAAACCTTTGCGTTGGGTGCCTCCTTCGTGTTGGGCATCGTGGTGCTGCCGGCGCTGGCGCACCTGGTGCTGTCGATAAATTTTGACAAAAAACGGGTGCGGGGCATCTGGAACGTGGCGCTCATTGCAGCAGGCATCCTTTTCGCCATCGTTTATAAAACATGGCTACCAATATGGCTGGTGGTCATCGGTTTGAACAACCTATTTGAAAACAAATGGCCGGAACGCTGGAAATCTGTGCCGAACATCATCAACGTCGCTGTCGTCGTGCTGGTCGCCACATTTTTCCTGACAGAGGAATGGTCGCCGCTGGGGCACCACAATTCACTGTTCGTCAATTACCTGTTCGTGCTGGTACTGCTTGGTGTCATTCTGGGAGCGCTGCTGTCCATCGTCCATTTTTACGAACCCGTGCTGAAATGGTGTCTTGTCAACAAAGGCAAGTTCATGCTTATCCCGCTGTTTACCATCCTGTTCGGGCTGGTCATCTGGCTGGGCTGGAACAGCACCTTCGGCATCGTGGCGAAGGGTTTCGATAACATAGGATGGAACGTGCGCACCACCGGCTTGTGGAGCGCTATGGTTCACAAATTCCCCGGCATGGGGAAGGAATTCATGCCCTCGCTCGACGAAGGCAGTTTCCTGCTAATGCCCACCTCCATGCCCCACTCCGGGGTGGAAGAAAACCAGCGGGTGGTCGCTCAGCTCGATATGTTGCTGGCGAACATTCCGGAGGTAGAACTGGCAGTCGGCAAAGCCGGGCGTGCGGAAACAGCACTTGACCCGGCCCCGATTTCCATGTTTGAAAACGTCATCAATTACAAACCTGAATTTTTAGTCAATGAAGATGGAAAGCGGGAAACTTTTAATGTGGATAAAAAAAAGCGCTTCATTCTTGTTTCGGGCGATACGCTCACTAACGAAGAAGCGCTGCTGCGGGGGGTGAAACGCAGCGACCTCATTCCCGATCCGGACGGGCAATTTTACCGCAATTGGCGGACGAGCATCAAAAGCCCTGACGACATCTGGGATGAAATTGTGCAGGTGACCAAACTACCTGGCGTCACCTCCGCTCCGAAATTACAGCCCATCGAAACCCGCCTCATTATGCTCCAAACCGGCATGCGGGCACCCATGGGTATCAAGGTCTATGGCCCCGATTTGAAGACCATCGAGGATTTCGGGATAAAACTGGAAGAGATCCTGAAGGAAGTACCTTCTGTAAAAGCCGAAACAGCCTTCGCCGACCGCATCGTGGGCAAGCCTTATCTCCACCTGAACATCGACCGGATTGCAGCTGCCCGGTACGGGCTAAATATCGAGGATCTGCAAATGTTCATCGAAACCGCTGTCGGCGGCATGAACCTTACCACTACAGTGGAAGGGCGTGAGCGTTTCCCCGTGCGGGTACGCTATCCCCGTGAGCTTCGGGACAACCCGGAGAGTATCGAAAAAATGCTGGTTCCCACGCCCGTAGGGGCGCAGGTACCGCTCGGAGAGTTGGTCAAAATTGAATACGTACGGGGACCGCAAATGATAAAAAGCGAAGACACCTTCCTCACCGGCTACGTGCTTTTCGATAAAAAGGAAGGCTACGCCGAAGTGGACGTGGTAGAGGAGGCGCAGCGGTTCATCCAGCAGCGGATTGACAACGGGGAACTGGCCGTGCCTGCCGGGGTCAGCTACAAGTTTTCCGGCAGTTACGAAAACCAGTTGCGGGCGATGAAACGCTTGTCTATCGTCATTCCCGTCAGCCTCATCACCATCTTCCTGTTGCTGTTTTTCCAGTTTAAAACGGTCATCGCTTCGTCCATCCACTTTTCGGGAGTGTTCGTGGCCTTCGCCGGGGGCTTCATCATGCTTTGGCTCTACGGGCAGGATTGGTTCCTGAATTTCTCCATCGCCGAGGTGAGTATGCGGGAACTGTTCCAACTGCATCCCATCAACCTCAGTGTGGCGGTCTGGGTGGGCTTCATCGCCCTGTTTGGCATCGCCACCGACGACGGGGTCATCATGGGTACCTACATCCACCAGGTTTTTGAGGAAAGGAAACCGCAAACCGTACCGGAGGTACGGGAAGCGGTGCTGATTGCAGGTAAAAAACGGGTGCGCCCTGCAATGATGACGGCCGCCGTTGCCATCATTGCCCTGCTGCCCGTACTGACCTCGACCGGTAAGGGCGCCGATATCATGGTGCCAATGGCGATTCCGACCTTTGGGGGCATGACGATTCAGTTGATGACGATGTTCGTGGTACCAGTGTTACAGGCGTATTGGCGGGAAACGGTAGTAAAAAAGCAGGCGTTGCGACAAGCTGACAGCAATCAAGTTTTGTAACAAAAAAGAAAGATCATGCGCAGTATAATCATCATTTTTTTCATCCTGGCGGCAGGCCGCCTTTCTGCCCAAACGCTGGAAGACTACCTGAAAATCGCCGCCGAAAACAACCCTGGCATCAAGGCGAAACAGACGGAGGCGCAGGCTGCCCTGCAAAAACTCCCGCAGGCGAAAGCGCTGCCCGACCCGACGATAAACGCCTCGTTTTTCCTCAGCCCCATGATGCTGCCGATGGGCAACCAGTTGGGCAGCATTTCGGCGATGCAGATGTTTCCCTGGTTCGGTGCCCTCGATGCCATGGAAAACGAAGCGGCACGGATGGCGGAAGTGAAACTCCAGGCCGTGCAGGTGGCGCAAAACGAACTATTTTTCAAGGTTAAAAATGCCTGGTATCCTTTGCTGGAGTTGGAAGAGCAAATCCGAATCCAGCAAGACCTATTGCGGTTGCTCGAAACAGACAAGGAACTCGCAACGGTCATGTTCCAGCAGGGCATGGCGCCCATGGTGGACCCCATCCGGGCAGACATTATGGCTGACGAGGTGAAAACCGAAATCGCCCTGTTAAAGCAAAAACGCAAACCGCTGGAAGTAGTCTTTAACCGCCTGCTCAATAGGGACGACACCCTGTCCGTAAACATCTCAGGCACCCTGCCAGAGCCAGTGACCGGCGCCGCTATCCGCCATGACAGCCTCATTTCAAATAACCCCATGCTGGCAGTTTTTGACAAACAAATAGAGGTTGCCATAGCAGAGGAAAAAGTAGCGGACAATATGCGAAAGCCGATGATTGGCGCCGGTCTGCAATACATGGCTCTGGCTAGACGCAAAGACGGTAATTTCGATCTGCCGCCCAATACCGGCGAAGATATGGTGATGCCGATGTTCTCCATCACTGTGCCGATTTGGAAAAAGAAATACAACGCCGCCGCTGAGGAACGCAGCCTAATGCAGGCCATGTACGCCAACATGAAGCAAGACATGCATAACGACCTTGCCGCCATGTATGAAATGACTTTTTACGAACTGGAAAAAATGGCGCAAATGGTCGAATTACTTAACCTTCAGATGGGGAAAACCCAGCAGGCGGTTGACCTTGTGCTGGCCTCTTACAGTAATGCCGGCCAGGATTTCGAAGAGGTACTGCGCCTGCAACAGCAACTTTTCCGATACCGAATGGAGAAGGTTTCGGCGCAGACTGAATACCAATTAATGTTGGTGCAACTGGATTACCTGACCGGTAAAATGAATTAATCAAAATCATTCAACAATGAAAAAGATAAAAATCAATCGTTCCACACTCATTACCGCCATCGTCATGCTGGCGGCGGGATTGCTCATTGGCTGGTTAGTTTTTCCTACCTCTTCGAGCGGAGACAATGCCCACGAAGGGCATCAGATGGAAAATGCTGAATCTTCGGCAGCCACCGTTTGGACCTGTTCCATGCACCCCCAAATCCGGCAGTCAGAGCCGGGCAAATGCCCCATCTGCGGCATGGACCTGATTCCTTTGGAGGAAGGCGGGGCGCAGGGTGAAGGCAACCCGATGGAAATCAGGATGTCGCCAACGGCGATGCAGCTTGCCAATATCCAGACTACTACAGTGGGTTACGGAATGCCCACCAAAGAGGTGCGCATGAACGGCAAAGTGCAGCCCGATGAGCGGCTCATTTTCACCCAAGTGACACACCTCGATGGCAGGGTAGAGCAGCTCGCCATCAACTACACGGGCGAACCGGTGCGCAGGGGGCAACGGATTGCGAGCGTGTATTCGCCCGAACTCGTCACGGCGCAGCAGGAGTTGTTTTCAGCGATGAAAATCAAGGACATGCAACCTGCCCTTTTTAACTCCGCAAAACAAAAACTCAAAAACTGGAAGCTCACCGATGCCCAAATCGAGCAAATCATCGCCTCCGGCACGCCGCAGGAACGTTTCCCCATCCTGGCTGACGTGAGCGGGATTGTTTTGGAAAAAAAGGTCAACCTTGGCGACTACGTCATGCGGGGTATGCCGCTGTACGACATCGTTGACCTGTCGAGGGTATGGGTGTTGTTCGATGTTTATGAAAGCGACATGCCTTGGGCGAAGGTGGGCAGCACCGTGGAATTCACCATCCAGTCGCTGCCGGGCGAGCATTTCAAAGGTAAAATCACCTTTATTGACCCCGTCATTGACCCTATGACACGGGTAGCGAAAGCCCGTGTGGAAGTGTCCAATCCCGGCGGCAAGCTCAAGCCCGAAATGTTTGCCAGCGGTACCATCAAGACCCAACTGGCGGTCAAAAAAGACCAGCTCGTCGTCCCGAAAACTGCGGTGATGTGGACAGGCGAGCGCTCGGTGGTGTATCTGAAAAATACCACTGACGCCGGCACCAGTTTCCTCATGCGGGAAGTGCAGCTCGGCCCCTTGACCGGCGATGGGTACGTGGTAAAAAGCGGCTTGCAGGCAGGTGAAGAAATCGCCATCAACGGCACCTTCTCCATAGATGCTGCCGCCCAGTTGGCAGGCAAACCCAGCATGATGAACCCGGAAGGCGGCGCCGTGATGACGGGTCACCAGCACGGGGGAAGTTCGCCGTCGGCAGCCGCTCCGGCGAAGCCGATGGAAGTGAGCAAGCAGGCAAACGCAGCGGTGAAACAACTCTTTGATTTCTATTTTCCGTTGAAAGATGCGCTGGTGAAAGACGATTTGGCAACAGCCCAAAAGCAGGCTGCCGATTTGAAAAAAGCTTTCGATAAAACCAGCATGAGCCTGTTCACCGGCGAAGCCCACAACCACTGGATGAACCATAGCGCCGCCGCTGTTGAGGCGTTGAACAAAATCGCAGTTGCCCGGGACGTGGAGGAAGCGAGGAAACATTTCAAGCCGCTCTCCGGTCAGATGGTAGCGCTGGCAAAAGCCTTCGGTCCTTTCGGTGAAACGGTGTACGTGCAGCATTGTCCCATGGCGGACAACAACACCGGCGCCGACTGGCTCAGTCTCGATGAACAAATCCGCAATCCCTATTTCGGCGATAAAATGCTGAAATGCGGGAGCGTGGCGGCGACGATAAAGTGAAAATTCATCTTAACCTCAGGTTTTTGTGGAAGGGGGAGTGGTGGGAAATTAATAGTTAGTTTATAAGTTTATAGGGGTAGAAGTTTAGAAAGGCCTAAACTTCTACCCCTATAAACTTATAAACTATTCAATAACCTTCATTTCCTCCACCAGCCTCTTCGCTCCCCCCAATTTCTCGATAACGAACAGGATGTACCGCGCATCGACCATGATGTTGCGGCAGATGGAGGCGTCGTAGTATACGTCGCTCATGGTGCCTTCCCATACGCGGTCGAAGTTGAGCCCGATGAGGTTGCCGTGGGCGTCGACGGCCGGGCTGCCGGAGTTGCCGCCGGTGGTGTGGTTGGTGCCGATGAAGGCCACGGGCAGGTCGCCCCCGGCGCCGTAGCGGCCAAAGTCTTTGGCTTCGTAGAGCTGGCGCAGTTTTTCGGGTACGTCGAACTCGTAATCGCCGGGCTTGTATTTCTCCATGATGCCAGAGAGGTGGGTCTGGTGGCCGTATTTGACCGCATCGCGCGCATTGTAGCCGCTGACCCGGCCGTAGGTGACGCGCAAGGTGCTGTTGGCGTCGGGGTAGAAGCGCTTTTTCGGGAATGCCTGCATCAGCGCCTGCATGTAATCGCGCTGCAGTTCGTTGATCTGCTCGGTGAGGTTGTTGTAAACCGGCGCTACCTTCTGGGCGTAAGCATCGCTGAGCGCAATGGTCAGTTGGTGGAAGGGATCGCCTTTCAGGGCTTCGGCAACTTCCTGGGGTGATTTGGCCAGGAGGGCCTTGACCTGGTCGAAGCCTAGGAGCAGGGAACTGCCATAGACGGCGTTGGCCCAGGCTGAATAGTCGCCGTTCAGGGCGGCTATTTGTTGCATGACTGTGTCGGGCAGGAAACCGGGGTTGACCTCGCCGAGGTATTTTGCCATGATGCCTGTGAAGATCCTTTGGTCGATGGCGGGGTCGTAGTCTTTGTAAAGGGTTTCCAGGACAGGCAGGGTAGATTCTAGGGCGGTCTTGTAGCCGGTTTCGCCTTGGGAGTCGAAGGCGCGGAGCATGCGGGCCAGGCGGAGCGACATCTGGAACAGCTCGACGTTGACGCCTACGGCCTCGGTGTAGTAGGTGCGGGCTTTGTGGAAAGGTTCGATTTCGGAATAGAGCAGCCTGAAGTCCTCGAGGAGAGGGGCGTATTTCTTGTTGAGCTCGGGGTTGTCGCGGATGACCTCGGTGAAGAGCTCTTCCTGTTCGCGTTTTTTCTGCACGGCGTTGACGCGGCGCAGGCCCTGCATCTCGCCGATCCATTTCTTCCAACCGTTGGCGATGCCGCGCTGTTTGTCTGCGTAGCGGAGTTTGGTCTCCGCGCTGCTGCGCATGGCCTGGTCCATGACGCCCAGCGAAATGTCGCGCATGCCTACGCGGATGGGGTCGGTCACTTCCAGCACTTGTTGTACGCCGTAGGAGGGGAGGTAGGAGGTGGTGCGGCCAGGGAAGCCCATGACCAGCGTAAAGTCGCCTTCCACGATGCCCTTGATGGAGACGGGCAGGTAGTGTTTGGGTTTGAACGGTACGTTGTCGGGGGAGTAATCGGCCGGCAGGTTATCGGGGCCGGCGTAGATGCGGAAGAGGGCGAAATCGCCGGTATGGCGGGGCCAGACCCAGTTGTCGGTGTCCTGTCCGAAGTTGCCGATGGAGGCAGGGGGCGCCCCGACGAGGCGGATGTCTTTGTAAGTAACGGTGACGAAGAGGAAATATAGGTGGCCTTCGAAGAAGGGGCGGATCATCACTTCCTGGTGCGCTTCTTTGGGGTATGCCTTTTTGATCTTGTCGAGGTTTTGGTCGATCAGCGACTGCCGTTCGCGGGGTTGCAGGTTTTCTGCCACACCTTCGAGGGCTTTGCCGGTGACGTCTTCAATTTTTTCCACAAACATGACAGTGAGGCCCGGGTTGGGTAGTTCGCCGGCCAGGGTAGGGGCCCAGAAGCCGTCTTCGAGGTAGTTGTGCTCGAGGGTGGAGTGGCTTTGTATTTCGCCGGAACCACAGTGGTGGTTGGTCAGCAGAAGACCCTGTGGACTGATGATGGAAGCCGTGCAGCCGCCGCCAAACTGGACCACCGCGTCTTTCAGGCTTCCTTTGTTCAGGCTGTAAATTTGTTCAAGTGGCATTCTCATACCCTCGGCCCGCATATCTTCCTCACTTTGAAGGATGGTAAAGGGAGGCCACATGCCTTTCTGGGCGCCTGCCAAAAGCGGCAGGACGATAAAAACAATCAGGAAAAACTTTTTCATGCGCATAACTGTATTTCGATTGATAGGCCTCAAAGATAGGGCATAGCTTTGTCTGAAAAAGGCAAATCCGGGATTTTATCCTGAAGAGAGCAATTAAAGGCATATATTTGGCTGGAAAAATTTTCCCGGATTCCTATGAAAAGACTGATCTTCACCTCCTTTCTTTCGCTGGTTTGCCTGTTTTGGGCTCGTACTTCATTCGCTCAGCAATCTCCCTACGTGCCTGGTGATTTGATGGTGCAGGTTGTGAAAGGGGCCAAAGCGGAAGCCCTGGTTGGGCGGCTCAGCGTTTTTCACGGCAATCCGACGGGGTTGGAGGTGAAAGAACTGTTGTCTCCTCCGCTTGGCATCTGGCTCTTTCAATTCGACAGCGAGGCGGTGAATGACCTGGAATTTCTGGAATACGTGCGCCGGCAGCCGGAGGTCGTGCTGGCGCAGTTCAACCACTACATCAGCGAGCGGAACACCGTGCCCGACGATCCACAACTCAACTCGCAGTGGCAATGGGTCAATGCAGGCGGCGGCAACGCTATTGCCGATGCCGACGTTGACGCCGACGAGGCCTGGGATATCACGACGGGAGGGGCCACCGCCAACGGCAAGGAGATTGTCGTGGCGGTCGTAGAATCCGGCATCAACCAAAACCACCCTGACCTGGCGGCCAATATCTGGTATAACCTGGCCGAGATACCCGACAACGGGATCGACGACGATAATAATGGCTACTTGGACGACCGCGACGGCTGGAACGTCAATCAGGACAATGACAATATTCCCAGCGCCAACCACGGAACGGCCGTCTCAGGTATGATCGGCGCGGTGGGAAATAACGCGGTTGGCGTCACCGGCATCAACTGGAACGTCAGGATCATGTCGGTGTCGATGCAGGGGATTTATGAATCGAATGTAGTGAAAGCCTATACTTACCCCTACGTCCAGCGCAAGCGCTTCAACGAGACTAGCGGGGCGGAGGGCGCTTTCGTAGTGGCGATCAACTCCTCCTGGGGCATCGACGAAGGGCAGCCCGCAGATGCGCCGATCTGGTGCGCTTTCTATGATTCGTTAGGCGTGCAGGGCATCCTGAGCTGTGGCGCTACCGCCAACAACAACGTCAATATCGACCAGGTAGGCGACCTGCCGACCGGTTGTCCCAGCGACTACCTGATCTCCGTCACCGCCACCAACTCCTCGGATGTCAGGACATTCTCTGGCTACGGCGTGCATTCGATCGACCTGGCTGCGCCAGGCGGGGGCATTTTCACCCTGAGCACCAATGGTTATAACTCGACCTCCGGCACCAGCTTCGCCTCGCCCCTTACCGCCGGCGTCATCGCGCTGATGTATTCCATTCCGTGCGAAGTGCTTGGAGGGCAGGCTGCCGCATACCCCGCCGAAACGGCCCTGATGGTGCGCGACGCCCTGTTTGCTGGCATCGACGTCAAAACCAACCTTATTCCCGAAACGAAAACAGGCGGGAGGGTCAATGCTTTTAGAAGTCTTCAGTTGTTGATGGAAAATTGCGGCCCCTGCCTAAAGGCCTCGGACCTGGCGGCCTCCGGCGCTACCGATACCACGGCCGTTTTGTCGTGGGATGGCGCTTTCGATGCCCTGACTTATGACATTCGCTACAAGCCGGTGAGCGGCGCCGATTGGGATACTTTGTTTAACGTATCCAATCCCTATGTGCTGGGCGGATTGGCAGGCTGCGAGAGCTATGAGTACCAGGTTTTTACCCATTGCGCCGATACGACCGGCGAATATTCGGAGAGCTTTATTTTTACCACCGAAGGCTGCTGCGTGGCGCCTTCGGGAATCAGCGCGGCCGGCGCCGGCGACAGTACGGTGCTGATAAGCTGGAACCCCGTTTACGCCGCTTCTGAATACACCCTCGTCCTTCAACCGCTGGATCCTTCTTCCGGTCCGCAGACCTTCCCGTCCCCCGGCAATGAGCTGCTGCTGGAAGGCTTGCAGCCCTGTACCGGTTATCAGGTTTCCCTGCTCACCCAATGCGCGCAGGGTGTCAGCTCCGATACCTCCGAGACCCTCGCCTTTTTTACCGCTTGCTTTTGTCCGCCCCCCGCCAACGCCGACACGAGCCTGGTGAACATGAACGATGCGACCTTCTCATGGGACGGTGCGGAAAACGCCGAGGAGTACCTGGTGCGCTACAAGCAAGCTACCGCCGTGAACTGGAATTATTTCAACGTGCAGGGGAACAGCTTTTTTATCGATAATCTCGACTCCTGCGTCAACTACCGGGTGCAGGTCAAGACGGTATGTCCCACCGCTGAGAGTGATTATACCACAGCTATCGTTTTCCGGACCGATTGCTCCGCGCCTTCCAGTACCGGTGAAGCCAGCGAGTTGCGTCCATCCCTGGTCGTTGCGCCCAATCCCTTTTCCGGTCCGGTCCAGCTGGTCGTGACGCTTTCCGAGGCCTCAAGTCTGGAACTCGTGTTGTTCGATCCGCTCGGGCGGCCCGCTGCGACCTACGACATGGGCCTGGCGTCCAAGGGAAAGCATGCGTTTGAACTGCCCATGGAACAGATGCCTGCCGGTGTTTACTGGCTGAGGGTTGAGACGGAGAAAGGTTTCCTTTGGGCTAAGGCTGTTAAACAGTGATCTGGAACTAAATCAAACAAATAACAGTATGAAAAGACGCCAATGGTTCCTCCTGGCAGGAATCGCAATGAGCATGCTACAGCCTGTTTTCGGGCAGCATGTTAAATCGGAACCCGTACATCCCCAGGTTGATGTGACCCATGCCCAGTATTTAGGGAAAACCCCGCCTTTGCGGAACCTCATTCCCGCCAATCCAAGTCCGGACGAGAAGCGGCAGCATGCGAAGCAGGATAAGAAAACCGTGCCCAACTTCATAGGTCGTCGTGACCATATTTTTGAACCCAAAGCAGGCGCCTTGCCGAAAAACGGCGACCCCGTCCTGCAAGCTGGCTTTGGGGCTGAAAATGAACTGGTGATCGAGCCGCTGGTCAATATCGACGGCATGGACCAGGGTATTTTTGGCGGCAGCCCGCCCGATCCTTGCGGCGACATTGGCTCCAACTACTATATCCAGCAGCAGAACGCTTCCTTTTTCCAGGTATTTGACAAAGAAGGCAATGCGGTCTCGGGGCCGGTTGCGACCAATACGATCTGGAACCAGGTGGGCTTCAGTTCGTCGGGCGACCCCATCATCCTCTACGATCAGGAGGTTGATCGCTGGATCATTACGGAATTTCCGCCACAAAACCGGCTGTTGTTCGCCATTTCCGAGACCAGCGACCCCATGGGCAGCTGGGAGGCCTATGCCTTTCAGACGCCGAGTTTTCCGGATTATCCCAAATACTCCATCTGGCCCAATGCCTATTGCGTGACCACCAATGAAGGGGGCGCCGGCATGGTGGAAGCCTATTTCATCAACCGGCAGGATATCCTGTCGGGCGCCGCCAGCCCCACCATCCAACGGATCACTCTTCCCGGGGTGAGCGGTGGTCCCGGCTTCTATGTGGCAACGCCCGTCGACTGGACCGGCGCGAATGAGCCCCCGGCCGGCGCGCTGCCGATGATCCTCTGCCTGCGCGACGATGCCTGGGCTAGCGCCACGCAGGACGGGATCGAAGTGTTTGAAGTGGATATCGACTGGGCGACGCCTGCGAATACGACATATACTTCAGTCTTTGTGCCTTCCCAGCCTTTCGATACCAACCCCTGCGCGGTGTCGGGGCCGGGTTTTGCCTGTATTCCGCAATTGAACGGAGGCGGGATCGACGGGATTCCGGAGGTGATCATGCACCAGGTACATTACCGCAATTTTGGCGCTTATGAGGTGATGGTGCTCAATTTCATCGTCGACGCCACGGCCGGCGATAACCTGTCGGGTATCCGCTGGATGGAGCTGCGCCGTACGGGCAGCGCTCCCTGGACGGTATTTCAGGAAGGCACTTATGCCCCCAACGACGGCCTGCACCGCTTTATGGGAGGCATCGCCATGGATGGCAACGGCAATATCGGGCTGGCGTATTCGGTGTCAAGCGAATCGACCTACGCGGGCCTGCGTTTTACGGGCAGGCGCGCCAGCGATCCCCCCGGCCTGATGACCGTGCAGGAAGTGGAGATCACAGAGGGCTTCAGTACAAACCCGGGATCCCGGTATGGCGACTATGCACAGATGGTTGTCGACCCCGTCAACGACCGCACCTTCTGGTACACCGGTGAATACCGCAAAGCCGGCGGCTGGGGTACCAAAATCTTCGCATTTGAACTGACCCGCGATACAAACGATATTGGCCCGGTCAACCTGCTGGCGCCACTGGATTCGCCCGATCTTACCGATAGCGAGATCGTGACCATGGAGGTGAAAAACTTCGGCCTCGATACCCAAACCGTTTTCCAGGTGGGTTACATTTTCGAAAATGGGGTGGCCGTGACGGAAGAGGTGACGACGGTACTGCCGCCCGACAGCGTTTATGTGCATACTTTCTCTCCAACGGTCGATATGTCGGTGGTGGGGCCTTATGAATTCAAGCTGTTTACCAGTCTGGCAACAGATCAGGCTATTTTCAACGATACGCTCCGGCTGGTGCGGGTCAAACAGCCTCGCTTCGACGCGGGGATCAGCAATATTGCGAACCTGGATGGGGTGGGATGCGCCGATACCCTGGCCGCCACCATTACCCTGGTAAATTACGGAACAGAAACCCTTGAGAGCGTGGATATTATGGTGACCCTGAACGGAGGCGCCTTCACTACCATTTCCTGGACCGGGCTCCTGCTCCCCGGCGAATCGGAGACCATCGATGTGCAGCTGTACGATCTGGTCAACGGAGAAAATGAGATAATCGCCTCGACTTCCAATCCCAACGGCATGGCCGACGAGGCGCCTGCAAACGACCAGTTCTCCCGCTTTTTCGACGTCATCCTCGACGGCGCGGTGGTCGTGCTGGCGCTCACCACCGACAACTATCCGGACGAAACTACCTGGGAGGTGACGGATGCCAACGGGACAGTGCTATATTCGGGCGGGCCATACGACGAGGACGGAACACTCTACAATATCGAGATGTGCCTGGACCCGGATTCCTGCTATATTTTTACCATTTTTGACTCCTATGGCGATGGTATTTGCTGCAATTGGGGCCAGGGTTCATATTCCTTGCTGGATGCTTTCGGAAATGAACTGCTCACCGGTGATCCGGAATTCGACTTTTCCCTCTCCAGTAACTTCTGCGCGACATTCGATTGCATCCTGACCGCAGATATCGACCTTTCGCCGGAAAGCGCCGAAGGCGCGGCTGATGGCGCTATCCTGATCACTCCGGCCGACGGCGTCGGACCTTTCCAATACAGCATCGACGGAGGGGTTACTTTCCAGGGCAGTCCCCTGTTTGAAGGCCTCTCCTCGGGCGAATACGACATCGTGGTTACCGGCGCTTTCGACTGTCTTTATGAAGAGACCGTAGTCATTGAGCTTTGCGCGCTGGCATTCGGCGTCGAGATCACCAATGAATCGGCGGATAACGCAGGCGACGGGGAGATTCAGATCACTGTGTCGAGCGGAAATCCGCCCTATCAATACAGCATCGATGGCGGGGCTACCTTCCAGAGCAGTCCCTTGTTTGAAAACCTGTACAAGGGCGAATACGAAGTGGTGGTGAAAGACGCCATTGGTTGCGAGACCGCCACGGCCGTCGAGGTGGGCGTTGAGCCCAACAGCACCAGGGATTTGTTTGTCGGATACGCCATCGAGGTGTTGCCGAACCCCACCGACGGGTTGTTCCGGATCAACGTCAAAGGCCTTGAGGGCAAAGGGCCGTTCCTGGAAATCCAGATCCATGATGCTGCTGGCCGCGTAGTTCAATTCGGCAGCCTGGTGAAGTATGGAGATACCTTTACCGGCGAGCTGTCGTTGTATGCGTATCCAGCCGGCGTCTACTACGTCCGCTTCATGGATGAGCAAATGCAGCGGATGGCGAGGGTGGTGAAGAACTAATCACAAATCACCAAAGTACCCCAGCCACTGGGCGTCTTTGGGCACTCTTGAGAGGAAGTAATGCTTTGGCAAAAACCATTGCAATCGGCTCAAGGTCTGGTTGAAGGCATCGGCGGTTTCAAAGTCTTCTTCGAAAATGTTGAAGACGAGGGAGGAGAGGATATCTGCCTCGGTGGTCTGCGTGAGCAGGAAGACCATGGGGTGGGAGATGCCGGATTGTTTGAGGAACTCACGGATGACCTCCCTGGCCTTCATGGGCAGCAGAGTTTCTGAAGGCTGGGCGATGATCATGGAGCCGGCTTCTTCATCGCCTGCGCCCTGGGCTTGGGGAGCGGGGGAATAGAAAACGCCGTTCAGATGGCGGTTGAGAATATCTCCGTATGAGAAGACCCAGTCGACGCCCGCATTCGACGGATTGATCGCCACGCCAACGCCGTTGGCCAGCAGGAAATCGGCAGTCAGGTTGTTGATACAGAAGGACTCGAAGGCTTGTCCTGGCTCGGGCGTGTATAGCGCAAAATAGGGAAACCCGTCGGGTCCGACCAGCACCTGCGGCTCGCCGCAGGCAAAACTGGCCGTGGGTACGGCTGCCAGAAATTGTTCCTGCCACACCTCGTCGCGCAGTTCTCTGGGCGTCTGAAAGAGCTGGTCAATCAGATAGGTCTTCTCAATATCGCATTCCTGTCTCTTATCCATCCCTTTCACTTTTTCACCTTTTCACTTCCCCCAATCAACCCCATTCCTTTCTCAAAAACAAAAGCTCCTACGCTTCTTCCCAGCGCCAGTCCCTCCACATTATCAGCCTGGATGTGGTAGCCGCCGAGGACGCGGGAGATGCCGGCCATGTCGGCGGTTCCGGAGAAGGTTTTGAATTCGAGGGTAACGGTATCGCCGAGGTTATTGGGTTCGGTCAGGGCGCCGGGCACCAGTTTGACGCTTTCGCCGTAGTGGTCGCTGCCGGTGAAGAGCTCCAGCGCTTTGGCACAGGCGCCGCTGACGCAGCTGTGGCCGGAGACATATGCCGGGAAGGGCGGGCAGAGGAAAGTCTCGGGGGAGTAGGGCCTCCACTGTTCGCCTTTGAGTTCGGTCCAGCCTCCTTCGGGACCTGCCCAGCCTTTGATCATTTGGTCCTGGTAGTATTCGTGTACCAGGGCGTAGGGACGGGCGTAGTCGTAGAACATCTTGGTATCCCAGGAAGCGATAAAGGCGTCCATGGCGGCGGCGGTGACGAGGAAGTACATTTTGACGTCCTGGTCGAGGTTGTGGTTATCGCGGCGGGAGACGTCCTGGGCGAAGATGAGCCAGTGGCCGGCTTGTTGCACAGAGCGTGGGCCGTCGCGCATGAATTCAACGAGGGCTTTTTGCTCGGGTGTCAGGGCGGCTTGCAGATCGACCACTTCTTTCACTTCGCGGGCCAGTTGCTCGGAGCCGATGGCAGGCGGCGGCGGGGAGCGGAACTGGCTGCAGCTATCGAGCAGCAGGGGTTTGACCTTTGGCCAGTGGGGTGTGAGACAGCCAGGTGCGAATTTGCCACCTTTATCGTCGGAGAAATACTTGGGTTGCCAGCGGATGAGGTCGACGTTGTTGTCGGAGTCGTTGACAGGTTGGTAGCCGGTGTAGTCGGAGTAGGCCTTACCGTCGGAGCCTTCCATGTCGCCGTATTGGTTAGCGCCGTCATTCCTGCGGGCTTCGATGACTGCCCGGGCTGCCAGGTTACCGATGCCTTCGGGGGTAGCGGGGTCGAGGGATCTGTTTTCGGGGTCGAATCCCAGTTCGGTCATTTGCTGTTTCCAAAGCGAAGAATCGGCCCAAAAGTATTCCATCATTGCGCGGTAGGCTGCGTAGCTGATGGCTGTTTCCTTGTTGGCCTGGGTGCGTTCGGTTTCCGGGCGCCTTTCCACACCGCTCAGGTAGACCGGGCTGGCGACTTCGTCGTAGCGGGTCCAGGCGTCGTAGACAGAGGTGAAGATGAGGGCCAGGATTCGGGAGGTGACGGTGGGCCGGGGTTTGAAGCGGTCGGTGTCATTGGCGGTGGCTTCCAGGGCGATTTTGCCCCATTTGTAGGCCATGTTTTCCACGCCCAGTTTTTCGGGCTCAGGGGCAGGCTTGGATTTGCAAGCGGAAACCAGGACCATGGCTCCGAGTAGGGCCATGCATGCAAAAGTCAGTTTTTTGTTCATGTTTATAGCGGTCTGTGTCTAACAAAGTTGGAAAAATCCGCTTAGAGTCGAAAATCTATTTTTTTACAGTAATTGTATCCGATCTGAAATAATTCATCGGCGTGTTCGGAGTCGAGGGTGTCGTAGTTGCTGAGTTCCTCCGGTTCTATGTACAGATCGACCATTTCCCTGACGGCCATTACGTTGCGGTTGACGCTGAGTTGGAAAGCGCGTGTGGCCACTTGAAGCAGGCTTTCCAGTTTTTCTTCCCGCTGCACCGGGCTGATATTGACGGCGATGAGTTTTTTACATTTGCCGATAAGGGGTTTGACGGGCACGTTGTCGAAGATGCCGCCGTCGGCATACAGGGCGTTGTTCATTTCAACCGGAGAGAAGAGCACGGGGATGGAGGCGGAGGCCAGCACGATCTTGTCGAGGGGGCCTTGATTGAGGTATTCGACCTTGCCTTCGTTGAGGTTGGACACGGCGGCATAGAAGGGGATAGGCAGGTCTTTGATGTCTTTTGCGAGAATTTCCCGCTTGAGATCGTCTTCCAGTCCCTCCAGTGTCAGCAGGCCCAGTTTGGGCCAATGTAGGCGGGCGATGTCGAGGAGGCGGTGGTTTTTGATCAGTGCGTGCACCTCGTCGGGTTTTTTGCCGGAGGCGATAAAGACGCCGGCAATGGAGCCGGCGCTGTTGCCGGAGATGATGTTGGGCACGATGCCTTTTTCTTCAAGGGCCTTCAGGACGCCGAGGTGGGCAAAGCCCCGGGCGCCGCCTCCGCCGAGGACGATGCCGATGTCGAATTTTTTGCTTTCTGAACGAGCCATGGAATAAGACTTGGTAATGTGACAAATATCACCCTTTTTGGGGTGGCGTGCCCGGTATCTTTGTGGCTTTGTAAAATAAGAAACATGTTGCAGATCATCAACGATTGGAAATTGGTACTTTTTGCCTGCCTGACCATCGGTCTTGCGCCGTTTGTTCCCGAGCCCCACATCTGGGGAAAGCTCAGGTGGATCTGGGGCGGCGCTGTGGGCATGCAGCCGATGGACTGGTTTGATACAGTAATGCATGGGTTGCCATGGCTGCTGTTGCTTCGGCTGGGGGTGAGGGCGGTTATTAATGCGCTAAGGGGGAGCGGAGGCGTTTCCGCTCGGTAATGACGGTGCGCAAAATCAGCATGCCCAGGATGATGCCTCCGCCGATGGCGGCGCCCAGGGAAGGTTTTTCTCCATATCCGATCATCACCCATACCGGGTTGAGCACGGGTTCGAGCATGGCGATCAGCGCGCTTTCTATGGCCAGGACGCGCTTGAGGCCGTAGGTGAAAAACATGTAACCCACTCCGATCTGGATCAGGCCCAGGAAGGCCAGCATGCCCCATTCTGAAGAAGCAGGCAGGGGGGCCTGGATTGCCGCGGGCAAGAAGATCGCCGCGACCAGGATGTTTCCCCAGAAAATGGCTGCCTCATGCCGCTCCGGGTGATTGTAGCGCTGCGCGAGCATCATGCCAGCCAGAAAAACGCCGGAAGCCAGCGCGAGAAGAATACCTTTCAGACTGTCGATTTCCAGATCGCCCATGAAAAAGAGGGTCATACCGAGAAAACACACCACCAGGGTGACGATGTTGATCCGCGATTGCTTGAATTTGAACAGTACAGGTTCCAGGAGAATGAGGTAGATGGGGGCGGTGTATTGCAGGAAAATGGCATTGGCCGCGGTGGTCAGCTTGGTGGCTGTGACAAAAGAGGTGACCAGTCCTGCGTAGAACAAAGAGACCAGCAATGTGCGGCGGGAAAACCGCAGCACCTTCCCCCGGTACCACACCGCAAACATGATGGCGGCGAATGCCGCACGGTAGCAAAGGATGGTGAAAGCGTCCTGCGACAGGAGTTTGATGAATAATCCGCCTGTGCTCCACACGATGGCGGCCGCGACGATGGCAAGGAGTCCGGATTGGTGGTCGGTGAGGCGCAAAGCGAATTTCTTTAGATGCAAAAGTAGACAGGATTTTGTGATATTGGTCACTGACAATTATCCATTGTGGGTATACTTTTAACCTTTATTCACAAACGATTACCAACCAAAATTCCTCTTTATGAAAAAGAACATGGGCTCTGTAGACCGCATCGTCCGGGTGGTAGTGGCAGCGATCATCGCTGTGTTGTTCTTCACCAAAGTGATCACCGGCACGCTTGGCATTATCCTGCTGGTGCTGGCAGCCGTATTCCTCCTGACCAGCGTGGTGAGCTTCTGCCCGCTGTACCTGCCTTTTGGCATCAGTACCTGCGAAACGAAAAAATCGTAAACCGCGATAAGAAGAGGCTGTCCAAAAAGACAGCCTCTTTCCTTTTTGCGTACTTTGTGCGAAAGAACCAACTTTCGCATGGAAATCACCCTCCGCCCGGTACAGCGCAGGAAGGACCTGCGCACCTACATCTTCCTCCCCGAAAAGATCCATGCCCGCCATGCCAACTGGATGCCTCCTCTTTTTTTGGATGAGTGGACCTATTACAACCCCAGCAAAAACAAGGCCTTTTCCTATTGCGATACCATACTGTTGCTGGCTTACCGCGGCGAGAAGCCCGTCGGGCGCATCATGGGCATCATTCATCATCCCTACAATGCCGCGCAGGGACTGAAGACAGTCCGCTTCGCACATTTCGATTGTTTTGAAGATGAGGAAGCAGCCCGGGCCTTGCTCAAGGCGGTGGAGGATTGGGGAAGGGAAAAGGGCATGAACGAGATCGTGGGCCCTTTCGGCTTTTCCGATAAAGACCCCGAGGGTTTTATGGTCGAAGGGTTTGACAAAATGCCCATTCTGGTTACCAATACCAACCTGCCCTATATGCCCCGGTTTATGGAGGCCTTTGGTTACGCCAAAAAACTGGACTGCCTCGATTTTATGATGGACATTCGTCCGGGCGGCATACCCGATAAATATCCTGCCTTGTTTGACCGGGTGAATGCCAACGGCAAGGTCTGGGTGAGGGAGTTTTCTTCGAAAAGGGAACTGCGGCCCTACATACCTCACGTTTTTTACCTCATCAACGAGACCTACAAGGACCTTTACGGGTTTGTGCCGCTCGACGACCGGGAGATCGGGGAGATGGTAGACCGCTACCTGCCCATACTGGACGTTCGCTTCGTCAAAATCGCCGTCGACAATGATGATAAGGTCGTGGGCTTCATCGTGGGCCTGCCGAATATGACGCCGGGCATACAGCGCGCCAGGGGACGTTTATTCCCCTTGGGCATCCTGCACATCCTGCAAGCTGCACGCCACACCAAACAACTCGACCTCATGCTGGGCGCCGTGCACCCCGATTACCGGGGGCGCGGCATCAATATCCTCATGGGGTGGTTGTTGATACAAGCCGCCCGAAAGGCTGGAATCGAGCGCTTCGAGACCCATCTGGTGCTCGAATCCAACCGCCCCATGCTGGCGGAATATGAAAAAATGGGGGCGAAGCCGC
This sequence comes from Saprospiraceae bacterium, assembly GCA_049306275.1. Taxonomy (GTDB): domain Bacteria; phylum Bacteroidota; class Bacteroidia; order Chitinophagales; family Saprospiraceae; genus JADJTT01. The sequence goes on along the minus strand of JBAQQB010000180.1, from coordinate 3,081 downwards.
ACAAGCGGTTTCGGATTTTTTCTAAAAAGCTCGAGTTGTAGACTTTACTTCTTTTCCAGAATCGCGCGAAAATACTGCCGCTTCCGGGCCTTAAAAGCGGCGTAGTTTTCTGTGCCTTTGACAGCGGAAAACTCTATGAAGTATCTCCTGAAGTAACGGGGTACATTTTGCTCGATTTCAGCGATGTACGCATCGTGTGACCTGTCCAGGGAAAGGATGACATTTTCCGTAATATCTTCAAAAGACTTCATTTCCATTGCCGAACTCGCCAGATCGTTCCTGAAGGAGCCGGTCTCGTGATCAAAACGCATATCGGCCAGCAGTAACCGTCCTCCCGGCTTTAACACCCGGTGTACTTCCGAGAGGAATTTGGCGAATGACCCATAGTGGCGACTGGATTCGATATTGATCACGATGTCGAACTCTTCATTGGAGAAAGGCAGGTTCTCGGCCTCGCCCTGCACGAACTGAAGACCGGGAGTATGATAGGTCTTCCGGCAGAGGTCCACGGCCTTATCTGCCAGATCGAGGCCTGTATAGGAGGCCGGATGGAAGTGGTTGAACAGAAAGTAGGCGCCGCCTCCCCTGCCGCTGCCCACTTCCAGTACTTTTTTGCCTGTGATGGGACCCTTTTCAGCAAGGTAGTAGTACATCTGAAGCGGAGATCGCTGGAGTTCGTAGTTCGGGGGAAGTGGAAGTTCAGAATCGGCTGAATTGAGAGAAGGCGCGTACCCGTAATTCATGAATTGCCATTGGTTATGCGGGAGCTTTGTGGCAAGGAAGTTGTAGACCGGTCGCCAGATAGCGGCTTTTAAATGGCTGTTGTCGGTCATCTTCCTGAAAAGGTAGGAGATCATGTTTCAGGATTTAGGTGTTTAATCAAAACTTGGGGCTCTCTCAAAAATAAGAAATTTTTTGCTTTTGCTTGCATAATTTTACGGCTGATCAAATCCCGATGATGATGAAGAAAAATATCCTGATTTTATTGGCATTCCTGTGCCTTAACCAGGCAACTTTCGCCCAATGGGCCTACCCGGAAACCCGCAAGACCGACCAGTCCGACGAGTATTTCGGCGTGAAAGTCGCCGACCCTTACCGCTGGCTGGAAGACGACAACAGCGAAGAAACCGCGGCCTGGGTCAAAGCCCAGAACGAGGTGACCTTCGGTTTTCTGGAATCCATCGCCCACCGGGGGCAGTGGATGGAAGCCCTCGAAAAAGTGTACAACTATCCGCGCTACTCTACGCCTTTCCGCAAGGCGGAATGGGTGTATTTCTACAAAAACGACGGCCTGCAGAACCAGTCGGTGCTTTACCGCCAAAAGGGTTTCGACGGCAATCCCGAAGTGGTGATCGACCCCAATGAACTTTCGCCCGACGGTACCACCAGCCTCAGCGCCTTCAGCCTGTCGAAAGATGGCAGCTATGCCGTTTATGGCCTGTCGCGGGCCGGCTCCGACTGGCAGGAGTACAGGGTCAAAGACATGCGCACCCTCAAGGACCTCGACGACAAGGTCGAATGGGTGAAGGTCTCGACCGTGGCCTGGAAGGGCGATGGCTTTTATTACAGCCGCTACCCGGCGCCCGCTCCGGGTTCGGAACTTTCTTCGAAAAATGAAAACCACCAGGTCTGGTTCCACAAGCTCGGCACCTCGCAAAACGCTGACAAACTCGTTTATGAAGACCCCGCCAATCCGCAGCGCTTCCACATGCTCTTTACCGATGAAGACGAGCGCTTCGCCTTCCTGTCCATCAGCGACCGCGGGAAGGGGAAAAGGGGCAATGCCTTGTGGTATATGGATCTTTCCCAGAAAGACCCCACCTTCCAGCCCGTGGTGGCGGAAGTGGGCGACTTCAATTATGGACTGGTAGACGTCATCAAGGGCAAATTTCTGATCAACACCAACGATAAGGCCCAGAACAACAAGCTCGTGCTGTTCGACCCGGCCAAGCGCAGCTTCAAGGATTTCGTGGCCGAAAAAGAGGAACCCCTGAGCGGCTCTTCCGTGGCAGGCGGCAAGCTGTTCCTGACCTACCGCAAGGACGTGGCCTCCCGGGTTTACGTCTACGACCTGAAAGGAAAACTGGAGCAGGAGATCCAGTTGCCCGGACTGGGTACGGTCAGCGGTTTTGGCGGGGAGAAGGACGACAAGTTCGTCTTTTACGTCTTCACTTCTTTCAACTACCCGCCTACCATTTTCAAATACGATATCGCGAGCGGTGCTTCAACCGTATTCCGCAACCCGGAAATCAACTTCGACCCTGCAACCCTGGTGGTGGAGCAGGTTTTTTACCCCAGCAAAGACGGCACGAAGGTGCCCATGTTTCTGGTCTACAAGAAAGGGCTGGTGAAAAACGGCAAGAACCCCACGATGCTTTACGCTTACGGAGGTTTTAATGTCAGCGTCAACCCCGGCTTCAGCCCGCTGTTGATTCCTTTCCTGGAGCAGGGCGGGGTCTACGCTTCGGCCAACCTGCGGGGCGGCAGTGAATACGGCGAGAAATGGCACGAAGCCGGCATGCGCCTCAGCAAGCAAAACGTGTTCGACGACTTCATCGCGGCAGGGGAGTACCTCATCCGGGAGAAGTTCACGAGTTCCGATTACCTGGCGCTGCGTGGCGGCTCCAACGGCGGCCTGCTGGTCGGCGCGGTGATCAACCAGCGTCCCGATTTGGCAAAGGTGGCCTTCCCCCAGGTGGGCGTGATGGACATGCTTCGCTTCCACAAGTTTACCATCGGCTGGAACTGGATCGCGGAGTATGGCTCCAGCGAACAGACGAAGGAGGACTTCGACAACCTCTACGCCTATTCGCCCCTGCACAACATCAAGGAGGCAGCATATCCAGCCACCCTGGTCACCACCGCCGATCACGACGACCGGGTGGTGCCGGCGCATTCGTTCAAGTACGCCGCCGAGTTGCAGGCTAAGCACAAGGGGAAAAACCCGGTGATGATCCGCATCGAAACGCAGTCGGGGCACGGCGCATCCAACACCCGAAAAAACATCGAGCTGATGGCGGATATTTATGCGTTCATGTTTGAGAATATGGGGCTGACGCCTTTTAAGTAGCCGTTTATCGT
>JBAQQB010000179.1:0-3626 GCA_049306275.1 Saprospiraceae bacterium | reverse complement strand
CGGCGAACGAGGTGCTGGACGGGGACGACGTGGTGGATTTCATCCTGCACGCGGGCGACAATGTGCCGATCCTGACCAGTACGATACCGAGTTTCAACTACACGGGCCTGCTGAGCTACGGGGTGACCTATTACATCTCGGCGCGGGCAGGCAACAACAACGGTTCGGGCGGTGTAGACCCGGCGGACCCCTGCTTGTCGGTCACGCCGGGCGCTCCGGTGACCTTCTACCAGGTGCCTTCCGCTACCCTCGCAGGCGGCGGTGACTTCTGCGAAGGAGATGTCGTGGAAATGACGGTAACGGTCACAGGCGGCGTAGCGCCCTGGCAGCTGACCTACATCAATACCCAGGGACAGCAACAGACCATCACCGTGCCGTTCAGTCCATTTACATTCACGGAGACGCCGGATGGAACGACCCTGTATTCGCTTCAAACCGTAGCAGACGCCCATTGCACAGGCGCGGGCGTGAGCGGTATTGCGGCATTTACCGAAAGAAGCCAGCCCTTTGCGGTGAGCCCCTCGGTAGTGACCGACCCGACGAACACCTTTGTGACGATCTGCTTTACCATTGCGGGCGGCGATCCGGCAACGTATTCCGTAACTGGCTGGCCGGGCACGATCACGGGCAACCAATTCTGCAGCGATCCGATACCCTGCGACCAGGGTTCCTACCAGTTCTTGCTTCAGGATGCCTACGCCTGCGGCATTGACACCATCGCAGGGCCGATCGTTTGCGATTGCACTTCCAGCGCGGGTATTATGGACCAGAACGCCATTTCGCTTTGCGAATTTGAAACCGCCACCGGCCTGCCTGCTCTGGTGACCCAGCTCGACGGCAACGACGCGCTCATGTACGTGTTGCACACCGGTAACGGGGCGGCGCTGGGAACGATCATTGACTTCAATTCCGTGCCTGAATTCACCTACGATCCGGCTATTATGGATTGCGGCGTAACGTACTACCTCTCTTCCGTAGTAGGCGACGACGACGGCACCGGCATGGTAGACCTGACGGACGACTGCCTGTCAGTGGCCGTCGGTACCCCTGTCGTCTTCAACTGCCTGCCAACTGCCGGCATTAACGGTGGAGGCCCTATTTGTCTGGGACAAACCATCATCGCGCATTTTAATCTTGGCTTTGGCCTGTACGATGTGGTGGTGAGCGACGGCACGAGTAACATTACCCTGCCGAACATCGCCAACTCGCACCCCTGGTCGCTCAGCCCCACCCAAACGACCACCTATACGCTCGTTAGCGTTTACAGCCTGACAACCGGTTGTTTCAACACGGCGAGCGGTTCGATCACGGTGACGGTCAATATGCCTGTTTTCGCAGGTACGGCTACCGCCCCCTATACCCTTTGCGCGGGCGAAGCGGAGCTCATTAACCTGGCAGACTTGCTGACGGGCGAAGGCCAGGGCGGCGTCTGGACAGAAACCTCGGCTGTTCCTTCCACCAGCGGCGCGTTCAATGCCGCGGCGGGAACCTTCAACACGGCCACCCAGGTGGCAGGCACCTACAAATTCAGGTATTTTATGGACGCTCAGTCGCCGTGTACCGACGATTCTGAAACCGTCACGGTCATCATCCACCCGCTGCCGGTGGCGGATGCGGGAGAGCAGCAGACACTGACCTGCAATGCCCTCGACGTGCAGATTGGCGGTACGGGATCGAGCGCAGGCGCCAATTTTATCTATACCTGGACCATGCTGGGCTCAACCGCGGTCATTGGCACAGATCCGTTGATTCAGGTAACTCAACCGGGTACTTACGAACTGACGGTGACCAATACGCAGACCGGATGCGAAGCAAAAGACCAGGTCGTGGTGCTTCAGGATATGAATGCGCCGGTATTCACCCTTTTCGTGAAGGATGTGACCTGCTTCGGCTACGCCGACGGCATCATTTTCGTAGAAACGGTGACAGGCGGCAAGCCCCCTTACCTCTTCTCGGTCAATGAAGGCCCCTTCACGAGCCAGCAGCAATTTGGTAACCTCGCCGGCGGCGAGTACCTGATCATGGTAGAAGACGCCAACGGTTGCCAGTCGCAGGTGCTTGCTGAGGTGATCGAGCCGCCCTTGCTCACGGCCGAACTTGAAACCACCATTTCGGAAACCCTGAACGGAGATTATTTTATGGAATGGGGAGACGAAGCCGTCATCACCCTGTTGAGCAGTTATGCCATTGCCGACCTGGACACCATCATCTGGTCGCCCGCCGAATACGTGCAGTGCAACGACATTTTCTGCCAATCGGTGACGGTAGCTCCGCAGGAAGGCGCCCTTTTCACGGTTACCGTGGAGGCGGGTCCCTGCTCAGCGACGGGCCAGCTGCGCATCCTGGTGCGCAAATCGCGGCCGGTGTTCATCCCCACCGTCTTCTCTCCCAACAACGACGGGCACAATGATTTCCTTTACATCTTCGCCGGACGCCAGGTGGAACGCATCCTTTCCTTCAAGGTCTTCAACCGCTGGGGTGAACCGGTATTTCAAGCAGCCGATTTTCCGCCCAATGATTTCCGATACGGTTGGGATGGTTTTCACCGGGGCAAGCCTGAAGATCCTGGCGTTTTCGCCTATTTTGTCGAAGTGCTATACACAGATGGATATGTAGAAATGATAGAAGGCAGTTTCAGTCTCGTGAGATAATACCCAGGAAGGCTCCGCGCGTGGGGCCTTCCACTGTTTTTCCTTACCTTTGGGGCATGATCCACACTATCGGCCTGCCTGCGTTCGACGATTACGAGCTCATCGACTCCGGAAATTTTATGAAACTGGAGCGCTTTGGGCCTTATGTTCTGTCCCGGCCCGAGCCCCAGGCCATCTGGCCGCCCGCTCTTTCCCCTTCTGAATGGAAAGCGCAGGCCCTTGCCATTTTCACCCGCAAAGCAGGCAAAGGTCCTGCCGACGACGATGGAAACTGGGAACTCAAGCCGGGTATGCAGGAGCAGTGGTTCATCAACTACCGCCACGAAGCCATGCAGTTCCGCCTCCGGCTGGGGCTTACCTCCTTCAAACACGTGGGGGTATTTCCGGAGCAGGCCGACAACTGGAATTTTATTTTTGAACATGCCGGCCGCATGTCTCGGCCCTCTGTATTAAACCTCTTCGCCTACACCGGCGCCGCCTCTCTGGCCGCCAGGGCCGCCGGCGCCGACGTGGTGCATGTCGACTCCGTCAAACCCGTCATTACCTGGGCCCGTCAGAACATGGAGGCCAGTGGACTGGCCGATATCCGCTGGGTAGTAGAAGATGCACTGAAATTTGCCAAAAAGGAAGCGAAAAGGGGGCGCCGCTACCAGGGCATCATCCTTGATCCGCCCGCTTACGGCCGCGGGCCGGAAGGCGAAAAATGGCTGCTTGACCGCGACCTCAACGAGTTGTTGGAGCAATGCCGGACCCTGCTCGATCCCGAGGGGCATTTCCTGGTGCTCAACCTGTACTCCATGGGTTTCTCCTCCCTCATCGCCGAAAACCTTCTCCGCCAGCACTTTCCCTGGGCGAAGGATATCCAGGCAGGGGAGCTGTTTGTGCCCGACCGCAGGGGCTTCCGGCTGCCGCTGGGGGTCTTTGGGCGGTTTTCTCGCTAATAGCGCTTTTTACCGTTTATCGTCGATCGTTTAT
>JBAQQB010000178.1:0-17590 GCA_049306275.1 Saprospiraceae bacterium | reverse complement strand
ATCGGCCTCGGCAACTGGCCGCCGGGACTTTACCTGCTCCAGTTGGAAGAAGAAGGCAGGCGGTATACGGTGAAGTTTGTGAAAATGTAAAAAACGCACTTATGAAAAAGCATCTCATCCTCATTTCACTTCTTTTTACCACCGCTTTTCCGGCTCTTTTCGGGCAAACCCTGCAGGTGGGTATGCGGTGGGAGTACCTGAGTTTTCCTTTTTTCATAATAAACCCCAACGAGCCGCCCGTTGACACGGCTACCCTGGAAATCGTAGGAGATACGCTAATACAGGGAAAGGAATATTTCCAATTGGCCACCAACACGTATCCATGCAATTATGAACCGACGACCCTGATCCGGGAAGAAGGCTCCAGGGTGTATCACCATTACGAGGGTGAAGATTACCTGCTGTACGATTATTCACTTAACCCGGGAGACACCCTTTGGCAAGCCTTTTGGCATAATAACAATTATAATGGCGATTACGATCTGACGCCTTATCCCCTGTATATCACCGACACTATGTCGGTTTTGCTTGGAGGAGAAACGACATCGGAGGGCTTTTCATCGAAGGTTTAGGCTCCGCTTATTTCTTATACCCTATAAGCACATTATGTGAGTCCGCCAATTGCCTGCGCGCCGTCTATTGGCCCAACGGCGACAGTACCCTTGTCGATTCCCTGACCAATTGCTTTCTCATCGACAATACCACAGAAAGAGCGGCTACCCAAGCCCTTTCGGTCTCTCCCAACCCTGTACAGGATGTCCTGTACCTCCACCCCAGCCAGCCGCTTTCGCCTGATGCGCAGGTAAGGGTCTATGACCTGTACGGGCGCGAGGTTTATCGCGGTGCATTTGAGGCTGCGGAAAAGGGGATATCCACGGGCGCCTGGCCTGCGGGGGTGTATGTGGCGGAGATATGGGATGGGAAGAAGCGTCAGATAGCGAGGGTGGTGGTGAAATAGAAAACAACCAATATGCCATTATTTGACATTTCCCGGCTTGGAGCACAGCCCGCAAGGTCGTATATTTACGGAAACCGGATTCAAAGTACCTGGCACTACCGATCTGACGCACCGCAAACCTTGTAAAAGAAGTTTTACGCTCCGACACCAACCGCTTTTTCCTACAGCTCCCTCTCACAATCGAAAAAAGAACACGGCATGGCCATACCTGCGCAAAAGGTATGGAGTGCGTTGTATTTGGATCCGGTTTTAAATCCAGGCTGACCCTGTATGGTACAGGGGAGGTGTTTTTGTTCCTCAAAATAGACAGACATGAAACGTTATAAAAATATTCGACTGATATTCAGTGTTTTGTATTGGGGGGGGGTAGCGTTGCTATTCCCTGACGCTGTATTAGCGCAACCGCCATATCCGGCGCCTTCTGATACGGCGAATTGGATTTCTGCCCCCTTAAATCCGAATGCCAATTATTGGGAGATCAAACAGGCGGCGGAGGAATACTTTTCTCTTTACCCCGATCACCCGGATATCAAGCAATTTGGGAGATGGATGTATTTTTGGGAAAGCCGGGTTGGCGATCAAAACAACCCGGGGAGCTTCCAACCGGCATTGGAGGGTTGGGCGAATCTGACCCAGAATTGTTATGGAGAGCCAGCTTACTGCCAAGGCGACCAGATACAGGCTCAGTGGCAGGCTTTGGGGCCTTATAATGAAGATTCGTTTATTACGTCCATCGGGCGGGTGCAAAGTATAGCTGTAGATCCGCGATCGCCATCCAGGGTGTATGCCGGATCGGCTTCAGGCGGTTTGTACCGGACCGAAGACATTCAATTGGCCCATCCAACGTGGGAGTGCCTTACCTGCGGAAGCAACCTTCCCATGGTAGGTGTATTTTCGATCGCGATCGATCCGGTAATTGAAGAGACCCCGCCGATCTATATCGCAGCGGGTTTCGACATTGCCACTTTTTTCAATTTCGGCGCCGGGTTTTACAGATCGCTGGACGATGGGCAGACTTGGGAAAAGTTGTCCCAGCCTGGAGAATTAGACCCCTATCGGACTATTACCTTCTCCATTGTTCATCACCCCAAACAGTCGCAAGTGCTCTTTGCCGCTGCTCATAACAGGATTTACAAGACGATAAACGGAGGAGGGAGCTGGACGGAAGTGTTGGCTCCTTATGAAAGCGAACCATTGCCTCCGGTATTCGACTATAGCCGCTACCATTTAATGCGCGATATTGTTTTTCATCCAGTAAACCCCGATATTATGTTTGTATCGAGCGATGATCAGGATATCAAGGATGAAGGAGCGGAGCTGTTTATCAGCCAGGATGGTGGGGCGACTTGGAGCGAAGGGCTGAATCCTTATACTTTGGGGCTTGTTGGGAATTGGGTGTCCAGAATGGATATTGCCATCTCGTCGGCTGCTCCGGATACGGTGTTTGTGAGTTGTGTGGTGGGGGACGGGACTAGTGGGGAATTGCTAAAATACAATCATACCAATGGGACCTGGCACAATCCAGGTGGCGGAACGTATTCGGCAAGTTGGAATATGAATGACATCATTGTGGATCCTTTAACGACCCAAAACATCTATGTGGGGCATGTGGATATATGGGAGTCAGTTAACTATGGGAAAGAGTTTGATTTTCTGTCTAACGGTGTTCATGATGACAATCGCGACCTGGAAATTGTGCTTTTGATAACCGGGGATGTTCAGATACTATCCGGCAATGATGGAGGTGTTGGCCGTTTTGTGACCGGGGGGGTGGATTGGGAGAATAAGAACGGATCAGGGCTCAATATAGCCCAGTTTTACGGGATGGGCGCATCGCTGGATGGAGGGATCCTGACGGGAGGATGCCAGGACGTCTGCATTTTGGAACTGAAAGGAGGTACCTGGACTAACCCGAATGAAGCGCCGGATGGGGGAGCCGGATTTGTAGATCCTTATGAGCCTTTGTACCGTTATGTGGAAACCTGGAGTGGGACAAGTAGCGGGCCATCTAACGGACTGTTGCGGGCAACCCCCTCTTCTAACTATACGAGCTATTACGACAATATTATCAATATTGGGGCTGCAAACAGGGGCGCAGAAGTAAGACCGCTAGCCATGGATACCAGGCGGAGGCTTTACATCGGGCACAAACAGGTGTTTCGCAGGAGCCACGAGGAAGCAGGAGGGACTAGCACTTCCTGGGAGCAGGTGGGGGCGATAGGCACAAGTCCCCATATAAGGATCAACGCACTGGCCCTTGCCCCGTCCGACGAACGGGTGATATTTGCCGGGCGCGGGCCTTCAGGCGTAGTGACAGGCGGAAATATTTTAGTACATTGGAACATGGAACACCCGGATAGTAACTGGAGGAAAGTCGAGATTGAGAACATTTCTGACACTATTCTATTCGGAAATGCAGGCGGCGGAGCGGTGAGAGATATCGTGGTGGACCCCGGAAACCCGAACCGGATCTGGTTCTGTACGGACCGGTTTGTGCGCAACTACAAAGTAGTCATGCTCGAATACAACCCTGAAAACGGCAAATGGTGGGCCACCAACGTGAGCGAAGGCTTATGCGACTACCCGGTCCATACGCTGGCCTACCATGTGGGTTCCAACCATGCGATGTACGCAGGTACGGAAATCGGGGTGTTTTTCAACCCGGATGTTTCCGACCCCAATTCGTCATGGGTCTGCTTTAACGACGATATGCCGCCATGCGTAGTGACCGACCTGACCATCAACTACTGCGGCGGCACCCTTACGGCAGCCACCTTTGGTTGCGGCGCATGGATATCTCCTCTGGCAGAAGTGCCGGTTCCCCATTCTTTGATAGTGAGCGAGGATGCAACCTGGGATTACCCCAGGCTGATACTTTCCGACCTCGAGATCATGGCAGGAACGACGCTTAAGGTTACCTCAAGCATTTTCATGGGGAATAACCGCAAGATCATCATCCGCCCCGGCGGCAGGATGATCGTTGAAGGCGGAACGCTCAGCACCTTGTGCGACGATTACTGGTATGGCATCTATGTGGAAGGGCAGTACGACCAGCCACAGACGGGTACCCAGGTCGGCGGCCCGCAGGGCGTGCTGATCCTCAAAGGAGCATTGGTAGAAAAGGCCTGGTCGGCAGTGAACCTGCAAGGGGCGCCGGGGTCGGGCGATCCTTTCAAACTGACAGGCGGAGTGGTGCAGGCTTCATTGCTTATCCAGAACCAGGATAAGATAAAGACCGTTTTCCGGAATAATGCGAGGGATTTTCACACCTATCCCTATTCCTACAGCTTCCCTCCGCCCTTGCAGGGCCAACCATACAACCTGAGCCGGTTTGTGGATTGTGTTTTTGAAACGACCGATGCCTTTAACATCCTGGCATCGGAAATTCCACAGGAATATACGCATGCCAACCTGTTCGGGGTGAAGGGGATCAGCTTTACGGCCTGTACTTTCGAAGACGCCCGGACGCAGCCTTCGCCGCAGATGGCGGGCTTTACGGGCATCACATCGAACAACAGCCAATTCATCGTGCAGGGGCGCTGCAATCCTGCCGGACAGCCATGCGAGACCTGGGACCCCACGGTCTTCAAAAACCTGCACCGGGCGGTCAACGCCGGCAATTTCGGGGAGGTTCACCCCTTTACGGTTGACCGGTGCTCGTTCGTCAACAACCATTTCGGGGTGCAGAGCTGGGCAGTGGATTACCTGACGGTGACGCGCAACCGTTTTGAAGGCGCCGGCTCGCCGGTAGTCACCTTGCTGCCGTATGAACACGAACCCCGCAGCATCACGATCTATGGGGGCACGGAATACACGGTGGAAGAAAACACCCTGCTTGCTCCGTCTGGCGTGCCTACGCCGTTTGACAACCTGATGGGCATCGTGGTGATCGAAACCGGGGAAGATTTTAACACGATCTACAAAAACGAGCTGTCTAACCTGACTTTGGGGAATTTGGCCTTGGGATGGAACCGTAGTGAGGTGCCTTATAAAGGCTTGGCGTATGACTGCAACAAAAACACAGGCAACCGGTACGATTTCATGGTACCTGATCCATCGGGCCCTTATTCCGAGGCGGGTATCAGGCAGAACCAGGGCAGCGCTCAAACCAGTGCAGGCAACAAGTTCTCCCCGATGCCGCCCCTGCCGGAGTCGCATTTTTTCAATACTGCCTCTTCGCCAGTTACCTATTTCTACAAGGAAGGCGAACCGGGAGATGAGCCGGTGAATTATTCGGTTGGGGTGGATCCCCAAGAAGCGGGGGTTGGCAATACCTGTCTTTCTCGTTTCGACCAGGGGCCAGTCATTCCGGCCGATCCGATCCCTCACAAGGTCAGATTTTTCGAGCGGTCTGTCCGGCTCGATTCCCTGAAAAACGCGCTGGGGGCAAAAATAGACGGTGGGGCTTCCCCCTCGCTCCTGCAGGCGATCAGCGCTTCCACCGCGGCCGATTCGCAGGCGGTCAGGGCGCAGCTGATCCAGCTCTCCCCATACGTATCACAGGCAGCTCTGGAGGAATACCTTGGCAGGGAGGAACTGTTTTCCGAAGCCCAAATGGCGGAAGTGCTGGCGCTCAACCCCGATATACTTAGGCTCCCGGCTTTTTGGGACGCGGCGCAGGACGTTCTTTCCCCCACGGCGCTGGCTCAATTGGAAAGCGCCCGGCAGATGCGCACCCCGCGCACCGATGCGGAAGCGGCCATCGCCGAAGTAGCGGCAGAGCGGGCCTACGCGGCGAGGCGGGTCGTGCATTACTATCTGGGCGATACGCTGGCCTCGCAGGCCGACAGCGCCCGGCATTGGATCGCGCTGATTGAAACCCTGCAGCATCAATACGTTTTGGCGGGCGGGTATCTCCAGGCCAGCGATACGGTCCAGGCGGCGATGATCCTGAATGCGATCCCGGCCGGCTTCTCCCTTACCCCTGCGCAGTGGGCAGCCCATGCAGATTATGAGGCATTGCTGGACATCAGGAAGGGCATGGTAGCGCACGAAGACTGGATATCCTACATCCAGGAGCATGAAAACGGGCTGAAAAACCTGGCGGAACAAGGCGTATCGAGGGCTGCCGTACAGGCCCAGTTTTTGTACAATGTTGTTTTTGGGCCAACTTACCAGCCGCCGGTCAGTTGGACCGGGGGAGGCAGCCAGGCTGCCGAAAAAGCCGTTCCGCCTGCAGCGCAGGAATGGCCCCGCGAGGTATCCGGAGATCTCAAGCTGGCGGTAATACCGAATCCGGCCAGAGAATCGGTCCAATTCCACTACGAGATACCCGGCGTGGAAAAAGGCGCTCAGCTTCGGGTTTTCGACCCATCGGGCCGGATCATCCGAACCTGGGACCTTGGATCGGAGTCGGGAGTTATCGTGTGGCAAATTAACGGGGAAGCTCCGAAGGGCATCTACCTGGCCTCCCTGGTTGCTGGCGGCAAGGCGCCCGTAACGATCAGGTTTTCGGTTGTAGAGTGATTATTTCCTTGTGGAGGACCGGGAGAAATCCGGTCCTCCACTAAATTGATAGTTATGAGGATATTTTCCTTGGTGATGTTATTATTTATTTCTGTTAATGAAGGAAATGGGCAGGATACTACCTTTAGCAGACGGTTTCATTTGGGATATGACAACCTGATCTTTCAGAGTATTGAAGTAACCGATACCTGTTTTTTTATTTCTGGAGTAGGAAGAGATCCATATCCTGGGAGTTTTTTTTCCATTTTTTATTTGGATGGGACTCCAAAATTTGATACCATAGTGAAAGGGACAGATGAATTAATCCGGACATGGGGGAAAGATCTTCAGGTATTTGGGGAAGATCAATGGATTGTCTCGGGAGCAGGAGCAGATAGTACTGGCGGATATGTGATCGTGGTCAAATGGAATTCTCAAGGGGGGATACTTCAAATTACAAAGCTATTTAATCCCGAATTCCCACAAGAGGAATTCATTGCCACTCCTGCTGGATTGATAAAAATAGAGGGGATGGTTTATTGGCCGGTAAACATTTTAACCCAATTGACAAGCCCGCCTTCGAATGACATACTCTTTGCGAAATTAAACCCGAACTTGGAGATAGAATGGACAAAACAATTGGAATCGACAAAGGATGAATCTTGCTGGTCAAGCGCCAGGAAAGGACCCAATCTGATATTAGGAGCATGGAAAACCAACATGAACACCCATGGAAAAAACTTCAACACCCAGTTGTATTTACTCCAAATCGACACCCTGAACGGGTCGGTGACCAAGAGCTTTCTCTATCCCTCCACGCCGACCAACCAGTTGCTGATGGGCCCTGCGGATGACCTATTGGTGGAGGAAGACGGGAGCGTGATCGTGGCTACGCGGGTGGGGAAGGAGGAAGTTTTTGGCAATCATGGTTATATTTTTTGGGATCCCCTGATTTTAAAGGTCAATGCTTCACTGGGTTCTGTTGTCTGGGAAAGGAAGATGAGGACTTTTGAGAAGACGCCAATCAACCAGTTTCACAAGATCGTCAAATCGCCGGGGGGCGACGGCTACGTGGCGGCCGGCATCGCGGTAGTAGATACGGGCCGTACGGGGGCGATCCTGGCCAAAGTATCGCCGGAGGGCGACAGCTTATGGATGAGGCAGTATTTGTATGTCACGACCCCGGGCTGCTACCACGCGATCTACGATCTGGAGCCCACGCCCGACGGTGGTTACGTGATGGTGGGCGAAGCCCGTCCCATGAACGGCTTCGATACGCTGTACCCACCCCCGATCCAGCAGGGCTGGATCCTGAAGGTAGACGAATGGGGCTGCCTGGTGCCGGGCTGCCAGCTGGATGTGGGGGTGGAAGAAGCGCCTGCGCCATTATCGCTAAAGATCTACCCCAACCCCGCCTCAGGCGAGTTTTACGTGCACCTTCCAGAAGTAGGGCAAGGCGGCCGCTTCCGTCTCTACGACGCGCTGGGCCGTCAGGCGCTGGCTTTCGCGGCCACGCAGGGCGAAGCGACCTACATCGTATCGCTGGATGGCCTTGCGGCGGGCTGGTATGTGCTGGTGTATGAGGAGGAAGGAGGGAAAGGGCGAAGGTGGATGGGGAGGGTGGTGGTGGAATGAGAATTGGCAGGCAGGAATCGGAAGTGATACCTGGCCTCCCTGCTCGCAGGTGGCAAGGCGCCTATGACGATCAGGTTTTCGATTGTAGAGTGATTATTTCCTTGTGGCAGGCCGGAGGCGATCTCCGGCCTGCCATTAAATCTGCGCCCTATGCGGTTGTATTTTATTCCTGTTTTTTTCATGCTTTTTCTCTCATTTTTGAATGGGCAGGATACTACTTTTAATAAGCGGTTTCATTTGGCGTTAAACCAGTTAGCATTCAGAAGTTAGTGATAGTTCTTTTTTTGTTTCTGGCCTGGGAACCGACCAATGGTATGGAAGCGTATTTGCCGAATTTGATTTCATGGGGGAACCAATATTCTCAAGCTATATTTTTAATCCTGATGAATATATTTTGGCTTATGGGAAAGACCTTCATAAGATAAATTTTGACAAGTGGATTGTATCTGGAGAAGGAGTGGATTCGGTGGGCGGATATGTATTAGTTTTAAAGTTAAATGACCAGGGGGAAATAGAGGAAAAAGCAAAAATTTTTCATCCTGATTTTCCGCAGGAAGAGTTTATCTCCGATGCAGGGGGAATAGAAAAAATCCCAGGTGGGTGGATTGGGATTTTTAATATAGAAAGTTTCCTCGTTGATCCCCCTTCTGTTGATTTGTTCGCGGTGAAATTAAATAATGACTTTTCGATCAATTGGGCAAAGAAATATGCAAGCCCATCTATGAATGAGTCTGCGAGGTCTGTTGCCTTAAAAAGCGGGAAAATTTTGATTGGGGCCTATAAAACCAACATGAACACCCATGGAAAAAACTTCAACACCCAGTTGTATTTACTCCAAATCGACACCCTGAACGGGTCGGTGACCAAGAGCTTCCTCTACCCCTCCATACCGACCAACCAGTTGCTGATGGGCCCTGCGGATGACCTATTGGTGGAGGAAGACGGGAGCGTGATCGTGGCTACGCGGGTGGGGAAGGAGGAAGTTTTTGGCAATCAGGGTTATATTTTTTGGGATCCGCAAATTTTAAAGGTCAATGCTTCATTGGGTTCTGTTGTCTGGGAAAGGAAGATGAGGACTTTTAAAAAATACCCTATCAACCAGTTTCACAAGATCGTCAAATCGCCGGAGGGCGACGGCTACGTGGCGGCCGGCATCGCGGTAGTAGATACGGGCCGTACGGGGGCGATCCTGGCGAAGGTCTCACCGGAAGGCGATAGTTTATGGATGAGGCAGTTTTTGTATGTCACGACCATAGGCTGCTACCACGCGATCTACGATCTGGAGCCCACGCCCGACGGTGGTTACGTGATGGTGGGCGAAGCCCGTCCCATGAACGGCTTCGATACGCTGTACCCACCCCCAATCCAGCAGGGCTGGATTCTGAAGGTGGACGAATGGGGCTGCCTGGTGCCGGGCTGCCAGCTGGATGTGGCTACCGAAGAAGTCCCGAATGAAAATCAACTGAAGCTAAAGGTCTATCCCAATCCCGCCTCAGGCGAGCTGTACGTGCACCTTCCGGAAGCAGGGCAAGGCGGCCGTTTCCGGCTCTACGATGCGCTGGGCCGTGAGGCGCTGTCTTTCGCAGCCACAGGGGGCGAAGCGACCTACATCGTGTCGCTGGAGGGCGTGGCGGCGGGCTGGTACGTGCTGGTGTATGAGGAGGAAGGGAGGAAAGGGCGGAGGATGATGGCGAGGGTGGTGGTGCAGTAAATGCTGTTTGTTATTTGTTTTTTCCGTTTTTTAGTTTATTTTTGAAAAACCGGATTCAAAAAATACACGCACTGATCGACCCTACGTACCTGTAAAGCTTTGAAAACGAAACGAACTACGCTCCGCAACTACTGATTTTTCTTACCGTTTGCCCCCTTGCCAACAATGCTGAAACTTTCCCTTGCCCGGCGGCCCGGACAAGGGTGGAGAAGTATTTGGATCCGGTATTTCCTTTGTAACTGATTTCAATATGAGCATAATGAAAAAACAAAATAATCTGTTGTTAAATTTTCCGGCGGCCGTAACAAGATTCCTGTTTTTGCCGTTTCTGCTTCTAGCTGCGGTAAATGGCTTTGCCCAAATGGACAAATGGATTCTCAACCCCAATGAAATAAACTTTGGGGGGGGGACATCCAATCCGGTAACCACGGGAGCTTCCATTCCGTACAAAGTTGAAAATGCCGTGTACAAAGAAGGAAGCTTATTGTTTTACGCCAACGATGGAGCGGTTTATGGCCCCGGCGGGAATTACATGGGGCAGTTTTCCAACCTTCCCTTTGCGATGCTCAAGGAGATCGCTATCGCTCCAGGCCCGGGCACCTGCGGCAACTACTGCCTTTTTTGGCTCGAAACCAACCCATTGGCAGGATTGGAATTTTTCTATCAGGAGGTTTTGGTAGAAAGCGGGTATGTTTGGCTCGGACAAAGCGGGGAGATCGGCGATGGGACCCTGTACGGCAATTCGGGAGGGATCGCCATTTCCCATATCATCGAAGGGACGCAAGCCGATCGCGATATTTATATCGTAGCATTCGACGCGGTGCGGCGCTACCGGCTGAATGCTCTTGGTGTAACGCTGCAGCAAACCATTCCCTACCAATCGGGAAGCAGCGATTTTATTTGGGAAGCCGACCTGTCGCACGACGGCAAATGGCTCGGATGGGGAAAGGGAAATGAGATTTTTGCCATGGAAACGGCTTCGCCCAATACCGTATATAGTTTTCCGGTTGGAGACTATTCTACGGAGATAACCGGGGTGGAGTTTTCTGCGGATAATGTGCATCTGTATTTTTCAGATTCGCAGCTTGGGTTGAGAAGATGGCAAATAGGCTCTTCTTTTATTAACCAACTATCCGAAGCCAACACCTACCGTTACACACAGCTTGAAATGGCGCTCGACGGATACATCTACGCCGTGCGCGACGATGGTGTTTTGGGCAGGGTTCAAAACTTGTCGGTGCAGCAATCGCCCTTGGGGCTGGCGGTTTATTCCAGCGTGGCGCCACCTGCGAGCCTGGGGGAATACTACTACGCCTTACCCGATCAGATCGACGGGGGGGATTACAGTCTGTTCCTGGGCGTGCAGGCTCTGGCTTTTGAAGATTACCGGGTAAACGGAGAGGAGGTATTCGATTTCATCGATCAGAACCATCCGCCGTTGTTGGTTTACAATTGCAACTCCATCAACCTGGAGACGGTGCTTTCAGGTACACCGACGGAATATTCTATTCATGTGTATAGCGTCGATCCGGTGTCTGGACAGCAGATAACGGGTCCCGGATATCTGGACTTTACGACGGGTAGCGGAGGCGTGCCGCCATCGAGCATCGACCTGCGGTGTCTGGAAGACAGCCAATGCGAGCTTTTCAACTATGCCGTTGCCGCCGGGCATTTTACTTTTGCGGTGGAAATGACCATAAAAAACCGGTGTGAGACAGTTTCAAGACTGGGGTATATTGAAGTGAACGATGCGCCGCCTGCTGCGCAGATCAATCTGGAAGTCAACAAGGGGGACGGGCTTCCTGGCTGCCCTGCTTCACATGATATCAGTTTTCCTTGCCTCACAGGAATATACTCCACCGGCATCAGTTTGTCCAATAGCCAGGGAGAAATCACATACTACCAGTTGGTTATTGAAGAAGTGCATTGTGAAAATGGAGAAGTGATCGATCTGGTCTATTCCGGGCCTCAAGTCGAGGTAAACGGAGTGAGTGGATTGGCTTATTTGGCGTTAAATGGGCTGGTCATCGATGGGAATACCGGTTATTTTCTCGATGAGGCATGGATAGGCCGGTGTTTAAAAATCACCATAACGGTCGGCAATGCCTGCGGTTCCTCAACCGACTACACCTACCTGAAATTTGACGGGGCATATTTTGAGGATCCCGGCTCGGGAAATCGTTCATTGGGACAACCGGAAAGCGCTGTTCCCGGTTCAAAAGGATTGAGCTTAAAGGCTTTTCCCAACCCCTTTTCCAGGGAGTTTGCCATACTGGTCGGTATGCCGGAGGAAGGAATCGCTACGGTGGCAGTATTCGACGCGGCCGGGCAGGCGGTGGCGGTTCCCTGCCAGGAGGCGCTGCTACTTGCGGGAGAGCACAGGTTTGGTCTGGATGGATTGAACTTCCCCTCCGGGCTGTACACCGTTCAGATGCGAACTGAAAAGACTTCATCGATCTTGCGGATTGTGAAAATAGATTAATCACTAATTTTCGTTCCCTCTGCGTCATGGCCTTCATGATGCAGAGGGACTTTTTATATATCCTCCTGTCATGAAAGTTCTCATTTTTCTTCTCCTATTTGGCATATTTACTTTTTCGCTTCCTAGCCAAAATCTGGTTCCCAATCCGAGTTTTGAGGAGTATATCAATTGTCTTCCTTCTGTCAATACCATTGAAAACGTTTTATTTTGGTCAACCCCTACTTTTTCTACAGATTGGTACCACCCATGTTCAATTTCACAAATTTGGTCAGCTCCACAAAACATAAAAGGTTATCAAGAAGCAAAAACAGGTGTAGCTTACGCAGGTATTTACGTTTACGGCCATCCTTATTACCATCCCCAAAATCCCGATCAAGCTAATAAAGAATACCTTTCCAATGTTTTTACTTCGAGTATGGAAAAAGATTCAGTATACAGGGTTCGTTTTTATGTCAGTGCATCCGACCAAAATGTCTACGCCTGCGATTGCATGGAGGTCTGGCTGACTGATTACCTCGTGGAAGTGCCCATGCCCTACCAGGATTCCTTTCTCATCGAAGGGAACCCGCAACTGACCACGCCAGAAGGGTATTTTCTGGCCGACACCCTGGAGTGGATGGAGCTTTGCTGGTTGTACAAAGCACTGGGAGGAGAGCAGTATTCGATCATCGGGAGCTTCAAGGGTAATACCACTATCAATACGATCATGGTCGACTCAGTGATCAGCGACGCAAATATTTATTATTACATCGAAGACGTCTCCTTCGAAAAAGTGCCCTTCCATTTGGTGGACCTGGCCTTGGGAGAGGACCGGATCGAGTGTGATCCCGTCTTTTCCGATACCCTCACTGCAGGCGGGGCCTTCGAGAGCTACCTGTGGAGCACGGGCGACACCACGCAGAGCATCGTGGTCACCGAGCCGGGACTGTATTGGGTGGAGGGCTCGAATGGTATGTGCAGCATGTGCGATACGATACAGATCATTTATCTCGAACCGCAGACCCTGAGCCTGGGACCCGACCTGGACCTGTGCCCCCAGGATTTTCCCTGGACGCTCGAAGGGCCTTCCTACATGGAGAGCTATTGGTGGAGCACGGGCGACACCACGGCCGGGCTGGCGATCGGGGAGGCCGGGGCGTATGCGCTGCAAGCCAGCCATGCCTGCGGGGTATTTACAGATACGGTCATAGTGACCGCCCTGGCGCCGGCTATAGACCTGGGCGCCGATACGGTTTACTGCGGGCAGGTGTCGTTTGCGCATCCGCTGGCGGCGCCGGGGGGCTACGATGCCTATTTGTGGAGCACGGGCGAGACCGCGCAGAGCATCACGGCCACGGCGCCCGGCGTGTATTGGGTGCAGGCTGCAAATGCGTGCGGCGAGTTTTCGGATACGATCGGGCTGCTGTACCAGCCGCTGCTGGAGCTCGACCTTGGCCCCGACACGGCCCGTTGCCTGGAGGAGGGCTATGCGCTGAGCGCAGGTCCCGGGTTTGACTATTACCTGTGGAATACGGGCGCTACAAGCCCTTCCATTACGGCTTCGGCCTATGGGCTGTATGCGGTGGAAGCGGGCTATGTATGCGGGGTGTTGCAGGATACGGCGGTATTGCTGGAACCGCCGGCTTTCTGGTTGTCCCTGCCCGCCGATACGACGATCAGGCTGGGATCAGGGGTATGGCTCCAGGCCTCGGCGCCAGCGCCGGCGCCGCCACTGTGGTATGAGTGGACGCCGGCAGCGGGTTTGAGCTGCACGGATTGCCCCATACCCTATGCGGCGCCGGTACAGAACACGACCTATACAGTGGAGGCGCAAAACGGCTATGGCTGCCGTGCCTGGGATGAAATCACCCTGGGTGTGGAGAATCCTGCCAGGGTATACATCCCCAACACTTTCAGCCCGAATGGAGACGGCATCAACGACCGGTTTGGGGTTTACGTGGGGCCGGAGGTGGAGGAAGTATTGACCCTGGAGGTATACGACCGCTGGGGCGGCCTGTCGTACCGTGGCCGCAACCTTCGGGCGGATGGCACAGAAGGCTGGGACGGCAGGATATCCGGAACGGACGCCGGAGCGGGCGTATATGTGTACAGCGCCGAGATCGTCTTCCGGAATGGCGAAGTATCGAAAGTGTCGGGGGAAGTGGTGTTGATGCGGTAAATGTTTTTGTTGCTGCTCAGCGTTGATTTTTCGACATTATTTCCACCCGGGAGAGCTTCTAGTTCTCCCGGGCTAAATTTCTTTGTATGAGGAAGTATTTATGCTGCACAATAATAAGTTTCTTCTTTTTATTTCAAGTTAACTCTCAAAGCAAGCACGATTACATCTGGCTGCTGGGGTATGACCCTAATAATCCCGTTTCATTTTTTGGCGGGAGTAAATTAAATTTTCATCAATCTCCAATTCAAGTGTCTTACTTTGAAATTCCTTTTGATTTTGATGCTATTGCCATAATAAGCGACCGCTGGGGGCAGTTGTTAGCCTATACGAACGGCTGCGAAATCATGAACCGGGAGCATGCGTTGATGCTGAACGGGGACCAGATCAACGCGGGAGAGATACATGATCAGTTTTGCAGCCATGGGTATCCATCAGGGCAAGGTGTTCTATTTCTTCCTTTCCCCAATGATACTAGCAAGTATGGTCTTTTTCATTTGTGGTACAACCCCAATGCTTTCCTGACTAGGTTAATGTATTCAGAACTGGACCAAAATGGGGATGGCGGACTTGGAGAAGTGGTCCTCAAAAATCATCCAGTTATTCAGGACACCCTGACCAAACAACTAACCGCCGTACGCCACGGCAACGGCCGCGACTGGTGGGTGGTGGCGCCGGAGACCTACCGCAACGGGTACTACTTCGTGCTGTGGTCTCCAGAGGGGATCGGGACGCCGGTGTATCAGCAGATCGGTCCGGACTGGACGGTTCAGAACTGGTCGGGGCAGGCGGCGTTTTCGCCCAATGGGGAATGGTATGCGCGGATCAACCCTTACAACGAAATGGACCTGTTCCGTTTCGATCGCTGCGCGGGCTCGCTGTACGATCCCTTGCATCTGGGTTTTCCGGGTGAAACGATAGCTGCGGCGGGGGTGGCGTTTTCACCGAATTCCCGCTTTTTGTACGCATCCATCCAGCTGAAGATCTACCAATACGACTTGTGGGCAGCCGACATAGCCGGGAGCCGGGAGTTGGTGGCGGAATACGACGGGTTCACCTCGCCGTTTTCGACGACTTTTTTCCAGGCCATGGTGGGTCCCGACGGCAAGATCTACCTTACGGCGCCCAACGGGGTGAACATCCTGCACGTCATCCACCAGCCGGATGAAAAGGGGCAGGCCTGCGAGGTGGAGCAGCACGGGATCACATTACCCGCATACCATGGTTTTTACGTGCCCAATTTTGCGCACTACCGGCTGCTGGACAAGCCGGGCAGTCCCTGCGATACGCTGGGCATCGACGGCGGCCCGAACGTGAGCGTGCAGGAGGCAGGCGGATGGCCCGCCGGGCTGAAGGTCTACCCCAACCCCGCCTCGGGCGAACTGTATGTGCACCTTCCGGAGGCAGGGCAAGGCGGCTGGTTCCGCCTCTACGACGCGCTGGGCCGTCAGGGCTTGTCTTTCGCGGCCACACAGGGCGAAGCGACCTACATCGTGTCGCTGGAAGGCCTTGCGGCGGGCTGGTATGTGCTGGTGTATGAGGAAGAAGGAGGGAAAGGGCGAAGGTGGATGGGGAGGGTGGTGGTGCATTATTAAAATTTTCCCTACTTTGGCGGGCTATACCCCAAAGTTTTTGCCCATGATCCGTGGAATTGCCCGCTTCTTCATCTTTGTGTTCGTCGCGCTGTACTACCTGAGCATCATTTTGGTCAGGGCCCTGCTCAGGGGCGACGATCTGGCGCACGCCTTTGAGATTCGCCGGCGCTGGGCCAGGTTCTGCTGCCACCTGGTCGGCATCCGCGTCGATGTCAACGAGCCGCCGGCGGTCGAAGGTCCGGCTGTGTACGTGAGCAACCACCGCTCCTACCTCGATCCGGTCATCGTGCTGCGCGACGTGCCCTCCATGCCCGTCGCCAAAGCCGAGGTGAGCGGCTGGCCCTTCATCGGCTTCGCCGCACGGTCGTCGGGGGTCTTGTACGTGAAGCGGGAGGACAAAGACAGCCGCCGCGCCACCGTGATCGCTATCGAAGAAACCCTGAAAAAGGGCTTCTCCGTGCTCATCTACCCCGAAGGCACCACCCACGTGGAGCTGAAATCCAGGACCTTCCGGCAGGGCGCCTTCCGCGTGGCGGCCGAACTGGGCGTGCCCGTCATTCCCATCGCCATCGAATACAGCCGCCCCGAAGACGCCTGGATCAACGACGATACCTTCCTGCCGCATTTCATCAGCACCTTCAGCCGGCGCCGCATCCTCATCCGCATGCGCTACGGCCAGCCCATCACCGACGCTGACCCCGAACGCCTCCTGCAACGCACCCAGGCCTGGATCGACGACGAGGTCGTAGAAATACGGAAGGAATGGTATGGGGAAGCCCCGCAACCTAATAACCCAACAACCCAATAACCTGATACCCTCCCAGCCCCAAAAACAAAAAGCAAAGGAACCAGTTAATATACTTCGTCAGCCGTGAAGCGCGGGCCACGAGGAAGAGGCCCAGGCCTGCGTAGAGCAGCAGGGTGAGGAAGGTGCCAGCCATGGTGCCGGCCGAAAACAGCAGGATCTCCGGGGTGTGCAGCTCCATCCAGCCGTTGGCGCTGAGGTAGGCGCCGTAGAAAATCCAGTAGGGAAAGGTCATCACGTTGATGGCGCTGACCAGCGCGCCTTTCAGGAAATCGGGCATGGCGGGGAAACGTCCCACCTGCACGCCCATGGGTTGTCCGGTTTTTCTGGCTTCGAAAAAATAGTAGACTGCCAGCAGCAGGAAGACACCCAGCGCCACGAGGTTGAATATCCTTTCCAATTGCGAATGCCGCACAAACAGGTCGATCAGGAACAGCGAGAGTGTGGCCTGAAAGAACTCTACCAGCGAGGCCCCTACGCTCATCGCGACGCCCGGGCGCAAGCCCTTCCGCACCGTCGTCTCCGCCACCGTGGTGTTGATGATGCCAAACGGCAGCGAGCCGATGAAGCTCAGGCCGAGGCCGAGGATGGGGGCGAGGAGGAGGGAGGAAGACATGTATTGAAAAAGGTTGAGTTGTTCGGATATTTAGGGGTGATTCCACCCCCCAACCCCCGCTGGCGCTAATCTTGTAGGGGGTGCTTTAGTGGGGCGCCAAATTTATTTGGCGCAGGGTACTGCCAATTTATTGGCGGTGATGGTTGTCCGAATTTATTCGGCACATCCGGTCACCACCAATACCGCTC
>JBAQQB010000177.1:0-23462 GCA_049306275.1 Saprospiraceae bacterium | reverse complement strand
CTATTTGTACACTGGAAAGAAGGCTTTACGCCAAAAGTAACTTGAATGAGAAGAGCCGTGTGAGCCGAGAGGTTCACGCACGGTTCTGTGAGAGGCTGGGGGTGAAATTCCCCTGGCCTACTCGACCCTATGCCGCGTTTTCTCCAGTTGATTATCGGGCCAGAACTGCTTTGGCTGATCATCTACGGCGCCGCGGCGGCGCTTGCGAAGCTCAATTCGCCGCCCTCAAAGACGATCGATAATCTAATCGTCAATGCCGCCTACATCATTCCAGCTTTTGCGGCGCTGACCTTTTCCCTCTGGTTCATCCACCCGGTGGAGAAAAACTGGCTGTTGTTCCGCGTCTGGATCGCCTGCCTCGTCGGAGGCCACCTCGCACTGGAAAAGGCGATGTCGGCCTACAGCGAGCAAGGGCCCGGCATCGGCACGGCCTACATCATGGGCATGATCTTCGTGATCGTGGCTCTGATCGCAGGGACCATTTTTGTAAAAATCCGCTTTTAACAGAATTTTCCATAAGACAGATGCGGGGGGCCGTCCTGCACTGTTCGAGCGGAGCGAGTTTGCAGGACTAGCATTTTTTTGCTTCTTTTTTGGGGCGATGCCAACAAAGAAGAAGGCCCGACGCAAGCGCTCGACAGGGAGGAATGGCTAAATCTGCACGATTTCTCAATGCTGGATGATTACCTGCCCTGCGCTCAGCAGCGTTTTTCCCTTAAAAACCTGGTAGAGGTACATGCCTCCGGGCCAACTGCCTGTCTCCAGACGTACACTCCTGCCACTGACAAGTAAACGGGCCATCTCACTGCCTGCCATGTCATATACCAGAAGGGTAGAACCAGGCTCGATTTCCTGCTCAAACTCGAACGCGACAAAGTCGTGTGCAGGGTTGGGGAATACACTGGCTTGTAACACTCCCGCTTCGCTGACGGAGGAAACAGGCGTCACGGTGATCTCACCGGTCATGCCCATGGCTGCATGGGGATTGCACTGATAGTCGTATTCTCCGGCCGTCATGAACACATGAGTAAACACCCAGTTTGTCCCAACCGAATTTCCGAACGACTCGGGATTGGAAGGAAAAGTAGCTGTAGTGCCATTCACGTTGTGGCTCCCGCTGTTGTTGGTCCACCTGACCGTGTCTCCCACCTGGATGCTGAGGTTGGCGGGATTAAAGGAATGATTCTGCACAGTCACATTGTGGGTGGTCTGAGCTTGGGCGATACTCGCCACAGCAGCGATGAGGAGAATGATGAGAATGTTTTTCATTTTTTGTTCTCTTTTGGGATGAGGAAATGGTTTGAGCAGGCAAATTATCACATCCCGCCAAACCATGCCCGAAAACGAGCAGGTATGCTCAAAATGCGACATTTGGCTTCATTACCGCTCCGCAATCACAGCCGGTATTCTGTTGATGAAGGTATAGGCCAGATGCGCATATTCCCCGCCTGTGATGGCGCCGGCATTGGTCGCCACATATACGCTGGTCTTCTGCTCCGGCAGATAGATCAGTACGCAAATACCCCCGACGCCCCCTCCATAATGCCCGAACTCATGCACGCCTCCTCCGAAGTTCACCCAAACCAGGCCTAACCCGTAATCGGGTTCTGCCGATTGGCTGCCTTGTACCCATTGGGTCATCTCCGCCCAGGCCGCTTCCGAAACCACCTTGCCTTCGGCCAGCGCCTGCATGAAGTGCACAAAGTCGAGCGGGGTGGCGATCACGCCGTCTTCGCCGAAGCCAGACCATGCGCCGATGTTGAGGTTGGCCTCCGAGCAATTTTCGAGGATGCCCTTGGAATAGCGGTCCCAGTAATAGTTGGGCAGAGCAAGGGCATCGGGATAACCCGGCTGTACCTTGTACCAGGTGTGCGACAAACCCAGCGGGTCGAGCAATTGCTCCTTCATTACCAGCGCGTGGTCCTTACCGGACGCCTCCTCGATCACCCAGGTCAGCAGCAAATAGTTGGTGTTCGAATAGGCCCAGTCCGTACCGGGCTCGAAATGCAAAGGTTTTTCCCTGACATAGCCAAGCAACTCCTCCCTGCTGCGGCGCTTCACAGGATCCTGCAAATATTCCGAGATACGCCCCAGGTCATCGTGAAACTCCGGTATGCCCGAAGTGTGGTTCAACAACATCCGCACCGTGATCTTTTCATGATCCGAAACCTGCTCTGCGATCTCTGCGGGAAGATAGCCGGCAATCGGGACGTCGAGATCGATCAGCCCCTGATCCCACAACCTCATGCACAGGGCGCTGAACATGGTTTTGGATATGCTGAACCCATGCTGCGCCATGCAGGCCTGCATCGGAATTTCTTCTTCAATGCTGGCCAGCCCCGCAGCCCCCGCCCAATCGCCCTCCTCGTTGCTGATGGCGATTACCGCCCCTGGCAACCCGGCCTGCACAAAGCTGTCGAGCAAAGTCGTAAGCTCTCCGGCATACGAATGGTCCTCTTTTATCGCTTGCTGCAACTCACAAGCCGCAGGGGTGGGAAACTCCTGCTCCAGCATCTGGCAACCCGCCAGCCCCACCACGAACATAAATCCAATTATATTTTTCATCGAAAGTGATATTTAGCTATAAAAAAATATCCTGTCAAAATTTGAACATTTGCCCTACCGAAATCAAACTTCCAGGTATCACCGGATAGCCCTCGCTATAACCAACCAGGGCCATCCCATCCAGATCGGCAAACGGCCTCCATTCCAGCCCAGGCGAAAGCCGGGTGCGGTAGCCCAGGTGCA
Organism: Saprospiraceae bacterium; assembly: GCA_049306275.1. Lineage (GTDB taxonomy): Bacteria > Bacteroidota > Bacteroidia > Chitinophagales > Saprospiraceae > JADJTT01. The sequence continues at coordinate 20,714 of JBAQQB010000177.1, read as the reverse complement.
ACCCTGCCACAACGCCCAGCATTCCCTTGCGGTTGGTAATAACAGACCAGCCATTTTCGGGGTCGTGGATATACCCCTGATCCGGCCCAAACGCGAGTTGGTAACCCAATCCGATATGCCCGCCTGCTTCTACCTTGCCTGCGATGAGCGGGTGCCAGGCCAGACGAGCCTGCGCAAAGAGATGCTGGCCCTGCGTGCGCGTGCGGAAAAATCCGGCTTCCAGATGCAGCCCCGTGGTTTGCTGTTGGTTGAAAGGGACCAGCACTCCGGCGCGGAATCCCAGGTTCCGGAAGTTTTGCGCCGGTTGATGCAAGGGTAACCCAAATGAAGGGAATAAAACGGTAGCTTGGAAGGCAAGGGGCTTCTGAGCTCCTGCCGGAGCGGCCAACAGGCAGCATATCACTGCGGTTGTAAGCCATGCGATTGTTTTCATTATGGTTGGTTTATTAGAAAATGTTGACTTGGCTGCATAGACGCATCTTGTTTTACCCTGGTTGCAAAGAACTTCCATCCCCCCAATTCGCCCCTTCACCCCCCCGTTTCGGCGATTCGGTCATGAATAAATGGCGCAAAGGCCTTTCCAGGGTGATCTTTGAAGAAAAAACACCCAAATCATGAAAGTCCAAATTGAAAACATGACCGAAGATCAAATGCTCAGGATGGCGGCGGGGAGCAAACCGCTGGGGCAAACGCTGTTCATGCAGCGCTACAAAGGTCTCGTCCGCGCAGTGGTCAGCCGCTACCTCGACGACCCGGATGATGTGGAGGAGGTCGTGCAGGATGCTTTCATCCGCATTTTCAAAAGCATTGAAAATTTCAGGGGCGACTGCAAACTCAGCACCTGGATTTCCCGGGTCGCTTCTTCCGCCGCCCTGACCCGCCTGCGCTGGAAACGCAGCCGCATCCAACTGGAGCGCGAAGATACCCTGGCGCTCGAACGCCTCGGCGGCTTCGAACAGGCCTCAGGCCTCGAATAACGCGAATCGCATTGGTGGCTGGGACAAGCCCTCCGCCAACTCAACGAAAAAGACCACGCCGTTATCAAACGCTTTTATCTTCAGGAACAATCCATTCAGGAAGTCTGCCACGCCACCGGCTGGTCGGAATCCGACGTCAAAAGCCGCCTCTGCCGGGCCCGCCAACGCCTTCGGGCCATCATCGAGGAGCGCTACAGGGCGGTGCTCATGAACTGATTTTTAGTGAAGAGAGAAGGGTGAAGAGTGAAGACCCTTCACCCTTCACCCTTCACCCTTCACTGCAAGAGCCACATCACCTGATTCACATGGTCATTCCCCCCAAACTGCCGGTTGATGGCTTCTGACACCTTGGCCTGGTTGTAGTCGAGCTCGCTCTGAGGGTACATCCAGCGCAGGGGCACCAGCCCGTTGTTCTGGGTGCCGTCGCCGGTGCGGAACTCGGGGTAGCCCGTGCGGCGCTGGTTGTAAAACGACTCCCAGCCCGAGTGCATGAACAGCGACAGGTATTTCTGAATATTGATCTGCTCTATGCCCCTGGCCGGGTCGTAGGCCACCTGCGGGTGTGCCAGGTAGGATAGAATCCTCGCCTGCGAAATGCCGTAAAACTCCATCGACGCACGGATCCCGTTCTCGTAATAAGTCTTCGCATCCCCACTGATCCAGCCCCTTGCTACCGCTTCAGCCAGGTTGAATTGCAGCTCGGGGTAGCCCAGCGCGATGCAGGGCTCTCCCTCCGGCACGCTGTGGTAGCGGTCGTCCACCGGCGAACCCTTGCCTTCGTTGCTCGCGGCCAGCACGTTGGCCGTCAGCTGCGCGCCCGATTCCAGGCCGCCGTAGGCGCCGGCGATCATCTCATAGCCGGGCTGGCCGTTCTCCACGGCCCTGCGCTCGGGGTCGGCGTAGGCGAAAAGACGCGGGTCGTTGTACGATTTCAGCAGGTCGGCGAAGGTCGACGACAGGTAATAGGCCGTCTGTAAACTGCGGTTGTTGTAGTGCGGATAGCGGTTGTTGTCGCGGTCCACATACACCAGCTGCGCATGGTCGCCGTTGCCGGCAAAAACAGGGTAGTTCGCCGGATCAGCTGCCATCTTGGCCAGCTGCCCCTTGGGGTCGATCGCGGTGTTTCCTTCTTTCCGGGAAAGATCGATCAACACCCGCACGCGGAAGGAGTTGATCAGCTTCTTCCACTGCTGCAAGTCGCCATTGTAGAGAAAATCGCCGTTGACCGGACCGTTGAGCTCGCCGAGCATCCCGTTGGCCTCTTCTAATTCCTGCAGGATACCTGCGTAGATGGATTCCTGGGTGTCGTAAGCCGGCGTAAAGCCGTTTTCTTCTCCTTTCAAAGCCTCTGAATACGGCACGTCGCCAAAAGTGCGGGTCAGCTCATGAAAATGCCAGGCCCGGAAAAACTTGCCGATGGCCACGTAGTTGTCGTTGCCGATGCGCTCAGCCTCCTGGATCATTTTTGCAACCTGGAGCAGGGAACTGTACCGCCCGAAGCCCGCCCGCTGCCAACCGTAGTACTGCTCGTCAGCCACCCCGTCGGTGAAGACCAGGTACTGAGAGGCCAACGCCGCATCAGCAGAAGGGATGTTGAACGCGTCGACCATGATATTGGTCAGCAACAAACCGGGGTTGACCTCCGAAGAGCGGTTGGGGTCGACCGAAAGCTCTTCAAAGCTCTCACAAGCTGTGAAGAGGAGTATGGTGGGTAAAAGCCAGAATATTCGCTTCATGATGGGTGGGTTAAAATTTGACATTCACATTAAATCCTATATTCCTCGAAGGCGGCGTCTGCAAATACTCCTCCCCGCCCGTTGGCGAACCGTAGGGGTCCGGATCGACGTAGTCGTTGTCCGTCCACAGCGCCAGGTTGCGGCCTACGAACGACACGGCGGCTTCGCTCAACCCGATGCCGGTGATCCACTTCTTGGGTACCTGAAAGGTCACCGTCACCTCCCGCAGCTTGATGAAGCTGGCATCATAGAGGTTTGACTCTTCGGCGGCGCCGTGGTAGTAGGAGTTGATCCAGTTCGACCAGAACACCTTGGTCGAATTGGATGCAAACTCGCGGGTGTCGGAGATCACGTTGCCGTTGGCATCGGTGATCAGCTCGCCGCCGGTAACGACCACGCCTTCTCCCACATACGACTTGATGCCCTCGTTCTCCATATCCCGGTCGGGCGTCACCGAGCCCGGGTGGGTGCCGCCCCACCACATCTTGCGGATGGTTTGGGAATAGAAAATGCCGCCCTGCCGCCCGTCGATCAGGAAGCTGAGCGACACAGGGCCGATGGTGAACTGGTTGTACAAACCCGCCACCCAATCGGGGTCGATGAAGCCCAGGCTGCGGCGGTTGGGGTCGATGCGGGGAAGGCCGGAGTTAGCGTCGTAGATGATCTTCCCGTCGGGCGCGCGAAGGAAGGCGTCGCCGTAGTAAATATCCATCCTTTCCCCTTCCCTGACTCCATTGAGCTCGTCAAGCCCGTCGGCCAGCTCGTCGAGGTAGCGGCGGTAGCTGGCCCAGTTGAGGTTCAGGTCCCAGCGGAAGTTGCGGCTGCGCACCGGCGCGGCGTTCAGCATCACCTCCAGGCCCTGCCTGCGGTACTGGTTGGCGTTGACCAGCCGGGCATCAAAGCCCGAGGCCAGCGATACGGGCAGGGAGATGATATCGTCCTGGTCGATGGTGCGGTAATACGTCACATCCAGCCCAAGCCGGTTGTTGATGAAGCGGATATCGCCGCCCAGCTCCAGCGTGGTGGAGGTCTCCGGACGGATGAGCGGATTGGCCAGGGTGCCGGGGAACAACACGGAGGCCACGCCGTCCCAGTTGACGGCCGGATTGTAGGTGGCCTGGTACTCGTAAGCGCCCAGATCGGCGCTGCCCTCGCTGCCCAGATCGCTCGACACCTGCGCCCAGGAGGCGCGCAGCTTCATGAAGGGCAGGAAATCAGGCATCTCGAACAGCTCCGATACCACCGCGCTGAGCGATACGGAGGGATAGAAATAGGAGTTGCTCTCGGGCGGCAGCGACGAAGACCAGTCGTTGCGGGCGGTCAGGCCCAGGTAGATGGCGCGGGCGAAACCAAAGTCGGCCGTCGCATACACGCTGTTCACCCGTTTGGCGCCGCGGATGTTGGTGGTCGTCACGTCGTTCATCGAGTTGGAAAGGGTGTACAGTTCCGGTATGTTCAACCCCGAGGTATTCGACGAGAGAAAGCGGCGGTTGCGGGACCGGGCCGTTCCGCCCAGGGTGGCACTCACCTCGAAGTTGTCGCTGAACGACTTGTTGTAGCTCAGCAACAGGTCGTTGTTGAGCTGGAAGTCGTAGTTGTTTTCGATGTAGTAGTTGCCGTTGACGTCGTCGGAATACAGGATATAGCTCTTCGGCGTGAGCAGCTCGTATTGGTCGAGCCGCATGTCGGCGCCGGAGCGCACCAGCAGTTGGAGCGCAGGGGAGAAGGTGTAGCCCAGCGACAGATAGCCATAGGTGTTATCGGCCGAGTAGGGCTGCAGGTTTTCAAATGCTGCGAAATAGGGGTTGTTGTACCAGGCCAGGTTGTAGTGGCGCTGCGCCAGGCCTTCCTGTCCGGGGATCCAGTAGTCGCGCAGGTCGCGCACATCTACGTCGGGACCGGTCCACAGCAGCAGGTTGTAGATGTAGTTCTGCGGGCCGTAGCCGCGGCGCGGGTAGTTGGGGGTGTACTGCTTGTTGTAGGTCAGTGATGCGTTGGCCTTCAGCCTTGCGCCGAGGTTGTAGCCGCCGGCGAGGGTGAAGGTCGTGGCGTTGACGGAGGTGTTGGGCTCCTGCCCGTTCTGGTAAAATTGCGAGACGGAGAGCCGGATGTCGCCCTGCTCGTTCTTGCCGCTCACGCTGAGGTTGTGGGAGGTGATGAAACCCGTTTCAAGAAAGTTGGCCAGGTTGTTTTTTCCCCTCGACACCCAGGGGGTGGGGATGCGCTCGCCGGTATTGGGATCGATAGGGCTGTCGTATTGCGGTATTTCCACAAAACCGCTGGCAGTGTTGGGGTCGGGCTGATCCAGCTTTGGGCCCCATATCCAGCCCGAGCCGTCCTGTATGCCGCCGCCTTTGCCATCGACATAGGCGTACTGCCCGCCGTAGCCGGCGCCGTACTGCGTCTGCACCTCGGGCAGGATGGGCCAACCGGCCTGGAACATGTTGCTGGTGTTGTAATCTACCGAGAAGCCTTTCCCTTTTGCCCGTTTGGTGGTGATCATGATCGCCCCGTCCTTGCCCAGCGACCCGTAGAGCGCCGAAGCGGCCGTGCCCTTCAGCACCGTGATCTCCTGGATGTCGTCGGAGCTGATATCCCAAAAGTCGGTGTTCACAGGCACACCGTCCATCACGATGAGCGGGGAGCGGCCTCGAAGCAGGATGGCCTGGTTTTCGAAAAGCCCCGTGCGGTTGAACACGGTCAGGCCCGCCACACGGCCGGTCAGGTTGCTCAGCACGTTGGGTTCGCGGGCTTTCTGGAGGCTGACGCCGTCCACATCCTGCGTGGCGTAGCCCACTTTTTTCTCTTCTTTTTCAATACCCAGCGCCGTCACCACCACCTCGGTGAGCACCTTGGCTTCGTCAGCCATCACAATGGTCACGTTGTTTTCTGCGCCAAGGTCGAATTCGAGGGTCTCATAACCCACGTATGAAACCAGCAAGGCCTGGACTTCCGCAGGTACGGTCAGGCTGAAACTGCCGTCGACCTCGGTAGCCGTTCCTGTTGCGGCGCCTTTTGCCACCACGGTAGCGCCGATGAGGGGCTCTCCGCTCTGGTCGGTGACCTTACCCGTGATCTGCCGCTGGCCCATCAGGGCTGTGCCGCTCAGCAGCAGGATCAGCACGGCCAGCAGGTTGAATAGCTTGTTTTTCATGAATTGTTTTTTTAGTTCTTCGAATGTTTTGATGATTAGCGCTGCAGGCTGATCCTGGCCGCGTAAGTATTCCCTTGTGATGTGGTGGCGATAAGGGTGAATATGCCATTGGGCATCGCCGCCAGGTCGATGGTTGCTTGAGCACCGCTCGCAACCAGGCGGCCGGTTCCATCCATGACCTCCATCCGCATCACCTGCTCGGTTTGCGGCAGGTCCAGCGTCACAACCCCGTTCGTGGGGTTGGGATAAGCTTGTGCGACGCGGGCAGCGGTCTCTTTCACCGAAGAGGTCAGGGAAATGGTAAACGAGGAGGTGGCGTAGACGTCATACCCATCGCAACAAAGCAGATAAGCCACCCAGTCGCCTTCGTACAAATTGCCCGAAGGCAGCGTCAACTGGCCGGAAGGGGAGGGGATGTAATCCCACTCTGTCGAACCCACATCGCCGGGCTGCTCGCCGGGCGCGTAGATGCCGATCCAGTCGGCGCTGCTGAAGTTGGGGCTGTTGTAGGTGAAGACGATATCTTCACCGGGAAGGTAATTGAGCTTCGTCGCCACCAGCGATGCGGTGTTGGCGCCGCCGATCTCGAAGTTGACGGAGGCATAGACCGTGTAGCCGTCGCAGCAAAACAGGTAGGCGGTGTACAAGCCCGGCGCCAGGCTGGTCGTAAACGCGAGGTTGCCGCTTGCGGCAGGGATGTATTGGAAGTCGATCGAGGAGACGTCGCCGGGCGTTTCTCCCTTGTTGTAAATGCCGATCCAATCGGTTGGGTCGTATACTGGGCTGGCGTAGGTAAAGATCACCGGACTGCCTTCCGGATAGACGCTTGCGTTGGTCTTCAGCAAAGCGCCGGGAATCCCTTCCTTGACAGTGAAACGTTCGCTTTTGGCAATGATGCCCAGGCTGTTGCAGCAAAACAGGTATGCCTCATACTCGCCAGCCTCCAGCGAGCCCGGGAAGTTGAGGGTTCCCGATGCCTGGGTGATGTATTGCCAGGTCTCGGAAAGATCGGTATCCGGGTTGCTCCCGGCCTTGTAGATGCCGATCCAGTCGGTGGCCGAAAAGGTGGGGCTCTCGAATTCAAAGCTCATGGTCTCGCCTGATGCGTATTCTTCTTTCACCGATTCCACCATGCCGCCTCCGCCACCGGTTTCTTCAACGGTAAAGTCGGCAGAGGCAAGGACGTCGTAGCTGTCGCAGCAAAGCAAGAAAGCAGTGTACTCGCCAGGTTCCAGTTCGTCGGTGAAGGTTGCGGTCCCCGCCGCCTGCGGAATGTACTGGTAGGTGATGGAATTCACCACGCCGGGTGTTTCTCCCTTGTTGTAGATGCCGATCCAGTCGGTGTCTACCCAATTTGGGGAGTTGTAAGTAAAGGAAATGGGTTCGCCCACCTCAAAGGTCGTGGCCGATACCGTCAGGGATGCCTGGCCCACGACGGCGCCGGCTGCCAGCAGGGCGAGCAGGGTGAACAAGGGAGTAAAAAATGGTTTCATACCGTTTTGTTTGTTGGCTATTGGATGATCAATTGAAGGGAATGCACTTTGCGGGAATAGACCTTGACGACGTAGGCGCCAGGCGGAAGCTGTTGGTTCAGCAGGCTGAATTTCAGGCTGTTGGCGTTGTTTTCTGAACGATAAATGAGCCGCCCGTCAGGGCTCAGCACCTCCACCTTCTCAATGGGGTAGGGCGACTCCACGATGGTGTACTCCCCTCCCGGGTTGGGGTAGAGCTTGATGCCGTCGTTGCCCGCCAGGTTATTGGTAGAGGTGTTACCGTCGGTGATGCTGAAGTAACAGCGGTTGGAGATTTCGTTGTAGGAGTCGTTGGTGAACAAGACCAGGTAATAGCTGCCGGTCGCCTGCGGCACCAGGGTGTCAGTCAGCGTCAGGCTGCCTGCGGGCTGGCCTCCGATGTAGGTGTAGGCGTCGAGCGGGTCGGCGTTGGGGTCTTTCCACGATTGGTAGATGCCCAGCCAGTCCTTGGGTATGCCCGGCCCGTCGGTCCAGGTGGCGATGATGTATTCGCCCAGGTTGTACAGGCTCTTGTCGATCACCAGGTTGGCGATGGTGTCGCCTACGGCGAAAAAGATGCGCTCGGCCGGCTCGAAGTAGCCGTCGTTGAGGAAATAATTGGCGAAGTAATAGCCCTTTGGCAGGTTGTTAAACGCCAGCTGCCCTGCCGCCACCGAGCCGGTGTACTGCCATTGAATGGAGGCCGGACCGCCGGGCTCCATGCCTATTTTGTAAATGCCGATCCAGTCTTTCTCCAGCGCCGGAGCAAAACTGAAGGATATCTTCACCGGCTCGCCCAGGTCGTACTTGGCCTTGTCGCTCGCTATCTCCGGGATGGGGCCGTAGTAGAAAGGAACCCTCGGCGCGATTTCTTCATACCCGCCGTCCTTGAAAAATGCCGCGAAGTACTCGCCTTTCTGCGTCAGGGTGAATTTCAGCACCCCCGAGCCTCCGCTCACATAACTCCAGGTCGTGGAGTTGATCTGCCCCGGCGTTTCTCCTTTTTTGTAAATGCCGATCCAGTCCTGCGCACCGCCAGGGCCATTTTCATATACTACCACGACGGTGTCGCCCGCCGCATAGGCATGCTGGCTGAGCATGAGCTTGGGCTCGCTCTGCACGCTGTTGATCACCTTAAACGACTTGGCCTCCGACCAGGGCGACCACTCCAGGTTGCGGTCGCGGTGCCGCACCCGAACGTAGTGCAGGCCGTTCGACAGCCCTCCCTGGGGGATGGTGTATTCCAGGATATTTACGCCGAGGTGGATGTCGGCCGTAGTGTCCGGCGCGCCGGCGGAGCCGAAGTAGTTTTCGTAGTCGCGGAGTTTGTCCAGTTCGACAGTGGCGAAATCCGGTATCAGCGAAAATTGAAACTGGGTTGAGTTCAGCAACTCCCCGGCCGGCGATTCGAAAAGAGAGGAAGCGATGCTGAAAGGCAGCTCAAGCGTATCGGGCAGGGGAGTCGTAATGGCCGGTTGCAGCGGCCCCTGCTGGTCTTTCACCCGGTGAAACTCGTCGATGAGACGGTTGTCGTGCCATTCGTAGATACTGCCCACGGAGAAGGTCTGCACGTCAACCCGCTTGTTGGCCAGATCGAAATCGACGATCTGGTAAGGCCAGTTCGACAGGGTCTTCTGCACGTCGTCGAAATCGGTTTCCGTGCTCATTCCCCAATACTGATCCCACGCCGTACCGCCGGAGATGATGTGGTAATTGGGCGTGTCCTTCAGCTGCCCGCGCGCGTACAGATGGTGGTGTGCGCCCGTGTGCATGAAGAACTTGGGGCTCGTGGCCAGCAGCGGCACGGCGGTATTGCGTATCCAGGGCGAAATATCTCCCACATACTGCTCCGCCTGGTAGGGCCGGTGCCCGAACGACAGGATCCAGTCGACCGCCGGGTCGCTATTGGCGTAGCTGACTACCTGCTGCAGCCAGTTGTGCTGCGCCGCGCCCACCGCTCCGCTCGTGTGCTCGGTGCTGAGGTTGACGATCAGCACGCGGCCTGCCTGAAATGCGTAGTAGGTCTCCGTGCCGGAGTATATGCCGCCGTAGTGCAGGCTGTCGTAGAAAAAATGGTCGTAGTAAGCTCCCAATTGCAGGGTGCCGTACGTCTCGTGGTTGCCAATGATGGTGCTGATAGGAAGCAGGGGCGAGATATAGCGGCATTTGGCAAAATGCACATTCTCGTAGTGGTCGAGCGTGCCCACATCCACCTGGTCGCCCACCATCAGGATCATGCTGACCGAATCGTTGAAGTCGGGCCCGTACAGTTCCGTACATTTCCTTTTCGCATACACCACCAGCGAGTCGAACCGGGGCTGCGCCTTGATCTGGTTGTCTCCCATGATCAAAAAGCGGGTGTGCCCGCCGGGCGTGGCAGCCTGCCCGGGTTCAGGCAGGGTGCGGAAGGAGTAAACCTCAGCGCTCTGCGTGCCCGAACTGGCTTTGTAATAATACTTCGTATTGGGCTGCAAATTTTTCAGCTGCACACCGTGGTAGAAGTAATTGCCGGGATAGCCGCTGTCGGTAAACACCTGCGTCGTGCCTGCCGCCTGCTGGTTCAGTACGCCGGGTGAAAGCCCGTATTCCACCTTCGGCGCCCCCGCAGTTCCCGTTTTCCAGGAAACCCAAATGGAATTGGGCGTGACCGCCTGAAGGTAAGGCTCAATCTGTCCGTTCGCGGTAAGTGATAAAAGCATCAAAATCCCGCCAAGTAATTTCCTAAACATGGTGCTCTTTGCAAAAAAATTAAAAATCCTGTCGATCCGTCGCCAATCCTGATCCAAAGGTATTATGGTGATGCTAAGGTAAGATAGGGAGGCAAAATGATTTAATGAATACTTAACCTGTGGTAAACAGCAGGGAGGGCCGCAAAAAACCTACTTTTGAGCTATGAAAAACTTCGCCCTTTTCCTGCTCTTCATTGCCCTTGCCTGGGGCTGCCAACCCGCCGAAACCCCTAAAAAGGCGGTATTCATCATCCTCGACGGCATCCCGCCCGACGTGCTGGAGCGCGTACCGACACCCGCACTCGACGAGATCGCCGGCGAATCGGGCTATACCCGGGCCTGGGTGGGTGGAGAAAAGGGAGGCTACAACCAGACGCCCACCATTTCGGCCCCCGGCTACATGAGCCTCATCACGGCCAGCTGGGCCAACAAGCACAATATGTGGGGCAACTACGAGCAGTCGCCCAACTACAACTACTGGAATATTTTCAGAATCGTCGAAACGGCCGACACCAGCTACCACACCGCCATCTTCTCCACCTGGCTCGACAACCGCACCATCCTTGTGGGAGAAGGGCAGCCCGGCGCGGGAGATTTCCGCATCGACTACGCCTACGACGGCTTCGAACTCGACACGGTGCAGTTTCCGCACGACAAGGAGCGGCAATTCATTCTCAATATCGACGAAAAAGTGGCGGATGAAGCCGGCCGGTACATCGCAGAACAGGGACCCGATCTCTCCTGGGTCTATCTGGAATACACCGACGACATCGGCCACATGTTCGGCGACAGCGAGCAGATGGATGACGCGGTGCAGAAGGCCGACCGCCAGGTGCAGCGCATCTGGGAAGCCGTTAAAAAACGCCAGGCTATGGGCGAAGAATGGATGATCGTGGTCACCACCGACCACGGCCGCGACTCCCTCACCGGCAAAAACCACGGCGGGCAGTCAGACCGCGAGCGCCTTACCTGGATCACGACCAATGTGCAGAAGGGGCTGAACAGCCGCTTCACCCAGGGCGATCCGCCTATCACCGACATCGTGCCTTCCATCCTGCGCTTTATGGGCGTGGAGGCGCCCGAAGCGGTCAGGGCTGAAATGGATGGTACGCCTTTTCTGGGCGAGCTGTCGTTCGACAACCTCAATGCTTCACTTCGGCAAGATAGCCTCCTGATCAGCTGGAATCCAGCCAACACCGCCGGCAAGGCGCGGCTGATGTTCGCTTTTTCCAACCAATTCAAGGAAGGCGGCAAGGATGACTATGAGCAGATGGCGGAAGTGCCGGTAGGAGCGGGACAATACGAGCACATCCTGAGCCCGGAGCAGCAGGCCCGTTTTGCGGAGAGCAAATTCCTCAAAGTATGGCTATCGGCGCCGCTAAACGATGGGAACTGTTGGGTGAAGTAGATCCCAGTGCTCCGGCACGGGAAGCACCTCGCGCGTGGCCTCGTCGAGTACCTGGCTTTCGCGGACGAGCCGGGTAAAGGCTGGGTCGATGCCGCTCATCGTGTAGAAGAATATCCAGGCCATTTCGTAGCGGGAGAAGAGGGATTTGAGGATGTTGAGGAAAAATTGCCGCTCGATCTCGCTCTCCATGGCGTAGGAAAGCATGTGGCGGATATTTTTGAAATAGACCTCGAAGAGGCCGATCTCGTTTTTAAAGTAATCCAGAAAATACTGCCGGATGTGTTCAAAGCCCCCGGGCTCTTTGACCTTGGGGTCGTTGCGGAATTGCCGGGCATGGAGCCTGTACCACAGGTAGACCGCTTCACGGCCCTGCCAGGTGCTCTCCTTTTCGCCGGAGGTTTCGGTATAGCTGATGGCTTCCAGGTTCTGGAAATGGATGTCGAGCAGTTTGAAAAAATTGGTGCGCCGGGTGGGCAGGGCCTGTATGTTCATCTCCGCTTCCACCTTTTCCTTGCGCAGGCTCTGTTCGCCCAAACGGTCGATGATGCCCAGGATATTGCCGCGCAGGCGGTCCATGCCGATCTCGATCTGCTCGTAGGGCAGGGTATTCATCGAAGAGACGTACATGAGGTCGTTGTACTTGCTCTTGAGCAGGATGTAGTCGTTATAGAGGTCGGAGGAGGTGCTTAGCACGTCCTCCAACCCTTCGATCCCGAAATTGAGCCCCTTTGCTACGCGGGCTTTGAGGTCTGATTGGATGTTGGGCAGGTCCATCGGCTATTCTTTCCTGAGTAACGCCGCTTTGGCCCATCCTGTTTTGCCGTTGTAAACTACTTTCCACCAATATTTTCCGGAATCGTCGAGCACTTCCACCCGGTCGCCGGGATCGAAGCGCGCCATTACCCTGGCCTTGGAGTCAGGTCCTTCCCGCAGGCTGGTCTCTTCGGTGAGGGTGTAGTATCCGGATTCGGCGGCAACCGGCGCAACATAGCGTGGTTTTTCCTCCACTGCTCGCGGAGCGGCAACCGGTTCGTCCAGCTCTTCCAAGGGCTTGACCGCTTTGCTCTTCACATAGCCGATCAATTCCTTGTGGACAATTTTGAAATAAGGGGCTTCCTCCCCTATGATTTTCACTTCGGTTCCCTGCGCAATGCGCAAGTAAGGCATGGCATTTTCCCGCTCAGGATGGCCGATGTACAGTACGGTGGGTTCGATTACGATGCCGATCCTTTCTTCTCCTGCCCGGCTGGCAGTGGTGGCCTGAATGCTTGTAAAATAAAGGAATGACAAGAATAGTGCGGATAAGTGTTTCATGAGCGTTTCGTTTTTGGGAAAAAAATCCAAACAGACCAGACCCTGCACAGGGCCGTCTGGAAGTGAACAAAGGGGGGTAGCCTATTGGGAAGATGCGCGGCAGAAGAATCTGCGAGGCTAATATACAATTTTTTCTTAATGGAAAAAATTAATTTGCCTTCAGGTCTTGCTGCAATTGTTTGAAGTCGATCTTTCCGCCCTGTGCCTTGAGGTGGTCTACGATGGCCAGGGATCGGGCGATCCGCTTGTCGGAGCTTTTTGCGGAGCCTATGATATACAGGAGGTTGCGCTGTTTTCCGGGCGTCAGGGCGTGGAAGAGGCGGTTGCCCTCCTCATCGAGCTGTAGCAGTTCCTGAAACTCCTCTGGCATGGGCAGGCCGTATGGGCTGTCGTCTTTTTTCAGGCTGACCTCCACCTGCATGCCCAGCTTGAGCCTGAGTTTGTCGCGCAGCTTTTTGTTGATGTTGATGAAATAGTTGCCGTCGCCTTTCGGCATCAGGGCGCACTGAAAGGACTCTGCGCCGTTGAGGGTGCAGACCACCCGTCTGTCGCTGCCTTCCACAAACATTTTCCCCACCGCCTCCGGCACGGTGATGTGGAAGCTCCAGAGCCTGGAGTTGAAATCTTCGAGAATGGAGGTGAAGGTCATATTTAGCCCCAAGGTTTGAAAATCATCCCTGTCCTATCGCTGAATGACGATTTTTTGCGACCACAGGCCTTTCCCGCTTTGGATGCGAAGCAGGTACATGCCCGGCGCCAGCGCCCCGGTGGGAAGTTCGCGCGTCTGCGGGCCTGCGGCCAGGTCCCAGCGGAAGGCGGACATCGTTTGGCCGGAGAGCGTCAGCAGGGCGGCTTCCAATTGCAGCGGCTCCTGAAGGTCAAAGGCCACCTGGAGGTCTGCGCCGGCTTCGGCCGGGTTGGGTGCAACTGCGATGCGGCCGATCATGGCCAGCTCCCTCACGGCCGAGATAGTGCCGGTCCGGAAGGATTGCCCTGGCAGGTACTCGCTGCAGGTGTGCCAGTCGTTTAAGGGCTTGACGCGCCAGAAGAGGTCCCTGTTCGGGGGGAGTTCCTCGCTCGTGGCGCTCGCGCTGTACACCACCTGGCGATCCAGCACAAAGGCAAAATTAGGCACCAGCGATACCTCGAAGAGATACGCAGTAGCATGGGGTACCGGCTCCCAGGAGAACGCTATTTCCTGATACCCCGGCAATTGCGCGCCATCCTGGGGAGATAGGGGGGTAAAAGCGGTGGCCGTAACAAAGGGATCGGGGGTTTGATCGTAGAGGTAGCTCTGCTTCTCAAAATTGAGATTGGCGCGCATGGCGGCGATCTGCTGGTCGGAGAAGCGCTCTTCGCACAGGGCTCCCGAGCCGGCATACGACATGAACAGCGAACCGTCGGACTGGAAGGTGGCGCCGGTGGGGTCTTTCTGAATGGTGCTGCTCAGCCCATCCTGGTTGCAGGACCAGATGTAGTTGAGGTAGTCGGGGGGCGTATCGCAAAAGCCGTCGCCTGCGATGTGGCAGTTTTGTCCATTGACCCGCTCCACCAGCCGGCTGCCGATCTGGTTGGGCGCGGGCAAGTCGTAGTCGTGCTCATAGCCTTCCCAGCCATAAAAGGGGTGGGGGAGCGACAGGAAGTGGCCTATCTCGTGCGCCCAGGTGTGGTCCTGTGGCTGGGTGCAGCCGATAGCCAGGGCGATGCCCAGGTTGTAGGCGCTGTAGCCGCAATTGCCCGCCGGATCTGCCACGATATAACAGTTGATGGTATTGGGCACGCGGTGGTTGATCATCATGGCTTGCCCCTGGTTGAAATTGTGCTCGTAGTAGTTGGAGTTGGAGATATACCTGAGCTGCCCTTCGATGAAAAACTGAATGGCGGAGGGGCGAAAGTCTTCATTGAGGGTGCAGAGAGATTCCAGCACGGTTCGCTCGGAAATGAACCCCGTGCCGTTGGTCTTGCCTACAAGATGGATAGTGAGCGGCACGTAGATGGTGTCGCCGTTGTCGGGAAAAGCAGCGGGGTTTTGCTGGTAGTCGTCGAGCCATTTTACCTTCTCTTCAGTCGTGCCGCAGGGATGGAACTGGCTCTTGTCCTGCGCACGGAGCGAAATCATGGTGAGAATGGCGAAAAACACTGTCAGTGTTGAAAAACGCATAGCCGGGATTTTTGCACAAAAATAATGTCTCCTATTTTCAATTCCATAAAAACAACCTATCTTTGCGTTCCGTTTGAAAAGAAAGATTCAATAGTCATGAAAAAAGACACTCATCCCGCAGGATACCGCATGGTAGTTTTCAAGGATTTCTCCTGCGACGAAGCGTTCCTGACCCGTTCTTGTGCACCGACCAAGGAGACCATCGTCTGGGAAGACGGCAAGGAGTACCCGCTCATCAAACTGGAGATCTCCGCATATTCGCACCCGTTCTTCACGGGTAAGATGAAGTTTGTCGACACAGCCGGCCGTATTGACAAGTTTAACAAGAAATTTGCCAATTCGCGCTTTGTCAGCAAAGGCGGGGAGAAGGAAGAGGAGTAATCTTCCTTTCCTGCTATCAGGTCCTTGAAAAGTTCCAATCAGTCACCCTGATTGGAACTTTTCGCATTTGAAATGTCCGGTCGTACGCCTCAACCATGAAAAACCTCATTCTTTTCGACAGCGATGTTCGCGATCAACTGCTTCCTTTCACCTACACCCGTCCGGTGGGCGAAATCCGGCTGGGTATTCTCACGATCCGGGAGAAGTGGGAGAAATGGCTGAAGGGCAAGGGCTCGTACATCACCCAGGAGTACCTGAGCGACAAATTTCCCATCCGTATCGAGCAGGAAAACTATGTGATCAACGCGGCCATCCTCCCTAACAAGCCGCTGTGCCAGCTCATCAGCCAGCTCGAGATCAACGAGGCCCTGCTTTGGAAGGGCGATCTGGTGGCCGCCAAGTTCAGCTACGACCAGTTCACCCGCCTGATGAAAAACGACGACCTGGAGGAGCTCTCCGGCATCAACCTCGAAGGCGCTGAATTCTCCCGCATCGAATCGCTGGCCGACCTCTTCCGGCTCAACGACCAGGAGCTGCGCAGCGACTACCGGCTGCTCACCGAAGGCCGCAGCTCCCAGCCCATTTCCCCCACCAACCGCGTGCTCGGCACGGAAATCTTCCTCGAACCCGGCGCGAAGGTGGAATGCGCTACCCTCAACGCAACGGAAGGCCCCATCTACATCGGCAAAGACGCCGAGATCATGGAGGGCGCGATGATCCGGGGCGGACTGGCCCTGTGCGACCACGCCCAGATCAAGATGGGCGCGAAAATCTACGGCGCTACCACCATAGGCCCCTGGTGCAAGGCCGGCGGCGAAATCTCCAACTCCGTCTTTTTCAGCTATTCCAACAAGGGCCACGATGGCTACCTGGGCAACTCCGTCATCGGGGAATGGTGCAACATCGGCGCCGATTCCAACAACTCCAACCTCAAAAACAACTACGAGGAGGTGAAGCTGTGGAACTACTTCAGCGGCAAGTTCGAGCCCACGGGTACGC
Organism: Saprospiraceae bacterium; assembly: GCA_049306275.1. Classification (GTDB taxonomy): domain Bacteria; phylum Bacteroidota; class Bacteroidia; order Chitinophagales; family Saprospiraceae; genus JADJTT01. Next base: position 4,344 of record JBAQQB010000177.1, on the reverse strand, counting down.
AGTTCTGCGGCCTGTTCATGGGCGACCACTCCAAGTGCGGCATCAATACCATGTTCAACACCGGCACGGTGGTGGGCGTGTCGGCCAATATCTTCGGACACGGCTTCCCCCGGCAGTTCATCCCCTCCTTCGCCTGGGGCGGCGCCAGCGGATTCTCCACTTTTAAAACGGATAAAGCCTTCGAAACAGCAGAGCGGGTCATGGCCCGGCGCAAGGTGCAGTTCGACGCACACGACCGCCTCATTCTGCTCCGCGTTTTCGAAGACAGCGCCAAATACCGCGCCTGGGAGAAGAAAAAATCCTCCTGATGGAAATCCCCTGCTGGAAAAAATGGTTGTCCTATCTGGTGGAATGGCACATGGAAAGCGCGCCAAGCCCTCATAACCCACACCTCTATGTCAGCCTCAGCCGCGGGCGCTACCAGCTCTCCACCGCAAAGGCCATTTATTCCTATGGCGACCTCTACGACAATTTTGCCCGCACTTTCAAGCAAATGGACTTCGCCAAACTGCCGGGCGATCAGGTCCTGCTCCTCGGCCTCGGCCTGGGCAGCGTACCCTTCATGCTGGAAAAAAACTTCCGCCAATCCTTCCACTATACCGCCATCGAAATCGATGAAGCGGTAGTTTACCTGGCCCACAAATACGTGCTCTCCGGCCTGCATTCGCCCGTGGAGGTGATCTGCACCGATGCATTTGCCTACGTTGCCCAGTGCACCGGCGCCTACGACCTCATCGCCATGGACATTTTCCTCGACGATATCATCCCCGACGAGTTTCAGTCGGAGGAATTCCTGCGCCAGCTGGCTTCCCTGCTCAACCCAGGCGGCGTGCTGCTCTTCAACCGCCTATCCCGCACCGCGGAAGACCTGAGCAAGACCAAAGTTTTCTATCAAGACATTTTCAAAAAGGTGTTTCCCGATGCCGCCTTCCTCGACATCCGCGGCAACTGGATTTTGGTAAACCGCAAAAACATCCTAACCACCCAACAACCCAACAACCCAACCACCCAACAACCATGAAATACCACTACCCCTTCCGCCTCCTCCTCATCGCCCTGCTCCTGTTCTTCGGCATTTGGCTGAACATCGAGAAAGGCCTCTATGCAGCCTGGTACCTCTATGCCGCGGCCCTGCTCCTGATCTTCAACCACGTCATCCTCGGCACGGTATTCCCCGCTTTTCAGCAAATGCAGCAGGGCAAAAAAGACGAGGCCGCCAAACTGCTCCGCCAGGTCTGGAACCCCCGCTGGCTGCTGCCCCGCACCCGAGCCTACTACTTCCTCATCAAAGGCATGATCGAGATGCAAAACAAAAACCTCGACGCGGCCGAGTTCCAGCTCCGCCAGGCCCTCGAACTCCACCTGCCCCGCCCGCTCGACAAGGCCTACCTCTTCCTCAACCTGGCCCATATCAATTTTCTGAAAAAAGAATACGCCGAAGCGCGCGACTTCCTTGCCCAGGCAAAAGCCCAACCGGTCAATGACCTGGTCGTCAAGGAGCATATCAAGCAACTAGAGAGTGCCTTGACCAAACTGCCCTGAAAAACGTTTATCGTTTATCGTTGAGCGTTTACTTAAACGATCGGCGAATTCCTCTATCTTTGCCCCGTAAAACGAACCCATAATGTTTCAGATCAATATCTACCTGCGCCTGGCGCTCATCGCCCTTTTCCTGGGTGGCGGTATCGTGCTGTCCTTCATCATTAGCTTCTGGTACGCCCTGCCCCTGATCCTGATCGGCCTCACCCTGCTCGTGGGCTACATCTTGCTTGGCACCGTGCAGTCGGCCGCCATGCTCATGCAGAGCATGGATTTTGAAAAGGTCGAAAAACGCCTGGCCCTGACGATCTCTCCCAAACTCCTCTACAGCGCCAACCGCGCCTACTACTACATCCTCAAAGGCACCATAGCCCAAAACCGCAATGAGCCGGATGAGGCCGAAGAATGGCTCAAAAAAGCCGAGTCCATCAACCTCCCCTCCGACAACGAACGTGCTATGGTGCAGCTCCAGCTAGCCAACCTCGCCGCTTCCAAAGATAAGTGGACCCAGGCCAAGGCCATTTTCCAAAAGGTCAAGGAATACAAGGTCACCGAAAATGCCCTGAAAGAACAGATCAAACAGTTCGAAAAAGCCCTCCAGCAACAAGGCCAGGTCAAAGCCGCCCGCATGATGGGCAAACAAGGCATGGGCGGATTCAGGCCGGGAGGGAAGAGGAAGAGACCGAAAATGAAATAAGTGGAGAAGTTGAGGAGGTGAGGAGTGGATTCCACTTCTCACCTTCTCATCTCTTCAACTTCACCAATGCATTCAGCCCTACCAACAGCCCTAGAAACAGCGCGATCCTCCCAATCATATCTCCCCATTTCACATAAAACGTGATCTGCTCGTTGGGCCGCACTGTGGCGCGGATGGCGGTGGTTTCTTCGTATTTCGTGGCTTGCAGGATGTCGCCGCGCTGGTTGATGAAGGCGGAGACGCCGGTGTTGGCGGAGCGGGCGATGTCGCGGCGGGTTTCGATGGCGCGCAGGGAGGCGAAGCGCAGGTGCTGCCGGTACCCGGCGGTATTGTCCCACCAGCCGTCGTTGGTGATGATGGCGCTCAGCCGGGCGCCTTTGCGGATGTAGCCCCCGTGGTATTCCCCGTAAACGGATTCGTAGCAGATGACCGGCGCGACCAGGAGGCCCTGCTTGCCTGTCAGCACGGCGCGCTCGGGTTGGGTAGCCAGGCCCGCCGTACTCCCTTCCAGCTTGTCGACGATGGGTTTGAGGAAAAAGAGCAGGCGGCCGTAGGGGAAGGACTCGGCGCCGGGCACCAGTTTCGACTTTTTGTAAATCGGGTACTCACCCTGCCCTGCCTCGAATTGCGTGGCGCCATTGAACGATTCGTAGTAAATATCGCCGCTGGGCTGCTTCGACACCCGCACATTGGGCGAGTGGGCCTCTCCTGGTTCGAAAATGTGGTAAAGCGTCAGCCCGGTGATCAGGCTGACCTCCGGGTGTTTCTCCACCCAGTCCTGAAGCCCCGCCGTTGAAGGCTCGCGCCCGATGTCCTGATCGCGCAAGGGGCCAAAGCTGGTTTCCGGAAAGATCACATAACGGGTTTGGGGCGTAATGGCCGAATCTGCCAGGCTGAGAAAACGCGCCAACTGCTCCCGCTCGGGTACGTCGAATTTTTCGTAATGGGATTCGTAGTTGGGCTGCACGACGACCACTTCCACCGGCTCGCCGCCCTTTGCTTCGTAGTTGTAATACCAAACCAGCGAGATGACCAGGGGCAATCCCATCGCCAGTCCCGCCTGCCAAAACCGCTTTCTGACCAGCAGGGCATTCACCAGCAAAATCCACAGCGAGCCGCCGAATACGCCGGTGTACTCGTACCACTGCACCCAGGAGGGGTATTGGGCGAAGGCGTTGCCCAAGGTCAGCCAGGGCCAGCTCAGCTCCCAGCGCAGGTGCAAATATTCGAAAGTCAGCCAGAAGGCGATGAACGAGGCCCCCGCCAGCCTCGGCAGCTTCTTCCTGCTCCAGTGGAACAGCACGAAGGGGATGCTCATCAGCAGCGAGTTGACGCTGATGGCGAATAGTCCGGCGATGAACGCCGCATTCGTCACCCAATACGTCGTCAGGATATTCCACACCATAAAGGCGTGAAAGACGTATTTGAAGACCTGCCAATTGCTCTCCTCCTTCATCTCCTCCTGCAACCACAGCAGCGGTATCCAGGCCACGAACATCAGAAACGTGAAGGGCAGGGGAGGGAAAGCCAGTGCCAGCAAAACCCCGCTCAGCGTCGAGAGCCCCAGCCTCCGCCAGTTTTTCGGCGCAGCCGCCAATACGATGCCGGTCCATGCCGATGCGAAAAAGTACAGGGGGAGGTAGCCCCACAGTAGCCGCTCCTGGTCGAGGGCATACAAGCGCCAGGCGAAAAAGGCCGTGAGGAGGAGGAAGGGGATGGGGAGGAGCTTTTTATGCATATGTTGCAATTTTTAGAATAAAACCAGTTGCTTAGCTGTTATATGCGTTATTATATATGTTAAATTTTCACTCTTGCCAATTTTTTTCTTGATTGATTGATTGATGTTATATTTGTATTCCCCCCCCTTTATAGATGATATCGTCATTTTCGTGTTAAAAAAGGAATTGGCGCCATTTCAGCTACAGCCTCGGTAATCTAATGGACCCTCTTGTTGATCCGTCAAAATTTTTTATAAAAAAAATCGTAAGTATTTAGGTCGCTATCGATTTTGAGAAAAACTGTGTATCTTAGGGAAAACGATTGAATTGAGTTTACCGTCGGACATAGAATCCTGCCACAAGTTAATCCTGCAGCTACAGGAGCAGATA
>JBAQQB010000176.1:0-7619 GCA_049306275.1 Saprospiraceae bacterium | reverse complement strand
ATCGGCCTCGGCAACTGGCCGCCGGGACTTTACCTGCTCCAGTTGGAAGAAGAAGGCAGGCGGTATACGGTGAAGTTTGTGAAAATGTAAAAAACGCACTTATGAAAAAGCATCTCATCCTCATTTCCCTTCTTTTTACCACCGCTTTTCCGGCTCTTTTCGGGCAAACCCTGCAGGTGGGTATGCGGTGGGAGTATTTGAGTTTTCCTTTTTTCATAATAAACCCCAACGATCCCCTTGACACGGTTTCGCTGGAAATCGCAGGAGATACCCTGATACAGGGAAAGTTGTATTTCAAATTAGAAACCGATGTGTATCCATGCAATGAATACGAACCAATCACCCTGATCCGGGAGGAAGACTCCAAAGTCTATCACCATTTCGAAGGGAACGACTACCTGTTATACGATTATTCGTTAAACCCGGGAGACACCCTCTGGCAAACTTTTTGGAACTGGGATAACGGGGGATATCAACTCAGCCCCTATCCCCTATACATCGTTGATACCATGTCGGTACTACTTGGAGGGGAGTGGAGGAAAGTACAAGAGGTGCATTTTAATCTTTCGAGCGACACCCTTACCATTTATAATGACATCGGGGGGCTGTTTATCGAAGGTTTTGGCTCCAGTTATTTCTATTTTCCCAAGAGTGGGCTTTGCGAATTTGCAGCTTGCCTGCGCGCCATCTATTGGCCCAACGGCGACAGCACCCTTGTCGACTCCCTGACCAATTGCTTTCTCATCGACAATACCACAGAAAGAGCGGCTACCCAAACCCTTTCGGTCTCTCCCAACCCCGTGCAGGACATGCTGTACCTCCACCCCAGCCAGCCGCTTTCGCCTGATGCGCAGGTAAGGGTCTATGACCTGTACGGGCGCGAGGTTTATCGCGGTGCGTTTGAGGCTGCGGAAAAGGGGATCGCCACCCAAAGCTGGCCGCCGGGGATGTATGTACTGGAGGTAAGAATTGGGAATTACCGGCAGGTTTTGAGAGTTTTGAATTTTTAGTGTAAAACTAAAAACCCTACTTCTCCATCTGCTCAATCAACCTCCCCGCGATCCTGACAAAGTCCATTTCGGTGACGATGCCCATGAGCTCGCCGTTTTTGACGACGGGCAGGCAGCCGAGTTTTTTCTCGCGCATCAGCTTCATGGCCTCTACGATGGTGGCGTTGGGGGAGATGGTCATGGGGTCCTTGATCATGACGTCTCTGACAAAGGCCTTATCTTTGCCCTGGGGGCTGTTTTTCTGCGTGAAATAGCGCAGCAGCAGGCGGGAGGTGATGAGGCCCACGAGGTTGCCCTTGGCGTCTTCGACGGGCATGTAGCGGATCTTGCGCCAGTCCATCATCTCGGCGACGAGCTCGACGATGTCGTCTTTCTGGACGGTGAAGAGGTCGGTTTCCATGAATTCTTCCACCCGTATCTTGGAGGGGCGGTAGTCCTTGAGGTCGTCCATGGTGGGCATATCCCAGGTGTGAATGGGTTTTTCCAATCGTTGATTCTTGAGCGTGGCGCTGGTGATGCCGGTGACGGCTTCGTCGCGCGAGACGAGGGTTTTGAGGGAGGTGAAGGCCCTTAGCTGCCACCTGGCGCCGTTGGTATGCATTTTGGCGCGCTCTTCTATGATGCCGAGGTAGCGGTCGATGTCCTTTTTCTTGATGCCCTGCTTCTCCAGTCCGGCGCGGGAGAGGGGGATCAGCTCCTTCAGGGCCAGGTCGGTAGCGTTGATCTTTTTGTCTTTAAACCAGGTAAAGTTGGAGTCGATACCGAATTTGGAAGCTTTGGTGAAGTTGTCGCGCACATCGTCGAAGGAGAGCTGCTCGCGGATGTCTTTGACGTGGTCTGCCATGCCGATCATGGCGCCGAGCCAGAAGGCGGCGTTGGCCACCTCATCGACCACAGTGGGGCCGGCGGGCAGCACGCGGTTTTCGATGCGCAGGTGGGGTTTGCCGTTGGGGCTGATGCCGTAGCAGGGGCGGTTCCAGCGATATACCGTCGAGTTGTGCACTTGCAGGGCGCGCAATTTGGGCACTTCGCCGCGTTCGAGGGTTTCGAGGGAGTTTTCCTCTACATCGGCCGCCAGCAACACGCGGAAGCGGGCGATATCTTCCTTGTAAATTTCCATGATGGAGCGGTCGAGCCATCCGTTGCCGAAGCTCACGCGCGGGCTGGCTTCGCGCATGTGCTCGTGCGAAGCGCGCGTATCGATGGCCTGCTGGAAGAGGGCGATGCGCGATTCGTGCCAGAGGCGTTTGCCGTATACGATGGGCGAGTTGGCGGCCATGGCAAGGGTAGGCCCTGCCAGTGCCTGGGCGATGTTATACATTTTGACGAAATCATTCGGCGCCACCTGCAGGTGCACCTGAAAGCTGGTGTTGGATGCTTCGAGCAGCGGCGAACCGTGGCGGATCTGCAGCTCGTCGATGCCGTTGAGGCGCAGCTCGTAGGAATGGTTCTTGAGCTGCCGGTTGAGGGCCTCCATGAGGGCGAAATAGCGCTTGACGGGCGTGAGGTTGTGCATCTCCAGATCGGATTTCTGCAAGGTAGGCAGGATGCCGATGAGGATGATGCTGGCGTCGAGTGGATCGAGGCGCTCCGACATGATGCGCAGGCGCTCGAGGATGGAGGCTTCGAGGTCGCGCAGGCAGGTACCGGTAAACTCGTAGGGGTCGAGGTTGATCTCGAGGTTGAAGCGCGCCAGCTCGGTGCCGGCCCATTCGAGGTCCTGCATGCGTTCGAGGGCCTCCACGGCGATGGGGGCGGGCTTGCAGGTTTTGTTATAAATCAGGCACATTTCCTGCTCGGCGCCGATACGGGTGATGTCGCTCTCGAACCAGTCGTTCTGGAGCATGTAATCAAGCGCTTTGACATCGTTGAGCAGGTAGCGCACGAAGCGCTCCATCTGGCTGTGGTCGTCGACGAGAGATACTTTTTGTTCGCCCATATACTTGGTGAAGGGTGAAGGGTGAAGAGTGAACTTTGGGGGAAAGATATTAATTTTTCAGAATGCGGGCATAAATTTGTGGGGTCCCTGCGTTAGGGAAATAAAAGTGCAGCAGATGCGAAAATGGGCTTTGATATTGTTGGCGGTGGCGGGCTTGTCCTGCAACAGGGATAACGATTCTTTTTTATTCGAAATACCCTTCCCGAATCTGGACTTCACGATACCTGCGGGTCTGAACCCGCTGGATACCTGGTATTTCAACATCGACAACGTGCCGACGAACGCGCTGTCGCTGTTTTCGGCCAACGGCATCGACACGGCCAGCGTGCGGTCGCTCGTGCCCAACACGGCCAGGATGCTGTCGCTTTTCAATAATGTGGACTATGAATTCGTATACGAGATCGCAGTTTATCTCTGCGAGCAGGGCGACCAGACGCCGCGCTGCGGGAAGGAAATCTTTTACCGCTTTCCCCTTCCCAACAAGCCCGGCCCCTTCGTGGATCTGGTGCCCAACCCCGTAGAGGTGGGCAGCCTGATCCTGAAGGATAAAGTGAATGTGCAGGTGGTGCTGCGTTTCATCTCCCCGCCCCCCCAGTTTGTGGAGACGCGGCTGGATCTGGCTTTTGTGGTGAAATAAAAAAGGTATTGCGGCTGCGCCGCAATGAATAATTATGATGAATCGGTTCTTATTTGAGCGCTTTTGGCGCTCAAATAAGAACCGATTCATCGTAAAATATTTCTCTGCCGCCGAAGGCGGCGGATTAAATAAACCGGTCGAGATAGGGCCCTACGAGCCCTCTCAGGGTAGCGATCGCCAGATTTTTGGCGTCGGTGGCGTTGAGGCCCTTGTCCATGTAGTAATCTTCGAGCAGTACGTATGACTGGAAGTACAGCAGCTTGAAGGAGTTGGCCATTTCTCTGAGCATGGGGTCGGTTTCCGACCAGTTGCTCAGTCCTGTGACCATTTTGGCATGCCAGGCCGTGGCGACCGTTTGGTCGACGGTAGGCAGCGCTTTAGGTTGGAGCATGAGTTCTCTGGACCTGGCGCGTCCTTCGGCCACGATTTTATCGGCGGGTTGTGGGGAGCCGCAGATTTCGCGGGCCACATCGACGAGGGTTCTCGTTTCGGGCCAGTCGAAGAAGCCGCCGCATTCGGGCTGGCCGTAATAGGCTTTGGGCAAGGCCGGGTCGGGCGTAAACGCATTGGCCGCCGCTTCCGGGTGGCGCTGGATCAGCCAGCAGGGCGTGGTGACGGCGGTGGCGGATACCACCTGCACATAGGCCAGCGGGGTGACAAGCTGTTCTGCATCAGCGTAGCTGTACATCGAGGTATAGTCGAAGCGGGTTCTGGCGGGTCTGACGGCTTTGGCATACGTTTCCATCACGGCGCCGTTGATCAGGTCGTTGACCTTCATGCTGGGGCCTTCGGTGGCGAGGTAGTAGTAGGCCAGGTAGGCCCTTGCCACGGGAAATTTGCTCGCCTCCAGCGTTGGAATGGCCTCTGCGGGGTTATCGGCCAGCATGTCGATGGCGTATTGCAGGGTGCCTGGGAGGGAAGGGGTGCTTTCCTGGGCCAGGTGTGCCTGGATTCTTGGGTTGCTCTTGTAAGCGGCGTCGAATGCCACGGCGGTACCCTTGCCGTAGAAACCGTCGAGTCCCGTGCTCATGAAGCCGGTCTCTTTGAGCAGTTTTTGCAGCTCATAAGCCGAGTTGCGCTTCACATTGGGCCTGATAGCGGGCTTGGCGGCGGCTTTGGATGCCACGGGAGGCAGCGGCCGGTAAGCCGGGGCGGCAGGCTGGCTGTAGGGCGCCGGAACCGCAGCAGCGGGCGGCGGGACAGTGGAAACCGTGTTGTAAGCCTGGGGCACCTCCTGCGGCACGGTACGCGCCGCTTGTGCGGCCTGAGCAGGAGCGGGAGGGGGAGGCGTGTAGATGGCGGCCGGGTAAAAAGCGTTGATCTCGTGGAGGAAGACCGTATTGATCGTTTTCAGGAACGCATCCTGAAAGCCCATTTTGCGTATTTCGGCCAGCTGGTTCTGGGCCGTGGCCATGTCGGGGTATACGCCGGTAGTGATCTTCACCGATTTATCCTGAAGCATCACGTTGAGCGGCCCGACTTTATTGAACTCATTCCAGTTGATGGTCTGTCCCAGCACTTTCGTGCCGAGCTGGATCACGGGCACCTGCTGGCCAAGGGCCGGGTTGAGCATCAGCACGGCGGCGTCGGTATAGCCTCTTTGGCGCAGGGCAGTGGCCGCCTGGTCGGCGTCGCCTTGTTTGGTATAGCCGCCCATGTAGACTTTATACATGTTGCTGCCCGCGGAAAGGGCGTAGGGGAAACCCACGCTGTTAAAGATCTGGAAATCATTCGCGGTTGTTTCGACGAAGGGTCCGATGTAAATGGTGTAGATCGGGAGGTCGCTGGTTTGGGCGATAGCGGAGAAGCTGGTCCATCCTGCGAGGATCACCGCCAATAGTGTGAATTTGAGACGCATCATATTGGGGAGTTTTAAGTTCATGAATGGAGAACGATTGAGAAGGCCGTAATTGTTGCCCTTTTGCCCGAAAATACACATTCTGCTAACCAAAATCAGGGTTTAATTGTTATAAAGGGGTATTGTGGAAAAAAAAATACCGAGATAACACCGTATGATGAAACTGTTCATGGTTGAATTTCAGCTGCCTCCGGTCTTGACGGAAGACTTCATCCGCCTCATCCCCAGGCAGCGGGAGTATGTGACGTTTTTGCTGGCGGAGGGAAAACTCAAGTCTTATTCCCTGTCGATGGACCGCGCCCGGCTCTGGGCGGTGTTCTCCGCCCCCAACGAATTCGAAGTGCTGGAAGCGATCGCGCAGTTTCCATTGGCCGATTATATGACGCCCAAGATTATGGAGCTGGCTTTTCACAACGCGCCGGATATGGTTTTGCAGTTTTCCATGAATTAGACATATATCGCAATATTATAAGGGGCGAATACTTCTCCGGTATTCGCCCCTCTTTTTTTTAACTTGGCGGGAAAATCGACATTGACTATATGGAGCGAAAGAAGATCGCCATTGACATGGACGAGGTCATCGCGGATGTGATGCCGGCATTTCTGGATTTGTACGAACGGCAATTCGGGCTGCGCCTGAAAAAAGAGGACTACTGGGGCAGAAAGATCTACAACCTGCCCGGCGCAGCAAGTATCAGGGATGCGCTCAACGAAAAGGGCTTTTTCGCCGACCTGCCTGTGATCGAGGGCAGTCAGGAGGGGGTGAGGTGGTTGCAGGAGCACTACGAGGTGTTCATCGTCACGGCCGCCACTGAGTTCCGCAACTCGCTGGAGGACAAGTTCGACTGGCTGGGCCGCCATTTTCCTTTTATTTCCTGGAAAAACATGGTCTTGTGCGGCGACAAGCGCGTCATCGGCACCGATTACATGATCGACGACCACGTGTTCAACCTGGAAGCGTTCAAGGGAAAGGGGCTGTTGTTTACCGCTTCCCACAACATTCAGGAGCAGCGCTTCGAGCGTGCAGGCAACTGGCAGGAGGTCAGGACCTTTTTTGAAAGGGAACTGAAACTTGTCTAACTTTACCGCATGGACGGCATTCTGCTCAAGCTCAAAAAACTGTTCCTGCTCAAGGTGCGGTTTGCCATGACCTCTTCGGTGGCCACGCTGATCGACTATGGCCTTTACCTGGCGCTGGTCTATACCGTTCTCACGCCGGTGCCTTCCAATATCATTTCGGCCTCCTGCGGTATGATCGTCAACTTTTTTCTTCAGAAAAAATTCGTCTTTGACCTTCAGCGAAAGGTCTATCACGCCTTTTTCATGGCCATCGCCGTATCGCTGGGCGGCATCGCGCTGGGCACCACGATCATCTGGGGGCTCAACCACTGGCCGTTTTTCCAGGTGCACCAGTACGTGACCAAGCTCTGCGCCACGGGGCTGGTGTTTTTCTATAACTTCTACCTCAAGCGCTTCGTGTTTGAAAAGCGCTTTGTTTCATTCGACTAAACGGGCGCCATGCACAATTTCCTTTCCACCTGGGCCGTTCGGGCATTTTTTCTCGGCTACCTCCTGCTGGGGCTCTGGATTGCCCCGGACTACGGGGTGTCGTGGGACGAGCCCATACAGCGGGCCCACGGCATCGTGTCGACCGACTACATCAACCGGGCGCTGGGCATCGAAACCCAGGCTTTCGACCCGGAGAAACAGTTGGAGACTTACGAGCACCGCTACTACGGCGTGTTCTTCTCCGTGATCTGTTTCAAGATCGAGCGGATGCTGGGTCTCGACACCTTCCGTGAGCAGCACCTGATGCGGCATTACGCGGTGTTTCTGGTGTTCTGGCTGGGCGTCATCGGCTTTTTCAAACTGCTGCAATTCCGGTTCAAGGACTGGCGTTGGTCGCTGGCAGGCGTGTTGTTCCTGCTGATCTTCCCCCGGCTGTTCGCCCATTCTTTTTTCAACGTAAAAGACGCCGTGCTGGTAGCCGCGGTGATGTGGGGCATGTACACTATGGTGCGCTTCCTCAACAAGCCCGGTTGGCGCTGGGCGGTGGCGCACGGCCTCAGCTCCGCGCTGGCCATCGATGTGCGCATCGTGGCGGTGATCATCCCGGCGCTGACGCTGGGCTGGCTGGCGGTGCGGGTGGTTTCCGACCCACCCCCGGCCCCTCCC
>JBAQQB010000175.1:0-44707 GCA_049306275.1 Saprospiraceae bacterium | reverse complement strand
CAGCAGCAGCCAGGTTTTTCCTTCAAAGCGAAAAACGCCGGGGTTGAGCACGCATTCCACCACGAGCCCGGGTCTGCTGGGCCGGATATCTGTTGTGGTGATGATGGGGTTTTGAGAAAAACGCTTTGTCATGGTACAAGCGTCAGGCTGTTTTGGAAAGAGGCGGCCGGCGAGATTGCCGGCCGCCTGTATGAATGATGTGTTACTGCTTTTGGAACTTCAGCGCTCCGAGGTTCTTTCCTCCCAACACGAAGTTGAGAGTGTAAAGTCCCTGCGGATAACCGCTTACGTTAAGCGTGATCTGGCCGTTGGCCACTTCGCCCTGGTCGAAATGCAGCTGGTCAACCTGGCGTCCCTGCAGGTCGAATACCCGCACCAGCAGCGGCTGGTTGGAGGGCAGGCTGTGGTTAACCGTCAGCAGATCGGTGGCGGGGTTGGGGAATACTTCCTGAATGTAGGGCGTCAGCAGATTGCTGAGTTCTTCGGTGCTCACCACCCCGGTTTCGAAGAGCCTGAGCGCCTCGTCGGCCGTCACGGCGCGGTTATAGATTTTGACGTTGTCGAGCGCGCCGTTGAAGTACTGACCTCCCTCAATGGGGTTGTTGCCGAAGCAGAGCGGACGGGTGGTGGCGTTGAGTTTGCCATCTACGGGCTTGGTATTGGCGGGAATGCCATTGACGTAGATGATGTCGTTCGTACCGTCGTGTACCATGGTCACATACCACCAGAAGCCGACTACCATTTCATTGCCGTCGCCGCTGTCCATATCGGAGATGAATACCGGGAATTGCGTGTTGTTGCTGTTGGTCGTCCAAACGATCTTCAGGTGCTGGGGCAGGGAGATTTTCCAGCGCTGGTCCCAGTGGCCAAAATCGATGACATAAGCCTCGGCATCCTGCGTATTGACGCCGTCTACCCTGATCCAGAACGACACGGTGGTGTAGTCGGAGATCAAATGCACGGCATTCGGCGCCAGCACGGAGTCCTGCTGCCCGTCGAACTTGATGTTCTGTCCTCCGAAGGGGTGTGTGGCCGTTTCGAAGATGGGGTCGCCGCCAATGACGCCGTGGTTGTTATAAGGCGTAGCATCGTTGGCATCGCCATCGAAAGGATAGTGCGCTACGAGGCCCGGTTCATCGGTGACCAGCGGCTCGGTGGTGCTCAGGGTGAGCTCAGCCAGGCCGGAGTTGTTGCCTGCCAGGTCGAAAGCGTACACTTCAAAAGTATAAAGTGTCAATGGCTCCAGTCCGCTGACGAAATAGCTTGTCGCCGCACCGCCAACGGTGTCGGCGATCTCGCCATCCACGAGGATTACGTAACCTGCTACTTGTGTGTCGTCGGTCGAGGCCTCCCAGGTCAGGAGCACGGAACTGAACGAAGGCTGCCCGCTGAGGTTGCCGGGCACGGTGGGCGGCGTGGTGTCGGGCGTTTCGTCCGGACCGGTCGTCACCGTACGTGTAGTCATGAGCGATTCGTTGCCTTCAGCATCCACGGCGGTGACGCCGAATACGAAGCCGGTAAGCGGGGTCAGGTCGGGGAAGTATGCGTTGGTGCTGGCGGTCGTCATGGCCTGTACGCCTTCCAGATAGACGTTGTAGGCCACTACGCCCACGTTGTCGGTGGCGGGGAACCAGTTGAGCGTCACGTTGTTGAAGCTCACCGAAGCGGTCAGGTTGAGGGGGGCGTCGGGCGCTTCGGTGTCGCTGCTCATCGGAGGCTGGCTCTGCTCGTCGTACAGGTCCGCGATCTGCGTGTCGGTAAGTGCTACCTTGTAGATCTGCACCTCATCGATAAAGCCGTCGAACCAGTTGCCGCCGTCGATCGGGTTGTAGCCGATGCCGAGCGGGTGGACGGTGTTGTCGAGGTCGCCCACCACGTCTTTTTCAGCCACCAGTGCGCCGTCCATGTAAATTTTGTCCTTCAGCCCGTCATGTACCATAACCACATGGGTCCAGGTGCCGACCACCAATTCATTGCCGTCGCCGCTGTCCATATCGGAGATGCCGTTGGCGTGGTTGGTCGTCCAGACCGGTTTGCCGTGGGGCGGGAGGGAAATTTTCCAGCGCTCCTGCCAGCCGCCGAAGGAGAGGAGGAAGGCCTCGCCAGTGCCCGGCAGGCTGTTGGGGTTGACCCAGAAGCTGACGGAGGTTTGGGGCGTGTTGAGCTGCGGGGAATTCGCAGCGGTCACTTCGGTGCTCGCGCCGTCGAAAACGGCTGATTTGTTGGCTTTGCCAAAGCGGTCGATGCCCAGGTGGGAGCCGGAGCTGTGGTTGTTGTAAGCCGTTTCGTCCAGGCCGTTCCCACTGAAGGGGTAGTAGGCCACGAGGTCGCCAGGCACCGTGGGGGCCGTGCTTTGCAGGTCGTACAGATCGGCGATGGCCGCATCGTCGAGGGCTTCGTTGAAGATCATCACATCGTCGATGGCGCCGTCGAAGAAGCTGCCGTTGTCGATCGGGTCGTAGCCGATGCCGAGCGGGTACTTCGTCTTGTCAAGGGCGCCGGCAACGCTCTTGGTATTGGCCAGCACACCGTTGAGGTAGATTTTGTCGTTCGTGCCGTCGTGTACCATGGCCACGTGGGTCCAGGTATCGAGCGCAATAGGCGTACCGGAGTCCATGTCGCTGCAGCAGGCGCCGCCGCTGTGGGTGGTGAACACCGGTTTGCCGTGGTCGGGCAGTGAGATTTTCCAGCGCTCCTGCCAGCCCCCGTTCGACAGCAGGTAGACTTCGCCAAAAGGCGGGAAGGCGTTGGGCTTGACCCAGAAGCTGATGGTCGTATAGTCGGATTGCAAGGCGATGGAATTGTCGGCTGTCACGGCGCCTTCCAGGGCGTTGGAGCCCCAGTCGTGGCGGTTGGATACGGCCGTTGCGCCGTCTTCCAGCTCAGCGTGGTTGCTGAATTGCGTTCCGTCTTCGCCGTTGCCGTCGAGGCTGTAATGGGCCACGAGGTTATCGATAGTGCCGGGGAAGGTCGATTGCGCTGTGTACAGGCCGGCGATTTCTGTTGCCGAAAGGGCATAGTTATACATTTCCACTTCATCCAGCACCCCATCGAACCAGTTGCCGCCGTCGATCGGGTTAAAACCGATGCCGAAGGGCTTGGTGGTCCCATTGAGGTCGCCAACTACGTCCTTTTCCGCTACCTGAACACCGTCCATGTAGATGCGGTCTTTCAGTCCGTCATGCACCATGACCACGTGCGTCCAGACGCCCGGCTGCAGCTCGTTGCCACCACCCGAGTCCATGTCGGAGATGCCGTTAGTGTGGTTGGTCGTCCATACGGGTTTGCCGTGAGGCGGGAGGGAAATTTTCCAGCGCTCCTGCCAGCCGCCGAAGGAGAGGAGGAAGACCTCGCCCGTGCCAGGAAGGCTGTTGGGCTTGGCCCAGAAGCTGACAGTCGTGTATGGGGAGTTCATGTGTGCGGAGTTCGCAGCCGAAACCTCAGTGGAGGTTCCATCGCAGAGCAAGGCGCTTTTTCCGTAGCCGAAGCGGTCGGTCGTGAAACTGGCGGAAGAAACGCCGGCATGGTTACTGAAATCGCTTTGGTCCGCGCCATTGCCGGAGAAGGAATAAGCAGCTACCTTGCCAGGGTCAACAACAGGGGGCGCGGATTGGAAAGCGTAAAGCGCCGCGATCTGAAAATCATTCAGCGCTACGTCCAGAATGACCACTTCATCGATTGAGCCATCAAAATAATTGGCGTTGTCAATCGGGTTGTAGCCGATGCCGAGCGGGTAAGTGGTCGAGTTAAGCGTGCCGGCAACGGCCTTGGTTGCCGCCAGCGCTCCGTTGATGTAGATCTTGTCATTCGTACCGTCGTGAACGGTAGCAACATGCATCCAGACTCCTTCCTGGAGTTCGTTGCCATTACCGGCGTCCATGTCGGAAATACCAGAGGAGTTGTTGGTCGTCCAGACCACCTTCCCGTGCGGGGGCAGGGAAATCTTGAATCGCTCCTGCCAGCCACCCAAGGAGAGGAGGAATGCCTCGCCCTGGTCGGGCAGTTGGTTGACTTTCACCCAGAAGGCCACCGTGGCCACCGGGGTGTTGAATTGGGGAATGTTCTCCGCTTTAACCGCGCCCTGCACCCCGTCGAAGATCATGGCGGTGTTGGACCAGTCAAAGCGGTCTTGCGTGAGCTGGGCTCCGTTTACCGAAGCATGGTTGGCATAGGGCCCCGAGTCCTTGGCGTTACCCGAGAAGGGGTAATATGCCACCGGAGTCTGGGCCTGTAGCCCGGCTGCCGCCAGTAAACCGCAGGTTAGAACAAGGAAGAGTGAATAAAATCGCTGCTTCATCTCTGATGGATTTTTATGGTTTAAAATTTGGTTCTCAAAATGTCAATTTCTCACAAAGCGGGCGCTAAACACGCCCTTTTCGCTGGCGCAGGTTATTTGGTAAATGCCTGGCGGGTAATCGCTGGCGTCGATGTCAGCTGACCGGCTGTACAGGTTGTTTTTTTCAAAAACAAGTCGCCCGGATTGGTCGTAAATCCGAAGGGTTTTCATGAATTCGGCTGTTCCTGTCATTTCGATATTGAGCGTGTGCCGCACCGGATTGGGGCTGAGCTTCAGGCCTCCGGAAGCGGCTAGTATCTGGTCTTGGGTTGAAGTAATGTACTGCTCGTATTGCGCTTTCACGGAATCCGGCGTCATGGCATAGTCGTAGATCTTAACCTCGTCGATCACTCCCTTAAAGTTGTAAGCGGTTTCTCCCGGCAGCATCTGCCCGATGAGGAAAGGGAACACCGTAGTGCGTATCAGCCCTCCCAGGACCTTGTAGCTGTCCAATTCTCCATTGATGTAAATGGCGAGTAATTCCTGGTCGTAGGTGGCTGTGACGTGGTAGAAACTGTCTTGCTGTACCTGTGACACCGCATCGGCATCGGCAATGGAGGTCGTGGTCTTGACCGTCCAGCGCAGGCGCTTGTCGGGTGTGATGGACAATTTCCAGCGGTTTTGCCAGCTGCCGTGCGAGAGCAGGAAGGTCTCGTTTTCGGGCAGTCCATCTGCCCGGAACCAGCAACTCACGGTGATGCCTTCCTGGAAATTGAGCAAGGGGTCGTTGTCCACAAAAATGTGCTGGCTACCTCCATTGAAATAGTATGCGCTTTGTGGCGCCCCCTTGGGATCGCTCGTCAAAATGGCGCCGTTCACCTGTCCGTCCAACTCGTTGCCGCTGTGGTCCTCGGCATTTCCGCTGAAGGGGTACCAGGCTATCAGATCGCCGGACGGTGCGCCGAAATCTTTGACCAGGAGCGCGGCTGTTGCCGAGGTTTCAAGACCCTCATCATCTGTGACGGTGACGGTGACCTGATAAATACCCTCCGCCAGCGGAGCGTTCCAGTTCACGGCGCTCCCTGTGCCGGTGATCGCACCCGCGCTCACTTCCCAGTCAAAATCCAGGTCGTCGAAGTCCGGATCGCTTGCAACACAGGTGAGTTGCATGCTGCCTCCGGGATCAGCATAAGCCGGGTCTCGCTGTATGCTCGCGATAATGGGCGCTTCATTGATTTCAGGAACCACCGACAGCAGCAGGGTTGCCGTGTCTTTATTTCCGTCGGGGTCTGTCACAATGCACCGTATCTCCACCTCGCCAGGAACGGCGCCGGGTTTGTACACCGGCTGGCTCCCTTCGCCATGGAAAGCTCCCGAAGGAGCGCTCCATTCAAAGGTGAACTCCTCCGAATCCCGGTCGGAAACTGTGGCGTAGATCACCGTCGAATCACTCAATTCCAGCGGGTTCTTGGCTGCGCCAAGCCCTTTGAGGCGCGGCGCCCAGGTGAAGGGCTGTGCTGATTGGCTGTAATCCACCACCACGCCGTCGATCAGCATTTTGTTGCGGTCGTATGTGATTTCGCCCCCTGCGGGCGCCACGGTCACCACGATGGCCTGATTGGCCGGAATGACGAGGCTGACGGGACCTGTGACATTCTCCTGGACAAATGTTTCTGATAATGTTTCGTACAGATCTGCCGGTTCCGGCCCGGCGTCGAAGGTCACTGTTTTGACGGTGTTGTAGGAGTTGTATATCAGGTAGGTCGGATATGCTTCGTCGCGGTAGAAATCAGTGGCCAGCAGGTCGAGCTGCAGGATGCGGCTGACGTCTGTTTTTTCAACAATGGCCCCCAGGTAGCCGATGGAGGAGGTGCCGTAAAGCGCCAGGTTGGTGCCAGCCCATCCCCCTTGCAGGGCGTCGCCGGTAGAGTACGGGGAATTGCCCTGCCAAACCTCCCGCATGGCCTCATACCCGATCACCTGATCGGGATCGTTGGCCGCCGACCAGGCAGAAGCGTCTTGCAGGTTGGGAGGTAAAAAGCCGTGGTAGAACAGCCGTGTAGCATTGGCCAGGTTGAGCGTCCATTTGCCGATGGCGCGGGCGAAGCGCTTGTCGTAGCGAACCATGGGTACCAGCGCCGCAGCCTGCTGCACTCCGTTGAGCTGGAATGCGTAGTCGTTGCCGGCGTCGTTGGCTTCGCCAACCAGCCCCGATACTTCGAAGCCTCCCCAGTTGCCCACGATCGTGCCCCAGCCGCGTAGCGGACCTTTGTTAAACGACCAGTTGACCATTTTTTCAATGTCGTAATCAGTGCCCAGTTCAGCGTTCATCCTGGCGGCAGTCAGGGTTCCATAAGGCAACTGAAGCTCATAAGAGGGATTGGATTCCCAGTTGTCGAGAAACTCGATCGACCATTCGGCGGCTTTGAGATGGTCCGGATTGCCGTTTTTCTTCCAGGCATTGTACAAAACCCAGCCAAAGGCGCCCGCAGCTTCGGGCTCCGGAACGCCGCTGGCGTTGGGCTCCATCGTCTTGAATTTCCAGGCCCGGTAGTTCATGTAGGCGTGGTTCCAGGGGGCGTCGTGGCCTCCCATGGCCTTCACCGCTTCCGCAAAGCGGTTGGCGATGCTGGTAAATTGTAATTCCGCCTCGCCTCCAATGCCGGGGTACAGGTCGTACAACTGGTAAAAAAAGACATTGGGCATCATGTCGTACCACCAATCGCCCCCGCTTGTGGTGCTCGGTGCGTTGAGATAGAGCAATTCGCCGTTGTTCTTGTTGAAAAAATCCTGGCTCATCAATACCCAGTTTTTCCCGAACTGGGCGCTTTTATCAATCCCCACCAGCGAGGCGCCCACTAATGAAGGCAATACGTTGATGCCCTCGCTGTTCAGCGGGGAGTTGGTGCCCACATACGTATGCACCCTGAACCAGGGGTTCTGCGGGTAATTCACACCCGCCGGCGCCATCGTGGTCAGCGGCAAATACTGCCCGGTTTTCGTGATGTCGTATACAAAGGAGTCGTATCGCATCGCCACCTCCTTCCAATCCCGCATGTTATAAGGCGATGGCTGATTCGGCATCAGCTCCACCCTGGGCGCCACGATCTGCCCCGGCTGCCCCCAGGCAACAATCCCCCAAAGCCCAATCAAACAAACCAGTATACACCTCAAATTCATCATGTGTCAGAATTTAAAAAACTTCACTCTTCACTCTTCACCTCCTTAATACCCCCCATTCTGCACCAACACCGGATTCAAATCCATCTCCTGCTGCGGAATGGGAAACACTTCGTGTTTTCCGGTCTGGAATCCAGGCAGCGTTTCTGCCGCGATGCCCCATCGCACCAGGTCGAAGAAGCGGTGCATCTCGAAGCCCAGTTCCACCGCCCGTTCATGCCTGATGGCCTGCCGCATTTCCTCCTGGTTGGTAGTGGTAACAGGAGGAAGCGCTGTGGCGGGGTCCGCTGCCTGGGCGCGTGCGCGTGCGCGCACCTGTTCGAGCGGGACCTGCGCGTCGGCTACTTCGCCCAATTCATTGAGGGCCTCGGCTTCCCAGAGCAGCACCTCGGCGTAGCGGATGGCGGTGTAGTTGATGTCGCCGTCGGCCTTTTGGGTGAGGGTGGAGTCGGCCTGCAGGTATTTCCGGGGACTGAATTTGGTGGCGGAGAAGGAGTTCTTGTACACCACGCCGAAATAGTCGTCGTTGTTTTTCGCGATGGTGAAATCCCTGCGCGGGTCATCCGGTTCGAAGGAGTCGAAGTATTCCTGGGTGACTTCGGCGAAGCCGTAGCCTTCCACTTTTTTCGAGAACCACCACTGGTTGATGAAATTGCCGACGCCCAGCTCCAGGTTGGTGTGCTGGATCTCCCAGACCGATTCTGCGTTGTTTTGGGTCTCTTCCCGGAAATTGTCCTGATAGTCGCCCATGAGGTCGTAGATGCCCAGGGCTTTGATCTTATCGATCTGTTCCAGAACCTGTTCCCATTTTTTTTCGTATAAATAGGCTTTGGCTGCCAGGGCGTATGCCGCGCCTTTGGTGGCTCTCCCGATATCCGCAGCCGGGTAGCTTTCGGGCAGCAGCGTGGCTGCGCGCTCGCAGTCGGCTTCGATCCGGGCGTAGATCTGCGGCACAGGGGTGCGAGGTACTTTCAGCTCATCAGGCGGCGCAATGGAGGTGAAGAGGGGCGCATCGCCGAATACCTGCGCCAGCAGGAAGTAGTAGTAGGAACGCAGAAATAGCGCTTCCCCGGTGATGCGGTCCCTTTGTGCGGCGCCCATATCTACTTTATCCAGGTTATCAAGCACCAGGTTGCACTGGCTGATGCCCTGGTATTGGACCTTCCAGAAGTTGTTGAATTCCTCCGTACGGGGTGTGTAGGTAAATGCCTCCAGCTCCGTCAAGCCAGGCCTGGATCCGTCGCCCCCGGTGATGGCCTCGTCGCCGGTGATGACGCCGAAGGCCCAATAGAAATTGTTGTTGGCGTTGTTGAACAACAGCGGCTGGTAGGCTGCGTTGATTGCCTGGATGGCGTCGGCCTCTGTCTGGAAGAATGACCCCGCATCGAGTATGGCGATAGGCTCCTTGTCGAGGAATCCCTGGCAGGAAGAGAGGAGGAGCGGGAGAAGCAGGTATTTGAAATATTTCTTCATGTCTGGTGGTCTTTTTGGTTAAAAGCCGATTTGAATACCGCCGATGAAGGTTCTCGGTGCGGGCACGGTTCCCCAGTCGATACCGACGGCGAGGTCGGATGTAAGGCCTAAACCCCGCGTGTCGTTGGCGTTGGCCTGTATCTCCGGGTCGAGCCCCGGATATTTTGTGAAGGTGAAGGCGTTCTGTGCGGTCAGGTACAGCCGCAGGTTGCGGACGCCCTCCCATTTCAGCAGGTCCTTGAAATCGTAGCCCAGGGTGATGTTGCGCACGCGCAGGTAGGAGCCGTCCATCAGGAAGCGGGTAGAAGGCCTGCGGTTGCCATTGCGGTCGTCGACGCTGAGGAGGGGAATGTCGGTATTGGTATTGTCCGGCGTCCAGGCGTTGAGCACGTCACTGTAGGAGTTGAAGCCCCGGAGTTGGATTTCGTAGGCGAAATTGCCGTAAAGGAAGTACACATCGTTGCCTTGTACGCCCTGCACCAGGGTCGAAAAGTCGAAGTTTTTCCAGGAAAAGCCCCCTTGCAGGCCATAGGAGAAATCGGGAAAGGGATTGCCCACATGCCTGCGGTCCTTGTCGTCGATCTTGTCGTCGCCATTAAGGTCGGCAAATTTGACGTCGCCGGGTCTCGTGAATTGGGTTTGGAAGGGACTGGAGGCCACCTCTTCTTCGGTCTGGAAAATGCCGATCATTTCATATAGGTAGAATGACCCAATTGGGTGGCCGGGCTCTGTCAGGGTCAGCGCGCCATCGGAAAGGCCGAAGCCGCCCCGGATGGGCTCGCCGTCTGCCAGGGAGAGCACCTGGTTGCGCACATGGCTGAGGTTGGCGCCGATGTTGTAGTTGAAAGAACCGGCCTTGTCTCTGAAGATCAGCCCCATTTCATACCCCCTGTTTTCCACTGATCCGGCATTGACGTAAGGCGGACGCTGGGAACCGCCGGCCTGCGGTACCGGTATCTGCACCAACATGTCGTCGGTTCTTCTGTTGAACCAGTCGGCCGTGAGCGACAGGCGGTCGTCGAAGAAGCTCAGGTCCAGCCCGATATTGGTCTGGGTTGTGGTTTCCCAGCGGATATTGTCATTTCCGGTTTCCTGAATGGTGGCGCCGGTGACGATTTGATTACCAAACACATAGACGAAGTCTCCGGTATTGACCAAAGAGCTGAAGGGATAGATGCCGATCTCCTGGTTGCCCAGTTGCCCCCAGCTGCCGCGAATTTTGAGGGTGGATATGAAGTCGATATTTTTGAAAAAGGCTTCATTCGACACGTTCCAGGCCGCCGAGAAGGAGGGGAAGTTACCCCAGCGGTTGTTGGGACCGAAGCGCGAGGAGCCGTCGCGGCGCACCGCGGCGCTGAGCACATAGCGGTTGGCGAAAGAATAAGTGGCCTGGCCGAAGTAGGAGAGGAGGGCCCATTCGGTGGCGATGCCCGAGGCGCTCAGGTTGTCAAGGTCCTGCTGGATGCTGCCGTTGATATACCTGAAAATGGGGGCTGTGCTCCGGAAATTGTTGGCCGAAGCGCCCAGGTAATCGGTGTGGTTCTGGATGGCCTCCATGCCGATGAGGGCGGAAACCCGGTGCCGACCGAACTTGCGCTGGAAGTCGATTGTGTTGTTCCAGGTCAGGGTCTGGTTGAACACCCGGCCTTCGTTAAGGGAAGAGGGGTCGTAGATGGCAGGGGAGAGGCGCTCTTTGAACAGTTTTTCCCGGGTGAACTGCAAATCGCCCCCAAGGGTGCTGCGCAGCGAGAGTCCCTCAAACGGCGTGATCTCTGCGAAGACATTTCCGAAAACCCTGTAGCGATAGATCCGCCAGTCGGTATTTTCGATAAACACCAGCGGGTTGGCGTTGCCATCGCCGTACAGCGTCGGGTCGCCCAACTCGGTAGAGGTCTTGACATAACTGCTGTCGGGGTGGTAGATGGAGAATACCGGCGAAGCGATCAACGCATAGCGGATGCCGCTCAGCTCGTTGCCGGGGCCAAAACCGTCGCCCGAAGCGCCGATGACTTTGCGGTCGGTGTGCGAGAAAGAGAGGTTGTTGCCTACGCGGAACCATTTTTTGCCTACTTCCCCGTTAAACCGCACCTGGTACTTGTCGAATGCCTGGCCTTTGAAAATGCCGTCCTGACTCAGGTATTCGCCGGAAAGGTAGAAATTGCCCGATTCTCCGCCTCCCATGGCCGACAGGGTGTAGCGCTGCATGGGCGCAGGGTTAAACACCAGATCGAGCCAGTCATTATCGGGCAGGGTGTCGAGAATGGACGGATCGTAGGTGGGCAGCTGGTTGGCCGGGTTGCGCAATTTGTTGGCATTGACGATAGCCTGGTTGCGCACGCTGAGGAATTCCTCGGCGTTGAGCAGGTCGGGCAGGTTGACGGGGGTCTGGATGCCTTGATAGGTCTCGAAGAAGAACTCCGCCGGACCCGATTTTCCCCGCTTGGTGGTGATCAGCACCACGCCGTTGGCGGCGCGGGAGCCGTAGATCGCAGCGGCGGCCCCGTCCTTGAGGATCTCGATCGACTCGATATCGCTTGGCGAGAACATGTTGATATTCTCCGTGGTGGGAATGCCGTCGATTACATATAAGGGATTGTTGTTGCCGATCGTGCCCGCGCCCCGGATGCGCACGGCGATGTCTTCGCCGGGCGAGCCGGATACCTGCGTGACCATCACGCCGGGCGCCTGTCCCTGCAAGGCCTGGTCGAGGCCAACGATGACCAGCTTTTCAATGTCCTTCGTCTTGACCGAGGCTATGGAGGAGGAAATATCGCTCCTGATCTCCTTTTTATAACCCGTCACCACGATCTCCTCCAGCAATTTGGCAGAAGGAGCTAACAGAACGGCAAGCGTCTTGTTTCCCTTTACCGGTATCTCCTGGGTCTCGAAGCCGATGTAACTGAAAACAAGGATGGCTCCACCCGATGCGACCTGCAGGGAAAAACTGCCGTCGTAATCCGTGACCGTGCCGTTGGATGTTCCCTTTTCCAGCACCGTCACACCGATCATCGGCAGGTTGTCTTCTTCGGAGATGACAGTGCCGGAAACGGTAAATGCCTGTGCATGAGCTTGCTGCGCCATGGAAAGTACGGCGGTGAAGGCGAGAAAGGCGAGTTTGTAGAGTGAACGCATGGCAACCACTTTTATAGTTCCCTAAGTTATTGCAGTTTTGAAGGGAGGTGTGATATTATTATGCAAATAAGTGGTACTTTAGTGAATCATTGTCTTATTTGCCCCTGCTATGAATATTTATCGCGAAATCACACCGCTCAAGGATTCGGATGTGTTTATCCTGCTAGACTCCGTGTCGAATGGGTTCGACTATCCGCTCCACAACCACCCCGAGTACGAAATCAACCTGGTCATGGGGATGTCGGGCACCCGCATTGTGGGCGATTCTACCGAGCGCTATACCGACTTCGACCTTGCGCTTATCGGGCCTTATCTCTACCACAAATGGGATGGCGACGCGCATCTGCAGGCAAGCGGGCAGCCCTACAGGGTTATCACTATTCAATTTGCCATGGATCTGTTCACCGGGCATTTTTTTCAGAAAGAACGTCTGTTCAAAATCCAGCAGCTGCTGCGCGACTCCAGCCGGGGGATCAAATTTTCGGGAAATACCATCGCAGAAGCCATGCGCATCATGACCGAACTGACGGAAGACCGGGGCTTCGCCAACGTCATCGGGTTCCTGCAGTTGCTGGACCTGCTTTCACATTCCAGCGAGCGCGACTACCTGGCCAGCGCAGGTTTTTCGCCCCAGGCCCTGAAATCCGAGAGCAACCGGATTCAGGTAGCTTACGCCTACATCCTGAAATATTTCACCAACCCCGAATTGCGCATCGGCGACGTAGCCGCGCAGGTCAGCATGAGCCCTTCGGCTTTCAGCCATTTCTTTCAGAAATACGCCTTCCGCAGCTTCACCCAGTTTCTGATCGATGTGCGCATCGGACATGCCTGTAAATTGCTGCTCGATACAGACGATCCGGTAAAATTGGTGTCCTTTAAATCGGGGTTCAACAACCTGAGCAATTTTAACCGCCTTTTCAAGAAATACCGCTCCTGCACACCCGAACAATACCGCGAGCAGTATTTCGGAAAAACCAATTTCGACTGGACCAGCCAGGCCACTCCCTGGCAGTTTATGCCAGGAAAATCGCAGGCCAGCGAGGTGATCAAACCGGTAACGTACTCGACAAAACTGGTGCATTCGTAAAAAAATAGTCTTTTAACTAAAAAATTAGTTGACAAACTTAAAACCTAGTTTTATCTTTGTCCAGTCAACAGCATCAACCATGAAAAAACTGACCAGAGCCGAAGAAGAGATCATGCACGCAGTGTGGGCGCTGGGAGAGTGCACGGTGGGGGATATCAGAACCTGGCTGGAATCCCAGCCGGAGCCATCCAAACCCGCTCAAAGCACCGTGTCGACCATCGCCCGGATATTGCTCGACAAGGGTTTCCTGGAGCATAAGGCCTACGGCCGCACGTTTGTCTACTCTGCCAAAATCAGCAAAGAGGAGTACAGCCGGCAGTCGATCAAGCAGCTCGTGAGCGACTATTTCGGCGGCTCGGCCAACAAGCTCGTATCTTTCCTGGTCAGGCAGGAGGACCTCAGTCTGGAAGAGCTCAACCACCTGGTTGAAAAACTGGAATCTGATCAAACACCCCAATCATGACCGCCTATTTTCTCGCTGTGACGATTTGCTGGGCTGCCTGCCTGGCCTTCTACGCCGGACTGTTGCGGCGCGAGAAGTTCTTTCACCTCAACAGGGCCTACCTGGTGGCGACCCTGGCGCTCGGCCTGCTCATTCCCCTGATCGAGTGGCCCGCCGGGTCATCTCCCGGCGCTGCCGAGTGGTTCAATAGTATGGTGCTGGCGCCAGTTGTAACGATTTCTGCCGAGCCCCAGGCGATGACAGGCGAGGCTTCTTTCCTGGCTCCTGTCAGGATCGCATGGTTGATCCTGTTGGCAGGCAGCGCGGGCATGGCGCTTCGATTCCTCGGGCAGTTGTTCCGGCTGGCTACGGTCATGCGCAGGGGGCAACTCAGCCGGCAAAGCGGGTACGCCCTCGTGGAAAGCCGGGAGGTCACTACGCCCTTTTCGTTTTTCAGCCTGCTGTTCTGGAACCCGGAGCTGGAGCAGGACCCCGATGCCGCGAATACGATCCGCAGCCATGAACTGGCGCACATCCGGCAGGGGCACAGCCTGGATATCGTCTTTCTGGAACTGGCCGGCATTTTTTTCTGGTGGAACCCCCTGTGGCATATCTACGGCCGCACTATCCGGAACGTTCATGAATATCTGGCCGACGAGGCCGCCATACGCGAAACAACGGCCCGCGAATACGGGCAATTGCTCATAAGACAGTGCCTGAGCCAGGCGGCGCCCGCACTGTCGCACGGACTGAAAAATCATTCTCAACTTAAAAATCGTATTGCTATGATGACTAAATCCCGTTCTTCCAAGCTCGCAATGGTCAAGTATGCCGCTGTACTGCCCTTGCTCGTATTCCTCGTCTTCGCCTGCGCCCAGACCGAAAAAGACGAGGCCCTGCAACCGGTTGAAACCCTTTCAGCCGATCAACCGGTCTTCACGGAGGTCGAAAAAATGCCCGTTTTCGGCCCCTGCGCCAACCTGGAAGGCCAAGCCCTGACGGATTGTTCTTTCAACAACCTGGTCAATTACATCGGCGGGCAGCTGAAGTACCCGGAAGATGCCAGAACCAACGGTATCGACGGTATGGTGGTAGCCAGTTTTGTGGTCTATGCCGACGGCCATGTTGGCGATGTGGAGATCTTGAAGTCGCTCACCGCCTCTTGCGATGCGGAAGTAGAGCGCCTGATCATGGCCATGCCAGCCTGGCAACCGGGCGAAAAGGAGGGGAAACCGGTGAATGTAGAATTTAAACTGCCGGTCAAATTCAAGCTCGAAGCGGACAAAGAGTAGTGAAAGATTGACATTTATCATTGTCCTTTTGGTCCCGGTTCTTTTTATTGTGCCAAAACTTTTGGCATGAACAGGAATGAAGGCGACCAGCTGAAAAAGGCGATTCTTTGTCCTCCCGGCAAAGAATATGTCACTGTCTGGGATAAGGAAGCTCACCACATTGTAGAATTTGCAGACCTGAAAAAAGCTGCCGAGCAGCACCACATTCTGAAAAGCATATTGCAGAACCGGGGCTGCGAGGTAGTGGAATTGCAGGAACTAAATGGGCATCCCAATTCCGTTTTCACGCGGGATGCGGCGCTTTGCACCCCGCAGGGCTACCTCAAAATGCAAATGGGCCTCGAAACCCGCCGCGGTGAAGAAGTGTGGCTGGAAAAAGCGCTGCAATCCCTGGGGGTTCCGAGGGCTGGATCGATCGAACTGCCTGCCACAGCCGAAGGGGGCGATGTGATCCTGGCCGGCCATGTTGCGTTTGTGGGCCATTCCTCCCGCACCAACGCGGAGGGCGTCGAACAGCTCTCCTCCTGGCTTACTTTTATGGGGTATAAGGTCCGGGTTGCCGAAATCCCGGACCGCTTTCTCCATATCGGCGGGGCGATGAGTATGCTGGGACCTCACCGGGTTTTGTGCTGCGAGAACGTCTTTCCGAAAAACTTCTTTGAAGGTTTTGAAACGGTTGAAGTGCCAGACCATGCTTTCTCCTGCGCCAACGTGATCTGCCTGGGTGAAGGCGAGGTCGTTGCCGAGCGCAGCAACCGAGATACGATTGCGGCACTCAGGCACGAAGGCATCACAGTCCACGCTCTCGATCTGTCGGAGTTCGTCAAAGGCGCCGGGGGGCCTTCCTGTCTGATCATGCCGGTGGAACGAGTTAGTAGCTAATGGTTTCGCATTTTTTGCCGCCGAGGAAACGCTTTACGATGCGGTTTTCTTCGGCGTTGCCTTCGGCTCGTTGGACGAGGCTTTTCCATTCTTCCAGACTGGTGATGCGGTCTTCGGCTGAGATGTAGCCCCATCCGAAGACCCTGCCGTTTTCCACCACTACGGCGGCGCGTTCGTCACCGGATCTTCCCTGGTCCAGCACCACGAAAGTGCCGCCGAGCACGGCGGAGAGGGCGTCGAGGGCGGCTTGTGCGCGAAGGTTGTAGGAATCGGGAGGCTCGGCCTGGATACAGGCGCCCAGGCAAATGCCGATCTGGCGGGGGAAGCAGGGGCCGGGACCGCTGTCCAGCCCGCTGCGTTTTTCGCAGAGCTGGAAGCGCTCCACGATGGCCAGCAATTGATTCCTGGCGTTTTCCAGATGCGGGTATTCGGAGACCAGGGTCTTTTCCCTCAACAATTTTACGGTGGTTTTCGCGGCGGAGAAGGAGATGTATCCCTCTTTGGAAATTTCCTGAAAAATCCCGTAGGGAAACTGCCGGTTCCGCTGCGCCTTGTTGATCATGGGGTGGAGGCGCTTGATTTCGCGCGACTCCAGCAGCAGGGCCAGCAACTCGCTGCCGGTCAGCTCGTATGAAATATCGTGGGCATGGGCCTGGAGCAAGCCCGCCTTCTGGGTTTTGTCCTGAAAATGCTCCGCGATGCGCTTCTGGATGTTGATGCTCTTGCCAACATAAATGACATCTCCGGCTTCGTTGTGGAAGTAATAAACGCCGCATTCCTCGGGCAGGGCCCTGATTTTGTCCACCCCGATCGAGGCCGGCAGCAGCGACTCGCGGATGCCCATTTTCAGCAGTTGATCCAGTTGCTCCTGCCCGGATTGAGAGCGCAGGATGCGGCCAAAAACATCGGCAGTAGCCATGGTGTCGGCCATAGCCCGGTGCCGGTCGTTCACCCGGATGCCGAAGTGGCGGATCAGGTTGCCAAGGGAGTAGGAGGGGAGGCCTGGAAAGCTTTTTCTCGATAACTGGACCGTGCAGAGCGTCTTTCTCGTGTAGGTATAGCCCAACCGCCTGAACTCCTCGCGGATGAAGCTGTAGTCAAAGCGGGCGTTGTGGGCGACGAAAATGGCTCCTTCCGTCATTTCCACCACCTTTCTGGCTACTTCCCAAAACCGGGGGGCATCCGCCACCATCTCGTTGGTGATGCCCGTGAGTTCGGAGATGAAAGCCGGTATCGCGCACTCGGGGTTGATGAGCGTTTCAAAAGATTCAAGTATCTCTTCACCGTCGCTGAGCACAATGGCGATTTCCGTTATTTTGTCCCTGGCTGCCATGCCTCCTGTTGTTTCTACGTCAATTATGGCAAATCGCTGGGGGCCCATGGTAAAAAATTGGCTTGAAAAGATAATGATCCTTATTTTGGGCACAAGTTAGCGCGCAAACCCTAAATGCGCCAAAACAAATGCGTTTAAATTTACACCTTTTTGTTGCACTATCGCTTGCCTGTCTGCTGTTTTTTTCCAGCTGTGCCACTTCTTTTCCCCTCAGGAAAGATCATTCCAGACCCGATCCCTGGCTGACCAACGCCCGTTTTATGGTGGGCGCCGAGCGCACAAGCCTGTATCTTCCGCTGCTTCAGGGGAAAAAGGTAGGGGTGGTGGTGAACCTGTCCTCCCGGATCGGGCAGACGCATTTGGTCGATTCGCTGGTCAGCATAGGGGTCGATATCGTGCGAATTTTCTCTCCGGAACACGGCTTTCGCGGCCTGGGCGACGCCGGACAGGTCTTGCCGGATGAAGTGGATGCAAAAACAGGCATCCCCATCATTTCTCTCTACGGGTCCAAAAAGAAACCTCAACCGGCTGATTTGAAGGGGCTTGATGTAGTGGTTTTCGACCTGCAGGATGTAGGAGTCAGGTTTTATACCTATCTCTCGACCTTGCACTATGTGCTCGAAGCCTGTGGGGAAAACGGCGTCTCGGTCATGGTGCTCGACCGGCCCAACCCCAACGGCCATTTCGTCGACGGCCCAGTACTCGAAGAGCGTTTCCGCTCATTTGTGGGCATGCACCCCATCCCGGTGGTGCACGGCATGACGCTCGGTGAATTGGGCCAGATGATCAACGGCGAGTGCTGGCTCGCCGACTCGGTGTCCTGCGACCTGACCGTAATTTCCTGCAAAGGGTACTACCGGGGCCGGGCTTATGAGTTGCCGGTGAGGCCTTCGCCAAATTTGCCCAACATGCTGTCGGTCTATCTCTATCCCAGCCTTTGTTTTTTTGAAGGCACTATTGTCAGCGTAGGCAGGGGCACGCATGCGCCATTCCAGCTTTATGGAGCCCCGGGATTCCCCTCCGGCACAGACAGTTTCACGCCCCTTCCCATGCCCGGAGCGAGCCATCCGCCATATGAAGGGGAAGTTTGCAGCGGGTACGACCTGCGCTACCTTACTCCCGAGCTGGTTCGCGAGCACGGGAAGATCGACCTTCGCTATATCCTGCAGTTCTACCAGCACTACCAGGATTCCGGCAACTTTTTTCTGCCCAACAAATACATCGACCTGCTGGCCGGAACCGACCAACTGCGCCTGCAGATCCAGCAGGGGATGACCGAGCAGGATATACGAGCGACCTGGCAGGCGGGGCTGGAGCGCTTCCTGCAGCAGAGAATGCCCTACCTGCTGTACAAGTCACTGCCCAAATGACCAGTTGAGCAGTACACCCACTTCCGACCGCCGCTGTCCCGGCGTGGCGTTGATGCCCGAGCCTATTTCCTGATTGCCGGGGTAGAACCAGGCAGCATACCGCGCCTCCAGCGTCAGGTTGCGGATGCCCTTGTACCTGATGTTGAGATAAAATCGCTTTCCCCTGTCGCTGTAGGCCGGGATGGAGAAATTGTACAACAGGCCGTTTTCGTAAGCATAAAACCGCACCTCATAGCTGTCGGTATCGAACAGGCCGAAGCGGGTGGTAAACGACAGGGGGAATCCCAGGGGCTTGAACAGCAGGTCCTGGTAAAATAACATCCCCGTCTGTACCGCCGGCGACCCTTCGTTGCTGAACCGCCCCATCTCTATCCGCGTGCGCCATTCCAGCGATTTGGAGAGTTTGAGATTGATATGCAAGCGGGAAAACAAAAGGTCCCTGTAACCCAGCGCATTGGTCTTTCCGTGGTGGAAAGGGTCGTTTCGCTCTTTTCTTTCCCCCCTCAGCTGCCAGATGGCCTCCCATTGGCGTTTTCTGAAAAAAGTAAACCGCAGCAGCCATTCATAGCCGCCGGAGGGCTCGTCGGTCTGAAAACGGAGCCAGGGGTGTTTCCAAATGTCGAAATACCCATTGATCTTCAGCATTCGAAAGGGTCTGACCTCCAGGCCCAGGTAAAACCCGCTTTCGTTGGCGCCCGCTGTTTCTGCGAAGGGCGTCCCGTGCAGGGTCTGAAAATGCCGGGGATAATGCCGCAGGAGCAATGACAGGTCGGCTTTGGGGTCCAGGCCTGCGACCAGGCCATTGACCGCAGCAAGGGCCCCGTTGGCGCTCCAGCCGGTTTCGCCGAAGAAGTGAAGCCCCCGCAGCCGCCAGGCGTAGTCGAGGCTGGCGTTGAAGAGCTGGTCGCCGCTGAATTGGAACTGGTTGTAAGGTTGCGGGCTGCGAAAGAGCTCTTTGTCCAGACGGTCGTATACGGCATTGGCAGCCAGATGCCCTCTTTTGAGCTGCCATTTGAGGTTTCCTCCTGCCGTCAGTTGGCCCAGGCTCCTTTCATCGGCGATTTCATCAGCCGTGCGGTGGGCGCCGGCAAGCAGAAGGGAGGTGACGCGTTGGCCGGGGTTTTCTGCATCGATATTGGCATCACGCCGTCTTTTGGAAATGAAAAAGGTAGTTTCCAGGTTTTTCCCCGCCGACAGCGTCGCGCCGGCGCCTCTGAAAAAACTGGATTCATTTACGGAGGTGAAAGGGGAGAGGCTTCTCCCCCCGCCACGCTTGATGTCCATGGTCGACGGACTTTTCCCGTAGCCAAATCCGTTGTTGAGGATCAGGCCCTGCCCGAATGCGGCGGAATAATCGCCGATCGCGACCGCGCGGATATGCCGGTTGTAGTTGCGGAGAAACAGGTGGGCGGAAAGGAAGTCAAAGCCCTGCGGGTTGCTGCCCCTGCCGAATGCCTCGCCGGGGTCTTTTTCCCCTGTGAATCCATAGCTAAAGCGATTTTCATAGGCATGCCGGTAGCGCAAGTACGCCTGATTGGGATCGCCTTCAAAAGTATCGCTGCCCTTCACCGCCTCCAGTTGCCGCCGCCAACGGAGGAACAGGTCGTTGCGCCCTTTGAGGACCATATCTTTAAGTGACACCTGAAGATCGTCGAAGGCGCCCCCCACGCAGACGAAGGGCAGGAGGGCGCGGATTTCGTCCAGCTCGAACCCCGGTATGGCCTGTAGTTCATAAACGGCGATCAACGGGCCGGCCATATCGCGGTAGCTCAGCAGGTGAAAAATTTGCACCTCGTTGAACAGGCCAGACTCCCGGAGGACTGCCTCTGAAGCCGCGTTGAGGTCGAGAGGCCGCCGCCGGGATTGGAGGAAACCTTCAAAAAGGGTGTTGAAATCGAATTGTTCTGCATCCTCTTCGCGGTCTTCCAGGAGATCTTCCAACCGCACCGCGGGGTCTGACAAAATTACTGGCTGAGCCAGCGCTCCTGCGGCCATTGTCATTCCCGCCATCATCAACATCGCCATCCGCTGCATGGAAAATAGAAAATTGAGCGTTTTTCCAAATTTTCCTTGCAGGTCTGGCAAAGTTAAAACATGTTGTTTGTTTTTGCAAACAAAAAAAAATGCGGCAGAGACTATAGCGGGTAAAAAGCTTTTTACATAATTTTGCGGGCAATTAGGGGCGTGAGTGGGTCATTAATTGCGAGCGTTTGCTTTTCCCGCCTAACCAGTCGTAGCAAAACCATCCGTACAAATTACTTCCGCGAGCGGAAGGAGAACACATAACCTGCCTGGCAGGCCTGACTTTTTTGTTTTTGGCAAATTCACAATCATTCTTCTATAACCTCACTTAACATGGCTAAATTCAAATTTGAGTACATCTGGTTGGACGGGTATCAGCCCGAGCCGAGTCTGCGCAGCAAGACCAAGGTGCTGGACATGGATTTCTTCCATGGCGACCTGAAGGTTCTGCCCATTTGGTCATTCGATGGTAGCTCGACCCGACAGGCAGAAGGTCATTTCTCCGATTGTCTCCTCAAACCCGTCCGCGTAGTGCCCGATCCTCAACGTGTCAACGCGTTTTTGGTCATGTGCGAGGTGCTGAACCCGGACGGAACGCCCCACGCTACCAACGCGCGGTCGCTGATCGACGACGATCCCGATTTCTGGTTCGGCTTTGAACAGGAATACGTCCTGACCGTCGACGGCATTCCGATCGGTTTCCCCAAGCATGGCTACCCGCGTCCGCAGGGTCCCTACTATTGTGCTGTGGGTAGCGGCAACGTCGCTGGCCGGGATATCGTCGAAGAGCATTTCGACACCTGCCTCGAAGCAGGCCTCGATATCACGGGCATCAACGCTGAAGTGCTCCTCGGCCAGTGGGAATTCCAGATCCTGGGTAAAGGCGGCAAGCGCGCCGGCGACGACCTCTGGATCGCCCGCTACCTGCTGCACCGCATCACCGAAAAGCACGGCATCAAGGTGGAATTCCACCCCAAACCCATCCAGGGCGACTGGAACGGCTCGGGCATGCACGCCAATTTCTCCAACAAGCGCATGCGCGAGAAAGGCGGCAAGGAGTACTTCGACGGCATCTTTGAACGCCTGGCCGTCATGCACAACGAGCACATCGCGGTTTATGGCTCTGAAAACGAAAAGCGCCTGACCGGCTTGCACGAAACCCAGTCGATCCACAAGTTCTCCTACGGCATCAGCGACCGCGGCTCTTCGATCCGCGTTCCCATCGCCACCTCCCAGAACTGGGTAGGCTACCTGGAAGACCGCCGTCCGGCTTCCAACGCCGATCCCTACAAAGTCGCCGCCCGCCTGATCAAGACGGTCAACGGCGAACTGGTCAAGGAAAACGGCGCCGTGGCAAAAGAAAAAGCTGCCAAAAAAGCATAATAAACAGAAAAGAGGTGGTGCATTGCGCCACCTCTTCTTATTTTTACGGGGACCAACACCCCCTCCGCATGCGCATAGCCGTTTTTCCGGGTTCTTTTGACCCCATCACCACCGGCCACGTCGACCTGATACGGCGGGCTGCGCCCCTTTTTGACAAGATCGTAGTAGCCATCGGGATAAACTCCCAAAAACAATACCTCTTTCCCCTCGAACAGCGGCTAGAATGGTTAAGGCAGGTCTTCCGCCATACGCCCGGCATCGAGGTTGGTTCATTCGAAAACCTGACCGCCCACTATTGTCAGCGCATCGGCGCCCGCTATCTCCTGCGCGGCCTGCGCAATGCCTCCGATTTCGACTACGAAAAAACCATCTCCCAGCTCAACCACATCGTCGGAGGTGGGCTGGAGACGATCTTCCTCATCAGCCAACCGGCCTATTCCCATATCAGTTCAACCATCGTCAGGGAGATTATCAAAGGGGGAGGCGACGCTTCGCCGTTCGTTCCGGATGAGGTGGCTTCCACCATCGCCCCCAAACCTTGACCGGCCATGCACTACCACTGGCTGATCTTCGACGCTGACAACACCCTGCTGGATTTCAACCGCTCGGCCCGCATCGCCCTGTCGGAAACCCTGCAGGAAATAGGCCTTGAACCTTTCTGGTCCTACTTTGAAGCCTACCACGGCATCAACCTGCAGTGCTGGGCCGACCTGGAAGCGGGGCGAATAACGGCAGAAGAGCTCAAAATCCTGCGCTTCTCCCGTTTCCTCGCCCATCTCGGCATCGACGGCGATCCCAGGGCCATGAATTCCATCTATTTCGAAGCCCTGAAACGCGCTACCTTCCGGGTGGATGGAGCGCTGGAACTCGTAGAAGCCCTTTCCCTCCGGGGCTATAACATGGCCGTAGCGACCAACGGCCTGGCAGAAGTGCAGCGCCTGCGGCTGGCAAAGGCGGGAATCGATCATTTTTTTTCAGAAATCATCGTATCCGAAGAAATAGGCTACTACAAGCCCAACCCCGGTTTTTTCTCCACCGCCGTCGAACGCATACAGGCGCGCAAGACCGACCGCATCCTCATGATCGGCGACAGCCTCCACACCGATATCGAGGGCGCCCAAAGGG
The DNA here is from genome assembly GCA_049306275.1 of Saprospiraceae bacterium. Taxonomy (GTDB): domain Bacteria; phylum Bacteroidota; class Bacteroidia; order Chitinophagales; family Saprospiraceae; genus JADJTT01. The sequence continues at coordinate 21,710 of JBAQQB010000175.1, read as the reverse complement.
CAGGCTGGGACACCTGCTGGTTCAACCCCGCAGGAGCTGACAACAGCTTGCCCAAATCGCCCGATTTTATTATCGGAACCCTGCATCAGTTGCTGGAGATTCTTACCTGATCCGGGTTCAAATTGCTATCTTTGCAGCCCAATTGTTTTCTAACCGTAAAAACCAATCTTATATGGCAAATGCATTCTATAAAGTGCCCGTAGCCAAAAACGAACCGATCCTGGCCTACCGCCCCGGTTCACCCGAACGGGCCGAGCTCCAAGCTGCAATCGCAGAATTTAAGGCCAGAGAGACCCTCATCCCCATGTATATCGGCGGTGAAAAGGTCCTTACCGATGACCGCAAACCCATCCGCCCGCCCCATGAACTCAAGCACATCCTGGGTTATTTCGGCAAGGGCAATGCCAGCCACGCCCAGCAAGCCATCAGCGCTGCCATGGCCGCCAAACCGGCCTGGGAGAACATGCCATGGGAAGAGCGCGCCGCCATCTTCCTCAAAGCGGCAGACCTGCTCGCAGGCCCCTATCGCGCTAAAATGAACGCCGCCACCATGCTCTGCCAGTCCAAGTCTGTGTACCAGGCTGAAATCGACTGCGTTGCGGAATTGTGCGACTTCTGGCGCTTCAACGTGCAGTACCTCACCGAGATCTACCACACCCAGCCCGAAAGCGCCCCGCTGACCTGGAACCGCCTGGAATACCGCGCTCTGGAAGGCTTCGTCTTCGCCCTCACCCCCTTCAACTTCACCTCCATCGCCGGCAACCTGCCCACCGCACCGGCCATGTGCGGCAACGTTGTTGTCTGGAAGGTGGCCGAATCGCAAGTATTCTCCGCCGCCGTGATCATGGAAGTGCTCGAAGCGGCCGGACTGCCCGCAGGCGTTATCAACCTGCTCTACATCAGCGGCCCGGTGGCAGGCGACGTGATCTTCAAAGATCCCAACTTCGCTGGCATCCACTTCACCGGCAGCACCTCGGTGTTCCAGAACCTGTGGAAAACGATCGGCGACAATATCCACCTGTACAAATCTTACCCGCGCATCGTCGGTGAAACGGGCGGCAAGGACTTCGTGGTCATGCACCCCAGCGCCGATACCGGCGAGGTGGCCACCGCCCTCATCCGCGGAGCTTTTGAGTACCAGGGACAGAAATGCTCGGCTGCTTCCCGTGCGTACATTCCGGAAAGCAAATGGCCCCAGCTCTGGGAGCGCATGCAGCAGGACCTCAAGTCAGTCAAAATGGGGTCTCCGGAAGATTTCACCAACTTCTTCAATGCCGTCATCGACGAAAAAGCCTTTGACAAGATCGCCGAATACATCGACAAGTCGAAGCAAAACCCGCGCGTGAAGGTCATCGCCGGAGGAAACTACGACAAATCGGTGGGCTATTTCATTGAACCGACTGTCATCCTCTCCCAGGATCCCTACTCCCTGACCATGTGCGAGGAGATCTTCGGTCCCGTGCTGACGATCTATCTCTACAAAGACGCCGAATTCGAACAGGCGCTCGAACTGGTGGACAACACTTCCCCCTACGCGCTGACCGGCGCTATCTTCAGCAAAGACCGCGCAGCGGTCAGGGTGGCCTTTGACAAGCTGCGCCACGCGGCGGGCAACTTCTACATCAACGACAAGCCCACCGGCGCGGTGGTGGGGCAGCAGCCCTTCGGCGGCGCCCGCGGCTCGGGCACCAACGACAAGGCGGGCTCGGTCCTCAACCTCTACCGCTGGCTCTCCGCACGCTCCATCAAGGAGAACTTCGTGCCGCCGAAAGATTACAGATATCCTTTTATGGGATAATTAAGAAAGAGTCCCTGGGAGCTAAGCACCGTCAGAATCCGCGTTGCTTGCATCCGCGTCATCCGCGTGCCTTTATCGGCTTTTTATGGTGAAGGCACGCGGATTCTTTTAGAAACAGATCGTCAATCCCACTCCTGTTTCGCTTGGCCTCAATTGTATACTCAGGTCGTCGCTCACATCGAACGACATGAGGTGGGAGTCGACGAAGGCTTCAATACCAGCCATGGCGTAGACGGCGAAAAAGCCGATATAGGAGAGCTGGGTATTGCGGTCGGCATCGTCGCGATAGCGTTTGAGCACCGCCGCATTGTCAAGCCCTCCGCGGCCGGTGAGGTCGTGGGGGAGTCCTCGTGCCTTGCGCCGGTAGGCCCTTTTGTAGAAAAGATATTCCGTTGAATTGAAGTCGACCAGGTAGGCCATGCCGCCCAGGGCGCCGTATACGATGGGGAGTTTCCACCATCGCTTGTTATATGCTTGCCCGCCTCCGGGGATGATCGACAGCAACAATGCTTTTTTGGGCTCGGGATAATCGTTGGTGAACCAGGAAAACATGGACTTGCCCTTTTCCTGCAGGCTGTCTGGAACGGCAGCTTCCGGCGGGATGGTATCGGCAGCCTGGCCATAAAGCCCGGTTAGGCAAAAGGCCAGGAAGCAGGTCAGGGCGGCTTTTTTCATTTTATTGTTCCAGCAAGTCGAGCAGGCGGTTGAGGTCATCATTGGAAGAGAACGGAATGATGATCTGTCCCTTGCCTTGCGCGTCTGTTTTTAACTGAACTTTTGCACCGAAGAAGCCGCGCAGGTTGTCCTGCACAGCCTGATAGGAGTCGGAAAGTTTTCTGGGTGCGGGGGAGGAGGGGGCCTTTGGCTGCTGGTAATCGCGCGCCAGTTGCTCTGCTTCCCTGACGGAGAGCCCTTTGGATACGATCTCGTTGAAAATGCTCAACTGAATGGCCACGTCGTCGATCCCGCGCAGGGCCTTGGCATGTCCCATGCTGATCTGCCTGTTTTTGAGCGCCTGCTGGATTTGGGGCGGCAATTTCAGCAAGCCCAGGAAGTTGGTCACCGTGCTGCGCTTTTTGCCGACCCGGTCGCCGAGGTTCTCGTGCGTCAGGCTGCACTCGTCGATGAGGCGCTGGTAGGTGATGGAGATTTCGATGGGGTTGAGGTCTTCGCGCTGGATATTCTCCACCAGGGCCATTTCCAGCATTTCCTGGTCGTTGGCGATGCGCACGTAGGCGGGCACTTCGGTAAGGCCTGCCAGTTTGGAGGCGCGCAGGCGCCGCTCGCCGGAGATGAGCTGATACTCTTTGCTACTCAGGCGCCTGACCGTGATGGGTTGGATCAGGCCGTGCACTTTCAGCGATTGGGCGAGTTCTTCCAGCGCTTCCGGGTCGAAGTCTTTCCGGGGCTGGAAGGGGTTGACCTCGATCTGGGAAACGGGGATCATGGCAACGGTGTGCGACAGTTCGCGCACCACTTCCTGTTGTTGTTCGGGCGTTTCGGTTTCGTCGAGGTTGGACAACAGGGCCCGGATACCCAGGCCGAGTTCTTTTTTCTTGATGTCTTTGGCCATTTGAGTCGCGATTGGGCTTAAACCTGCACCCGAGGGGTTGCGATGGCGTCGCCGTTCTTCAAAAGGAATTCTTCCGCCAGGTTGAGGAAGTTGGTAGAGCCTTTGCTGGCAGCGTCATACAGGATAACGGGCTGATGCAGGTTGGGCGCCTCGCTCACCTTGGAGTTGCGGTGAATGATGGTGTCGAATACCTTGTCCTGGTAATAGTCTTTTACCTCCTGCACTACGATGTTAGCCAGGCGCAGCCGCTGGTCGTACATGGAGAGGAGGATGCCTTCGATCTCCAGCGATTTGTTCAGGTTCTTTTTGACCAGGTTGATCGTGTTTTGCAGTTTGCTCAGTCCTTCCAGGGAGAAGAACTCGCATTGCACCGGCACGATCACGGAGTCGGCGGCGGTCAGGGCGTTGACGGTCACGATGCCCAGGGAGGGCAGGCAATCGATGAATACGTAATCGAAATGATCGCGCACCTTGTCGGTGACGTTTTCTTTCATCACATACTCCCGCTTGGGGTGGGTGATCAGTTCGACCTCTGCGCCAACCAGGTCGATGTTGGAGGGCAGGACGTAGAGGTTGGGGGTTTCTGTCTCCAGCACGGCCTGCATCGGGTCGGCGTCATTGACCATGCAGTCGTAGAGGGTGGTTTCCACCTTGTGTCCTCCCGCTCCGATCCCGGAGGTGGCGTTGGCCTGTGGGTCGGCGTCGATGAGGAGGACCTTTTTTTCCAGCACGGCGAGGCTGGCGGCCAGGTTGATGGCGGTGGTCGTTTTTCCGACCCCTCCCTTCTGGTTTGCAATGGCGATTACTTTACCCATGAGTGATGTTCTAAAGAATGGTCAAATGTCTATGCTTTTTCCAATGGGGAGCAAAATTAACTCTTTTCCCCTGGCTTTAAAAGCATCGATTGCTTGTTGGTGGTCGATTTTAATATAGCCGAAGGAGTCGTAGTGCATGCCCAGTACGCGGTCGCACTGCACGAAGTCGCTGGCCATCAGGGCTTCCCGGTAATCCATCGTGAAATTGTCGCCGATGGGCAGGATGGCGATGCCGAGTTTGGGACAAAATTCCGGAATCAGCTTCATGTCCATGGTAAGCGAGGTATCGCCGGCGAAGTAGAAACATTTTTTTTCGTTCCAAACCACGAAGCCGCCCGGATTTCCTCCGTTGGAGCCGTCGGGCAGGGAACTGGAGTGCACGGCGGGAACGTATTTCACCGTACCGAAATCGAATTTCCACTTGCCGCCGTGGTTCATCGGGTGTCCTTTGATGCCTTTTTTCTCCGCCCATCCCACGATCTCCGCATTGGAAATCACGCTGGCGTGCGTACGGCGCGCGATGGCCTCCATATCCTGCACGTGATCGCCGTGCCCATGAGAGATCAGGATGTAGTCGGCGGGTATGTCCTTGATGTCGATGTGTTGTGCGATAGGGTTACCGGTGATAAAAGGGTCGAAGAGCAAATGCTTGCCACCGAACGCCACGCCAATGGCAGCATGCCCATAGTAAGTGATTTTCATGGCTTATGTTAATTTGTTGGAAATCAGTCAGGTAGAAAAAGAAGCAGGGATTACTTACCTAGCATAAATATAGGAGGTTTTCCCGGGACTTGGGGTATCGCCACAGTTTTTTTTCTCCGCTTAATAACCAATGAGGTATTTTGCTGTTACATGCTGTGAAAAATGAACCCGATACATGATAACCGTTATTTCGGCAACCAATAGGAAAGATAGCGAGGCCCAGGACTTCGCCAAATTTTACGTCAAAACCCTTAGCGCCCGCACAAGCGAAGAAGTGAAGCTTCTGGCCCTGGAGGAGATCCCCCACGACTGGTTTCACCCGGACATGTATGCGGAGAAAGGGCAGTCGCCCAGCCTGGCCCGGCTGCAGGACGAGTACATGCTGCCGGCCGGCAAGTTTGTGTTTGTCATACCGGAGTACAACGGGAGTTTTCCCGGCGTGCTCAAGCTCTTTCTCGACGCCTGTTCCGTGCGGAAATACCACGAAACCTTCAAGGGGAAAAAAGCCGCCTTGCTCGGGGTAGCCAGCGGCCGCGCCGGCAATTTGCGGGGCATGGATCACCTGACGGGCATCCTGCATTTTCTGGGCATTATCGTGCTGCCCAACAAACTGCCCGTTTCCCTCATCCGCAAACTCACAGATGCGGAGGGGAATATCACGGATGAATATACAAGGGAAGTAATAGAGAAGCAGGCGGAAGAACTAATACAATTCTAGTTTATAAGTTTTTGGGGTTAGGAGTTTAGGCGTCCTAAACTCCTAACCCCATAAACTTATAAACTTTATTTTACTTCCATTCCGCCAAAAACAAGTTCGTATCCCTTGTTCCACCGTTATTGCGATTGGAGGCGAAGATGAAATATTTGCCGTCGGGGCTGAACATGGGGAAGGAGTCGAAGGTCGGGTCGAAGGTGACCTGCTCCAGTCCTGTGCCGTCTGTGTTGATGGAGAACAGGTTGAAAATGCGGCCGCTTTCGGTGTGGTGGTTGGAAGAGAAGATGATCTTCGTTCCCTCGGGGTGGAAATAGGGCGCCCAGTTGGCGCCGCCAAGGTTGGTGATCTGCTTCAGGTCGCTGCCATCCACGTTGCACACGAAAATTTCCATATCGGTGGGCTGCACCAGTCCGTCAGCCAGGAGGTCTTTGTACACTTTTTGGTCTTCGGGTGTCTTTGGACGCGAAGCGCGGAAGACGAGCTTTTTGCTGTCGGGAGAGAAAAATGCACCACCGTCGTATCCCAGGTCTTTGGTGACTTGCGTCAGGCCGGAGCCATCGATGTTCATGGTCCATAGCTCCAGGTCGCCCGAGCGGGTAGAGGTGAAAACGATTTTGGAACCGTCGGGCGAGACAGTAGCCTCGGCGTCGTAACCGGGCTGACTGGTCAGCTGCTGGAGAACATTGCCCTTCAGATCGGCCACAAAAATGTCGTATTCCGGATGGATGCCCCAGACGTATTTGCCTTGGTGGGTGCGCGGTGTGACGGGGCAGGTATCGGCAGCCAGGTGAGTGGAAGCATAGAGCACGGTGCTGTCGCCAGGCAGGTAATAGGAGCAGGTGGTCCGCCCTTTGCCGGTGCTGACCATGGGGGCTTTATTGCCTTCCGTACCTGTCAGCGGCATGGTGAATATCTGGTCGCAGGGCACTTCCCAGGCAGGGTTAGTGGCCTGGAACACGATGCTTTGGCCGTCGAAGCTGAAATACCCTTCGGCATTATCGCCGCCGAAAGTGAGCTGGCGGATATTGAACAGGTGGTTCTCATTTTCATATCGCAAGGTGTCTGCAATTGCCCCGTCAGTTTCTGAAGAAGAGCCGGAAGGCCCGCAGGCCATAGCGAAAATCGCTACAAACAGGAAGAAGGAAAGATGTCTCATCGCTTTTTTTCGCAAAGCTAAGGAAGCCCGGCATAAATAGGCCCTTTATCCAAAATATGACAAGTCTTTGACCAAGAACCAAAAAATCTGCCTACCTTTGTGCCGCTTTTGAAAAAGGGTGCTATGGAGCAAGTTGTTTTCAAGGATTTGGGCAGGATAGCGTACAGCGAGGCCTGGGCTTTCCAGGGGACCCTGCTGAAGGAACTGGTCGACACCAAGCTGTGGAACAGGGATCATGCCGCAGGGCTTCGCCCCAGGAAACACTACCTGCTGTTCTGCGAACACGCACCTGTCTACACCCTGGGCAAAAGTGGCAGCCTCGACAACCTTTTGCTCGACGAAAAAGGACTGGAGGAAAAGGGCATCTCTTTCTTCAAAATCAACAGGGGAGGGGACATTACCTACCACGGGCCCGGCCAGATTGTAGCCTATCCGATCTTCGACCTGGACGGCTTTTTCACCGATGTACACCGCTACGTTCGCACCCTGGAGGAAGCAGTGATCCGGACCCTCGCCCAATACGGGATCGAAGCCACCCGCGAACCCGAATATACCGGGGTTTGGCTGCCCGCCACCGCCTCCCTTCCAAAGCGGAAGATCTGCGCCATCGGCGTGCACCTGAGCCGCTGGGTCACCATGCACGGGCTGGCGTTCAACGTGAATACCGACCTCAACTACTTCAGACATATCATCCCCTGCGGGATCGCCGACAAGGACAAAGACGTGACATCGATGGAGGCCGAACTTGGCGCTCCACAGGACATCGCACAAGTTAAGACGGTATTGAAGGAACAATTCTCGGATCTATTTGAATTCGAATATACCCAAGACCATGAAAAAAGATATTCCCGTACAGAAAGTTGAAGACCTGGCCATCGCCATCGTTCCCCGTATAGAGGAAAATACCGAGGAAGAACTTTGGGATACTTTCCTGATCAACCTCAAGGACGAATCCATTAAAAACGTACTGATCAGTTCCAGCGGCTACGGTGAAATTGAAGGAGAAGAGCGCAAAACCACTACGCTGCGTCACTTTTTTGATGAAATCGGACCGCTTGATATCCAGCTGATCGAGCCTATCCAAAAGACCTTATTCGACCTGACCAACGAATATTGGGTTAGCTTCACCTTTGAGGGATATATGTACGACAAGCGCTACATCTTCGTTCGCGGCAGCATCACCCAGGATAATTTCACCCTCATTCCCTTTCTCAACCGGAAGGGAGTCATGATCCGCTAAGCCCATGAAGCCCAAAAAAGTCTCCGAATCCCAGACTATCATGTCTGAGATTGTGATGCCCAACGATACCAACCCCCTGCACAACCTGATGGGCGGCAACCTGATGCGCTGGATGGATATTGCCGCCGGCATCTGCGCCGGCAAGCACTGTGAGTCTTATGTCGTGACAGCTTCGGTCGATCACGTGTCCTTCCAGTTGCCCATTCCACTGGGCGATGTGGTCATGCTCAAGGCGTCGGTAACCCGCGCCTTCAATACTTCGGTCGAAGTTTATGTAGAGGTTTTTGCCGACGCCATCAAGGGCGGCAATGCGAGGCGTTGCAACCACGCCTATTTCACCTTCGTTGCAGTCGATGAAAAGACGATGAAGCCCTGCGAAGTGCCACCCGTGCTGCCGCTTACCTCCGAAGAGCAGAACCTTTTCGACAGCGCCAAGCGCCGCCGCGAATTGCGGCTCATCCTCAGCGGGCGCATGAAACCCTCCGATGCTCCGGAGATCAGGGACATTTTCCTGGCAGACCAGAAACGCGACAGCGAGAAGGCTTAATCCTCCCTTCCGCTCCGGTCGATCATCGTGGCGCTGGCCTGCTGTGTGCTGGTGATCACCACATCCTGGATGTTGACATGCGGCGGCGCCTGGACGATATACAAAATGAGGTCTGCCACGTCGCTGGAACTCAGAGGCTTGAAGTCCTCGTAGATTTTAGCCTTTTTAGCGTCTCCGTCGAAGCGCACGAGGGCGAATTCCGTCTCTTCCACATGGCCGGGGCAAACCTGGCTCACCCGTATGCCGTACTGGTATAAATCCATGCGCATGGCCTTGGTCAGCCCGTCGACGGCGAACTTGGTGGCGCAGTATACATTGCCTTTCGGATAGGCTTCCTTGCCGGCGATGGAGCCGAGGTTGATCACGTGCCCGCTCTGCCGCCTGACCATCCAGGGCGTGACGAGGCGGGTGATGTAAAGCAGGCCTTTGAGGTTGGTGTCGATCATGGTTTCCCAATGGGAAAGTTCGCCCTCCTGGATCGGAGCCAGTCCTTTGGCCAATCCGGCATTATTGACGAGGACATCCACGTTTTTCCAGCTCTCTTCGAGTTCGTTGAGATGTTCGGCCACTTCTTCGTGATCGCGCACGTCGAAGCAGAGAATCCGCACCTGGACGTTGTGGGCGTTCTGTAGCTCTTCCTGCAGTTGCTCCAGCCTGTCTTCGCGGCGTCCGGTGAGGATGAGGCTGAAGCCCGCCTTGGCAAAGGCCCGGGCCGTTGCTTTTCCGATGCCGGAGGTGGCGCCTGTGATCAGCGCGATACCATGGGAGATATGGGGCGAATCTGATTTTTTCTCAGGCACGGCCTCCTGCTCCGGCACGCTCTCCAGGATTTCCTCCCGGTCGGTTACCGTCTCGGGTTCGAAATAAAATGCTTCGTCGTTTTCGGGCGTTTGTACCTCCGGATTATTGGCGAGGGCCTTTTGATAATGCTGGCTGGCCTTTTTCTGTTCGCCCATGCCGTGGAAGATCAGCGCCAGATCGTAGTGCGCGAAGGGGTGATCGGGCTGGTATTTCAGGGTTTTCTTCAGCGACTTCACCGCTTTTTCGGGGTCTTCGAGCCGCTCGTAAAGCAGGGTTCCGCGCTGGTAGTAGGCATCGGCGAGCTCCTCGTTGGCCTTGGTCGCTTTCTTGAAATATTTGGCGGCCAGCTTTTCTTCTCCCTCAAAGAAATTGCTCAGCAAGAGCCCCAGCCGGTAATAGCCTGTGTCGAAATCGGAGTCCAGATAAACGGCGTGCTCGTAATACTGTCGCGCCTGCCGGTACTGTTTGCTCATTTCTGCCAGCTCCCCGAGCATGAACCAGGCGGGGATGTGCTCGGGTGAAAGGCGCACCAGCTTTTCCAGCTCGAGTGCCGCTTCCCGGGGGTTGTGTGCGTATTGCACCAGGCACTGCGCATAGCGATAGCGAAGTCTGGCGCTGTTGGGAAAATCGTCGATGGCCTGGTTGAGCAGGTTGAGTCCCGCGATGAATTCTCCTTTTTCAAACTGGTGATCCGCCTCCTCCATGATGGCATCCGCCTCTTCCGGCTCTTCTACTTCAGGCGCTTCTTCCTCTTCCTCGCCTTCTTTCTCTTCCGCTTCGCTCACAGCTTCCTTGAAGAGGTCTTCCACCTCGCTGATCTCGGGTACCAGCAAGGCCTCCTCTTCGCGGGCCTGCTCCGTGACCGGCCGGGATTCTTCGGCGTGCTTCACGAGCTTGTGGATCAAGTCGGATATGGATTCAGGTTCTTCTGCCTGCTCCGGAAGTTCCGGCGTTTCCGGCGGAGGTCCGCCGAGGGAAGCAATGCCCGGAAGTTCCGTCCACTCGATGACAGGAGGCGCTTCTTCCTCTTCCCATTCCTCTTCCTCTTCTTCCACCACCGGTTTTTCCTCCTCTGCAAGGGGCTCCGATAGTTGTGGTTGGATAATTTGGGCCTGGGGCTGCTGGATAAAACTTTCCTTGAGCCTGGCATGCCCTTCCTGGTATTGGATCAATTTGAAGAAAAGCTCCCAATCATGGTGGCTCAACTGCTCCCAACCATAGTGGTTGACGACTCTGAGATGCCGGAGGTATTCGCCGATTTCCGAGGAGACCTGGCGCACGATGCGCAGCGCCTCGTTGATATCTTCCTGGTTTTCTCCATCTTCCAGGTGCCTGCGTTTTTGCCGCAGGTTGATGTATTCATCCTGCCAGAAGTTAAGGTATTGGATCACATCCCCCACGCGCTCAAAGATGGTGATCACATTCTCCTCGCCGGGGTATTCGCCGTCGATCACGATGGGCAACAGGCGGTTGGCGCTGCTGAGCTGCTGGATGGCTTCCAGTCCGCCGTACATGCAGGTATCGCTCTTCAAGAGGTTGTCGCTGACCAGCAACAGCACGTGCTGGTTGCTGGTCAGAAGCTTGCGATTGAACTCGCCGGGCTCAGCGGCGTCGCGAGAGGACAGTAGTTGGAAGGAACAACCGGAAGGCGTGAGTTCTTTTTCAAGGGAGAGGGCCTTGGCCCGGTTGTTCTCGTGGAATGCTATGAGAAATTGTTTCATTGGCGGTTGTTTAAACCGAAATTTATTCATTTTCGGTTAATAATTGCTGAATAAAGGCATCAAATTCCTGCCTGAAAGCGTCGTATTCGCTTGTCGCGGGTCCGGAAAATCCCGTGTGCACCCGCCTGATCCGGTTTTGCGGGTCGAGCAGCAGGAGGGTTGGGTAGGCTTTGATGCCGTCGAGCATGGGGAATATCTCAGAAGCGCTTTCTTTTTGGGAAAAACCTCCAAGCAAAACGGGATAACCGGGTTGCATATTATCCTGAAATTTGCGCAAGGCGCTCAGGGCTTTTTCTTTTTCCCGGTACTTTTCAAAAGCTACGGCAAAGAAGGCCAGTTTTTCTTCTTCGTGTGCCTTTTTGTATTCTTTCAGAAAATTCGTCTCGTCAAAGCAGTTGGGGCACCAGGTGCCCATGATTTGCACGACCTTCACATGTCCTTTCAGGGCAGGGTCGGAGAGCGACCATATTTTCCCGCTGGGGTCCTCCAGGGAGAAATCCAGTGCTTCATCGCGCACCACATTGGTCAGGCTGTGCGGGTCGGAGAGCCTGAATTCCGGGTTGCGCTTTCCCTTCCAGGTCGTCTGGTAGTGGGAACCGGAGCGAAAACTGCCGATGATCGTGCTGTCGGGCAGTATTTTTCCTTCAAAAAGAAAGGCATGGGAACCATCGAAGCAGGAGAGGTAGAACTTATCGGCCTGCACGGTTCCTTCCAAAAAGCGGTAGTCGCCTGTTTCGGTCAGGAAGGTTCCGGTCAGGTAATTGCCTTCCTGTTTGAACTCGCCGATGGCCGGGTCGGGGTTTTCGCTATCGAGGCCGAAGTAGGCTTCCCATTTTCCGCTCAGATCCATCGCCGGGGTCTTTTTGAGCTCGGTAAAGCGATGCCCTCTCCCGAAATAGGCCACGAAGGGGATGCGGTAGTTCTCCTTGTAATTGACCACCCATTCGCCTTCGATCACATCGTTTTCGTGTAGTGCGATGATGTAGGAGTCGAAAACAGGAAAGTCGATACGCAGGGTGTCTTTTGCCGTTGCAGGATCCCGCCCGAAGGCGATGTGGTCTGCCCTGATGCGCTCTTCGCCGTTAATGATCTCCAGGTGGAAGCGGTTCTCATCGTCGTAAACCACGTCGAATAGGAAGGGTAGCTCCCCCTCCAGCACCTCCTCGAAGTTCATCTCCGCAAATTGCGACTCATCGGGAGGAACCACGGCCGGCTGCGAGAGCGTCAGCACGCCTCTCCAGCGGCCGGGCGCCAGGCCGCTGTGCGGGTTTTGCACGACGAGACAGCTTGTCTGAATAAGCATGGCAGCTAAAACGATTGATGTGAAAAGTGCATTGGCCTTACGCATGTGTATCTTCCTTTGGTGGATAATAATCATCCCATTTTCTCTCATGGGGATCGCCGAGTTTGCCGATTGATTTTGCGACCAACATGGAAACCGCGGCATCGCTGGTTATGTTTACTGAGGTGCGCAACATATCCAGGGGCCTGTCGATGGCAAAGATCAGGGCCAGCCCCGCCTCCGGTATGCCTGCCTGCCCAAGCACGATGACCAGCATCACCATCCCTGCTCCGGGTACCGCCGCCGCGCCGATGGAGGCCAGCAACGCGGTGGCGATGATGCCCAATTGCTCGCCCAGGCTCAGATCGATGTTGAGGGCTTGCGCGATGAAGACGGCCGCAACAGCCTGGTACAAGCTGGTACCATCCATGTTAATCGTAGCTCCGATGGGCAACACGAAACTGGCTACCTCCTCGTCGACGCCGAGGTGCTCCTCTACCCGCTCCATGGTTACAGGCAGGGTGGCGGCGCTGGAACTGGTGGAAAAAGCCAGCAGTTGGGCAGGGGAGATGCCCTTGAAAAAGAATTTGAAAGACCTTCCTGTGTAAAGCCTGACAAGGGTGGGGTAGAAGAACGCCAGCAATATTGCCAGGCCCGCGACGACGGTGAGCCCGTACCCCAGCAAGGCGTAAAGCATGTCGGCGCTGGGGAAATCCACGATCAATCCGGCCAACAAGGCAAAAACGCCAAAGGGCGCGGCCAACATGATCAGGTCAATTAGTTTGAGAATAACTTCGTTAAACCCATCGAAAAAAGCTTTGACCGGCCCCGACTTCTCCTCAGGTATCAACACCAGCCCGATCCCGAAGAGCAGAGCGAAGAATATGATCTGCAACATGTTGCGGTTGCTGGTGGCTGCCGAAAAGATATTCTCGGGCACCAGATCGACCAGGGGTTGCAAAGGCCCCTTTCCCTTTTGCTCTTCAGCCGCCTGTATCGACTTTTCGGCATCGAGCCCGTAGGTCGCCATCAGGCTTTCCCTGGTTTCGGGCTCCAGTATCAATCCCGGGCCGACCAAGTTGACCAGCAACAGACCCAGTGTGATGGCTACCATGGTGGTGCCAATGTAAATCATGATCGTGCGCCCGCCCATTTTGGATAGGCTGGAAATGTCCTTGAGATCGGAAACCCCTTTGATCAGCGATGCGAGAATTAGTGGGAGGGCGATCAGTTTGAGCAGATTGATAAAGATCGTCCCGAATGGCGCAACCCAGTCCCGAATGGCTTGCTGGGCGCCGGCGTATGCGGCTATCAAGCCACAGGCCACGCCCAATACCATCCCGATCAGGATCTGCCAGTGCAATGGAAGCTTTTTCATGTACAATTTATTATCCCAGTTTTCCAAGCGATTTGGCAACCAGCATGGAAACGGTAGCGTCGCTCGTCACGTTGGCCGTGGTGCGGAACATGTCGAGCGGACGGTCTATGGCGAAAATGAGCGCGAGGCCGGCCTCCGGAATCCCTGCCTGCCCCAGTACGATGACCAGCATGACCATGCCTGCTCCCGGAACCGCGGCTGCGCCAATGGATGCGAGCAAGGCGGTCAGAATAATGCCGAGCTGTTGGGTAATGGTCAGGTCTATATTGAGCGCCTGGGCAATAAAAACGGCGGCTACTGCCTGGTAGAGGCTGGTGCCGTCCATATTCACCGTCGCGCCAATCGGCAAAACGAAACTGGCGACCTCCTCGTCGACGCCCATGTGCTCCTGTACTCTTTCCATGGTCACGGGCAGGGTGGCGGCACTGGAACTGGTGGAAAAAGCCAGCAGCTGGGCAGGGGAGATTCCCTTGAGAAAAAAGGAAAACGATTTGCCGGTGAAAATCCTGATCAATCCTGGATAAAAAAGGAGGAGAAGGATGGCGATGCCCAATACTACGGTGAGCCCATAGCCCAACAGGGCGTAGAGCAGATCGACACTCGGAAATTCCACCACCAGCCCCGCCAGCAAGGCAAAGACGCCAAAGGGCGCAGCCAGCATGATCAGGTCGATGAGCTTGAGGATGACCTCATTCAAGCCGTCGAAGAAGTCCTTGACAGGTTTTGCCTTTTCCTCCGGGATCAGGATGAGCCCGATAGCCATAAAAATGGCGAAGAAAATGACCTGCAACATATTGCGGTTACTGGTTGCGGCGGAAAAGATGTTTTCCGGAACCAGATCGACCAGGGGCTGAAGCGGCCCTTTGCCTGACTGTTCTTTGGCGGCTGCGATTTGCTGCTCCGCGTTGCCGCCATATGCCTGTAACAGGTGCTCTCTTGTCTCAGGCTCGATCAGATAACCAGGGGATATGACGTTGACCAAAATCAGGCCCAGACAAATGGCAAACACGGTGGTCAGTATGTAGAGCCCGAATGTCCGCCCACCCATTCTCGACAACTTGGTGATGTCTTTCAGGTCGGTAACGCCCTTGATCAGGGAGGCCAGGATCAGCGGCAGGGCGATCAGCTTCAGCAGGTTGATGAAAATGGTACCGAAGGGCTTGACCCAGTCGATGATGTACTGCTTTCCACCAAGACTGGCTGCGGCCCAGCCTGCAGCTACGCCCAGCACCATCCCCAACAATATCTGCCAATGCATGGCCATTTTTTTCATATACGCTGATTTTGTCTGGAAAGTAAGGAAAAATTAATCACTCCCAATCCTGTATCCATTCAAAAATGCGGAAACATCCATCCGCTTCCGTCCTTCCATTTGCAGTTCAAGCACTTGCACATAGCCGTCGAGGGTGGCGTATTTCATCATTTTCTTATGGTCGGTTCGCAGGGCGCCGGGCGCATCCTGGTGGGAGCTGATTTCTTTTTCCGTGCGCAGGATTTTCAACACCTTGCCGTCGAGCATGGTCCAGGCTGCCGGGTAGGGACTCAGGCCACGAATGAAGTTGTGCACCTTTTCCGTGGGCTGCGAAAAGTCGATCCGGCAGGTCTCCATAAAGATCTTGGGGGCTTTGGTAGCTGCTTCCTGGCTCTGTGGCTGCAGTGCGTATTGACCCGATTCAATGAGCCTGACCGATTCGAGCACTACTTCCGCGCCCATCTGCATCATCCGGTCGTGCACCTCGCCTGCGGTTTCGTTCTCTCCGATGTCCATCCGGCGCTGCAAGAGTATATCGCCTGTGTCGATTTCCTGCTGCAAAAAGAAGGTCGTGACCCCGGTCTCCCGCTCGCCCTCGATAATGGCCCAGTTGATGGGCGCGGCCCCGCGGTATTTGGGCAGCAGGGAGCCGTGCAGGTTGATGGTGCCGATGCGCGGCAGGGCCCAAACGGCCTCCGGCAACATGCGAAATGCCACCACGACCTGGAGGTCGGGCCGCAGGTCTTCCAGTTGCCGGATAAATTCGGGCGCTTTGAGGTTTTTGGGCTGTAGCACCGGCAATCCGAGCGCTTTAGCGGCTTTTTTGACGGCCGGCTCCAGGACCTGGTTACCGCCCCGGCCGCCAAGTTTGTCGGTAGCGGTGACGACGGCCGCCACCTCGTAGCCGTTTTTTACCAGTATTTCGAGTGAAGGAACCGCAAAGTCGGGGGTTCCCATGAAAATGACCCGCATGATTTATGTTTATCTGAAGTATTAAATTTCCTAGTATATTTATCGGCGCAAGCAGTACAAACTTAAACGTTTTTTCAGCTTTATGAACCGGTTTCTGGATCACCCCATGGGGTTTCAGGTATTTTTCCGGCACTGGCCTCTTGAGTCGCCGCGTGCCGTCGTCATTCTGGCCCACGGCATGGGGGATCATACCGGGCGCTACGAATCGGTGGCTTCGTTTTTCCGCGAACGCTCCCTGGCCATGCTGGGCGCCGATTTTCCGGGTTTCGGCCAGTCGGACGGCAAGAGGGGGCACGCACCCTCTTTGGAGGCTTTCTACCAAACGCTCGACCTGGTCTTTGAGCAGGCAAACGCTGCCTACCCGGGCGTTCCGGTTTTTCTCATGGGACAAAGCATGGGCGGGAATATCGTCTTGCATTACTGCCTGCAACGGTCGCCCAATGTCGCTGGCATTATCGCAACCAGCCCCTGGATCAAGGTGGTGAAAATGCCTCCGGCCATCACCGTCGAGCTGGCGCGTCTGGCACGGCGCATTTTTCCGTCCTTTACCCAATCAAACGGTCTGGATCCCAAGGATTTTTCACGGGATCCGGCCGTGGCCGAAGCCTACCGGAACGACCCTTATGTGCACGACAGGGTGTCGGCGGGCATAGGTTTCTCGCTGCTGGAAGCGGGCTTTAATCTGGATAAGTTCTCCGGCGCCTTCCGCCGCCCCTTGCTGCTGACGCATGGAACAAAAGACGCGCTCACAGACCATAAGGCGACAGAAGCCCTGGCGGGGAGGCTGACAAGCGGGGTGACGCTGAAGTTGTGGGAGGGTCTTTTCCACGAAACCCATTTCGAACCCGAAAAACAACAGGTACTGGAATACCTTACCGGCTGGATCGATCAGCAAATCAAATAAACCTTAACCATATGACTGCTCGAGATTTTATCCTCAACCTGCCCGGCCGCGTTCGCCCGGAAGCAATAGAAGGACTTGAAACGGTCTTCCATTTTGACATCGACGGCCCCGATGGCGGAAAGTTCACCGTCTCCATCAAGGATGGCGCCTGCAAGGCCGAAGAAGGACTCATCGGCGAGCCCCGCTGCAGCGTACAGGCGCAAGCCGACAACTTCATGGATGTGATCACCAAAAAGACCAACGCCATGATGGCCATCCTGATGGGCAAGGTGAAGATCACCAACCAGGGTGAAATGCTCAAATATGCTAAAATTTTCGGTTTGCTATAGCGTTACAATCGCTGTACTGACTCGATGATGTACAAGGGCCGCTGTTTAATCTCCTGGTAAATGTTCGACAGGTAGATCGACATGATGTAAATATTGAAACTCATCGTGGCGAAAAAAATGGAGATCAGCACGACCAAAAAGGTCCATCCCGAGAGCGCCTCGTGGTATTTGCCCAGGATGTCATAATTGGTGAACTTGACTTTTACGGCATTGACGACTACCACGATCAGGAAAGTGAGGGAGACGATGAATATCCAGAACAGCAGCGACCGCAGAAAGGAAGTGAAAGAAGTGATCGCGACCAGCGAGGTGCGAAACTGTTCGGAGAACCGCTCTTCCGGGTCCGGCAACAGGGGCTCTTCCACCGGAATACAAGCCGTGCGAAAGCCGACGATGGAATAGATGGCCTTCATATAGCGGAGGTTCTCCCGAAGGCGCAGGATGGAGTTCAGGGCGCGACGGGAAACGATCCGGGTATTGTGGGCTCTTTCATCGACCCGAAGGTCTGAGTAATGGCGGAGAATGTAGTAGAAAAGCTTGTGAAAGACGCCGAGTTTCCAACCGCTCTTCCGGCTGCTGGCCTGGAGGTATACGATGTCGTTGCCTTCATGGGCTTTATCGAAGAGTTGGACGATGTATCCGGGCTTATCGGCAAAGGCCAGCTCAAATAGGACCGCATAGTCGCCGTTGGCCCGGTCGAAGCCTGCCAAAACAGCGTGGTTGCGGTTGACGGGCGAGGAGAGATTGAGTACGTAGACGTGCTGCCGGATAAGCGGATCCAACTGCCCGGCCCATTGCTCCAGCTTCCGGGCAGAGGTGTTGTTGACCAGGATGATCTCCAGATCTGAGAAGTGCTCAGACAAGGTCCGGTGCACTTGCTCCAGGTAATAATTCAGCCGGGAGAATTCATCCGGGTACTGGACGACGCAGATCAGGCTGATGAAACTGTTGCGCATGGTGGTCGAGGCTTGTTGTGACCAAAGTAATGAGTTTACGTTAAAAAAATATTCAAAAGCAATTGCTAATTTAACGCTTTGCTTATTTAAGGGCTGAATATGCTCCAAAACTTTACCCTGTATCAGCAACACGATGAATCGGATTGCGGCGCCGCCTGTCTCCGGATGGTGGCGCGCCATTACGGTCGTTTTTTTTCGTTGGAATACCTGCGGGGGCTCACTTCCCAGCGCAGGGAAGGCGTGTCGCTGCTCGATATCAGTGAAGGAGCCGAAAGGCTGGGTTTCAGAACGCTGGCTGCCTCCATCTCCTTCGAACGCCTGAAGGAAGACGCCCCGCTGCCCCTGATCGCTTTCTGGCGCGAAAACCACTATGTGGTGGTGTACAAGACCTCCCGGCGCTTCGTTTGGGTTGCCGACCCGGCAGGCGGTCTTCTCCGCTATACGCATCAGGAATTTCTCGACGGCTGGAAAAGGGAAGAGGGCGAGGGCGTTGTGCTTCTCCTGGAACCCACCGCTGATTTCCACAAGCGCGACGGGCCGGAAGTCTCCAAAGGCAGCCTCCGCTATGTGCTCGGCTACCTGAAGCAATACCGGCAGCTGATCACCCAGCTGTCGATCGGTTTTATCATCACGGTCGTCCTCCAACTGGTCTTTCCCTTCCTCATGCAGGCTTTGGTCGACGAGGGGATCGGAAGGCAGGATTTCAACTTCGCCCTGCTGGTGCTCCTGGCCTGGGCCATACTGTTCGGCAGCACGGTGTTGATCGAGCACCTCAGGTCATGGATATTCCTGCACCTGGGAATCCGGACAAACATCCGGCTGGTCTCTGATTTCATCATCAAGGTGATGAAGTTGCCCATCCGTTTTTTCGATGAAAAAATGACCTCAGACTTGTTGAAGAGGATACAGGATAACGTCAGGATAGAGCGCCTGCTCACCTCGACCTCCCTGCAGGCCATTTTCTCCAGCCTTTCAGTGCTGCTGCTTGGTTTTGTGCTGCTCCACTTCGATCTTGTCATCTTCCTCATTTTCCTGGCAGGCACAGCCCTTTACCTGGTCTGGATTTTCCGATTCATGCGCGCACGCAGGGAACTCGACTACCTGCGCTTCGACCAGTCGGCCGAAAACCAGGTGAAGATGATCGAAATGATCAACGGCATGCAGGATATCAAGCTTTTCAACGCTGAACAGCAGAAACGCTGGGATTGGGAGCGGTCGGAAGCCCGCCTGTTCCGCTCCAGCGTGAAATACCTGGCTATTAACCAGCGCCAGCGCCTGGGCGCCATGCTGCTGAACGAGGCCAGAAATATCCTCATCACCATCTTCGCCGCCAAAGCGGTGATCGAAGGACGGCTTTCACTGGGAGAACTGCTCGCCATTCAATATATCATCGGGCAGTTAAACGGTCCGCTGCACCAGCTCGTCGATTTCATCAGGGCGGTGCAGGATGCCAGGATCAGCCTGGAGCGCATGAACGAGGTGCACATCAAGGACAACGAAGAGATTCTGGAGGAGAAGATATCCCTGCTGCCTGATAAGGCTGACATCAAACTGGAAAAAGTGAGTTTCCACTACCCGGGATTTGCCGACATGCCCGCCCTCAAAGACCTGGATTTTTCCATTCCCTACGGAAAAACGACGGCGATCGTAGGGTCGAGCGGTAGCGGCAAAACTACGCTGATCAAGCTTTTGCTCGGCATCTACCAGCCCACGGAAGGCGCTATCCGGGTAGGGGATGTCAACCTGGGCAACATCCAGCAGCGGGTCTGGAGAGATCGCTGTGGCGCCGTGCTCCAGGAAGGCTACCTGTTTTCCGACACGATAGCCCGCAATATCGGCATGGGCGCCGAGATCATTGAGGAGCGAAAATTGCTGCAGGCAGCGCGGGTTGCCAATATCCAGTCTTTCATCGAATCACTGCCCACAGGGTATGGCGCCAGGATAGGCCCCGAAGGTATCGGCCTGAGCCAGGGACAGAAACAGCGCCTGCTCATCGCCAGGGCGGTTTACCACGACCCCGAATACTTATTATTCGACGAAGCGACCAACTCCCTCGATGCCTACAATGAAGTGGTGATCATGGAAAACCTCGCAGAGCGCTTCGCAGGCAGAACGATCGTCGTGGTGGCCCACCGCCTGAGCACCGTGACCAACGCCGATCACATCATCGTGCTGGAAGGGGGAGAGGTGGTCGAACAAGGCGCCCATGAACAATTAGCTGCCAGGAAGGGGGCCTATTACCATTTATTGAAAAACCAGCTCGAACTAGGAGGTTGATATGGAAGAAGAACTGCGCAGCGAAGAGGTACAAGAAATACTGGGCACTCCGCCGTCCTGGATGGTTCGATGGGGCACCGTGCTGGTTTTTGCCATTCTGGCGCTGCTTGCGGCCCTCGGATGGTGGTTCAGGTATCCGGTAAGCGTCACGGCGCCGCTTACCATCACCACCCTGCAGCCGCCTGTTCCCGTCTTTGCTCCCCGGGCCGGTTATATCGGCCGCCTGGTGGTGGCCGATGGCGACTCTGTTTCCGAAAATGCCATTCTCGCCGTTATGGCCAACCAGGCCAACCTGGAAGACGTGGTGCGGCTGGAAGAAGCGCTCCGGAAGATCCAAAACTTCGACGAGGAGGCGCTGGCGTCCTATAAGCCCGATCTCGCCCTCAAACTCGGTGAATTGCAATCGGATTACCTGGCTTTTGTTCAGTCCTTTCAGGAATTGTCTGCCAATAAATCATCCAAATTCGACCGCAAGGCCAGGGGCCGCCTGAACGACCAGCTGGAAGAGATCGACAAATCCATTCAAGCGCTCAACAGGGAACTGACCAACGCCGTGCTGGCCAAAGAGCTGGCGGCTAAACAGTTCAATTTACTGCAGGAAGCCTATTCCGGGAAAACCAACCAGGAATACGACCGCCTCCAGCAAGCCAAAAACGACATGGTGTCGAAGGAGAAAGAGGTGAACCGCCTGACCGCAGCCATCGCCGATAAAAGAAGGGAGAAAGCTTCCGTCAACCTGGATAAGCTGGAACTCCAGCAGGGCTCATCCGCAGGCAGCAATTCACGCTCCCAAACCCTTATGCAGAGTTTCAACGACCTGCAGGAAAGCCTGGAACAGTGGAAACAGAAAAACCTCCTTCTCGCTCCAGCATCCGGTACCGTCACTTACTACCAGTCTGTGTTTACAGAACGCACCCCGGTGCAGGAGCGGGACAGGGTGATCGCGATCCTGCCTTTTCAGGTAGGCGAAATGGAACTGGCAGGCCACATGAGGCTTCCGGTGGCCAAATCGGGAAAAGTGCAGTACGGCCAGCGTGTGCTCATCAAACTCACCGGATTTCCTGCGCAGGAGGTTGGCATCGTGGAGGGGGTGGTGGAAGCCAAAGCCCTCCTCGCCGGCGATGATGAGGAGTACTCCGTCCGGATCGCCCTGCCCAACGGCCTGAAGACCAGTCTGGATATACCATTGCCTTTCCGCCAGGAAATGCCCGCCACGGGCGAAATCATCATTGAGGATAAAAGCCTGCTCCAGCGGCTGCTGGAGAAACTGTGGGAAGTATTCGGCGTATATT
>JBAQQB010000174.1:0-15933 GCA_049306275.1 Saprospiraceae bacterium | reverse complement strand
GATGGTTATGATCAACAGGATTTTTGGGGCGGCCTTGAAGGCTGCCTTAATATGTGCCGGGATTCCGGTTTTTGCGCAGCAAAGCGGGTTTTTGACTACGCCTTTTGAGCGGAATGAAAACCAGACTGCCACCTATTGGGAGGCGATCGATTTTTACAAACAGCTCGACAAGGCGTATGAGGAGGTCATGGTAGCGGAATGGGGCAGCAGCGATGCGGGCTTGCCTTTGCATGTGGCTGCCCTTTCGCTGGATGGGGATTTCGATCCCGCTTCCATTCTGAAAAAGGGAAAATGCATCATGCTCGTCAACAACGGCATCCACCCCGGCGAGCCCGACGGGATCGACGCGACGATGATGCTGTTTCGCGACCTGGTACAGGACCCCGAAAAGCGAAAAATGCTGGAACACACCGTGATCGTGACCATCCCGGTCTACAACATCGGCGGGGCGCTCAACCGCAACTCGACCACCCGCGCCAACCAGAACGGGCCGGAGGCATACGGGTTTCGAGGCAACTCGCGCAACCTCGACCTCAACCGCGATTTCATCAAATGCGATTCGAAAGAGGCGCAGACCTTCAGCCAGCTCTTCCATTACTGGAACCCGGATATTTTTATCGACAATCACGTGTCAAACGGGGCCGACTACCCTTACACCATGACGCTGCTGTCCACGCAGAAGGACAAGCTCAGCCCATTGCTATCGCCTTATCTGGACAACACCCTCATGCCCGAGCTCAACGCCCGCATGGAGAAAAAAAGCTGGCCCATGGTACCGTACATGCAGACCAACGGTCCACCGGAAACAGGGCTGTATGGTTTTCTGGACTCGCCCCGCTACTCCACCGGCTACGCCGCCCTGTTCGATTGCATCGGCTTCATGGCGGAGACGCACATGCTCAAGCCCTATGCCGACCGGGTACGCAGCACCTACGCACTGATGGAGACCCTGCTGGAAGTGCTGGACAGGGATCACATGCAGATCAGGGCATTGCGCGACTCCGCACAGCGGCATACGGCGAGTGAAAAAATGACCGATCTCAAATGGACGATGGATACCACCCGGATCGACTCCCTGCCTTTTCGCGGCTACACGGCTAAATACAAGCGCAGCGAAGTCACGGGACTCGACCGGCTGTATTACGACCGCAATGAGCCATTTGAGCAAAATATTCCGTACTACCGCCATTTCACGCCCACCCTGGCCATTGAAGCGCCCGCCGCCTACCTCATCCCGCAAGCCTACACCGAGGTGATCGAGCGCCTGGAATGGAACGGCATCCGGATGGAACGCCTGGCGGAAGACGTGGACATCCCGGTGGAGATGTACTACATCCGGGACTTCAAAGACAGCCGCGGGCCGTATGAAGGGCATTACCTGCATTCCAACGTGGAGGTGGAGAAAGCCGGCATGCGGAAAAGGTTTCAAAAAGGCGACTACGTTGTCCGCACCGGGCAGCCAGGCCGGCGCTTTCTGGTATCGGTGCTGGAGCCCCAGGCGCCCGACTCCTATTTCTGCTGGAATTTTTTCGACGCCTGCCTCGACCAGAAGGAATATTTTTCCTCTTACGTGTTCGAAGACCTGGCCGCGGATTTTCTGAAAGAAAACCCGGACATCCGCGCCGAATTGGAGGCCCGGAAGCAGGCTGACCCCGAATTCGCCAAGAATGCGCGCCGGCAGCTCGACTGGGTGTACCGGCGTTCGCCCTGGTACGAGCCCACGCACCGGCTCTATCCGGTAGCGCGTGTCGGGCAGGCGGAACTTGACTTACTTCCCATGAAGTGATTTAATCGTTTATCGTTTACGTAAACGATAAACGCTCAACGATAAACGAAACATCCCTGATGGATTAATTATCTCACGTTATATCGCTGCCATGCTCCTCGCTTTCATCGCCATCTACCTCCTCGCCACCCTTGCCATCGGCTACTGGGCTTCGCGGCGGGTCAAATCGACGCGCGACTTTGTGATCGCGGGGCGCAACATGCCCCTGCTGGTGGCCGGTTCGGCCCTGTTTGCCACCTGGTTCGGTTCGGAGACCATCATGGGCGCCTCCAGCGAATTCGTGGAGAACGGGGTGATCGGCATCATTGAAGACCCCTTCGGGGCGGCCTTGTGCCTGATTTTGGTGGGCGCATTTTTCGCCCGTCCGCTCTACAAGCTCAACATCCTCACGTTCAACGACTACTTCCGCCTTCGCTACAACCGCACGGTCGAGTTTTTGTCGGCCATCTTCCTGGTGCCCTCCTTTTTCGGGTGGATCGCGGCACAGCTGGTAGCTATGGCCATCATTTTCCAAACCCTCACCGGCTTGCCGCTGGAATACGGCGTGTTGCTCTGCACGGTCATCGTGGTGTTCTACACCTACATCGGCGGCATGTGGGCCGTGTCGGTGACCGACTTTGTTCAGACCATCATGATCGTGCTGGGCATGACGATTTTGTCGGTTCAACTGGTCAACCAGGCGGGCGGGCTGGAGACGGTGATCAACTCGCAGCCGAAGGAATTTTACCGGTTCTGGCCGGAGCGCGACCTGCATTCTGTGGTGCACTACATCGCCGCCTGGATCACGATCGGGTTGGGCTCCATTCCCGGTCAGGACATTTTTCAGCGCGTCATGTCGGCCCGCGATGCGAAGACCTCGGTGCGGGCCGCCTACCTGGGCGGCGCCATGTACCTGACGATCGGATTGTTTCCGCTGCTCATCGGGCTGTGCAGTTTCGTGCTGTACCCCGAGCTGCTGGAAGGCGACAGCCAGATGGTGCTCATCTCCACCGTGCAGCTGCACGGGAGTCTGGCTATGAAGATCCTGTTTTTCGGAGCGTTGTTGTCGGCCATTTTGAGTACTACTTCCGGCGCCATCCTCGCTCCGGCCACGGTGATCGGGGAGAACCTGATCAAGCCGCGTTTCAAGAACATGACCGATGCCGGGCTGCTGCGCACGATGCGCTGGTCGGTGGTAGGCGTGGCGCTGGCATCTGCCGCTATGGCGATCTGGCAGCAAAACATCTTCGACCTGGTAGCGCAGTCGTCGACCCTGAGCCTGGTATCCCTCTTCGTGCCGTTGACGCTGGGGCTTTACTGGAAGCGCGCCTCCACTTTCGGCGCCATGCTCTCGATCACGGTGGGGATGGGGGTGTGGATTGTGTTTGAGTTCATCATGCCAAGCGAGATACCGGCGCTGATTTGGGGATTGTTGGGGAGCCTTGCAGCTATGGTTGCCGGATCATTGTTGAAAGGTGAAAAAGTGAAAAAGTGAAAAAAGAGATGCCCCTTTCACTTTTTCACTTTTTCACTTTTCAACCATTTCACTTCACCAACAGCCAATAATACCCAAACGACCCGATCGTCAGCAAATACGGTTTGTCGGTGATGGGCGGGAAGGCGTTTCCTCCAAATAATTCGACCGTCTGGCGGCCCGCGAACCGCGACAGGTCGAGTTCCACCACTTCGGGCTTATCGGAGAGGTTGATCACGGAGATGATGTGCTCGTCCTGATACGACCGGATGTATGCCAGGATGGCCTTGTTGGCGGGTTCCAGCATGGTCATGGCGCCGCGGGCGAAAGCCTTGTGCTGCTTGTAGAGGCCGATGATCTTGCGCGTCCATTTCAGGATGGAGCGGGGTTTGTTCTCCATCACCTCCACGTTGATCGATTCGTAGTGGAACTCGGGGTCGATGATGACCGGCAGGTAGAGCTCCTGCGGATTGGTATCGGAGAAGCCCGCGTTGATGCTGGCATTCCATTGCATAGGCGTGCGCACGCCATTGCGGTCGTCGAGGTAGTAGTTGTCACCCATGCCGATCTCGTCGCCGTAGTAGAGCACGGGGGTGCCGGGCATGGAGAATAGCATTACGTTGATGAGTTCGATCTTGCGGCGGCTGCCCTCCATGAGCGGCGCCAGGCGCCGGCGGATGCCCAGGTTGATGCGGGCGCGGGGGTCGGGCGCGTATTCGGCGCGCATGAATTCGCGGTCTTCGTCGGTCACCATTTCGAGCGTCAGCTCGTCGTGGTTGCGCAGGAAGGTGGCCCACTGGCAGTTGGCGGGGATTTCCGGGGTGCGGGCCAGGATGTCGACGATGTCCTGCCGGTTGTGGCGGCGCAGCGACATGTACAGACGCGGCATGAGCGGGAAGTGGAAGTTCATGTGGCATTCGTCGCCGTCGGCAAAATAGGCGGCGGCATCCTGCGGCCACATATTGGCCTCGGCCAGGAAGAGGATCTCACCCTTGTATTTTTCGTCCACATAGGCGCGGAGTTTCTTCAGGTAGTCGTGGGTTTCTTGCACATTTTCGCAGGAAGTGCCCTCGCGCTCGAAGAGGTAGGGAATGGCGTCGAGCCGGAATCCGTCCACGCCGAACTGTGCCCAGAAATCCAGCACTTTCTGTATCTCTTCCTGCACTTCCGGGTTATCGAAGTTGAGGTCGGGCTGGTGGTGGAAAAAGCGGTGCCAGTAGTACTGTTCGACATCGGGGTCCCAAGTCCAGTTAGAAGGTTCGAAGTCCTGGAAGATGATGCGCACGCCCTTATACTTGTCGTTGGTTTTGCTCCAGACGTAAAAATTGCGGTGGCTGGAGCCCTCCGGCGCTTTTTTGGCGCGCTGGAACCATTCATGCTGGTCGGAGGTGTGGTTGACGACCAGTTCCATGATGACCTTCATATTGCGGCTGTGGGCTTCGGCCACGAAGGCTTTGAAGTCTTCGAGATCGCCGTAAATGGGGTTGACGGAGTAATAATCGGCTACGTCGTACCCGTCGTCGCGCAGCGGCGAGGGGTTGAAGGGCAGAATCCAGATGGCTGTGACGCCGAGGCGCTCCAGATAATCGAGTTTCTGCATGGCGCCCTTGAAATCGCCGATCCCGTCGCCATTGGAATCGTAGAAAGATTTGATAGGCAGTTCGTAGATGACGGCGTCTTTATACCAGAGAGAAGCAGCGTTGGACATAGGAGTTGGTTTTAGGAGGGAAAAATAAGGAGAAAAGCGGAAGATTGGAGGTGACACCTCGATAAAAAACTGATTGTCAGCTAGTTACAACACCCTCCCCTGTCTGACATTCCGTCAGCCAACACCTTTGATTTCTGCCACTTTTTCACCATTTCTGCTTTGGTAGGGAAATTGCAGAGGGTGAAGAGTGAAGGGTGAAGAGTGAATTTTACTCAGTATCTTTATTGCCGATTTAAACAACCACAAGAAAATGACCTACGACAATTTCACGATAAAAGCGCAAGACGCAATCCTGCGCGCGCAGCAGATCGCGGCAGGGCTCGACCAGCAAGCCGTAGATACCACCCACCTCATTAAGGGTATTCTTGAGGTGGATGAAAGCACAGCAGCTTTCCTGCTCCAGAAAATGGGCGTCAACATCCCCGCCCTGCGCAGGGAGGTCGACGATGCGGTGAAGGAGTACCCCAAAGTGGAAGGCTCCGAGAAGCAATACCTCACCAACGACGCCAACCAGGCGCTGAGCAAGGCCAAAAAAGCCCTGGCGGAATTCGGCGACGAATACATCTCCATCGAGCTCATGCTGCTGGGCATTCTGCTGGGTAACGAACGCGGGACCCGCATCCTCAAAGGCCAGGGCGCTTCGGCCGACCAGCTGAAGGCCGCTATCAAGGAGCTGCGCAAAGGCGCCAAAGTGACCTCGGCCAGCTCGGAAGACTCCTACAACGCCCTCAACAAATTCGCCATCAACCTCAATGAAAGGGCGGAATCGGGCAAACTCGACCCCATCGTAGGCCGCGATGAGGAGATACGCCGGGTGCTGCACATCCTGTCGCGCCGCAAGAAAAACAACCCCATCCTCATCGGCGAAGCCGGCGTGGGTAAAACCGCCATCGTGGAAGGTATCGCCTGGCGCATCGTCAAAGGCGACGTGCCGGAGAACCTCAAGTCCAAACGCATCTTCACCCTCGATATCGCCGCGCTCATCGCCGGCGCCAAGTACAAAGGCGAATTCGAAGAGCGCCTCAAAGGCGTTATCAAAGAAGTGACCGACGCCAACGGGGAGATCATCCTCTTTATCGACGAAATACATACCCTCATCGGGGCGGGCGGCGGACAAGGCGCCATCGACGCAGCCAATATCCTCAAACCGGCCCTGGCAAGGGGCGAACTGCGCACCATCGGCGCTACCACCCTCGACGAGTACCAAAAGTATTTCGAAAAAGACAAGGCCCTCGTGCGCCGCTTCCAGACCGTACTCATCGAAGAGCCCAGCGTGGAAGACACCATCTCCATCCTGCGCGGCCTGCAAGAGCGCTACGAGGTGTACCACAAGATCGAAATCCTCGACGAGGCGCTCATCGCCGCAGCCGAACTCTCCCACCGCTACATCGCCGACCGCTTCCTGCCCGACAAGGCCATCGACCTCATCGACGAGGCATCCGCCAGGCTGCGCCTGGAACT
This sequence comes from Saprospiraceae bacterium, assembly GCA_049306275.1. GTDB lineage: Bacteria > Bacteroidota > Bacteroidia > Chitinophagales > Saprospiraceae > JADJTT01. The sequence continues at coordinate 9,525 of JBAQQB010000174.1, read as the reverse complement.
CGACTCCCTGCCGGAAGAAGTGGACGAACTAGACCGCAAGGTGCGCCAGCTCGAAATCGAGCGCGAAGCCATCAAACGGGAGAAAGACCAGAAAAAACTGAAAGTACTGACCGAACAAATCGCCAACGCCAAGGAAAAACGCGACTCCGTGCGCGCCGCCTGGCAAAGCGAAAAGGAAATCGTCGACACCATCCAGGGTATCCGCAAGCGCATCGAAGAGCTGGAAATCGAAGCCCAGCGCGCAGAACGCAACAGCGACTACGAAACCGTAGCCAAAATACGCTACGGCCAGCTACAGGAGCAGCAGGCCATGCTCAAAGCCGCCGAGGAAAAACTGGGCAAACTCCCCGAAGAAGCCCGCTTCACCGACGACAAAGTGACCGCCAACAACATCGCCGAGGTCGTGTCGCGCTGGACCGGCATTCCTGTGGCCAAAATGATGCAGAGCGAACGCGAGAAACTCCTCCAGCTCGAAGACGAACTCGGCCTGCGCGTCATCGGCCAGCGCGAAGCAGTGGTAGCCGTCTCCGACGCCGTACGCCGCAGCCGCGCCGGCTTGCAGGACGAAAATAAGCCCATCGGCTCCTTTATCTTCCTCGGCCCCACCGGCGTCGGCAAAACCGAGCTCGCCAAAGCCCTCGCTGAGGTGCTCTTCGACGACGACCACGCTATCACCCGCATCGACATGAGCGAGTTTCAGGAGCGCCATACCGTGTCGCGCCTCATCGGCGCGCCTCCCGGCTACGTGGGCTACGACGAGGGCGGCGAACTCACCGAAGCGGTGCGCCGCAAGCCCTACTCCATCGTGCTGCTCGACGAGATCGAGAAGGCTCACCCCGACGTCTTCAACATCCTGCTCCAGGTGCTCGACGACGGGCGCCTGACCGACAACAAGGGACGCGTGGCCAACTTCCGCAACACCATCATCATCATGACCTCCAACATGGGGGCCCAGACCATCCTGGAAAACTTTGAAGACCTCGACGCCGTGGGCGACAAGCACCGCACCGAGATCATCGAAACCACCAAGGTGGAGGTGTTCAACCTGCTCAAGGAAAACCTCAGACCCGAATTCCTCAACCGAATCGACGAAAAAATCATGTTCCTGCCGCTCACCAAGGCAGAGATCAGACAGATACTCCAGCTCCAACTGCGCAGGGTGCAGAAAATGCTCAACCGCTCAGGCATGATGCTCAAGGTAAGCGACAAAGCCCTCGACCTGCTGGCCGACCTGGGCTACGAACCTCAGTTCGGCGCACGCCCCATGAAACGCGTGCTCGACAAAGAGGTGGTCAACGTGCTGTCGCGCTACATGCTCTCCGCCACCTTCGGGGCAGGCGACACCGTGTACATCGACACCGACGCCAAAGGCCTCACCTTCTCCAAAGACCCCTATGAGGGCGCCGTGGCCCCGCCACCGCCGGGCGAAGAAGAGGAGGATGAGGGAGAAGACGACAAGTAAAATATTCCTCATTACCAAAAAGCCCCGGAAATCACCGGGGCTTTTTGGTGTTTTACAGAATATTTGTCCGTATCTTCGCAAAATCTTCCTAAAAAATTGCCCATTATGAAAAAAGCTTTACTCCTCCTGTTCTTCCTATCCACCCTTTTCGGCCTGCAAGGCCAGAAAAACGTCATCCTGCACTTCGTGCAAAAAGCGGGAAGCGAAGACTTTGCACTAGGAAACGTCATTACCTCTGACGCCGGTTACGCCTACAAGCCGACGCGGCTCCAATACTACGTCTCTCTCCCCGTTGTGATCCACGACGGCGGGCAGCTGGCTTATCCCAATTCGCGTTACTTCCTGGTCAATGCAGCAGAAGACGTGTACCTCGACCTTGGCTTCATGAACGTGGAAAATATCGAAGGCATTACCTTCTCTATCGGCGTCGACCAAGCGCGCAACCACCTCGATCCGGCTCAATACCCTGCCGGACACCCGCTGGCGCCCCAAAACCCCTCCATGCACTGGGGCTGGGTAGCCGGGTACCGATTCCTGGCAATGGAAGGCGATGTTGGAAACAACTTCCTGTATTCCTTCGAAATCCATTCTATCGGAAACGAACTATTTCAAACCCTGACCCTGGAAACCGGCGCGGAAGCCGACGGCGACAAACTCGTCATCCACCTCCAGGCAGATTACAACAAACTACTCCAGGATATCGACGTCTCCGGCGGTTTGAACGCCCACGGGAGCCTCGGCCCAGCGGCCAAGATCATGGAAAATATCGGCGCCATCGTCTTTTCCCCCCTTTCGCCTTCTTCCGTCTCCGATCGCAGCTTTGAGGGCTCGTTCTCCATCGGTCCCAACCCCGCTATCGACCGGCATACCCAAGCCAACCTCTACCTGCCCGCAGGCCATGCATACCGCCTGACGCTCGCCGACCTCACCGGCCGCACCCTTTCCAGCTACGACCTGGGCGAGGGTTTCAGCTCCCTTGTCATCCAATCTCCCGCAGCAGGCATGTATCTGGTGCAGCTCTGGCAAGACGGCATGCCCGTGCGAACAGAGAAATGGATTGTCACGGAATGAGAAAATGAGCAGGATCGCGAGCCTTATCTGCATCGCCCTGGCGGTGGTTGCCTGCGGCAAAGAACCGGTTCCCGAACCGGAACCCTTGCTGCAGGCGCCCGATGGCTTTCCCGATCCCATTTTCCCGGAGGGAAATGAGTTGACAGAAGCCCGCTGGCTGCTGGGGAAAAAACTGTTTTTCGACCCGGTTTTGTCGCGCGACAGCAGCATCTCCTGTGCCTCCTGCCATTTGCCCGCTTTCGCTTTCAGCGATACCACCGCTTTCAGCCCCGGCGTGGGCGGCGCCCCCGGCACGCGCAATTCGCCTTCCCTGGCTAATGTAGCCTACCACCCTTACTTCATGCGGGAAGGCGGCGTGCCCACCCTCGAGATGCAGATCCTCGTGCCCATACAGGAGCACAACGAGTTCGACTTCAACATCCTGCTCATTGCCGAGCGGTTGCAGCGCGACAGCCTGTACCGGGCCATGAGCCAGGCCGCATACGACCGCGAGCCCGACCACTTCGTTATCACCCGGGCCATCGCCTGCTTTGAGCGCACCCTGCTCAGCGGCGGGAGCGCCTACGACCGCGATGAACTTTCGCCCGCCGCCGAACGCGGCAGACAGTTGTTTTTCGGAGAAAAAACGCAGTGCAGCCAATGCCATGGCGGGTTTAACTTCACGCACTACACGTTTGAAAACAACGGCCTCTATGAAGCATACGCCGATCCGGGCCGCTTCCGGCTCACCGGCCTGGAAGAGGACCGGGCGCTATTCAAAGTACCCTCCCTGCGCAACGTGGCGCTCACGGCGCCCTACATGCACGACGGCTCGTTCAGGTCGCTGACTGAAGTAATAGCCCACTACAACAGCGGAGGGGCCGCCCACCCGCACAAAAACCCGCTCGTCAGGCCCCTGGGGCTGAGCCCGCAGGAGCGCGCCGACCTGGTCGCATTTCTCGAATCGCTGACCGATGAGGCATTTGTCAATAACCCATTATTCAGACCATAATTGCCATGAAAAAGATCGCTTTCCCCTTGCTCGCCGCACTGGCCCTGTTCATCGCCTGCCAGCCCGAAGAACCGGAGGAAGTGGCGCAATACGACCCCACGCCCTATGTGCTGGAATACGGCGACTTCCCCCCGCCCATGCTGCCCGCCGACAACAAACCCACCCTGGCAGGCGTCGAATTGGGCAGGATGCTTTTCTACGAAAAGAAACTCTCCAAAGACGGCACACAATCCTGCGCCGACTGCCACCAACAGGCGGATGGATTTTCGGATATCAGAAAACTCAGCATTGGCGTGGAAGGACTGCCGGGCAGGCGGCAGGCCATGTCCGTTTTCAACATGGCCTGGCACAAAAACGGCATGTTTTGGGACGGCCGCTCGCCCAGCCTGCGCGATCAGGCCCTCCGCCCCATCCAGGACCCATTGGAAATGAACGAAACGCTGGAAAATGCGATTAGCAAGCTCCAATCGGAAAAGAGTTACCGCAACCAGTTCATCCGCGCCTTCGGCGATGACCAGGTCACCGCGGAGCGCATGGGGCTGGCCATGGAACAGTTCATGCTCACCATCGTGTCGGCCAACTCCAAATACGACCGTTTCCTGCGAGGTGAAGAAACCCTTACGCCGAGTGAAGAGCGGGGCAGAGACCTCTTTTTCAGCGAGTTCGATCCCTTTGGCGCGGAAAAAGGCGGGGAGTGCTTCCACTGCCACGGCGGATTCAATTTCACCAACGACCAGTTCATGAACAACGGGTTGGATACCGATGCGGAATTCACCGATCTGGGCCGTTTTGAGGTGACCAATGTTCCGGCCGATAAAGCCAAATTCAAAACGCCCTCCCTGCGCAATATCGCCCTGACGCCGCCCTACATGCACGACGGCCGCTTTGCCACCCTCGAAGAAGTGATCGAACACTACAACTCCGGGGTGAAACACTCCTCTACCGTCGATTTCCTGCTCCAGTACAACCTCGACCCTGGCCTGCAGCTCAGCGAACAGGACAAGGCCGACCTGATCGCCTTCCTCCATACCTTGACGGATGTGGATCTGGTAAATGAGGAAAAGTACGCGAGTCCGTTTTAAAGCAACCTCGTACTTTTTTAAAAATGTGGAAAATCGGCTATATTTAGGGGAAATCACGCCCCTTTTATGTCCAAACAGCCAAAGATCAGAACAAAGAGAAGCTTCTTCTGGAGCAATCTGCTCAAGGGCCTTGCTTCCCTTGCGCTACTGATGCTCCTGTTTGTCGCGTTCAAAAAAACGGGCGGAACCAAATACATCGAATGGCTGGAGCCCATTTACTCCAAGCCGGTGCTGATGTTCCTGATATTTACCGCATCTGAGCTGATCATCGGGCTGATTCCACCTGAGATATTTATGATCTGGGGCCTAAATCAGGGAGGGCTGGACACCTATATCTGGATCGTTGCCCTGCTGGCACTTATTTCCTACCTGGCGGGCTGGGTTGCTTATTTCGTGGGGAAGCGCGGGCACAACACATTGTGGTACCGCTTTTTGAAACGGAAGTATTTCAGCAAATACGAAATTTACTTCAGTGAATACGGAGGCTTTCTGGTCATTGTGGCAGCAGCCACGCCCCTGCCCTATTCCGCAGTGTGTATGTTGGTAGGAGCTACGGGCTTCAAAAAGGCGAAGTTCTTCCTCTACTCCCTCTCACGGATCGCCCGTTACATTCTTTATGCTATTATAGTTTGGGAAGCCAATACCATTTGACATATGAAACGCCCCATCGCATTCTACCCGCTCTGCCTGATCCACCTCTTCCTCGCCGTTGGCGCCCTATATGGGGGAGGATCGTTGATCCTTAGCCCGGATGGTTCATTGCTCGGCATGCCGGCCGGGTCGCTCGACGGGAGTCCTTTTCCCAACTTCCTGATACCGGGAATCATTCTTTTTCTGTTTAATGGCGTATTCCCCCTGTTCATCCTCATCGGGCTGATCCGGAAACCGGGGTGGCCATGGGCGGGCTTTGCCAACCTGTATCGCGACCGGCATTGGGCCTGGGCCTATTCACTCTACTCAGGCATCATCGTCATCATTTGGATCATGGTCCAATTGCTCTATGTGCAGCCATTTATCCTGCAGCCCATCTTTATAGGGGTGGGACTGGCAATTTTGATTCTCACCCTTACGCCGGGCATGATGAAGTATTTCGAAGTATAAAATTCCCTTCATGATACGCGCAGCATTCCTCTTTCTGCTTTCCGTACACGCGCTCATCCATTTACTCGGGTTCGTCAAGGCATGGGACATTGCCCCCGTGCAGCAACTCACCGGCAAAACGATCCTTCCGCTGAGCGGAAGCGGCGTCAAATTTTTCGGCATGCTCTGGCTGGCAGCCTGCCTGCTCCTGCTTACCGCTGCCTTGATGTACCTGATGAAAAATCCGGCGTGGTGGACGGCAGGGCTCGCCGGGGTACTGCTATCTCAGTTTTTGGTCATCGTCTACTGGCCAGACGCCAAGGCGGGAACCCTGGCCAATATCATCCTGCTTCCCGTAATTATCACGGGGTGGGCAAACTGGAATTTCGGCAGGATGGCGGCCAGAGAAACCGCGGCTATGTTTGCAGAGGCCATTTCTCCTCAACCCCGGATGGTGAGCCCTGAAATGGTAGCAAACCTGCCCCCTCCCGTCGCGCGCTGGCTTACCGCTTCGGGCGTGGCAGGGAAAGAAAAAATCTACACGGCCCGCCTGAAACAAAAGGGATTGATGCGGCAGTCGCCCGAAAAGGGCTGGATGAAAACGCAGGCGGTTCAGTATTTTTCAACGGAAAAGCCGGGATTTATCTGGACAGCCAGGGTCGAAATGATGCCCTTGCTCACCCTTGCCGGTCGAGATAAATACGCCGATGGCAAGGGCAACATGCTCATCAAGGCGCTGGGGCTTTTGCCGGTAGTGGATGCGACCGGCCCGGAAATCGACCAAGGCACCATGCTCAGGTATCTGGGAGAAATGATCTGGTTCCCCTCCGCCGCACTGGAGCCATATATCGCCTGGGAACCTATCGATTCTGTCTCCGCCAAAGCCACCATGAACTTCGGCGGAGTGACGGCCTCCGGCGTTTTCACTTTCGACGCAGAAGGGCGCATGCTTTCCTTTAGCGCTCAGCGATACTATGGCGGCGGTGAAGGAAGTGCGCTGGAAGATTGGTATATTCCCGCTTCCGAATGGAAAGAATTCGACGGTATACGCGTACCTTCAAAAGGCGATGTCATCTGGAAGCTCAAAGACGGCGATTTCAACTACTACCGGTGGGAAATCGAAGCCATCGAATACAACGTTCCGGAGCAATATCCGCATTGACCCATATAACCAATTTCACCCATGGAAACTCAAAATTGGGTTCGCCAAATCGACCAAATCACCCAAAAAGCACAGGAAACTTTTGGCTCCCTCGCTCCCGAAGCCCTCAACCGCAAACCTGCGGCTGAGGGCTGGAGTATAGCCCAATGCCTCGACCACCTGATGGTCACCAACCAAAGCTATTGGCCCGTCGTGCAAGAAGTGCGCACCGGAACATACCGGGCGCCCTGGCACGCAAGGTTCGGCTTTCTGACCAGGTTTTTCGGCAATATCGTGCTCGGCAGCGTACAACCCGACCGCCGCAGGAAGATGAAAACCTTCCCGATCTGGGAGCCCGCCCAAAGCGATCTGCCCGGCGATATCGTCGCGCGTTTTGCCAATCACCAAAGCGAGCTGAAAGAACTGATCCGCAGCAGCGAGGACTTGTTAGCCGGCGGTACGGTAATATCTTCCCCCGCCAACCGGATCATCGTGTACAAGCTGGCCACGGCATTCGACATCATCGTGACCCATGAGGAGAGGCATCTGGAACAGGCGTTGGAGGTACTTGCCCTGCAATCGCGTTAGGCGGGAAGCAGCTTTCTGGCTTTCGAAACTGCCAACTTCGCCATATTGCCCAGGGCGGGCATATATTTCGGCAGCATCGCCAGCGCCCGCAGGCGCTCCTTGACCGATCCCGGACTGCGAAATACCAGCGACAGCAGTTTGCGGAACATGATCATCCGCTCCTCCTGCGAAAGGAGCCGCTTGTTGCTGCGGTCAAAATGGGCCAGGTGTTGGTGGAGGTACTTGTGGTACATCATCCGGTTGGTCTGTACCCTGATCTTGGGAGCCTTGTGCGTAATGGAAGTCGAATGCCTGCGATACCAGGTCATGCGGCCGGGGATGTAATGCACCGTGTCCTGGCTGGCGATGTGCAGCCAGAGGATATAATCCTGGATGAAGTAATTGCGGTTGGGATCGATGACATGCCGGTCGAGATAGGAACGCCGGAACACGGTGGTGGAATTGACCACAAAATTGCCCTGCAACAGCTGAAAGAAGATATCTCCCTCCGCGAAGCGGGTGCGGTGATGCTCGATTTCGGGATCGTCGAGAAAGACCCCGTGCTCGGAGATCACATCGGCGTCGGTGTAAGCCATGCCATATTCGGGGTGTTTTTCGAGAAAATCGACTTGCAACTGCAACTTCCCGGGCTCCACCCATACGTCGTCGCAGTCGCAGATGGCGATATATTTTCCCCTGCACTCGGCCCAGGTGCGGATGGTATTGCCCGGGATGCCCAGATTGACCTCCGTGCGGGTGATGTGAATGATATCCGGGTATTGGGCGGCGTACTGCTCTGCCACCTCCATGCTGTTATCGGAAGAGCCATCGTCGCCGATGACCAGTTCGTAGGGAAAGTTGACCTGCTGGCGCAGCACGCTTTCGATCGCTTCGGCGATGTAGGCGCCGCCGTTGTAGCAGTTCATCGCAACGCTGACCAGGGGTTGTTGATTGGTTTTCGAGGACATTGGAGAGGAGGTTTAAAAACCCAAAATTAGGCTAACTCAGCGGATTATAATGTCGCCGGGCGGCCAATTCTTCCCGGTTTTTTGGCATTTCAGCCGCCTGAAAAGCTGGTTCAGCCCTGTTTTCATGAAAGTTGACGGCAATGGAGCTTATATTTGTTCCGAATGTCAACTTCCAATACTATGAAAACAATCATCGTCGAAGACGAAAATCTCACAGCCAAACGCCTCGAAGGGCAACTGAAAAAATATGATCCCGGAATTCAGGTACTAGCCATTCTGCCTTCTGTAGAAGAAACCGCAGAGTGGCTGCAGACCCATCCCGAACCAGACCTCGTCTTCATGGATATTCACCTTGAAGACGACCTGGCGTTCAAGATTTTCGAGCAGGTGCAGCTGAAATCGCCCGTCATTTTCACCACTGCCTACGACGAGTATATGATCCAGGCCTTCAAGGTCAACAGCATCGACTACCTGCTCAAGCCTATCAATTATGCAGAGCTGGAACAGGCGCTGGAGAAATACAAGGATCTTAAGGATCATTTTGCCAAACCAAACCTGGAAGTCCTGCTTCAATTGATGGGCGGGCAAAAAAGTCCGGAGTACAAAGACCGCTTCATGATCACGGTGGGAACCAAGATACGCAGTATCGAAGTAGCCGAGATCGCGTATTTCTATTCGGAAGAAAAACTGACCTTCATGGTGACGAAAGAGGGCCAGAACCTGCCCATTGACTTCAGCCTCGAAAAGCTCGCCACCCTCCTGAACCCCAAGGAATTCTTCCGCATCAGCCGTCAGTTTCTGGTGAGCTATTCGGCCATTCAGGCGGCGCATGCACACTTCAAGGGGAAGCTAAAGTTAGAGATCCTTCCAAAATCCAAACTCGATGCCTTCGTCAGCGGCGACCGGGTGACGGATTTCAAGGAATGGTTTGGGCGATAAAAAAAGCTTCTGTGATCGCTGTTACTGACATTCCCAACATCCCACCTGATCTTTGCCCTGCAAGCAGAGACGTTCTCTATTGCAACATATTTTGGGTGAGAATTTTGGAATGCGCTCCGGAATGGTTCCAGAGCGCTTTTTTTATTTTTGGGAATGGAAACCAGGAACCTGTACGACCGATACATTCTCCCTCATATCATCCACTGCGTGTGCCAGAGCAAAAC
>JBAQQB010000173.1:0-127725 GCA_049306275.1 Saprospiraceae bacterium | reverse complement strand
GAGAAGTGGAATACACTTCTCACCTTCTCATCTCCTCCACTTTTTTTTATTACATTTGGGCCGAACTCTTCAATATTTTCCTATGCAAATTATCGACGGTAAACTACTCAGCGAAACCATTAAGCAGGAAATCGCCCAGGAGGTGAATGCCATGGTGACCGCAGGCAAGAAAAGGCCCCATCTCGCAGCTGTACTCATCGGAGAAGACCCCGCCAGCCAGGCTTATGTCGGCAGCAAAGTCCGCTCCTGCGAACAGGTAGGCTTCCAGTCTACACTTATCAAAAGAGACGCTTCCATCTCGGAACAGGAATTGCTCGATATCGTCAAAGGCCTCAACGATGATCCTTCGGTCGACGGCTTCATCGTGCAGCTCCCGCTTCCGAAACATATCGACGAGACCAAGGTGACATTGGCCATCGACCCCAAAAAGGACGTAGATGGTTTCCACCCCGTCAACTTCGGCCGCATGGCGCAAGGATTGCCCTGCTATATTCCAGCGACGCCCTTCGGCATCCTGCAAATGCTTGAACGCTACAATATCCCCACTGATGGCAGACACTGCGTAGTGGTAGGCCGAAGCAATATCGTCGGCACTCCGATCAGCATCTTGCTCTCCCGCAAAGCAAAAATAGGCAACTGCACCGTCACCCTGACCCATAGCCGGACGAAAGATCTGCCCGCTGAAACCCGCCGCGCGGATATCCTGATCGCCGCTATCGGTATTCCCGAATTTGTGAAAGGAGATTGGGTGAAAGAAGGGGTAGTCGTGATCGACGTGGGTATCAACCGCATCGAAGACCCGGCCAGTAAAAAAGGCTACCGCCTCGTAGGAGATGTGGCGTACGACGAAGTAGCTCCCAAATCGAGCTACATCACCCCGGTACCCGGCGGCGTCGGGCTCATGACGGTGACCAGCCTGCTGATGAACACCCTGAAGGCAGCCCAAAAGGCCATCTACCCTTAATATGCTGGCCATGAACTGTATGGAAGGCAATGTAAGGGTGCTCCGGCAAATCGGCGAGGTGCTCACCCTGTTGGACGCCGAAACCTATGCCCGGCCACTCGATCTCTTCGGTGGCTCTTCCATCGGCCAGCACATCCGGCATATCCTGAATTTCTACCAATCCCTGCTCACCGGAGCGGGGGAAGGCATCGTGGATTATGCCTGCCGGAAACGAGATCCGCGGATCGAGTCAGATCCAATGTTTGCTGCCGGGCTTCTCACCGAAATAGAGAGGAGCCTGCAACAACTGGATGAAACCCGGCCGCTGCGCGTCAGGGCAGATTTCTTGCCCGATGACAAAGAAGAACGGCCGGTCGTGGAATCGTCGGTTGGCCGGGAGTTGATGTATGCCTTCGACCATGCCGTGCACCATCTGGCTATCGTGAAGATAGGCCTGAGGGTTGCGATGCCGGGGTGTGCGATACCAGCGGACCTGGGCGTCGCACCCTCCACCATCAAATACCTAAAAAGCCGGGTTCCCGGTAATTGAACATGGACTACTTTGCCTTTCATTTCTCGACCGATCCCGGTTTAGAGGAAGCCCTGCTTGGCCTTTTGAGCGGATTCCCCATCGAGAGTTTTGAAGAACCGGAAAGCGGGCGCCTCGTCGCCTATATGCCGGCTTCCGTGCCGCTGGAAAAGCTGAAGCCCGAACTGGACCGCCTCAATGAACTCATCCCTTTTGAACTGCGCATCGAGAGGATCCAGGCGCAAAACTGGAATGAAGTCTGGGAATCCAACTTCCCGCCCATCCAGGTTGGCAACTTCTGTGGCATCCGGGCTGAATTCCACCCCCCCCTTCGGCGACTCGGTGCGGCACGAACTCTGCATCCAGCCCAGGATGGCTTTTGGAACGGGACATCACGAAACCACTTTCATGATGATCGAGATCATGGAAGGGCTTCCGCTCAAAAGTAAAAACGTGCTCGACTACGGCAGCGGCACCGGCATCCTGGCTATCCTGGCCCACCGTCTGGGGGCACGAAACATCGACGCCCTCGAAATCGAAACCATCGCCTGTGAAAACGCCGCCGACAACTGCCGCGCCAACCAGGCCGGGTCAGTCAAGGTGATCGAAGGGACGCTGGAGAAAGTCCTGGGTCGCCATTACGACATCATCCTGGCCAATATCAACCGCCACGTACTTTTGGAGTCCTTCCCGCCGTTATATGAAATGCTGCCCCAAGGCGGTTTCCTCGTGATTTCCGGCATCCTGGGAGCAGACAGGGATATCATCAGTCAGGCTCTCGAACAGACGGGGTTCCAGGTGGAAGCCGTCAGGGAAAAGGGCCAGTGGCTCGCGATGCTAACCCGGAGGCACTGAGAGGAAAATCCTGTCCATCCTAAGCACGATCTTTTAATCCTGTTAAAATGAATGGCACTATGCGGCTGTTGTTGACATCTTTATTTTGCGTTTTCTTCCTTTTTCAATCGCTGGCCCAGCCCGCTTCCAAGGAGTTCCCGGAAGATCCCAGGGAATTTCTCGTGCAGTTGGAGGCTTTCGTGACGGCCAACAAGATCTCTGCTGTCAAGGACATATACGACGAATTTGCCGCTCTGGTCAAAACCGGCGCCATCACGCCGGAAGACCTGACAGTCCTGCGCGCAACTGCCAACCAGATGCTCGTCCGCAACCTTTCGGCCAGCCCCTACTTCTCCGAATATCTCCAGGCGCTCGTCCAACTGAAGAAACAAGGCCTTTCCAATGGCGTGCTGCTGGAATGGCACGAATTGCTCAAGGGCATTATGGATAGCCCTAACTATAAATCGGTGGCCTATCTCGACTTTCTGAAATTTTCCAACGGCTTCTTCGCCCGCAAGGCGATCCGCAACTCGACTTCCGGGGTCAACTGGATTGTCGATGCCCCTTCTTTTACCTGGGAATTGCAGGATGGCCAGCCCATTCTCCAGTTTCCGAAACTCAACTTGTACGGGGTCAGAAAACAGGATTCCCTTGTCATCTACCAAACCTCGGGCACCTATTTTCCCACTGATAACCGCTGGGAAGGCAAAGGAGGCAAGGTGACCTGGGAACGCCTTGGCCTGGGTCCCGATGTGTATGCCGAACTGGAACAGTATATCATTGAAACAGAAAAAGGGATCTATGAAGCGGCTTCCGCCCGCCTGCACTACCCCCTCTATTTCGGCCAGCGCCTGATCAGCGGCCGCCTGGAAGACAAGCTGACTGCCGAAAACCCTGGCACTGGCGGTTCCTACCCCCGTTTTGAATCCTATGAAAATGTGCTCCGGGTCTCCAACCTGGGCCAGGGCATTAATTACACAGGCGGCTTCCGGCTCCAGGGCACGACGGTCTATGGCTATGGTAATAAGCAAAACCCTGCCCACCTCGAAATCCTCGACGACGGCAAAGTGGTGCGCCTCAGAGCCGATGCCGAACTGTTTACCATCAGGCGGGAAGACCGGATCACAGGCGACCGGGTTTCGGCTACCCTTTATTTCGGACAGGACTCCCTGTATCACCCCTCCGTCAACCTTCGCTTCGAAATTCCCAAGCGCGAGCTAAACCTGACACGTGGCGACCGGGGCAGCGACCGCAACCCCTTCTTCAGCTCCCTCCACAACCTCAATATCGACGCCGATAAGATCAATTATTATGTGCAGGGCGACTCCATCACCTTCGGTGAAAAAAGTCTCCTGCTCAACCGCAGCAAGACCCCGGTGGTGTTCGAGTCGCTCGATTATTTCGAGGAATCGGACTACCAGCGCTTCCAGAATATCGCCACCTTCAATCCCATCGCCGTTATCAAAGCGGTGTCTGAAAAAGAGGGCACCCGGGTGCTCGACGCCGATTTCCTGGCTTCCAAGCTGGATTCCCGTTTTACCGTCGAAAACATCCAAACCCTCCTCTACGACCTCGTATCAAAGGGCTTTATCAGTTATGACGCCGATCTGCAGGAAGTGGAGGTGAAGGATAAGATCTTCCACTACGCCAACGCCAGCCAGAAAAAAGCCGACTACGACGCCCTTCGCATTGAGTCGGAAACCGAGCAGACCAATGCCACCTTCAATATCAACGACCAGCGGATCGTCATCAGCGGGGTGAACAACATCGTATTCAGCCAGACCCAGGCCGTGGCGCTCAAACCCTATGCCGGCCAAACCGTGATCGGCAGAAACAGGGATATGGACTTCGACGGCCGCCTCTTCGCGGGCTTCGCCACCCTCACCGGAAAGGATTTTCACCTCGACTACGACAAGTTCCAGATCGGACTCGACTCCGTGCGATTTTTCGATATCTTCCTGCCCAGCGGGGAAAAGGACGCCCAGGGCAAACCCACCGCTTTTTCCATCGGTTCCCGGATCGAGCACCTCAGCGGTGTCTTGCTCATCGACGCGCCTTCCAACAAGTCGGGCCGTGACAATATCCCCATGTTCCCCTCCCTGCAGTCGAAAGACTACAGCTTTGTGTATTACGACAACCCGGAGATCAGAAAAGGCGTGTACGTCAGGGATTCCTTCTATTTCCGGCTCAATCCCTTCAGCTTCAACAGCCTCGACCAATTCGACCGGAGCGCGGTCCGCTTCAAAGGTTCCATGTACTCATCCGATATTTTCCCGGTATTTGAGGAAACCCTGGTCTTGCAGGATGAAGATTCCTCCCTCGGATTCAACTCTCCGACCCCGAAGGGCGGCTATCCCTGTTATCGCCAGAAAGGCCAGTTTGAAGGCAACATCTTGTTGAGCAACAAAGGTTTTCTGGGCCAGGGCAGGCTCGATTACCTCGGCGCCACGGTCAATTCCGACGACATCGTCTTCGAACCCAAGCGGATGACAGGTAGCGCGAAGCGCTTCGACCTGCAGGAAGACCGCACAGGGCCGGTCAAGATACCCCAGGCTGTCGGTTACGACGTGCAGATCGACTGGCAGCCCTATCTGGATAGTATGTACATCACCTCGGTGGGGGCTCCGTTCGAGATTTTCAAGGAAAAGAAACACTTCCTTGACGGCACCCTGATCCTGACCCCCGGCGGTTTGAAAGGCCGCGGTGAATTTCACTGGGAAAAAGCCTCCATGAACTCAGGACTATTCTCCTTTGGCGCCTTTTCCGTGCATGCCGACACAACGGACCTTCGCATCAAATCCTTCAATTCCGACGACCTGGCCCTGAGAACGTCGAACGTCAGAGGTACGGTCGATTTTGAAACCCAGATGGGGCAGTTTTCAGCCAATAAGCTGGAATCTCACCGGACCTTCTTCCCCAGCACACAGTATGTCACTTCTATGGAAGATTTCGACTGGAATATGCGGGAGGAGAAAATCATTTTCCGGCCAAAGAGCAGGCCATTTGCCACCTTTGCCTCCACACATCCCGACAAGGATTCCCTCCGTTTCCAGGGCGATGCCGCCGAGTTCGATCTCAAATCCAACAACCTGCGCATTACCGGAGTGGAGTCGATTGTGAGCGCCGATGCCAGGATATTTACGGAAAAAGGGGAGGTTTTCATCGAATCGAATGGCGAGATGCGAACGCTGGAAAACGCCCGGATCGTTGCCGATACCCTTAATCAGTTTCACGTCATTAACCGGGCTACGGCCAATATTTCAGGGCGCAGGAATTTTACAGCCAAGGGCTATTACGAATACAACATCGGCCGCCGGAAGCAGGAAATCCTGTTCAATAACATCATCGGCCAGCCCATCGGCAAGGGCAAGTACTCGGAAAGACCTGCGGTGACGCGCGCTACCGGCGACGTCAAGCCCGAGGACCGCTTCTACATCGATGAAAAGACGGAATTCCGCGGAACCATCAGCCTGTTCTCCGAATCCCGCAACCTGCAATTCAATGGCTTCGCCCGCCTGGATGCCAACCTGCAGGCGAGACATTGGTTTTCGGTCGACTTCGTGGGCGACAAAACCGACCTGGCCATCCGTTTCGACGAACCGCGCAACTACGAAGGCGACCCCCTGAAAACGGGCTTTTTCCTCAGCAAGGAGTCTTATTTCTGCTACCCCCGTATCATGGCGCCCCTGTATTTCCGCAAAGACCGCCCGGTACTGCCCGTCACCGGCCTTTTCCAGTACGAGCCGTCGGGCGACCGCTTTATCTTTGGCGATTCCCTGAAGGTAGCGGCCGGCGCCTTGAAAGGCAACCAGCTTACTTTCTTTAACCAGACCGGAAAAGTGGAAGGGGAGGGGCGCTTCGATATCGGCGGCATGCTCAAATACATCAAGATCGATGCGGCCGGAAAAGCCGAAACAACGGAAGGCACTTCAGTCGACTCCCTGGCCGGCGGACCGATGGCGCAAAAGCTCAAGGGCGAGTTCATGCTGGGCGTCAAGCTCATCCTGCCCGACGCTATTACCAAGTTCATCGTCAACGACATCAAGGCCAGCAGTTTTGAGGCGCCTACTGCCATTTACGCGGATGATCCCACTTTCTACAAGAAAACCGTATCCGAACTGTTCCCTACCGATGACAAGGACATCCAGCGGACGATCGATGTGGTGACGCTCAACGAGTTCGATATTCCCAAAAAATTCAACCCCTACACCTTCCTGTTCAGCAAGGTACCTATGGAATGGAACCAGGAATACCAGTCCTTCATTTCCACCAAACAAAAACTGCCCCTGGCCAGTATCGAAGGCGAAATGCTGAACCGGGTCTTTACCTGCTATATCGAAGTGCGCATGCCCTTCGACGACGACGACCGCCTTTATCTCTATCTCCAGGCGCCCAGCGGCAACTATTATTTCTTTGGCTTCAAGCAGGGCATTATGGACGTCGCTTCCAACAACACGACCTTCAACGAGGTGGTGGCAGGGCTGAAGGACAAGGAACGCATTTTCAAAATGCCCGACGGCAACACCTACGAAATCCAGCTCGTCGAGCAGGGCCGTGCCCAGTCTTTTGTTTCCCGCATCCAGGCCGCCTGGCAGTAAACATCGATGTGCATGACGAAAAAACAAAAAGCCGCCGCCATTCTGGAAATCCTGGAGGAGCTGTATCCCGAAACGCCCATTCCCCTGGAGCATCAGGATCCCTATACGCTCCTCGTCGCCGTGGTGCTCTCCGCTCAATGCACCGATGTGCGCGTGAACCAGGTCACGCCTTTCCTCTTCGCCGAGGCCTCGAACCCGCGCGACATGGCGGGAATGGATGTGAAGGATATCGAGACCATCATCCGGCCCTGCGGCCTTGCGCCCAGGAAGGCCCAGGCCATTCACCAGCTATCGGAAATACTGGTGGAGCGATACGGTGGCAAGGTGCCTCAATCGTTCGAAGAGTTGGAAGAGCTGCCCGGCGTTGGACATAAGACGGCTTCGGTGGTCATGTCGCAGGCCTTTGGCGTGCCGGCCTTTCCGGTTGATACGCATATCCACCGCCTGGCCTGGCGTTGGGGGCTGAGCAACGGCAAGAATGTGGAGCAGACGGAAAAAGACCTCAAGGCGCTCTTTCCGAAGGAAAAATGGAACTCCCTTCACCTGCAGATCATCTATTTCGGCCGCGAGCATTGCCCCGCCAGGGGCCATAAGCCGGAGAACTGCTCCATTTGCAGCAAATACGGCAGGAAAGAATTGTTCAAAAACGTTTAAAAGGGATAGCCCAGCCCGATGTTCAGGTTGAGGTCGCGAATGCCATTTTGAAAGGGGCTTCGCCAAAAGGTTTCCTCGATGATCACGTTGTTTTCGTCGGTGATGGGGAAAGGGTTGCGCAGTTTCATTCCCACGTCAAGGCGGAAGAGGAAGTAGGAAAAATCGAGGCGCAGGCCGAACCCCGTGCCCACGGCGATATACCTGAAGAGGTTGTCGGCAATTTTCTGGTTGTCTTCGTTGTACAGCGGCGTCCAGCGCAGGAGAGACAGGGGCTTGTCGGTGTCTTTGTAGGTCGTCCAGATGTTGCCCGCATCCAGGAAGAGGGCGCCTTCGTATTTGATACCGAAGAGGGTGAAAATAGGGAAGCGGTACTCGGCGTTAAAATCGAGTTTAAATTCGCCGGCCTGGTAGAACAGGGTGGGGTTGGTGCCCGGGTTGCGGGCAAGCGAGTCCTGGTAGCCCCCCGGACCAATCTCGCGGGCGTTCCATGCCCGCACGCTTTGGGGGCCGCCGGCAGAAAACTGCTTGACGTAGGGCACGGAGGAAGAATACCCAAACGGCGCGACGAGCCCGATTGCCGACCTGAGCACGAAATACTGGTTTTTCGATAGCTTCCAGTAGTGCCGGAAGTCAAACTCAAAGCGGGCGAACTGAAAGAATTGCGCCCTTTCCTGACCGAGGGGCAGGGTAAAGGTCTGCCGCTTATCCGGCGGCGCCAGGGCATTGTAGAGGGCATTGACGCCAAAAACTTCCAGGCCCGACAGCTCCAGCCTCGAAATAAACGAAGACGACTCCCCGAACCGGTTGGTGAGCCCGGTGTAGGTATAATTGAAATCACGAAGCAAAAAGCCGGTGAATATTTGTGTCGTGTCAAAGGTCTGCCGCAATATCCCGTTTCCCTTCAGGATGAGGTCTTCGAAAAGGGGGAATATTTTGGGACTGAGGAAATCGACGCCAAAGTGGTTGATGACATACCTGTGGCGGTTCGAGGGACTGAAGTCGTAGCCGAAAGCGGTGTTGAAGGTGTTGAGGATAAACAGGTCGAAGCGTTCCAGGTAGTTGTAGCTAAGGGAGAGGCGCGTAGCCCCCTTGTCTATCATCGACAGGTAGAAGGGCCGCCTGATGACCCGCATGCGGTCGAGCAGCTTGTAGAAATTGAAAAAGTCGACAAATTTGGGAAGGTACAGATCGCTCTGCACCCTCAGGTCAAGGGTGTTGACCAGGGAATCGGGCTGGTTGAAGTTAGTTACATTCAGGTCGACCCCGCCCTCCAGGTTGGCGATAAAGAGTTCGGCGCCGCGAAACAGGTTGCGGTGGCGGTAATTCACGTTGCCCGAAACCCCGAGCAGCTGCCGGGGTATCAGGGGGCTGCTGGAGGTGTTGAAGTTAACCTCCAGGTCTGAACCAAATGCATAGCGTTTGTTTGGGGTCAGGTAGATGCGAAAGTTGATCTGTCCGGCAATGTCCGGATCGGGCTCTCCTTTGATGGTCACGAACCGGAATACCCCCAGGTTACTCAGCTGACGGTTGGTGCGGTCGTAGTTCTCCTGCCGGAAGAGGTCTCCCTTATTCAGGTAGATGGCACTGATCAGCACTTTCTCGCGGATCAGCAGCCGGGTACTGTCCTTCACCAGGAAAATGCCCTCGCCCAGGGTGTCGACCTGGGATGGAATGGGGTTGGCCGGGTCGTAACTGGGGTAGATGTACAAGTCGCCGACCGTATAGGTCCGGTGGATGGAATCATTGGCAGGAAGCAGCACCTCCAATGTCAGCCTGGCAGTGAAGTCGCTGCTGTCGGCCTCCAGGCTGGCAATATAATTGGGTGTGAAATAGGCGTAACCCTCGTTTTTCAGGTAGTTGACGATTCGTGAGCTTTCTTGTTCGTAAAGGCCAACATCTACGGGGTTACCCTTTTTTAGCAGGGTGTTTTTGCTCAGAGTCTGGAGGATTTGATGAATATTGGAGTCGCGGGAAATGAACTGCACGGTATCTATCAGATACTGCCTGTTGGGCTTAACCTCATAGCTGATCTGTACCTTTTTGTTCTCTTTGTCTGTGTATTCGTAAAAAGACTGGACCTTGGCCAGGAAATACCCCTGATGCTGCAGGAAAAATTCCATCGAGCGCTCAGTCGACTCCGTAAGCCCAGGGTCGTACATGACGGGCTCTTCTCCGAATTGCCGCATCATCCACCGCTTGAATCCCTTTTTAAATTTGCCTTGCCCAAGCGTATCCTGCACCTGGTAGTGAAACCACTCCCTGGGAACGAACAGGAAATTGGTATTGGGTCTTTGTTTGTAAAGAGTAGACAGCTCGTATTTTAAGTTGCCTTTTTTCTTAATTTGCTGATCGGTTTTGATATCGATCTGGTTTTCCTCCAGAAAGGTTTCCTCCGGCCCCAGGTATTTGGTCGTGTTGCAGGCCGTGAGCATAAACAGGGCAGCCACTCCTGCCAATAAGGGAAGGCTGGAGGCCTTGAGTATGGTGAACCGAAAAAAATGAAAAAATCCGGACATGGCCCTATCCAAAGCTCAGATTAAGTTCCTGCAATCTTTGAAGGTAAAGAAGTACCGTCAAAGGTATAACAAATTCGCCGTCGAAGGCGAGAAAATAGCCGCCGAACTTTTGTCTTCGGCCCCGCACCAAGTGGAGGCCATATACGCGCTTTCCGAATGGATACAATCCAACGAAAAACTGCTTTCCGCGGCTGGGCGGCCCGTGGAGCTGGTCAGCGATGAGGAACTGTCGAAAATATCCTCTCTTCAAACCCCCAACAAGGTGTATTTGCTGGCCGCCATGGAGCCTGCGCCACCTCGGGCAGAAAGTGTTGAAAATGGCCTGTCTTTCTTTCTCGACGGCATCCAGGATCCGGGCAACCTGGGCACCATCCTGCGCATTGCCGACTGGTTTGGCCTCGCCGCCGTCTTTTGCGCGCCGCATTGCGTGGAATGGGCCAATCCCAAAGTCGTCCAGGCCTCCATGGGCTCTTTTTTCCGTACCCCCGTGGAATACTTGCCTTTTGATGATCTGGTACTACGCCATCCCGGACTGCCCGTTTGGGGCGCTTCCATGGAAGGGCAAAGCCTTTACCAGGCGCCGCTGTCTACCCGCGCCCTGATCGTGATCGGGAGCGAATCGCACGGTATTTCGCCTGAGGTGGCAGGGAAGATTCCTGGCTGGATAGGCATCCCGCGGCAGGAGGGCAGCGCCGGTGAATCGCTCAACGCAGCTGTGGCTTCGGCCATCATCTGCGCCGTGATCAGGGGGCGCAGCGCAGGGATGCCGCCTATTTCGGGCTGAGGTACAGAAAAGTGTTGTCCTTGTCGGCGAGCCGGAATTCACGGCCGGTCAGCCTGAGAATGTCGAACGACTCGTTGCGGGCGTAATAAAAACCCGTGGTGTCTCCCGCCAAGCCGCTCCACTGAAACAGATCCTTTTCTTCTTCCAGCGACCATTCGCCGAAAAGGGTATCAGGCAGGGCGGTGGCGGTGAAAAAGATCGTTGCCGATCCGTCCTTTTCAAACGCAAAGGTATAGGTCGAAAATTCCGGTGCGATGTTGTCGCCGAAGAGGGTAATGGCGGAGTCAACCTTCCAGGCGCCCGCGATCCGCTCTTTTTTGCTCAGCAGGCTCAGGTATGGCCCGAATTCGTATTTTTTGCAGGAAGAAGCGATTCCCAGCAGCAGCAAGGCGGCAAATGAAAGGAGAAGGGGTCTCATGCGCGGTCGAATTCCTTGAGTTCTTTGTACACGAGCTCCATCGGGAGCCCAACGATGTTGGAGAAGGTGCCTTCGATCCGTTCTACCTTGCACAGTCCGATCCACTCCTGAATGGCATAGGCCCCTGCTTTGTCGAATGGTTGGTACTCGCGGATGTAGTAGCCGATCTCCTCCTCTGTCAGAACGCCGAAATGTACGTGCGAGGTACCCGTAAAGACCTTCTTTTTCCCGGGAGTCCAAAGGCATACGCCCGTGTAGACCTGGTGGATCTGCCCCGAAAGCTTGCGAAGGATGCGCGCGGCGTCTTCATCATCCAGGGGTTTGCCGAATACCTCATCGCCCAGTGCGACGATGCTGTCGGCCGTCAGCAGGATTTCATCGGGTCCCAGGAAGGGGTGGGCCGCCATGGCTTTTTTCTCCGCCAGATAGGCCGCCACTGCTGAAACGGGTAGTTCTGGCGGATAGCTCTCATCTACCGGTACCGGTCTGACTTCGAAGCGGATGCCGGCCATGGCCAGAAGTTCCCTGCGCCGGGGCGATTGGGAGGCGAGTATGACTTTTTTGCGGATGATATCCATTGGCTTTTGTTCAGGGCAGTAATAGGATCAGAAAAACTCCGGCAAATATAACCCATTTAGCCGTTCTGCTCACTGCGGTGTAATCCTTGGGGCCTTTTGTGTTGGCCAGCAGCGCCAGTCCCCATCCGAGGGGTATTGCCAGCAGGAGCAGCGCGTAGAGCACTCCCGCCCAATCTGACTGATTTGAGAAATGGATGACGAGCCATATCAGGGCTGCTTCCAGCAAGACGCCTATGGCGAATGCCAGCCATTTTGCCCGGTTCAATCCTGCGAGCACAGGGAAGGTCTTTTGATGATAATGGGCGTCGCCCCGCACATCTTCGCAGTCTTTGACGATCTCCCGGAACAGGTTGGCCAGAAAGGCGAAACCCAGGTAAAAAATCAGGCTGTTAACGATTGCTGGTGGCAGCTGGCCCAATCCCCGTCGTTCGGCGAACCACACGATGCCGATCACCAGGGCACAAAGGGCCGCGATGAGCAAATTGCCCAGAATCGGGGTGCCTTTCAGGTACCGGGAATAGGCCCAGAGCAAAAACAGGGCCGTGGGGTAAAGCACCCACAAGTGCAAGGCGCCGATATCCCATGCGACGGCCAGCGAGAGGGCTGCGCCGGTCAAAATGGTAAAAAAAGTCAGGGATTTTGCGTGGTTGAGGTGCACCTCCTTCCCAAGCAACCTTTTTCGGGGCTTGTTGATCCGGTCGCCGGCGATGTCGTAAAAGTCGTTGATGGCATAGCCCGCTGCGGCCACCAGGGTCGTGGCGAGCAAAAAGGCCCAGGCTCTCCATCCGTGCAAAAGGGGCGTCGCATCGGCGGAGCGCAGAAGGGGAAAGAGAAAATGGAAAAAAATCAGGTACTGCGTCAGGGCGATGAACAGGAGATTTACCGGCCTGACGACGCTCAGGGCTATGAGCCAGGGCCTAATCTTTTGACTCATCCAGCCATTTGCCATGGATGCGCAGCGTTTTCTCGATGACATCCCGCACACATCCCGCACCGCCTTCCAGCGGAGATATGTACTGGCTGATCTGGAGGATTTCCGGAGCTGAGTTCCTTGGGCAGGTTGGAAGGCCGGCCCGCCGCATGACCTCGTAGTCGGGATGGTCGTCGCCCATGTACAGGATGTGTTCTTCCTTCAGCCCGTCGTATTTCTGAAGGAGGTCCTCATAGGCCTCCAGTTTGTCCTGTACGCCGGTGTATATGTCTTCGATGCCGAGTTTGCGAAGGCGGTCGGCTACTCCCGTGGAGCTGCCGCCGGTGATGACGGCGACCTTATAGCCCTGCCGGACTGCCCGCTGCAGGGCATAGCCGTCGCGGATGTTCATTTTCCGGATCAGGCTGCCGTCTTCCAGGACGATGATCTCGCTGTTGGTCATCACGCCGTCGACGTCGAAGATAAAGGCTTTGATGGGGCGGAAGCGCTCGAGTGTATTCATATCGCCTACTGGTTATCGCGCCATTCGTACACCCATTTGGCCTGGATCTGCTCCAGATGGCCTTCGTTGCACTCTTCGCGGGTGCCTTCGAAATTGGGGATTTCCAGCACCCACTCGATCAGCTCGGTGAAGCGGATGCGGTAGATGTTCGATTCGGTGAAATCATCGCCAAATCGCTCGTATAGCTTCATGGCGATGTCTTCGTGGTCGCTCCAGTTAATGGGCAGGTCGTCAATGTTTTTCATTGGGCTGTTGTGTGAATTGGAGATGGGATCAATGTTCATGTCCGATGATGCGCGACTGGTCGGGTATCTGTACCTCGATAACGGCCTCGTCTTCGAGGATGATACACTGGCAGCCCAGGCGGGATTCGAGCCTGGGGTTGATAGCGCGGTCGATAAAATCTTCTTCTTTCTCGGAAATTTCTTCCAGGAAGTCTTCCCCCTTTTCGATGTAGACGTGACAGGTGCTGCAGGCGCAGACGCCTCCGCAATTGTGGTTGAGATGGACGTCGTTGTCTTCGGCTACTTCCAGAATGGAATAGCCTGCTTCCACATTTTGTACCGTTTTAGGGGGTATAGCAGTATCTTCAAATGTAAATTTTACGGTTGCCATGGTGATTTCGGTGAAAGTATTTTGTTCGCCTGTTTAACAACTCCTGCTGTTATTAGTTTGGGTTAAAATGCGCATTATTTGGAAATCAGGTTTTGCCTGAGTT
Source organism: Saprospiraceae bacterium (assembly GCA_049306275.1). Classification (GTDB taxonomy): domain Bacteria; phylum Bacteroidota; class Bacteroidia; order Chitinophagales; family Saprospiraceae; genus JADJTT01. The sequence goes on along the minus strand of JBAQQB010000173.1, from coordinate 113,720 downwards.
TTTCCGGCAGGCCGGCGAAAAGGAATACTTTCATTTCAGCGGGGGTGATCTGGAAGGTATTGGTCAGTCCTGTCCGCAGGTCAGTGATCGTGCGGTTTTCATCGTACAGCCTGATGATCTGCCGGTGGAGGCCCATGGGCTTTGCCTTGCTGCGGTCGGGGAGCCAGTAGGTGAGCAGGGGTAGTGGGGCCTCCTGGCCGGAGAAGAAAAGATGTATTCCTTCCTCGGCTTTGAAGAGTTCGGCAATGCCGTAGCCTTCCGCTTCTATCTGGCTTTTCCGCCAGTCGGTTCTGAAGGGTATCTGCATGGATTCTAGTAGTTCTTCATACCATCTGAGCATCAGGTCGATTTGTTCCTTGCCCTTGCCGTTGAGGTAGCTGCGAATGTGGAAGAGGCCCTTGTCGAGGCGTTTTTTTTGCAGCGCCAGCTTCGTCAGGGAAAGGAAGGCTATGTCGAGGTAGTCTTGCAGGAATTCCGTGGCGCTGCTGTCAAAGCTGGACATGCCGTGCTGGTAGCGGGTATAGATCTCATGCAGGGCTTGTCTTTGAAAAAGTAGGTCTTGAATTTGTTGTTTGTTGATATTTTCATTCCACCGAAAGGGGCCGCTGGATTTTTTTAATCTGAATGGCAGCACAGGCGGCTGTTGTGTGGAATGGTCTTCCTGATTCATCAGGGTCATCTTGATCCGCTCCTTGAGTTCTCGGGCTTGGTCTTTTGCCTGAAAGAGGCTCAGGTTGATCTCTCCCTTGTCTTTTCCGGAGGAAAATACCGGGCGGTCTTCATCAGGGTCGCTGCCTGCCGCCAGGTCTTGTATGGAGAAATCGAGTTTTTCGACGATTTGCAGCAGTTTTTGGTAAAAGCGGACGACCTGGGTCGCAGCGGGTAAGGCAGGTATCCATCCTTCAGGCAGGCTTTCGGCGAAGTAAAGGGGAGTGATGCGGGGCGTCAGTTTGCCATCTTCCAGAAAAATGTCGAAGAAAACAGGTTGGTCAGCCTTGCTGGAAATGAGCTGTTCGGCAGTGAGCGAGGTCAGGTCCTTCTCGATCTGCCGCTTCAGGGCTCTACCTCCCATCTGACTGTCGAAGCCGCGCTTTGCGACCCATTCCAATGCCAGGGGGGCGATATTGACCATGGTGGTGCGGCGCAGGAAGCCCTCCCGCTGCAGTAGTTCCTGGATTTGTAGCCTGGCAATCTCCAGGATATGTTCCATCCGCAGCGGGTTGAACACCACGATTCGGTCGATGCGGTTGATGAACTCGGGGCGGAAAAATTTTTTGACTTCTTTTTGGTAAATGGCTGCATCTTCCTTGCCATCTTTTCGGTAGCCCACCCGTGAAGAAACCTCGCGCGCGCCCAGGTTCGAGGTCATGATGATGATGTTGTTGGAAAAGTCGACGGTGCGTCCCCGGCCGTCAGTGAGGCGGCCATCGTCCAGGACCTGAAGCAGCAGGTCGTGGACGCCGGGGTGTGCTTTTTCAATCTCGTCCAGCAGCAAGATGCCGAATGGCTGGTACCTGACCTTGCTGATCAACTGCCCCTCGGGCTGGTAGTAGTTGCCCACCAACCGATCGACAGCCCCTCCATCGATATACTCGTTCATATCGAAGCGGATGATCTGCCTGGCATCGCCCATGAGAAACCCGGCCAGGGCCTTTGCGCCCTGGGTTTTGCCCACGCCTGTCGGACCAATGAACAGGTAGGAGGCAAGCGGTTTGCCGGGCGTCGCCAAACGGGCCTTGATCAGGTGAATGGTATGGGACAGCGCGTTTACGGCCTCCTCCTGGCCGACGAGCGCTCGCGAAAGGGCCGACTCTACCTCGTTTTCCTGAAAGGTCAGGTTGGAGTCGAGCAGCAACTCCTCAAACCCGCTGATGCCTCTGAATTCATCCAGCACCTCGGGGTGGTAGTCGATCAGCCTGCCCTGGTATTTGACGGCGAACTGCTGCATCCACTTGACGATCACCCCGGGCAGGGCCTTGCTCCGGAAGAAGTTGCGGTAGGTGGAAAACAAGCCCTGAATGGCCTGGATAGTGAACTGGCATTCATAGGCCGCCTCCAGAGCGCGCCGGCGTTCCATGACCATTTTGAATGCCAGTTCCAGATCGGGCTGGTTGACGCGGATCACCTGGAAGAGGTCGGTGAAAGCCCGGTCTTTTTCCTGCAAAAGTTTCCACTCCTGCGGTGTGGCGACCAGCAGGAGTTGGAACGATCTCTTTTCCAGATAAGGCTTGAGCACCTGGCTCATGCCCATGTCGTTGGATGCGGAACGCCCGATCCGGGTAAGCGCTACGGGGTTGTTGACCAGGATTTTATCGTTCCGGTACTTCGGTCCCGAGCCGATGATGAACTGAAGCATCGATTCCAGCCTCTTTTCCCACATCCCCACGATCGACATCCCGGAGATGACCCTCGTGGGGTCCATATACCAGATCTTTTGCCTGGCCGCGTTGGGGCTGCCTGCCTCGTCGCGTACATACCTGAAAAGGGCTTCTTCCAGGATAGAGTGCCTGCCAGCGCCTTCCGGTCCTACGATAGCGATCGGGGTATTGGCGCCCTGGAAAACGGCCCGGGAAATTTCTTCAACCAGTTCTTCCCGGAACCAGGCACGGCGGAGATCGTTGGGGTAGAGGTTGTTGAGGGAATAACCGACTTTGTTGAGCTCTACTTCTCCAATGAAGGAATAAGCCTGCCGGAAAAACTGGAAGGAGAAACCCGGTTTGGGCTGCCGAAACTTGAAGGGGCCTTCTGCGATATAGACCTCCTGGGGTATATCCGTGACAAACTCCCGTTTTGGGGCAAGAAACTGCGAAGGGTCGAATTGTTCGGGGCTTTTCTGGTATTCCCTGAGCAATAGTTTCTGGATGATGCGCTCAGCTTCTTCCATGATCCCTGCTTTGTCTTCTCCCAACATGGCCATGTAGTTTTCGAATCCGGGAAAGCTGAGAAAGGTTTTTCCCGCCATGTCGAAATGTACGACGGAAAAAGAGCCGTTTACGGTGGTTTGCTTGATCTGGAATTTGAAAGAAAAATGCCTGAGCTCGTACAAAGGGGCAAACTGATACCAGAATACGATTTCCATATTGCCCCGGTGCAGGCGGAATCCCTTGAACTGTTCGCTGATCCTGGATTTGAACAGGGCGATGGCCTTCTCGAACTTGTCGTGTTGAACGGCCGGAAAAGGCAGAAACAGCGGCCTCGCCGTGAAGGTAGAGCCAGATTGCTGTATGAGTACCGGTATGTTGAGCTGCAAATGGGGCATGCGGTGTCTTTCAAAAATGCCTAAAAATAGCCAAAATTTATTTTCAAGGGTCATTTGATGCATTCTTGTGAACAGGGTGGGAGGGGCTTTGTTGTACTCTCATTTCTAACCAAAAAAATAAGATTATGAAACAGTGGCTTACCATGGTGGCCCTAATGCTGGCGGTTGTGTTCGCACAGGCCCAGACAGCCAGGGTCCAGATCATTCACAACTCGCCCACACCGGGCACGGGCAGCGGTCCGGTCGTCGACATCTACGTCAACGGGGCCTTGCTTCCGCAACTCACCGCAGTGCCTTTCCGGGCAGCGACTCCCTTTCTGGATGTGCCTTCGGGCGCCGATCTGACCGTCGATGTGAAAGTCAACCCCAGCACCCCCGCAGACCCTGCTGTGGCCAGCTTCCCGATCGGAAGCCTTGCTGACGGCGGAACCTACGTGGTTACTGCGGCAGGTATTGTTGGTGATCCGGACAAGCCCTTCAATCTGTATGTCAATGGCGCAGCGCAGGAGTCCGCTGCTGTGGCTGGCAAGGTCGACGTCGCTGTTTTCCACGGCTCTCCCGATGCGCCCGCTGTCGACGTCGATGCGCGCACGGTCGGTACCCTGATCCAGTCGCTTGATTTTGGGGCATATGCCGGCTACTTGTCCGTCGACCCGGCTACCTACTACCTCGATATCCGCGCTGCGGGCGACCCCGGCATCGTTGCTACTTTCCGCGCTGATCTGTCAGGACTGGCAGGCGGCGCAGCCACTGTTTTCGCCTCCGGCCTGCTGGGCGGCAGCCCCGCTTTCGGCCTTTTCGCGGCCTTGCCTGACGGCACGGTCGTTGAACTGCCCGCTTCGCCGGTGGCCCGCGTGCAGCTGATCCACAACTCGCCTTCGCCCACTGTCGATATTTACGTGAATGGCGACCTGTTCCTGCCCGGATTTGAATTCCGTACGGCCACGCCTTTTGTCTTCGTTCCTGCTGAAACGCCTCTTGACCTCGCCGTCACCCCGGCGGGTGGCGACCCCTCCGTGATCAACGTGTATACCGGCGGCCCGCTGACGCTGGCAAATGGCGGTTCCTATGTGGTGGTGGCTAATGGTATCGCGGGTGATCCACTTTTCCCCTTTGACCTTGATGTCCAGGCCGATGCCCGCGAGAGCAGCGCTTCCATGGATAACGTAGACTTCAATATCCTGCACGGCTCGCCCGGGGCTCCCGGCGTCGACGTCTCCGTTTTCGGGGTCGTGACAGGTACCCTTGCTACTGATGTAACGTATGGCGAATTCACCGGCTATGTCAGCGCTCCCGCAGCGCCGTATTTCCTGACCGTGGGCGTGCCCAGCCTTGGGGTGGACATTCCCTTCTACGCCGACCTGCAGGGCCTGGGTGGCGGCGCTGCTACGGTCTTCGCCTCCGGTCTGGTGGGCGGCAACCCGGGCTTCGGCCTTTTTGCAGCCCTGGCGAATGGCGATGTGATCGAAATTCCGCAGATCACCGAATTTGCTGAAGTCAATATCATCCACAACTCTCCCAGCCCGGGCGCGGAAGTGGTCGATGTGTACCTCAACGGTGGTCTGGCCGTTGGTGATTTCGGTTTCCGCACCGCAACCGGTTTCTTCGCCATCCCGGCGGGCCTCCCGCTGACGATCAGCGTAGCGCCAGGCAACAGTTCTTCCGTGGCTGACGCGATCGCAACTTTCCCGCTGCCCGGTGGTCTGGAAGGCGGTGAAAACTACATCGTGACGGCTGGCGGTCTGGTGGGCGATCCCGATTTTCCCTTTGGCCTTCAGATCTATGCAGGCGCGAGGCAGCAGGCTGCAGAAGCCGGCAATGTTGACGTGCTTGCGCTGCACAGCTCCCCCGGCGCGCCTGCAGTTGATATCGATGCGCGAACCATCGGCAACCTGGTAACGGACCTGGCATATGGCGAATACGCCGGCTATCTGGAGTTGCCAGCCGAAGGTTATTTCCTCGACATCCGTGCTACCGGCGGTCCTGATATCGTGGCTACCTTCCTGGCCCCGCTGAGTCTTCTGGAAGACGCAGCCCTGACGGTCTTCGCTTCCGGCCTCCTGGGAGGTACGCCCGGTTTCGGCCTCTTCGCCGCCGATGCTGAAGGAAACGTGTATGAACTTGAAGCGGTTGAAATTTCCCGCACCCAGATCATCCACAACTCTCCCGATCCAACGGTCGACGTTTACCTGAATGGCGCTCTTGCAATTCCGAATCTGGGATTCCGCGAGGCAACGCCCTACCTGTTTACGCCTGCGAATGAAGAGGTTCAGGTCACCATCGTACCGCAGGGCGGCAACCCGGCGACCGACGCGGTGTTCGACGCACCGGTCGTGTTCGGCGAAAACGGCCAGACCCTGGTCGTGATGGCTACCGGCGTAGCCGGCGACCCGACGACGCCCTTCGGTCTGGCAGTCTATGCAGGCGGCCGCGAGAGCGCAGCGTCCGGCGTAGACCTCCTGCTCTACCACGGCTCGCCCGATGCTCCGGAAGTGGATGTCCTGGTTTCCGACGGCGGTCCGGTACTCTTCGACAACATCGCCTACGGCGAGTTCAGCGCTGACTACCTCAACGTGCCTGCCGGCGCCTATGAACTCGACATCACGCCTGCCGACGACAACTCGACGGTGGTGGCTACCTATGCCGCGGATATCACAGGGTTGGACGGCGGCGCTGCCGTGGTCTTCGCTTCCGGTTTCCTCAGCGGCGCTGAGCCTGGGTTCGGCGTATGGGTGGCATTGCCCGATGGTACCACCTTCCCGCTCGAACTGATCCTCTCGGCCAATGAAGTTACGTCGCTCAGCGACTGGTCGGTGTCGCCCAACCCGGCGCACCAGGGCCTTATGCCGATGCTCCAGGTCGATATGGCTTCCACCCAGTGGGCCGCAATCCGCCTGTTGGATACGAACGGCCGCATCGTTGGCAATGTCTTTCAGGGACAACTGAGCGCTGGTAAGAGCTCATTCAGCATTGAAACCGGAGCGCTCGCTCCGGGTATGTACTTTGTGCAACTGCAAACCCAGAGCGGTAGCGCAGTGCAGAAGCTGGTGATTATGAAATAAGTGAAGAGTGAAGGGTGAAGGGTGAAGGGTGAAGAGTGAAGGGACTCTTCACCCTTCACTCTTCACCAACCCAAACAATTCCTCCGCAATTTTCATCCCCTCGCGTTTTTGTTCGTAGACGATGTGAGCCTGCTCGTAATACTCCTTTCTTTTTTTTATTAACTCAGTTAGAATTTTCTCACCATTTTGAGGATAAAATAAAGGGCGCTCAGACGCCTCCTTCGCGAGGCGTCTTACCAGGATTTCGATTGGAGTGCGGATGTAAACAACCCAACCTTTTTCTTTCATTTTCAGCATGTTGTCAAAGAAGCAGGGCGTGCCGCCACCGGTGGCTGCCACGAAGGGTTCCTGAATAGCCAGGGTCTTGTGCAATGCTTCCCGTTCCAGCTGGCGGAATTTCTCCTCCCCATAGCGGCTGAATATTTCCGGGATGGAAAGGCCGCTTTCGTCTTCAATTAACCGATCCAGGTCGATAAAGGGCCAACCCAGGAGGTTGGCGAGTTGTTTTCCTGTGGTAGATTTTCCGCAGCCCATCATGCCAATGAGGAAAATAGGCTTGAACAATGGCCTTGTTGTTCTCATTTTAAATATGGGCAAAAAATGTACCTTTGCCCCGTGTTAATGAATGAATGATGAAGACGAAGTTCTCAATTTTTCCTGCACTTTTTGCACTTGCCTTTCTTTCCTGCCAGCCGGCTTCCGAAGAAGGCAAAAGGGTAGAGGAGGTTCCGGTCGGCGGTACGATCTCTTCCATTATCCGCAATCCGGCTACGGCCAACCAACCGCTTGATACGGTCAATGTGGCAAAGATCTCATTTGAAGAGGAGGAATTTAACTTTGGAGAAGTTACGGAAGGGGAGGAGGTCGTCCATATTTTCCGGTTTACCAATACCGGTAAGGTTCCCCTTTTGATTTCCGATGCCCGCTCTACCTGTGGTTGTACCGTGCCTTCATACCCCACAGAGGCCATTGCTCCCGGAGAGGGAAGCGAGGTCAAGGTGGTGTTCAATACCCTGAATAAACCGGAAGCCCAGCGCAAAGAGGTAACCATTACAGCCAACACCTATCCTTCCCAGACCAAGGTAGCCCTGGTAGGATTTGTCAAACCGCAGAACATCAAATAATCTAATATGACAGCATTATTTCTCCAGGCCGCAGGACCTGCATCTTACATGAACCTCCTGTTTTTCGCCCTGATCTTCGTGGTTTTCTACTTCTTTCTGATCCGCCCTCAGGCAAAGAAGCAGAAAGAACAGACCAAATTCGTTGATTCCATGCAAAAAGGCGACGAGGTGGTCACCGGCAGCGGGATCATCGGCCGGATCAACAAGATCGAAGATGATATCGTGACCCTTGAGGTTGGAAGCAAGGTCTTTATCCGGGTGGTAAAAAGCGCCATCTCCAAGGAGATGACGGAAATGGTCAACAAAATCGCAGCCAACCGTCCTGCCAGCAATAGCACTACGACGACCAGCGAATCCTGACCACGGCTTCAGGTATGAACCCAATCGCCTTATTCAACAGGGAAATTCGCATTACGCTCCGGGAAGACCGGGCCGATCTATTGATCTGTTTCGCGATTGCGGCCGTTTTTTGGTTCCTCGTCAAGCTTTCACAACAATATGAGACCGACTGGGCATTTCAGTGCCAGTACGTGTTGCCAGCTCAGGAGGCCTTTACCCAAAGGCCTCCTGAGCTGGTGACTGCCCAGGTCAGCGGCACGGGTTGGAACTTGCTGTATCATTCCATTTTTCGAAAAAAAGAAGTCCTGGTCTTCGACCTGAACCAACTGCCTGCTTCCCTGCTCGACCGCCGGCTGATCATCGACCGGCTACAAGGCTTGCTTTCGCAAGACAATCTGGCTGTAAAAAACATAAACCTGGATTTCATCTCCCTGAAATATGAAGCCCGGGCCACCCGCCGCGTGCCCCTTTTACTGGCTTATCAAATCAGGCTTCAGCCTCAGCACGATTTGCAATCGCCATTCCTCCTTACTCCCGACAGCCTGACGATAACCGGCCCGGCCTCCATTGTGGGAGAGCTGAAGTCATGGCCAACGGAGCCCGGGCAGACCCCGCTGTTGAAGTCGGGGTTCACGGCCACTATTCCACTGGCAAAAGATAAAGAGGGGGTATTGGAATTTGATGTCGCGGAGACCCGTCTTGAGGTCAATGTCGAACCGGTGGTAGAGAAAACCGTTTTCTACGTCCCGGTCAACGTCAACCATGCGCCGGAGAGTATCCGCATTTTCCCCGGCTCGGTGACGGTTTACTGTGTAGTGGGCATGAGTGCGTATAATCTCGTAAATGCCTCCGATTTCACCATCGAAGCGGATCTGAGCGGCATCGAACAACGGTCCAGTCAGAACACTGTGCCCCTGAACCTGACCTGCTCACCGGATTATGTGAAAAATGTCAGGTTTTCACCCCAGTCGGTAGAGTTTTTCTTTCAGGTGGGCAATTAATGGCTCAGGCTTTGATAGCGCGGGTCATTTCCCGCTTTCCGGGAGGGCCCTCCAGGGCTTCCAGGGAAAATCCCAGCGATTTGAGATTGCGTTTTACGCTGCCTTTGGCGCAGTAGGTGGTGAGTACGCCTCCTGGAGCTAGGGCTGTGTACATTTTTTCCAGCAGGGGCAATTCCCACAATTCCGGTTGGGCGCCGGGTGCGAAGGCGTCGAAGTAGATGATGTCAAAAGGGCGCTCCGGCTGGTATTGTTCGAACGCGGTTTTCCATTTCGTGAAGTGAAAACCGGGAGCGAGGGCTGTTCTGAGCCCCCAGTCCATCCGGTGCATGCGCTGGAAGGTCTCTTCCAGTTCCGGCATTTCCAGCACGGTGGTGAAATTGAGTTGGGCTGCCTGTTGGATATCCAGGGGAAATGCCTCTACGGTGGCATAGTCGATATCGATGTGCTTGCGCTGAGCTTCGATCAGGGTGAGCAGGGCGTTGAGACCCGTGCCGAAGCCCATTTCCAGCACGGACAGCCGGGAAGATTGAGCGGCTTTGTAGTGGAGACCTGCCTGGATGAAGACATGCATGGACTCCTGGATCGCTCCGAATCGGGAGTGATAGGTTACCCCATAGCGGGAGGAGAGGATCGTATGCGACCCGTCGCTCGTCAGTATGATCTCGTCTGGCATGGCTTCAAACGGAAACCCCGATCATCTCGCGCAATTCCGGAGCTGAAATATCCAGATGGGAAGCGTCAAAAACGCATTCGCCGCCGCGGATGAGCAGGACTTGGGGCGATTCGTGATAGACCGCAAACGTTTCCCCTATATAGTTGGAAACATCGCGGTATGCGATGAGATCAAGGAAGTAAACCCGGGCAGCTTCCTCCGGCACATCCCAGTCGCCCTCCAGCCTGTATTTGGCTACTGTGCTGATGGAGCAGCGGGTGCTGTGCTTGAAAATGATGCAGGGAACTTGCCCGGAATACGCCTTGATCTCTTCGACCTGAGAAATGTCTTGGATAGGAATCCAGTTAATCATGATTTACCAGCGATTGAATCGCGTGGTTAACAACCTGAACCGTCGTTGTGTTCACCGTGATATCCGGGCAGCCGTAACCCCTGTTGCAGGAGGAAAGGGTGCTGAGGGCTACGAACAAGGCGGCAACTGCGAGCAAGGATTTGAAAGAGGGCTTTTTCATTCTGATGGATTTGGATATGTTTATGGTCTGAATCCGAAAACGCAAAATGAGGGTTTTATATTTTGAAGCCGCAAATATACGGAAAATTTTAAACGAATGAGAATCCATTTAGTTGCCATTGGCGGCGCCGCCATGCACAATATTGCGCTGGCTTTACAGGAGAACGGCCACGAAGTGAGCGGCTCAGACGATGAGATATACAATCCGGCCCGCGAACGCCTCGCCGCCAGGGGCCTGCTGCCCGATCAGACGGGCTGGTTTCCCGAACGCATCCATGCCGGTCTCGACGCTGTCATTCTAGGCATGCACGCCCGGGCCGATAATCCGGAGTTGCTGCGGGCGCTGGAGCTGAAACTGCCGGTTTATTCCTATCCTTCTTTTCTCTTTGAACACGCCAGGGATAAAACTAGGGTAGTGGTGGCCGGCAGTCATGGCAAAACCACCACTACCTCCATGATCATGCACTTCCTGCGAGAAGCGGGCGCCGAGTTCGATTATTTGGTGGGCGCCCAGCTGGAGGGTTTTCAGACCATGACCCGCCTGAGCGAGGCGCCGCTGATGGTCCTGGAAGGCGACGAGTATTTTGCCTCACCGCTCGACCTAGTGCCCAAGATCTATCACTACCGCCCTCACCTGGCTGTCCTGACCGGCGTAGCCTGGGATCATATTAATGTTTTCCCCACTTTTGAATCCTACCTGGAGGCATTCCGGCACTTCCTGACTACGGTAGAGCCAGGAGGTATGGTCTGGTACGATGATTCCGACCCGCATCTGGTGAAGTTGGCGCAGGGGGCTCCCCGGGAGATTTCCTGTATTCCCTATCAACCTTTTCCCGCCCGGCTTGCCGGTGCGCAGTTTGAGGTGCAGCTTGGTGGGAGTTGGGTCACCACCCCGCTGATCGGCAGGCATAATTTCGCCAACCTGCAGGCGGCTATTCAGGTTTGCAGGAGGCTGGGGATTTCCGAAGAAATGCTGATCAGCGCCATTCCTACTTTCAAGGGAGCGTCAAAACGCTTGCAGCCCCTGGTTAAGCGAGAAGGCTTCATATCGTACCAGGACTTTGCACACGCCCCTTCAAAGGTGCGCGCTACCGTGCAGGCGGTCAGGGAGAGGCACCCGGGCCGGCGGCTGATCGCCTGCCTGGAGTTGCATACCTTCAGCAGCTTGAATCCTGCTTTCCTGCCCGAATACGCACATGCCCTGGATGCGGCCGACGAAGCGGCCGTGTTTTTTACGCCCCATACGCTGGAGATGAAGAAATTACCTCCGCTTGACGAAGGGAAAGTGCGGCAAGCCTTTCAGCGGCCGGATGTGAAGGTGTTTACCCAGCAGCAGGAGCTGAAGCGTTGGGTAGAAGAGCATGCGCCGGAGAATACCGTGCTGCTCTGGATGAGTTCCGGCACTTTCGGAGGGCTCGATCTGAAAACCATTCCAGCTTAAAAGAAAAAGGGTGAGACGCCAGGCCTCACCCTTTTTCTTTTCTTCCCTGGAAAGGGATTAGTACTTGATGCTGAATTCGTAGTAGTCGGCGTTGTCGGCAGGGGTAACGTTTACTTCCGTGCACTCGAGGAAGTAGAAGCGGCTGCCGTTAGCGCTTTTCACTACGAAGAAGTCGCCTACTTCAACAGGGTCGCTCTTGGAACCACCATCGTTGGGCAGAGCAGCGCCTGCTGCAAAGTAGCCTTGGATTTCTTCTTTGGTAGCGATGTCGGTGAATTTGAAGTCGCCGGGGAGGCCACCGGGAACGCGCACTTCGGTGCCGTTGATCGGGCCGATCTGGCGCAGCCAGTTCTGGTCTACCGGAAGACCCAGGTTGATACCCCAATCGCGGATGTCGGCATCTGCCGAACCAGCTCCGGTAGTACCGGTGCCTTCACCCGTATCGAGGTCAAGCGCGCCGGTGCCGGCAGGACCAGCCTGGTTGAGGAGCAGTTTGCCCGTCAGCGTATTTTCGATCGGCGTACCCGGGTCGAAGGTAGTAATGTCGATGGAAACGGAAGCCGTTGCTCCACCTGCATCTTCGATTTGTACCGAATACGTTTTGGTCGAGAAGTCATCCTGCGGATCGATGCCGATCTCCCACAGTGCCTCGTTTTCAAATCCCAGCAGGAGGATGGGGTTCTGTACAGTCACGTCCGTGTTGGTATTCAGGTCGCGGAAATACAGGCGGCTGGCGTCAACTTTCACGCCGTCTTCCAGTACCGTGAGCGATTCCAGATCATCAGTGCCGGCGGTAGCCCGAATGGCGATATAGGAAAAACCGTTCAGGTCGCTGGTGGAGAAATCGTCGGTGGGGTAGTCGGGACGAACGCTGGTGGGGTCAACTTGTACCAGGGTGATCGTCGGGTCGATTTGGATGATGGGGTCGTCAGTACAACCGGTGTTCAGGAAAATTGCCGTAGCGGCTGCGATGACAAACAGAAAAAAGAATTTTCTCATGTGAATGGGTATTTTGGTTAAAAGGTAATACAAACGTTTTGACGAGGCGTAGTTACAATAGTAACAGCTACATCCCGGAGCGAAGAACGAAAGAAGGAGGAAAAATGCTTCTTAACAAACCGTTAAAGTTGATTGCGGCGCAAAAATCGCAAAAAATACGAGCATTTCCAACGATCATTCACCCCATCTTGTTACTTTAGCGATTCAACTCAATATGATTTTCCACAAAAATTTTCAGCGATGAATTTTGATAATTATTCATTCAGCGTGGTCGACCGCTTTCTTCGTTACGTAAAGATCGATACGCAATCGGACCCCAATGCCACCTCATTCCCCTCTACCGAAAAGCAAAAGGACCTGGGCAAGGTGCTGGTCCAGGAATTGCTCGAACTGGGGATCTCCGACGCGCACATGGACGAGCATGGCTATGTCTACGCCACCATTCCGTCCAACACTAATAAGAATGTGCCGGTGATATGTTTTTGTTCGCATATGGACACGTCTCCCGATGCCAGCGGCAAGGACGTCAAGCCCATCATTCACAAGAATTTCAACGGCTCGCCCATCGTGCTGCCCGATGATCCCAATGTGGTCATCGATCCGGAAGAGCACCCCAACCTCAAGGAACAAATCGGCAACGATATCATCACCGCCAGCGGCACGACGCTGCTCGGCGCCGACAACAAGGCCGGCGTTGCCGAGATCATGGACGCCGCCCGCTACCTGCTGGCCCATCCGGAGGTCAAACACGGCGCCATCCGCATCCTGTTTACGCCCGATGAAGAAGTAGGGCGCGGCGTGGAACACGTCGATCTGAAAAAATTGGGCGCCGCTTTCGGCTATACGGTCGATGGCGAGAAAAGAGGCTCGCTGGAAGACGAAACCTTTTCTGCCGATGCAGCCGTCGTGACCATCGACGGCGTCAGCTCGCACCCCGGCTTCGCCAAGGGCAAAATGGAGAACGCCATTAAAATTGCCTCTGAAATCGTCGCCGCTCTCCCCAAAGACCACCTCACCCCCGAAACGACCGAGGGCCGGGAAGGCTTCCTGCATCCCACACAACTGTCGGGCATCGCTGAACGGGCCACCATCCATTTCATCGTGCGCGATTTTACGGATGAGAAACTGAAAGACCACGAAGCCGTCCTCCAGGCCGCCGTCGACAAAGTCATGAAAAATTACCCCCGCTCCAAAGCCAAGGTGGAGATCAAGGAACAGTACCGCAACATGAAAAAGGTGCTGGACAACTATCCGCAGGTCGCCGACAACGCCGAGGAGGCCATCCGGCGCGCGGGCATGGAGGTGCACAAGACCGCCATCCGGGGCGGAACCGACGGGTCCAGGCTCTCCTTTATGGGCTTGCCTTGTCCGAATATATTCGCTGGCGAGCATGCCTTCCACTCCAGGGTGGAATGGGTCTCGGTGCAGGACATGCAGAAAGCCGTGCAGACCCTGGTCCACCTCGCCGCTATCTGGGAGGAAAGATCCTGAATCAGCGGCTCTCCGCCCGCTCCCTGGCCCAGTCGGTCTGGGCCAGGGCCACCAGGATAATCCCTGCCAGTACCATGAGGATGCGGATGATGAAGGCAAATAATGCCCCTATCTTGTCGAGCCAGGCAAGAAAAGCCAGTTGTACGCCTATCATGCTCAATACCAGGGATAAAAACCCGAAGGTAAAAAGGAGAAAACCTCCTACTGTTAAAAGTGTTTTGTTCATCTGGTGCTGATTGTGTGTACCAAAGGTAAGAATTCGCGGTCTTAACCAAATAAACCATCAATGATCAAACTGGTTGAATGCCCCAGGGACGCCATGCAAGGCCTGAAAGCCTTTATTCCCACCGAAATAAAGGCGGCCTATCTCAACCTGCTGGTCAAGGTGGGCTTCGATACCATTGATTTCGGCAGCTTCGTCTCCCCAAAAGCCATCCCCCAGATGCGCGACACCGCCGAGGTGCTCGCCATGCTCGACCTCTCCGCTTCCCGCTCCAAACTGTTGGCCATCGTGGCTAACCAGCGCGGGGCGCAGGATGCCGCCGTGTTTGATGAAATTTCCTACCTGGGCTACCCCTTTTCCATCTCCGAAACCTTCCAGCTGCGCAACACCAACGCCACCATCGAAGAATCGCTGGAAAGGGTACAGGACATTCAGGACATCTGCCTCCAATCGTCAAAAAAACTGGTCATCTACATCTCCATGGGCTTCGGCAATCCTTACGGCGACGACTGGAACGTCGAAATCGTGCAAAAATGGGTGAGCAGGCTCGTGGATATGGGCGTCTCCATCATCCAACTCTCCGATACGATCGGGGTGTCGACGCCCGATAATATCCGCTACCTCTTTTCCAACCTGCTGCCGCTTTACGATGGCGTGGAGATCGGCGCTCACCTGCACACCGCTCCCCACAACTGGAAGGAAAAAGTGGAGGCCGCTTACGAGTCGGGCTGCCGGCGCTTCGACGGCGCTATCAAGGGCTACGGCGGCTGCCCCATGGCGAAGGACGATCTGACGGGCAATATGCCCACCGAACATATGGTGTATTACTTTAAAAAACAGGGAATAGACCTGGGCCTGGATGAAAACGCCTTCTTTCTTTCCCTGGAAGAGGCTCAGCAGCTGTTTCCCAATTATTGACAAATATTGGCGTTTGGGCTCTTTTTTGTGCGAAGCAGTTTTTTGCAGCATAACTTTAGGTTGTTCACAAACAAAAAACAGCCATGAAAGCACACCTCTACCTTTCCAGCCTTTTGTTATTCCTTTCTACCGTCATTTTCAGCCAAAACCGCCTGTCCATTTACTACCCTTTGTGGTGGAACGAATACATGGGCGAAGGAACCATAGAAGAAGCCACCTTCACCATAAAGCCCCAGGGTATTTTTGTGGAGGTGGGCATGTATTTCACCTTTTCCTTTCCCGAAAACAATTTTGGCATCGAAGACTCCCTGGAAATCGTCTTCGACTTTAACCTTCCCGAAGAAGCCATCGTCAACGACTCCTGGCTTTGGGTGGGCGACCAGATCGTGCGGGCCGAAATCACCGAGATTTGGACCGCCATCCAGACCTATGAAGAGATCGTTAACCGGCAACAGGACCCCTCCGTCTTGTATGAAAAACCCGACGGAGGGTACCAGCTCCGCATCTTCCCGCTGGTGATGCAGGAGACCCGGCGCGTGAAGATCAATTACCTGCTGCCTGCCCGATGGGCGCCGGATGAAGTTACGGTCAAGCTGCCGACGGAATTGCTTGTTGTTTCCGAAAACCAGCTCGACGACTTCCGCCTCCTGGTTTTTCCCGATTCCGCCTGGGAAAACTATCGCATTACGGAATACCCCAATTGGGAATTCCTGCCAGTGACCGACCCCGAGTTCGGGCCCTGCCTGCAATTGAATATCGTCCCCTTCGTCAATGCGGCTCAAAGCCTGTATTTCGCCATGGATCCGCCCCTGACCCCCGACGGCCTCTTCGTGGGGCGCTATACCGGCGGTGAGGAGCCCATCTATCATTTGGCCTACTTCCCCGACAGCAGCACGATGACCGAAAAAACATCCAGGGTGATGGCGGTTGTCCATTATGAAACTAATTATTCCGATCTGACCCGCTATCAGATCATGAATATCCTTAAAAACAGCCTCAAGGAACGGCTCGACGAGCAGGATTTCTTCAACCTGACGGTTTGTATTAATCAGGATATCCATACGGCCTCCCCTTCGGGCTGGCTTCCTGCCGACGATGCTACCATAGACTGGGCTTTTGGGAATATCCCCAACATTCAGGCGGGAACCGGCAAACCACTGCTCAACTTGTTGTTTACGGCAGGCAATATAATGGTGGATGCCGGTCAGGGCGGAGAAATGCTCCTGGTGACCAATACCGACGAGTATAGCGGCTGGCTGGAGTTAGCGAATGATGCTGTCGAGGGGTTTGATGCTGTCTTCAACGGCGCCTTCCCCGTTCATATCTGCGATTTTCAGACCAAATATTACGAAACCTGGTGGAACGACTGCGATGACTGGTCGCCCGGCACGCTTTGCTATAAGGGAAACGAATATTTCAACTACCAGCTGGCCGCTCTGACAGGCGGAAGCTTTTTCGACCTGTTGGGCAACGGCGCCGACCTGCTCACGAACCTGAGCACCCAGCTCAATGCCATCGATGGCCAGTCGGCAATTTATGAATTGTATACCGACATGAGCGCCGGCTTGTGCTACCATCGCTACCACGTCACCTATCTGGGGCAGTCCAGGTATTTGCACCTGCCCATTCTCCAGGTGGGCAAGTACGCAGGCGAATTTCCCATGACCGTAGAGTTTACGGCGATTCATGATGGACAAATTATCAATGAAACCTTTGTCGTGGAAGAAAACCAGGTGGTGGATCTCGATACCCTGGCTGAAGAGTCCTGGGTGGGAAACCACCTGCGTATGCTCGAAGCAAACGACAACCTGGTTTTTGAAGCGATCGACCTCAGCATCCAGCACCGGGTGCTGAGCAAGTACACGGCTTTCATCGCCCTTGACCCGGCCCTGGGCGGCGAGCCTTGTTTCGATTGCATCGTGGGAGGCGGCCCGGTCATTATTGAAACGACGGAGCTTCCGGCGGAGGATGAAAAGAAACTATCGGCTTTCCCCAATCCTTTCCGCGAGGGGATCGCCATCCAACTCACCGGAGCCACGGCCGCGGATGTCCGGATTTACGACCTGATGGGCCGCCTGGTGCGCATCCTGGAGCCTGCTGATTCCTTGTGGTGGGACGGGAAGAACGCCCAGCGCCAGGATCTTCCTGCCGGGGTATTTGTCGTTGTAGTCACTTCAGAAAAAGGAGATGTTTATTCTTTGAAAATCAATAAAATATGACTGTAATCCCCGTCGTTTTCGGCACGCCGGAGTTTGATGACATGCTGGCGCTGCGCTACAAAGTGCTCCGCGAGCCTCTGGATATGGACTACAATCCGGAACAGATCGAGGCTGAGTATGACAGCCGCCATCTGGCTTGTTACGGTTCAGACTGGACCCTGCTCGGCTGCCTGACGCTTTTGCCGCTGGACGAAAAGGCGGTAAAAATGCGCCAGGTCGCTGTGGCGCCCGCAGCGCAGGGCAGGGGAGTGGGCCGCCTCCTGGTGGAAGAAAGCGAGCTATGGGCTCGCATGAAAGGCTTCGGCAAAATGGAAATGCACGCCAGGGAGACCGCAGTGCCGTTTTACAAAAAGTTGCACTACCGCGTTGTAGGAGAGCTCTTTATGGAAGTGGGCATCCCACACTTTAAAATGGAGAAGAAATTGTAGGCAGTTTTCCCTCCCGGAGGAGCCAATAGACCCTGTAAAGCCCCATCACCGACAGCGCATCCGTGATAACTCCCTGGTCGATGAGCTCGAGTGCCTTTTTCAAAGGCACTTTCTCGACTAGCAGGTCTTCGGTCTCCTCCGGCTGGGAATCCCCATGCGTGAGCCCTGTTGCCAGGAAAACCATCCCGGCCTCGTCCGTCACGGAGTTGGAGGTGTGCAGGTCCAGGATATGTGTCCAGTTGTTCGCCGTCATGCCGGTTTCCTCTTTCAGCTCCCTTTTTGCGGCTTCCAGCGGGTCGGCGCCCAGCGGACAGCCGCCTTCCGGTATTTCCCAGCTATACTTTTCGAGGGTGTAGCGGTATTGCCCCACCAGCCAGGTGTTGCCCTCCTCATCAATGGGCACCACGCCGATAGCGAGGTTTTTGAAGTGCACCACGCCATAGATGCCGTCTTTCCCCGAAGGGTTGATCACCTCCCGGTGCGTCAGGCCGATCCAGGGGTTGTCGTAAACCTGCTCAATCTTTTTGGTAGTCCAGGGGTTGGGATGCTCTTCAAAAAAGTCTGGCATAGTAAGTAGTATGACATATTCGTTTATCGTTTATCGTCGATCGTTTATGTAAACGATAAACGTTCGACGATAAACGATTTAATTTCAGAATGGGAATTCATGGATCAGCCGGTCCCAGAAGACCAGGAAAAAGGAGGGCTTCATGACCAGGGCGAGAAGCAGGCCCGTGATCGCGCCGAAGAAGTGGGCGTCGTGGTTGATGAAATCGCGCGCCCGGTTGCTGGCCCAACTGGAATAGGCCAGGTAGAGCACGGCAGCCACGATGGCCGGGATCGGAATGATGAAAAAGAGCAGGAGAATGGACCAGGGGTTGAACAACACGAATACAAAGATGATGCCCGAAACCGCGCCGGAAGCGCCGACACTTGAAAAATGCGGATTGTGGCGATGCTTGAGGTAGGAGGGAATATCGGAGAGCAGCAGGGTGATCAGGTACAGCAGGGTGAAATTGAGCCTGCCCATCAGTTCGCCGAAGTGGAAGACGAATTTGTGCTCGACGAATTCTCCGAACTGATAGAGCACGTACATGTTGATGATCAGGTGCATCCAGTCGGCGTGTACAAAGCCTGAGCTGAGGAAGCGGTAGTATTCCTTCCCCCGGTCGACCATATAGGGGTTGTGCTTGAGCTTGTGGAAGAGCTCCGGATTCTGGAAAGCCTGGTAGGAGACCAGGCAGGTGATGATGACGAGAATGAGGGTAATGCTCATATTATCCTTCGTTGTGGTATGGTTCGTTGCGCAAGATAGTCATTGCGCGGTATAGCTGTTCGAGGAAAAACAGGCGGATCATCTGGTGGGAGAAGGTCATTTTGGAGAGCGCCAGCTGAAAATTGGCCCTTTTGTACACTTCCGGGGAAAAACCGTAAGCCCCGCCGATCAGGAAAACGATTTTGCGATGGGTTCCCATCAGTTCGCGTTCGAGCTGTTTGGCCCACTCCACGGAAGTAAAGTGCCGTCCTCTTTCGTCGAGGAGCACGAGGTAGTCGTCGTCTTTCAGCCGGGCCAGCGCGGCTTCGCCTTCTTTGGCCTTGAGCGTCTCGGGGCTGAGGTTTTTGGCGTTTTTGACATCGGGGATGGTTTCCTGCTGGAAAGGCAGGTACCGGTTGAGGCGGGTTTCGTAGATTTTTGTTCCCTCATCGAGGTAGGCGAAGGCCGTTTTTCCGATCTGCCAGAGTTCGATTTTCATATCCGGATTTCTTCCAGCTCATCCATCAGCGATTGGCGTCCGGAGAACTCATTTTTAAATTGTGCAAGCAGGCTTTCCGCCAGTCCGGCCGGGCCTTCTTCATGGAGGCGCTCCAGCAATTCGCGCACGCGTTGGGAGGGTTTGCGGCCCAGGTGATTGCCCAGGTAAGATTTGATGACCTCCGTATACAGCAGGCCTGCCTGCTCGGCTTGCTCAGCCGGCCAGTTCGGACCATAGGCCCCGAGCAGGTCGAGCGATTGCAGGCGGGAGATGTATTGGAAAAGTTCGTCGAAGCGCTGGTCGAGAAACAGCAGTTGTGCGATAGCGTCGCGTTTGGCGATCGACCAGGTCTGCTGTTCCAGCTTGGCGAGGAGATCGTTGGCCAGTTCGGGCCAAGCGTTGCCGGCGAAGGCTTTCAGGTGTGCGGCGTAGTGGGTTTCCTTGGTTGCCAGAAAACGGGCGCTGGCCAGGTGCAGGATGGCTTCCCGGTCTTTTTCCCGCAGGGCCAGTTGCAGGAGGTGTTCTTCCAGTTTACCCGACTGTTTTGGGTCGGAGGAGGTTTCAAGACCTTTTTCGGCGAGGAAGCGCGCTTTTTTCCAGTGTCCGCTGGCCAGTTCTTCTTCCACGACGTGCAGGATAAAGGCGGGCTCGTCGAGGTGGTCCAGCAGATGGATCTGCACGCGCGTGGTATCGCCGATCTTGCCCAGCAGTTGATGGGTGAGTATCAGCAGGGGCGTCAGGTTGGGATCGGAGGCCTCCAGGAGTTTTTGTTGTTCTTCAAAAAACACCAGCAGCTCTTCCGTTTTTCCCAGCTCCGGGGCCATCCGGGCGAGGAGGCGGAAATAGCTGAGTTGAAAGCCGGACTTGCGGAAGATGAACTTGCGGCTTTCGGCCAGGGCGAAGTCCCAGATGCCTTGTTGCAAGGCTGGTGCGGGTTTAAGTTGCAGGAGCTGGTCGAGCAGTGAAAAGGCGCGGGTTAGCTCCTCGTGGAGGCGTTTGTCCTTGCCGGTCACTTTTCGGGATACGGGGCCTATTTTTTCCAGGATGCTGATCAGCAGGATTGAGGCTTCATCCAGGGCGCCCTGGTCGAGGGATTCGCTGGTCTGGTGGAGCAACTCGCGCGTCACCTGCAGGAGTTGTTGCCCGCTGCGCAGGTTGACCTGGTCGTTTTTGTTTCGAACGGTAGCAATAGCTGCATCGAGCAGTTCGTGGTATTGCCGCCGTTTATCTGACAGGGGCAGCGATGCGGTGAAGCGCGCTTTCAGGGCCAGGGAGAAAGCCCGGTTTTGCCGGGCATAATCGCGCACGAATTCCGCTAGTTCATCCGGAGAAATGTGGTGAAGCAAGCCCGGGATGGTCAGTTTCTGCGGTATGGGGGCGGGCTTTTCTTTCGCAGGTTTGGGCGGTTTCTCGTTTTGCAGTTTGCTGCGCAGTGCAAGCAAGGCGGCGGCGATGTGCCCGCAGCCTTTCTCCTTTTTATATCTTGCGCAATCGCAGGTGTAGGCCTGAACTCTCGAAGGGCTGATCTGTATCTCCACTTCGCAACCACTCACCCGGGCCATCCACAGATGGCGCTCTACCTCGGCGAGGTTCTCCACGGCGCCTGATTCGAGCATTTCTTCGCCATCCAGCAACCAGGGCTCGGCCAGATGGTTTTCGAGATATTTGAGCGGAAAGTTCATAAGCTTTGAGCAAAACAACAAAATTACCCCCAATGTGGAAGATTCTCAACGGAAGGACGTTTATTTTAACGTTACTTTTATAGTTAGTGCTTATTTTTACGACCCATCGAATAGTAGATTATGAAGAAACTCTATGTCATCCGCCATGCCAAGTCCAGCTGGTCGGATACCGGTGTTAAGGACCTTGACAGGCCGCTGAATAAGCGGGGTATGCGGGATGCGCCATTCATGGCCAAGCTGCTCTACGGCAAAGGCATTGAAGCCGATGCCCTGGTTACCAGCCCCGCTAAGCGAGCCTCTGATACTGCGCAGTTTTTCCTCAAGCAGTGGAAGGCGCCCTCTAATCTGCTCATCACGGAACCTCGCATTTATGAAGCCACTCCCACGCGCCTGCTCGAGATTGTCCGGGAGTTTTCCGAAGATTGGGAGACGGTCTTGCTGTTTGGCCATAATCCAACCCTGACCAGCTTTATCAATCTTTTTGCAAGCGAATACCTGGCCAACCTGCCCACCTGCGGCATTGCTGAACTGGATTCGGCGGCTGACAAGTGGAATGCCTTTGGAAGCAATAACACCAGGCTCATCGACTTGTACTATCCCAGGCAGTTTTTTCCAAAAAAGGATGAATGAAAAGGATTCAGAGGTTTCTGCCTGTCTTGATTTTTCTGTCATATATCTCTTGTGGGGAAAAAACTTCCTGCTCCTTGTCCGAAGCCCAGCTCATTCTGGTGCTAGGCGATATGCAGGTGGCCGAGGCGGCTGCCCAGTCGCTGATCGGAACAGTAAAAGATTCGGTGCTGGAGGTCTATTACGACCAGATTTTCTCTATTCACGGGGTGGAAAGAGCGCATTTCGAGCAGTGTTTTGATGAGTTGCAGCGAGACCCCCAGCGCCTGAGCCTGCTATACGAGAAGGTGATCGAGGAGCTGAACCGGCAAGGCGCCCAGGTCGATGACAAGGAAAAGGAAAAAGTGCTTGGGGATTAGCCTTGCTCATGCCGCGGCCCGAAAAGCAGGCTTCCAACGCGCACCATGGTGCTACCTTCCTCCAGGGCGATGCGGTAATCGCCCGACATGCCCATTGAAAGTTCCCGGAAGCTGTCTTTTCCGGAGAAAAATTGTCCCCGGATTTCTTCCATCAGCATTTTGAGGCCGCTGAATTCCTTTCTGATCTGGTCTTCGTGTTCCGTCAGTGTAGCCATGCCCATCAGGCCGCGGACTTCTACGTTGCGGAGCGCCGGGAATTCAGGGGAGCTGAGCAGCTCAAGGAGCTCCTGGCGGCCGAGTCCGAATTTTGTCTCCTCCTCGGCGATGTGGATCTGCAACAGGCAGGGGATGATCCTTCCGGCCTTTGCGGCCTGCTTGTCGATCTCCTGAAGCAGCTTGAGGCTGTCGACAGCGTGGATCATGTGCACGAAGGGGGCGATGTATTTTACCTTGTTACTTTGCAGGTGACCGATGAGATGCCAGCGGATATCTTTGGGCATGGCCTCCCATTTTGGCGTCATTTCCTGTACGCGGTTCTCGCCGAAATCGCGTTGTCCTTGGTCGTAGAGGACCATGATCTCCTCGGGCGTATGGGTTTTGGACACGGCGACCAGCGTGGCATTCCAGGGTTTGAGTTCTTCCAGAAACTGTACCAGGTCAACGGTCATGATCGAAGACTTTAGAGGATGAAAAGACCGTGCAGCTCGGCCTGCACCTGGTTGATGACCTTGCCCAGGTCCTCCGGGTCGTGGGCAAAGTCAATGTCGTCGGCGCTGATGATCAGCAGCCGCCCTTCCTTGTAGGTTTCGATCCAGGTTTCGTAGCGCTCGTTGAGGCGTTTGAGGTAATCGAGCGACATATTGCCTTCGTACTCCCGGCCCCTGTCCTGGATGTGGGAAACGAGGGTAGAAATATTGGCGCGCAGGTAGATCAGCAGGTCGGGTGGCTGGATTTGGGACGACATGGTCTTGAAAAGGGCGAAATAGTTTTCGAAGTCGCGCGTCGACATCAGGCCCATATCGTGCAGGTTAGGGGCAAAGATGTAGGCGTCTTCGTAGATCGTGCGGTCTTGCACCACCGTGCGGTCGCCCCGGAGAATTTTGAGGATCTGCTGGTAGCGATTGTTGAGGAAGTAGATTTGAAGGTTGAATGACCAACGCTTCATATCATTGTAGAAATCGTGCAGATAGGGGTTGTCTTCCGCCGATTCGTAGTGGACGTCCCATTTGAATTGTTTGGCCAGCAGGGTGGTCAGGGTCGTTTTACCTGCGCCGATGTTCCCTGCGATGGCGACATGCTTGATTACGGGTAGTTTCTCTTCGTTCATTAGAAGGTGCTTTATCCTGGATGCACGAAAATACAAATTCCCTGCTTTATATCCGGTCAAAGTGAAAAGCGTTGGTATAGAAAAGGCGAAGGCTCATCTATTTTTTTGCCACCAGTGTAGACCATACCCTTAATTTGCTTTTGTTTTGCTTCACAAACAACCGGCTGATACATGGACTCCATTATTTCGATCAGGGACTTGAAAAAGATGTATGTCATGGGCGCCACTGTGGTGCATGCCCTCCGCACCATTTCGCTCAACATTTACCGCAACGAATTTGTAGCCCTGATGGGGCCTTCCGGCTCCGGCAAATCAACGCTGATGAACCTGATCGGCTGTCTGGACACGCCGACCTCCGGCACTTACATGCTCAACGGCAACAACGTGAGCGCCATGGACGATGCGCAGCTGGCGGAGATCCGCAACAAGGAGATCGGGTTTGTCTTCCAGACCTTCAACCTGCTTCCCAGGCTTTCGGCTCTCGAAAATGTTGCCCTGCCGCTGGTGTATGCCGGCATGGGCAAAAGCCAGCGGCATGAACGCGCAGCCCAGGTGCTGGAGGAAGTTGGACTTGCCGACCGCATGGACCACAAGCCCAACGAGCTCTCCGGCGGCCAGCGGCAACGGGTCGCCATCGCCAGGGCCCTGGTCAACAACCCTTCTATCATTCTGGCCGATGAGCCCACGGGTAACCTCGACACCCGCACCTCCTTCGAGATCATGGATATCTTCGAAAAACTCCACCAGGAGGGAAATACCATCATCATTGTCACCCACGAAGCGGATATATCGGAGCACGCCCACCGCATCATCCGCCTGCGCGACGGCATGGTGGAGACCGATTACCGGAACGAACGCATTGTGCGCGCCTTTGACAGATTGAAGGACTTGCCGGTGGAGGAAAAAGCTTAATGGGAGTTTATAAGGTTATAAGTTTATAGAGCTAAACTTATAACCTTATAAACTCATAAACTTAATTTATAAATTTGCCTCATGGGATTCAAGATTTACACCAAGACGGGAGACCAGGGGCAGACCTCTCTATTTGGCGGACGCAGGGTTTCGAAAGCCGAGTTGCGCATTGATGCCTATGGCACTGTAGATGAGCTCAATTCCTGCATCGGCCTCGTTCGCGATCATCTGTCGGAACAGGTGCTGCGCGACCGGCTTAAGGACATACAGGACCGTTTGTTCACCCTCGGCGCCAATCTGGCTTCCGACCCTGAAAAAAGCCTGCCAAAGCCGGATATCCTTACTTCCGACATCGAGATCCTGGAGCAGGAGATGGACCGCATGGATGCCACTTTGCCCGAACTGCGCAACTTCATTCTGCCGGGAGGGCATCCAGCCGTATCATTCTGCCACCTGGCCCGCTGCGTCTGCCGCAGGGCCGAACGCCTGGTGGTAGCACTGGCCGGGGGAGAACCCGTCGACCCCATCGTCATTCAATACCTGAACCGCCTTTCAGATTATTTGTTTATCCTTGGCCGCCGCGTTGCCGCCGACCTGGGAGTTGAAGAAGTGACCTGGAAACCAAGGGGTTAGGCTAATATATGACCCAAACCATCCGTTCAGCCATCCGCAACCTGCCTGAAATCGGGAAATACGCCCTGGTTTTACTTACGATCGTCTTCATCGCGCTCCTGTTTCCCAATTCGGTGCGCCTGGGCTATCAGTACGAACTGGGGGCGGTTTGGGGGTATGAAGATCTCTACGCGCCTTTCGATTTCCCGATCCAGAAGTCGGATGCGGAAATCCAGGAGGAGACCTCGCAGCTGCAGGATGAAGTGGCGCCCTGTTATGTGCTCGATCCCCAGGTCGCAAGACAGCAAAAGATCGCGTTCGAAGAGGCCTTTCTGCAACAACTCAAGGCCTATCAGGGCGACGCACAATTTGCCGATGTAGCGCGCAACCAGAAAAAATACCTCGATTACGGGCAAAACCTGCTTGACAGGCTCTACAGCCAGGGGATTATCGACCTGCGAGAGGAACATGCCACTGCAGGCCCCAATTTGGTGGTCAATGTGATCAGGGGAAATACCACCCAGCGGCAAACATTGCAGTCGCTCCTCACCCGGGAGAAAGCACAGGCGGTTATTACCGATTCCCTTCCCTATAGCAGGCTGGCTATCGCTGAATTCCTCTTGCCCATTTTACCCGATGCGGTCATACCCAACCTCTTTTTCGACGACTCGCTGACCCAGCGCTTTTACGACGAACAAATGCGGGGCTTCGTCGCATACAGGGGCATTGTCCTGAAGAACGAATTGATCGTCGGCTCCGGACAGATCATTACGGAAGATATCTACCAGAAACTCAAGTCGTACGAGGCTGCCTATCAGGATGAAATGAGAGGAGACCGGTCGATCGGCATGGTACTGGCCGGGTATATTCTGCTTACGGCGCTGATTATCAGTATTTTTGTTGTGTATTTGCAGGCGTATGCGCAACCTGTTTTCCGCAACCTGGGCTGGTTCCTTTTCATCATGATGTGGTTGCTGGGCTATAGCTACCTGGTCTACGTCATCAGCCAGACCAATGCGGTCAGTATGTATATCATACCTTTTGCGATCGCGCCGATCGTGACCAAGATACTGTACTCCGATCGCCTCGCTATCTTCACCCACCTCATGGTGGTGCTGATCGCGAGCTTTCTATCTTCGATGGGCTATGGTTTCACCCTGCTGCAAATCCTGGCGGGGGTGGTGGCGGTGATGAGCAACCCTGACGGCCGCGATTGGTCGAAGCTCTTCCGGGCCCTCGTTTTCGTATACCTGACCTACGCTCTGGGTTACGTGGGCGTTTCCCTGGTAGAGCGAGGCACGATGGTGGCTCAGGATCGCATCTTTTTCGTGTGGATATTCCTCAATGTCTTCCTGACCATGCTGGCTTATCCCATGGTACCGCTGCTGGAACGGATATTCGGGTTCACCTCCGCTGTATCGCTGGTGGAGTTGTCGGACCTCAACAGGCCTTTGCTGCAGGAGCTGGCTATCAAGGCGCCTGGCACGCTGCAGCACTCTTTGCAGGTTGCGCATATGGGCGAGGCAGCCGCGCAGGCAATCGGGGCCAACGCCTTGCTGGTCAGGGTAGGGGCTTTGTACCACGATATCGGCAAAACGGTAAATCCGGAATATTTTATCGAAAACCAAGCGGGCCGGAATCCGCATGAGAGCCAGGACTATCTGGAGTCTGCCAGGATCATCATCAACCACGTAACGGAGGGCATGCAGATGGCCCGCAAGGCCAGGCTTCCCGAAATGGTGGCCGATTTTATCACGACCCACCACGGTACAACCAGGGTTGAATACTTTTACCGGCTGTACAGGAAGGATTTTCCGGACGGCGCTGCCAGGGAGCCCGAGTTCCGCTACCCCGGCCCCAGGCCACGCACCAAGGAACAGACCATTTTGATGCTTGCCGATTCGCTGGAAGCTTCTTCCAAAAGCCTGAAAAACCCCACGGGAAAAGACATTGACGACTTAGTCAACAAGATCATTTCCGGAAAGATTGATCAAGGGCAGTTTGACCTGACGGAGTTATCCTTTCAGGAACTGGAAATTTGCCGAAAGGTATTTCACTCCCGGCTGCGCAGCATCCACCACGTCAGGCTGGAATACCCGCCGGAGAGCGATCAAACCGAGGGCTGAATCTCAGGCCAATTTTTCCCGAAGGGCTGGAAAGCGATACTGCATCCATTCAAATGCGCCAAACATCACGCCGGTGAAGACCAGATCGCCCAGCATGGTGTTGCGGAAGAAAGGCAGGCCTGCTGCATAGCAGGTCATAAGGCCTTCAACATTCATCGGATACATGCCGCCACCCGATAGCCATACCCCGAAATTGGAGACCAGGTAAAAGAGCACGGAAGCTGCAAGGCTCGAACCGAGCAGGCGCAGGGGCGTGACTTTGCGCAACGAAGCCCAGCCCATTGCAACGATGAGGAGGAAGGACAGGAAAACAAATGGCTGGCTGAACCAGACAAAACCCTCGTAGTAAGCGGGATAGATCACGTTGTCTATGAACAGGTTGCTCAGCCAGAGCGCGACCAGAGGGACGATCACGGCCAGGTACTTTCTGCCGAAATATGCGGCGCCAAACAACGCCATGCCGCCGATAGGCGTTACGTTATCCGGGTGAGGGAGAATGCGGGTAACGGCAGCTGCCAGGATCATGACAGTCAGGAGTGCAAATCGCAAAGCGGGATTGGAAATATGCTTCGTCATCAATTTTGGCTTTATTTTGCGCTAAGTTAAAAAGAGATCATTACCCTTACAAACCTTCCGGAGCTTACCTCGTTCAGAAAAAAACCGGAAAAAACGAACATACTACAAATTAACGACTTATGCGATTAATTCTTTTTCTCCCGGCTGTGCTCTTTGTTCAGATCCTTTGGGCCCAGCCGGAACGCTGGCAGCAGTGCGTCAGGTATGAGATGGATATCGACATGGATGTGAAGACGCACCGGTTCAGCGGAACCCAGCGATTGACCTATTTCAATCAATCCCCCGATTCGCTCGACAGGGTCTTTTACCACCTCTATCTCAATGCCTTCCAACCTGGTAGCGCCATGGACGTCCGCTCCAGGACCATATCCGACCCCGACTACCGCGTGGCCGACCGTATTTTAACTCTCAAACCGGAAGAACAGGGTTACCAGCGGGTTCTCTCCCTGATGCACAATGGCGTCCCAACGGAATATGCTGTGGAAGGAACCATTCTGGAAGTGAAGCTCCCGCGGCCCGTCATGCCTGGCGACAGCGCCGTTTTTGAAATGACCTTCGAATCGCAGGTTCCGGTCCAGATCCGCCGCAACGGCCGCGACAACAAAGAGGGCGTTGCCTATTCAATGGCGCAGTGGTATCCCAAGATCTGCCATTATGACTATCAGGGCTGGCATGCCAATCCCTATATTGCCCGGGAGTTTTACGGCCATTTCGGCGATTACGACGTCGTCATTCATATCGATAGCAGCTATGTGATCGGCGCTACCGGCTACCTGCAAAATCCTCAGGAGATTGGCCATGGATACCCCCGCGACGGCCGGCCTGTTCGACGTCCGGCAGGGGAGAAACTGATCTGGCGCTTCCACGCCCCCAAAGTCAACGACTTTGTCTGGGCGGCCGATCCGGACTTCCTCCACACCACCTACACCAGATCCGATGGCATTGAGATCCACTGCTTTTACCAAAAAGATTGCCCAAATCTGGAAGAATGGCTCCGCCTTCCGGTATTCATGGATACGGCCATTACCTATTTGAATAACCGCTGCGGTCAATACCCCTACAAGCAATACTCCTTCATCCAGGGAGGCGACGGCGGAATGGAATATCCGATGGCCACGCTCATTACCGGCAACCGGAGCCTGGGCAGCCTGGTCGGCGTATCCGTGCACGAACTGGTGCACGCCTGGTACCCCATGATCCTGGGTACCAACGAGGCGTTGTATTCCTGGATGGACGAAGGCTTCTCCACTTATTTCTCCAATGAAGTGATGAACCACCTCAGAGGGAGAGGTATGCTGCCGGGACAGAAAGAAAGGGAGAACCCTCAGGGACCCATCTATGCGGGGTATGTCAACCTGGTGCAAAGCGGTCAGGAAGAGCCCATGTCCACCCACGCCGACCATTTTCAAACCAACTATGCATACGGACAGGCGTCCTATGACAAGGGAGCCGTTTTCCTGCACCAGCTTTCGTACATCATTGGAAAAGAACAGTTTGACAAGGGCATGCTGGAATATTTTGAAACCTGGAAATTCAAACACCCCAATGTCAACGACTTCATCCGCATCATGGAAAAGATGAGCGGGATGGAGCTGGACTGGTACAAGGAGTATTTCGTCAATACCACCCTCTGGCCTGATTACGCCATTTATTCCGTGGATTCCGCGCCTCAAAACAGCTCCCGGATCGTGCTCGGCAGGATCGGCGCCATGCCCATGCCGGTGGATGTGCGGGTCGTGACTGTGGATGGTCAGTCGCATACTTACACCATACCCCTCGACATCATGCGCGGAGCAAAAACGAGCGAGGAGAAAACCAACTACACCGTTGCCCCCGACTGGATGTGGGTATCGCCCAACTACGAATTGATCATCGGGATACCCCCGGGCAAGATCGGGTCCATCGAGATCGATCCCTCATTGCGCCTGGCCGATCTGGACCGTACCAACAACCGAAGGGAGGCGCCCTGGAACTGAAGCGGAAATTTGAAAAAATTGGGTGAAAGAAGTACCTTTACGCCGCTTGCTGGCACAATATCAACAGGATGAGGATTCTTCAACTTTGCAAAAAATTCCCTTACCCCCTAAAGGATGGAGAATCCCTGGCGATTTTTCACCTCAGCAAGGCCCTGAACCAGCTTGGCTGCTCGGTCACCCTGTTGGCTATGAACACCTCCAAGCATCCTTTCGACCTGAGTGAGCTGCCCGACCATTTCAACCAATACGACAGCATCCACACAGTTCCGGTCGACAACCGGGTGAAACCACTGCCTGCGCTGGTCAATCTCTTTTCTCCCCAGTCTTACCATATCTCCCGCTTCATTTCAAGTGAATTTGAAAGCAAGTTGGTTCAATTGCTTAAAAACCAGGAATTTGACTGGATACAACTGGAGACGCTCTACCTGGCGCCATACATCCCTTTGATTCGAAAATATACCAAGGCGCCCGTGGTAATGCGTGCCCACAACGTGGAGCACGAGATATGGGAGCGCCTCGGCAGGCATATTAATCCAATCTGGAAACGCTGGTACGTCAGGCACCTGACCAGGAAGCTCCGGCTTTACGAAGTCAGGCAATTGTCGAATTACGACTATCTCCTGCCCATTACTGATCGCGATGGGGAACGTTTCAAGGCGCTGGGCTACAACGGACCCTCCCAGGTGCTTCCCATCGGGCTCGATCTGGGCCGTTACGAACCTGACGACCGGAGTTTCCAGGGCCCCATTTCCATGGCTTACATCGGTTCTCTCGACTGGATACCCAACCAGGAAGGGATCGAATGGTTCCTGAAGGAGATCTGGAAGCCTCTTTCCTCCCGGTTTTCAAGTCTGGAATTGCACATTGCCGGCCGCAACACGCCAGATTGGCTGGTTCAGCTAAACTGGAAGAACGTGGTAGTGCACGGTGAAGTGCCAGATGCGGTCGATTTTATGAACCGCCACTCCTTGCTGGTCGTGCCGCTCTTGTCGGGCAGCGGCATGCGGGCAAAAATACTGGAGGGCATGGCCTTGGGAAAAGTCGTGCTGACCACCACCGTAGGACTTGAAGGCATTAATGCCATCGACAGGAAAGAGGTGGTGATTGCTGACACGCCCGAACAGTTCATCGAGGCCCTTGAGTTTTGCACCCGGCAGAAGCAGGCCCTGCAACAGATCGGCCAGCGTGCCCGCCGCCTGGTGTCAACTGAATACGACAACCTGCAGGTAGCCCGCAAATTGGTTGAAACCTTTGAAAAAGCGGTGGTTTCACCGAATCACACACTTTCATGAAGGCGGTTTTGACAGTGATGTTCCTGCTGTCGGCTGGGGGGCTCTTCCATACCTACCTGTTTTACCCCTTTCTGTTGCTGTTGCTCTCCAGGCGGAAACTTCCGCCCAGGGCCAGATTTGGCGCGGGGGACGATTGGCCCAGGGTGTCGGTGCTGCTCTCCGTCTACAACGAGGAAAAGGTGATCCGGCAAAAGCTGGAAAGCCTCTTTCAGTCGGTTTATCCCGGCCAAAAACTCGCCTTTTTTATCGGCTCCGATGCCTCGTCCGATTCGACCAATACCATTGTCGAACAAATGGCTTCCGGAAGGGGAGATATCCATTTCCTTCCCTTTGCGCAAAGAAGGGGGAAGCCCAGCGTGCTCAATGATCTGGCAGCAGAGGCCTTCCGGGTCTCGCCGTCTTCGTCCTCCCACCTTCTGCTGATCACCGACGCCAATGTCTTCCTGGAACCCGATACCATACAACAACTCGCCTCGCATTTCAAGGATGCCGAAACCGGGCTGGTCGACGCCCATATGATCAACACCGGCATGAAGAGCGAGGGTATATCGACATCGGAAACCCAATATATCCGTACGGAAAGCCTGATCAAATACCGGGAGGGGCAAATTTGGGGCGCCATGATCGGTCCGTTCGGCGGCTGCTACATGCTGCGCTCCGACCTTTTCGAGCCCATCCCCCCGCATTTCCTGGTCGACGACTTCTACCTGGCCATGAAGGCTTTCCAGAAAGGGGCCAGGGCTATGAACGACCTCGATGCACGGTGTTACGAGGCAGTATCCCACGATATCCAGGAGGAATACCGGAGAAAGTCGCGCATCGCCGCCGGAAATTTTCAAAATATGTTGACGTTCAGTAGTTTGTGGTTCCCGCCCTTCCGTCCGCTTTCCTTTGCCTTTTTCTCCCACAAAATCCTTCGCTGGTTGGGTCCATTTGCCATAATTTTGATGCTGGTTTCCAGCCTGGGCCTATTCCTCATGGGCAACCTTCTTTCCGGATGGGTGTTCCTTTTTTTGATTGTGATAACCCTCGGGTTGCCCTTGCTGGACAAGGCAGCCGGTTTTTTGGGGTATCATGGTTTCTGGCTCAGGGGGCTGCGTTATTTCATGGCCATGAACCTCGCTTTGCTAGCCGGTTTTTTCCGCTGGATAAAGGGGGTCAGGTCAGGCGCCTGGGAGCCGCCGAAACGGGTTTGAATGCAAGAAAAAAATCGAGATATGGATGATTTCCAACTGAACACCATTGAAGAAGCCATTGAAGCCATAGCCAAAGGGGAAGTGATCATCGTCGTAGACGATGAGGACCGCGAGAACGAAGGCGATTTCATCTGCGCCGCGGAGTGCGTGACACCCGAGATCATCAATTTCATGTCGACCCACGGCCGCGGGCTGATCTGCGCGCCGGTCGACGAGAGAAGAGCCGAGGAGCTGGGTTTGAATATGATGGTGAGCAACAATACTTCTCTGCACGAAACGGCCTTCACCGTGTCGATCGACCTGATCGGGCGGGGCTGCACGACGGGCATATCGGCCTACGACCGAGCCACGGGTATCCGGGCCCTGGTCGATCCGGCTACCAATGCCAGCGATTATGCCAGGCCCGGGCATATCTTCCCGCTTCGCGCCAAAACCGGAGGCGTGCTGCGCCGCACAGGCCATACCGAAGCGGCGATCGACCTGGCCCGCCTTGCAGGTTTCTATCCCGCCGGCGTGTTGGTGGAAATTCTGAACGAAGACGGCACCATGGCCCGGCTTCCGCAACTGGTGCAAATCGCAGCGAAGTTCAATCTCAAGATCATCTCTATCAAGGATCTGGTGGCATACCGCATGCGCACCGAACGCATCGTCAAGCGGGAATTGTCGGTACACCTCGACACCAAGTTCGGCACATTCGAGGTGATCGCCTATACGCAGGTGACCACCGGCGATACACACCTCGCCATCAAACGCGGAAGCTGGAAACCCGACGAGCCAGTGCTCGTGCGCGTGCACTCCTCCACGGAGACGGCCGACGCCATCGGCACCATCTTCAACGACTACGGCGGGAAATTGCTCAGGGTATTGGAGATCATCGCGAAAGAAGGGAGCGGCGCCCTGCTGTACATGCGGCACAGCGAGAAGGAGCGTGAGAATACCATCCTGGCCCGTCTCAAGGCCCTGGAAGCCAGACAACAGGGCCACGAACCGCCTCCTGTCGACAACAAGGGGGAAATGGAACAGCGCGACTACGGCGTCGGCGCGCAAATCCTTCGCGACCTGGGCATCTCCAAGATGCGCCTGCTCACCAACAACCCCAAACGCCGCATCGGCATCGTGGGCTATGGCCTGGAAGTCGTCGAAAACGTCCACTTCGACCAGAATGGCGACTGAAGGCTTGCGCTGTGAGCGGAAATTCCGCGCAGGGAATCTCTCCGTGGAGGCAGTTATCCAGGCTGTGCGCCTGCTGCCTTGGGGCTTCCGGCCCGTTTTTCCTGAGCGGCGCATTCACAACATCTATTTCGACACCCCCGGACTGGACGCCTTCCACGACAACGCCGCGGGGGCGCCCCACCGCAGGAAATACCGCATCCGCTGGTATGGAGATGAAGGATCACCGCCAGACGACGCCATGTTTGAAATGAAGGAGCGCGTCAACGACCGGGGTTTCAAACGGATGGTTTCAAGCCCTCCGCCCGGACTGCAGCCCGTGTTGTCCAACACCTTCAGGCGTCTTTACTTCGGCCTGCCCGGCGGCCAGGTGCGGCTTACCATCGACTACGACTTGTTTTTCAAAGGCTTGCTGATCCCTACAGTCCCATTCCCCGATCCCGCCGTGATCCTGGAATTGAAATACCCCGCGGAGAAGGAAGAGGAGATGGAGCCCATCCTTCAAAATCTTCCCTTTCCTGTTTCAAAAAATTCCAAATATGCACGGGGAGTTGAATTGATATTTGGCCGTTGAGATTTTCGTATTAATTTTATCCTTCATCAACCCCGGTTTGCCAAATGCCTATAAAAGTAGCCATTGTCGACGACCAGCGTTTATTTCTGGATGGCATCTCCGCTCTGCTGGGCTCAGGTGATGAAGTAGCCGTTTCGGCCCTGGCGCAGAGTGGCGACGAGGCCATCGGAATGTTCAAGCGCGACTGTCCGGATATTGCTTTGCTGGACTTGTCGATGCCCGGCCGTGACGGGCTGGATGTTCTGCGCCAGCTAAGAGAGGAGTTACCGGCTCTGAAGGTCATCATGCTCACCGTACACGACGATTTTTCATCCATTCAGGAATGCATGAATGCAGGGGCACAGGGCTATGTGCTCAAGATCAACGGCAAAGACGAATTGCTTCGCGCCATTACGGAAGTATGGGAGGGGCGCCGTTATCTCGACCCCAAGGTCATCGACATTTTGCTGACGCCTGCGAGGCAGAGCCCCTCGGCTTCCAGGAGCAGCCAGCCCGGATTGCTGACCCAGCGGGAGCGGGAGTTGCTCGACCGCTTGGCCAAAGGGCATACCAGCGAAGCGATCGCAGCCGAGTTGTTTATCAGCGTAAATACGGTCGACACGCACCGCAAAAACATCATTTCCAAGCTGGGCGCGAAGAATATCACCGATGCGGTGCGCATCGCGCTGAGCAAAGGAATGCTGGATTAGGTAGTATAAAGTCCCTCTGACGGAATGGAAATGACGAAAACGGCGCCTCGTCCGGGCTGGCTGTCAATTTCCAGGGTTCCACCCAGCACACCCACCCGGTTGCGGATGTTTTTCAGGCCTATCCCTTCGCCCTCCACTTTCTGAGGGTTGAATCCCTTGCCGTTGTCTTCCAGGGTCACGACCACCTGGTTGTCGTGCTGGATGAGCTGCAGGCTCAGGAAGCTCGCCTCGGCGTGTTTCAGGGAGTTGTTGATCAACTCCATGGCGATGCGGTAGAGGTTGATTTCCGCTTGTTTGGAGAGTTGGAGCAAGGGAAGGTTGTTGAAATACTGGATGTCGATCTCCGGACGCAGTGTCCGCGCCCGCTGTATGGCTTCTTCGAGGGCGCCTCCCAATCCCACCCGGAAAAGCGACTTGGGCGGCAGGTCGTGGGAGATGCGGCGCAATTCCTCATAGGCATTTTCCAGGTCCCGCATGATCTCTTTCCAGGCTTTTCTGTCCTCCGCGCTTTGGCTCCTGACCTCCATCAGGTTGGCCTTCATCTTGATGGCGGCCAGGTTTACGCTCAGGCCGTCGTGGAGGTCCTGGGCCAGCCTTCTGCGCTCCGACTCAATGCCCAGCAGCAGGTCGTCGATGCTTTGCTTCCTGAGGCTGGCCAGCCTTTCCGCCTGCCTGGTATTTTGATGCTCCAGGTATCGGAATCGCCGGAAGGCGATGTACAGCATAATGGGGATTTCCATGATCATCCCGGCCATCATGGTGGTTTGGGTGAAAAACGTAACGGGCCAGCCCGCTTCGAAAAACCAGGCGGAGGCCGAAAAATTGGGCAATAGTTTGAGGTATTGCAGAATGGTGATGAATATGCCCGCACCGTGCAGGGAAAACCCCAGCAAAAACCAACCCGACTGATGGCGCATGGGTATGGTTCGGATAAAAAGGAGTACGAATGAAACGCTGCAGATCAGGTAGACCGCATACTGAAAGATACTCAGGTTATGCACCCAGTGGAGCGGCAGGGCAGGGACAAAAAGCGCAACCACGGAAAGTGCAGCCGCGCTGATCATCACCCCCTGGAATACTTTGTCGAAGCCGGCAAACCTCCGTTTGGTCCGGAAAAACCTCCGGATGAACTGAGTGCCCAATATGGTGTACACGTTGACCAGGAAAAATGGCGCAATCTTCTGCATATAGGGCCATTCGCCCCAAAACAGCCGGTATCCCAGCCCCAGATCGGCCAGGACAAAGAGGGCGCCGAAAAGTACATAAGCCGTGTAATACCACAACTCACGGATGCCGAAGCCCCAGCTTATCAAGGCCAGGAGGCTGAGAAAAATGAAATGGAGCAGGAAAAAGCTGCCCAGGCTGAAAGATTCCTTTACTGCCTGCTGCCCGGTCCGGTGATGGCGGTCCCATAGGTAAAGATTGAAATTAACCGGCTGATAGGACGGCGATACGCGGATCAGGAAGGTGAGGGAGTCGCCGCTGGGCAGGTCGGCGGGAAAAAGGAAGTTTTGGTGCGGAAAAGGGCGGTGGGCGAAAGGCAGGTCGTTGCCTGTAGTGTCGGCCTGGAGCCGCTGGTCTTTCCAATATTGATAGACTGCGACCGAGCGAAGGTTCGGGTTGACGAGTTCCAGGAGCAATTGCCTTCGCTGTTCGCCGGTATTCACCAGATTGAATTTCAGCCAGTGGTCTTTCTGGGTCAATCCGAAAGTCAGGTTGGCGGAGGCGTTCCTTTGGAATTGATCCCCGCCCAGCAGTTGGACGGAATCAGGCGCCGCAACTCCTTCGGCTGTATATACGCCTACTTCGTCAGTGAGCAGCAGGGAGGTGAATTCAGCATCGATCTGAACCCATTTCCACTCACCGGGACTTGTGCGCCCCTGTGCTTTCATGCACCAGAGCGCGATGATTAAAATGACCCATCCAACTCTCTTCATGGCGAGAATTTACGCAAAAACGCCAATTGCCGGTCCGATTGTGGCCTCCTTACCGCTGTTTTTTGATAAAATACCGGATTCCGGTGAAAACGACTCACCGGATATGGTGATGTCACGGTTACCGGGTATTTCCTCCGATTACCGGAATCCGGTGTTTCCATGAGCACAGGGTGGCAGTAGTTTTGTACCGTACCAAAAACACAAGTCATGAGAACATCGACCGTTTTTTTAACGATTTGCCTGCTGTGTTTCATGTCCAGGCTGCATGCCCAGGCAGAGCAGGAACTCGCACTGATTTTTGAAGACACCACGGAAAACGGGCAATTGCCCGGGCAAATGATCGCAGTGCCTGGCGGGGGCTTCCTCATCGCAGGCTCGTCCGATTCCCGGGGCTGGATTGCAAGCCTGAGCAATTGTGGGGAAATACTTTGGGAAAAGACTTATTTGTACGGGTCGGAGACTACTTTTCACGGCATCACAGCATTGCCTTCAGGTGAAGTGTTGGTTGCGGGCTCCTGCCGCGCTTGTGTGCCGGGTGATTCTACCCTGAAAGCGCTGGTGGTGAAAACATCCTCGGTGGGGGACGCGCTCCTGGATAAAAAGATGGGCCTTTCCAACTTTGATGCTACCGCTTACGCAGTTCTGACAACTGATAACGGGAATATCGCCGTTACGGGTAGTCAGGTCTGGTTCGGTTTCCTGTATCCCACAGACGCTTTCCTGACGGTGCTGGATACCCAGCTCGAAACGGTCTTTTTCCAGGCCTACGACCATTTTTATTACGATACCCCAAAGGCCCTCACCCAGCTTTCCGATGGGGGCTTTGCACTCGCCGGGTATTCCAGTCCGGCCCTCTTCGCGCCATGGCAGGCGCTGCTCATTCGGACCAGCGCATCGGGAGACCTGGTCTGGAAGAACGTCTCCGACCTGCAAGCCAGTCAGTTCTCCGGCGTTCAGCAAACAAACGACGGGCAAATTGCCGCTTTGGGCTCGCTGGAGAATGGACCTTTCGGTGGAACAGACGCTATGCTCGTCGCCTGTAACCCGTCATCCGGCATTTACCTGGCCACGAAATTCTATGGAGCGTCTTCCAACGACGCAGGCCTTTCCCTGCACAGGCTGGAGGAAGGCCTGCTGGCCTCCGGGTATTGGGGAACGCCCAGCCAGCCCAACTGGGGCCGGAGAGACTGGATATTCCGGCTCGGCGATGACTTTGAGGTGGAAGAAGAATTTTTTAAAGACAGTTACCTCTTTTTCCATACCCCCGCCAATGTTGCGCCCCTCTCTCCAGATGGCAAGGATTTTGCCTATATTTCCAGAAGGCATTTTTTCGATATCGGAAGTAACCTGTTCCTGAAGCGAACACTTCAAGGCCATCAAATCCAGCTATCAGAGGCCCCGCAGCATTACCAGCTGGTAGCGCGCGACCTGGCAGACCACAAGGGAAAAGTGAGGTACCAGGGCGACCCCGGCCTTTACGACGAACTGCGTCTGGAAGTTTACCGCAACAATCAATTGATACAGACCCTTTACGATATGACCCCACAGGCGGCCTTCCTTTTTGAGGTTGAAATACCCGCCGAACTGGCCAACTATGAATTTCGGCTGACGGGAGCTGTCAATGGCCTGGAATACCCCGAAGCCGGGGCATGTAGTGTCGTGGCAGGCGATGCCTACATCATCCAGGGGCAGTCAAACGCGCTGGCCTCCGCCCCTTACGACCCTGAGAATATGATTGATCACGCCTACAGGCACCAAAGGAATGCCTTTGTCAGGAATTTTGGGAAAAAGCATGCCAACGACACCCTGCTCATCTGGCACAGAGAACTGGACGACGACAATCCTTTTGCCGGGCCGGCCAGCGGGCAATGGGGCCTGGTGCTGGGTGAGAAAATCGTCAAGGAGCATGGAATTCCGGTTGCGATCCTGAACGGCGCCATCAGCGGCATTTCTCTCGACAGTATGCTGCCGAATCCACTTGATCACGCAGATCAATCGAAGAGTTACGGGCGTTTCCTTCACCGTGTCAACCGCTCTGGCCTGGCAAATGATATCCGGGGCCTGCTGTTTTTCCAGGGAGAGACCAATGCGGCAGGCGGTTTCTGGGATTCAGCCCAGGAGTACCAACTGAAATTCCAATCCCTGGACGCCGCCTGGGAGCAAGAATTTCCTGCCATTGAGCGAAAGTACCTGTTCCAGATCCGCCCAGGACTCTATTGGGCTGGCGCTACGCTGAACACCTGCCTGCAAATCGCGGAAGCGCACAGAATGATCGCTGAAACCAATCCGGATTGGCAGATCATGTCGTCGACGGGCATGAACCACGACAGCAGTCACTACCATTATCAAAATGGCTACCAGCGTGCAGGAGAGGACATCTATCGCTTATTGGCCACCGATCTTTACGACCAGCCCAATGCAAATGATGTATTCCCGCCGGCGCCCGACTCCGCCTGGTTTGCCAATGCGGACCACACCGAATTGGTTCTCCGCCTGCGCCATGCCGGGGATACCTATACCTGGACACCAGGCTGGGAAGGTGATTTAAGATTGGAAGCCCAGTTCAACACCCCGGTAACCGGGGCTCATATGGAAGGCGACTTGCTGGTACTCACCCTGCAGGATAGCCCGCATTCCAGCTTCACTGGCCTGAGCCACACTTCCCATCCCGGAGGCAGCGAGGTGGCAGTCAAAAACGCCCGGGGTATCGGCATGCTGCTCTTTTACAACTTCCCGGTTTCCCCCTTCGAAGATGTTTCAAAAACTGTTGAAGTAGCTGAAAACAAGGGGAATCCCCTGGTCTTTCCCAATCCATCGGCAGGGCAATTCCAGATTGATTGGGTATCGCAGGGAGGAAAGGTCTTCGACGCAGCCGCCTATGACATGCAGGGCCGCCTGATATGGGAGGGGAAAGACCTGCGCATGCCTTTTTCTATCGATGCGGCAAGCTGGCCTTCCGGTAAATACGTGCTTCGTTTAGCCCATGAGAGCGGCTGGTCGTCTGCACAATTGCAGAAAAACTAATCGCTAGAACTTCGGACACAGGATCGTGTCATTGTCATAATTCCCAAGGTAGGCGATGGATATTTCCAGCGCGCCCTGGGTCCTGCGGTTGGCCAGGCTGGACAGATGGGAGTCGTAACTTACGCCGAGTAGCACGTTGCTGTATTCCAGCCCCACCATGCCCACGACGGCATCGAGGCGGAAGGCGTCGTTTTCATCCCATACCGGCCTGGCCCAACTGCCGAGGTGGAGGGCAAAACCACCTGAGTTGGAGAGCAGGAAGCGAAAACTGGCGCCGCCATTGCCCACGACGTGAGGCCCTTGCGCTGCGACCAGGGCTCTCGGCAGGAATTGTACCCGCTCCCCGAAGGGGATTTGCAGGCTGAGCTGGGCGGAGTATTTGGGGAATAGGCGGCTTTCTTCCGTGCCGTCTTCTTCCGGGTCGTAAAATGATACCGATGGGCTTGCGAAATGGTGCATCGCCACGCCGAGGAACAGGGCAGTGCGCTTTTTCGGCGCTACGGTGTAATTCAGGCCAACGGAGAAATCGGCAAAAGCAAAGTTATTGGCGGGAAGGTCTTCACCCGAAATATTTGAATACTGGTCGATGCCGTTGAACTGATCGGAGAAATACAGGTCTTCGTAATTCAGGTTGCGCTGGTTGATAGCGCCTTGAAAGCCCAGCGAAAGGTACTGGGTGCTGCGAGGGTTGAGCGATTTGTGGTAAGCCCCCGTCAGCGATATCTGGTTGGTATTGAAGTCAATACCTCCGACTTTGTCGGAAAAGAAGAGCAGGCCGATCGCCGCGTAGTCCTTCGATTTCCCTCTTTTCTGGTTGATCCCGAAGCGCAGGTCGACAGCTGCCGAATAGGACTGAAAAGGATTCTCCTGTACCGAACGCCATTGATCGCGGTAGATGACCCCAACGCGGTAGGTGCCGTCGAATGCCCCGGTCAGCGCCGGGTTGAGCGTCAAAGGCGAAGCGTAAAACTGTGTGAACTGGGGATCCTGGGCAAACAGCGAAAGCGCAAAACAAGATAGCAGCAGGGTG
The DNA here is from genome assembly GCA_049306275.1 of Saprospiraceae bacterium. GTDB lineage: Bacteria > Bacteroidota > Bacteroidia > Chitinophagales > Saprospiraceae > JADJTT01. Next base: position 73,169 of record JBAQQB010000173.1, on the reverse strand, counting down.
AAAATCGGCCGGTACATGTATTATCTGGGTCTTGAGTAATGTGAAGAATAATTTGCGTTTATCGTTTATCGTTGAGCGTTTACTTAAACGATAAACTCTCAACGATAAACGATTATTTTGAGTTACAGTGATTTTATCTCAAATGACCTCCCGGCCCTTGGGCAGGACAAAGGCCTGAAGCGGAGCGTTGTTGTTTATCACCAGGAGCAGCTGTCCTTTATCTCCGGCGAGGTTCACCACCGCCATGTCTTTGACGTTGCCCGCAGCATAGAGCCCGCTCTGATAGACCCTGACCGGTTCGAATTCACCCTTGCCCTTACCCCTGAGGAAAAGGCCGGTACCGGCGTCGTAGCGGGGCGTTTCCACCTCCGAGTCGAAGTTGTTGCCGGCGATCAGCAGGTCCATCACCCCGTCGCCGTCGTAGTCGCGCGGAATGATGGCGTTGATGGGCGCAGCCTGGGCGAGCATGGGCAGTTTGTGTGGCTCAAAAACAGGTCCTTCTCTGAGCAAGACCATGGAAGCGAATGTGGTGACTTCCAGTTCGAGGGCGTTTTTAAGGTTTTCCTTGCCATAGACATCCTCGACCGTGGCGTTTGCAAAATCCTTGTAGGTGGGGAATTTGTCCTTGATGAAGGGCATCTGCTCGGAGGAGCATTGCCGCCCGCGGGCGGGCACGAACTTGTCTCTGTACGGTTTGCTGAGCACCACGTCGTTGACGCCGTTGTTGTCGAAGTCGCTGCTGAAGACCTTGAGCGGTTTTTCCTTGCTGACGTAGTACTTGGCGTTGAGCCCGATATTGCCCAGCACCAGGTCCTGGTCGCCGTCGCCGTCCAGATCTGCTTCGGCGATGCTTTGCCACCAGCCTTTGAGGTCTGCCATGCCCATTTCTTCGGAGGCATTCCTGAATTTGCCGCCTTCGTTGAGCATGATCATGGGCGACATCCATTCGCCTACCAGCACGAGATCAGCTTGGCCGTCCTGGTTGATATCCGTCCAGCGGGCGTCTTTGACCATTCCCGGGTTCAGGAGTTCTTCCGACCATTCGGCTGTCACGTCGGTGAACTTATTCTTGTCGTTGCGCAGCAGGTAGCTGCGGTCGGGATAGGGATATTTACCTGGCACGGCTGCGCCGCCGACGAAGATATCCAGGTCGCCGTCGCCGTCGAAATCTGCGGCGCGGGCGATATTGCCGCTGCTGAACATGTTGGGCAGGGCCCTTACTTTCTGGAAGAGCCCGTTGCCGAAGTTGATGTACAGGCGGTCTTGCAGTTGCTCCGCTCCCGGCGCAAACTCCCCGCTGCCGCCGCTGACGATGTAGAGGTCCATCGTTCCGTTGTTGTCGGCGTCGAAGAACAGGGCGCCCATGTCTTCACAGGGGGCGTCGAGTTGTGCCCAGGGCTGGTGTTCGTTCTTGCGGAAGGTGCCGTCCTGGATTTGAACATAAAGCACGCCTCCCTGACCTGAGGCGCCTCCGACAAAGAAATCCTCCAGTCCGTCGCCATTGACGTCGGCCACGGCGATTTTGGGGCCGAGCGTGGACTGGCGGTGGGGGAGAAGTCCTTCTTTGATGAAATCGTCGAAGTTGTTTTCCTTGTGGGCGAAGTCGATGCCCAGCGAATAGGGATTGACCTGTTTGATGGCGGGCTCGGGCAGTACCTTGACCGCCACGGCGCCCTGGCTGGCATTCGCCTGGTCGAGCGTCAGTGTTTGGTTGGCGTCGATATTGGTGAGCATCTGCGACTTTCCGTTTGGCCAGATCACCTCAATTCGTTCGATGATGTCTGCTTGTCCGAGGCCGAAGTGGAGGGTGGCGTCTACGGTCGACTGGTAGCCGCGGCTGGTCTGCCATTCCTGATACTGGAGTTGATCGTCGTGGTAAATGGTGACCCGTGTTCCTTGCATGGGCGTGGCTGGCGTCGCCGGTTTCAACTGAATGCGCAGGTAGTTGCCGCGCTTTTGCTCCATGGCCTGGTTCTTGAGCAGGGTTGCAGGCTGATGGATGTTATTGATCACGAGGTCCAGATCGCCGTCGAGGTCGAGGTCTGCATATGCGGCGCCATTGGAGTAGGTAGGTTCGGAGAGCCCCCAGCTGTTGGTGGCGTTGGTGAAGGTCAGGTCTCGGTTGTTGCGGTAGATGATATTGGGGAGCTGCACTTCGGGCATCATGTCGTACATCTCCTGCCGCATGTTCATCGGAATGGAGCCGCCGTTGGCGTCGCGCCTGCTGGCCATTTCATTGCGGAAGTCGTTGTCGCGGGCATAGCGGCGGTAGCCGTTGCTGACGAAGTAGTCCTTCCATCCGTCGTTGTCGAAATCGGCGAGCAGGGGCGCCCAACTCCAGTCGGTGCGCAATACCCCGGCCAGGCTGGCGACATTGCTGTAGGTGCCATTGCCGTTGTTGAGCTGGAAGGAGTTAAACATATAGGCATACTGGTAGCCCAGTTGGTTGACGAAATACCAGAATCCGCTCACGTTCATCGACTCCATGAGGGTCTTGTCGCGGATGTGGTCGTCGGCCGCCATGTCGACCACGGCGATATCTGCCAGGCCGTCGTTGTTGTAGTCGGCTACGTCGCAGCCCATTCCGAAGAAGGAGACCTGTTTGGTTTTTTCCTTGATGCGGTCGGTGAAGGTGCCGTCGCCATTGTTGATGTACATGAAATCGGGCACAGAATAGTCGTTGGAGACATACACATCCGGCCAACCGTCCTCGTTGAAGTCGCTGATGGCCAGGCCGAGGCCGTAGCCATAGCGCAGCATGCCCGCCTGTTCTGTCACCCTGACGAATTTACCGTTGTCGTTGCGGTAGAGGTTGGAGCTGGCTTCTTCGAGGTTCTTCTTTATTTTCAGGTCGTCGAAAATCGCCTGGAACACCACGCGGAAGTACTTGGCATTGTTGATGACAAAGCAGTCCAGGTCGCCGTCCTTGTCGTAGTCGAAGAAAGCGGCGTGGTTGGAGCGGTTGGTGTCGGCCAGCCCGTATTCGGCTGCTTTTTCGGAGAAAGTTGGCGCCGTAGCGCCTTCTGCTACGCCGTTGTTGATGAAGAGCAGGTTTTTCCGCAGGCGCGGATCGGCCGTTGGCCCACCCTGGCTGATGTAGATATCGAGCCATCCGTCGCCGTTGATGTCGGCCATCGTCACCCCGTTCGACCATTGCTTGCCCTGGTTGATGTCCGCTACCTCGGTTACGTCCTCAAATTTCATATTCCCCTTGTTGAGGTAGAGTTTGTTGGGGGAGGTATTCCCGGTCATCACCACATCGGGCAGCCCGTCGTTGTTGACGTCGCCGATGCCCACGCCGCCGCCGTTGAAGTAATATTCATACGACAGCACGTTGTACTCGCTCATCACGTCCTCTTTCAGGTCGTTGACGAAGTCAAGCCCCGTCTCGGAGGGAGAGAGGGAGGAAAAGAGCGGTGGGCCTGATGCTTGGTCAGGTTGTTGGGTTGTTGGGTTGTTGGGTTTGCAGGCTGAGATCAGCACGGCAATACCAGCAAGCATGAACCAGGAAGCTTTCATAATCAACGACTTTTTCTAATACAAAGTTAGAAAAAAGAAGGATTACAGGCCCGCACTGATCAGGAAGGCAGTGGCGAAAGCTACGATGGCATAAAGTTCGGGAAATACAGCGAGCACCATGGTGCGGCCGAAAACATCATAACCTGCCCCAATGCTGGCGATGCCGTTGGCGCAGACCCGGCCCTGCTGAATGGCGGAGATAAGACCCACCAAACCCAGGGCGAAACCTGCCGCCAAAACTGCCATGCCTTGCAGCATCGTGATCTCCGGCCCAATGACGCCCGAGTTGTTGAAGATGAAAAAACCGGCGAAGCCATAGAGGCCCTGGGTGCCGGGAAGGGCGCTGAGCAGCATGTAGCTGCCGAACGCGCTGTCGTTCTTTTTCAGGGCGCCAATGGTTGCGTTGCCGCCGATAGACACGCCCATGGCGCTGCCCACGCCGGCTAAACCGACCATCAATCCCAGTCCAATGTAAGCGAGAATAATTGCAGTACCCATTATCAGATCATTTTTGTTGGTTCGACGATTCTTTGCGCCGGGGGGCAAATGGTGCGTAGGGCTTCCCTCCACCCACAAACCCGGCATTTTTGTAAAATTCTACGAAAGTCAAACGCATGGGGTGCACAAAGGACCCCAACGCGGCGATGAGCAGGTTGGCGGCGTGCCCCACCACCAGGAAAAGGACGAATAAAATGGGGCCGATCACGGGGGCGACGCCTTTCATTTGCAAGGCGATATCATTGATCACGAAGCCCAGGATGGCGCTGGAAATGCCCAAGGCGAAAAGGCGGATATAGCTGAGCAGGTCGCCAAAAAAGCCGGTGATGCCGTAGAGATCCCAGAGCCCTTTCCCGATCCTGCCGAAAATACCGGCCTTGGGGTCGCTGAACAACACGATCATCGCAACGCCAGCCCAGGCAACATAGGTCGAAAACGGGGCGAAAGCTTTGGCGAGCCCAATATCGATGAGGCTGATCAGCAATACGATCCATCCGAAGATCGGAATGGCGTATTGGAATCCGAATTGCTTGATGCGGTTGGCGGCTTGAACGGCAAGGCCGACCAATATCTGTACCACCCCGAGTATCAAAGCCACGTTAAAGGCCTGGTTGCTGTCGATCATCAGGTTGCGGATGCCGCCTAGCCAGGCAAATTGGTCTTCCAGCAGGCTGAGGCCGAAGAAGGTGCCGGTAAAAAGGCCCATGAAAATGGTCGACAAGCCGAGGAACTGGATCAGGGTGAGGATGGGCTTCCAGTCGGCCGCTGCCTTGCGCTTGTAGAAGGTGGCCCCGAGGAGCGCAACGAGGCCATAACCCGCATCGCCCAGGCAGAAGCCGAAAAACAGCATGAAGAAGGGGGCGAAAAAGGGCGTCAGGTCGAGCTCCTGATAGGCGGGGAGGGAAAACAGCGAACCAATGGGCTCAAAGAGCTTTGAAAAGCGGTTGTTTTTGAGCAAAACGGGCGGCTGATCAGTGGGATCCGGATTTTCTTCGAAATACACGATATCCGATCGCTCGCACAGCGCTTTAAGGTCTTCCTCTTTGGAAACCGGCACGAAGCCTTCCAGCACCATCAAGGCGTCTTCCACCTCTCTGGACGTGTGGGAGAGAATGTGTTTCCAATCGTACTTCTCCTGCCATTCCAGCATGGCTTCGCGCAGCAGGGGAAGCCCATGGCCCTGGTATCCGCAGAGGGTTTCTTCCAGTTGCGCGACCTTTTTCTGCTGCCCGGCGATCTTTTCCCGCAGCGCGGCGGGGTCCAATTCAGGCCAGGGCATATCTTCGGCATCGATGACTGGCTTTTCTCCCGCCCGGTGCACCACAGCGAAGAAGAGCGTGGGCGGCACGGTGGAGATGATCCAGAGGTAGTGGTCTTTTTCCCATTCGGGCTGAAACTTGCGGGAGGGGCAGGTGTAGAGGCTCACTTCCCATCCTGCGGCGTACAGGGCTTTGAGGGTTTCATTGGAAAAATCGCCCCAGGGCTCCAGCTCGTTCAGGGCGCGCTGCATGAGTTGCACCTGGTTTTTCAGGGCGTCCTGTTCCTCCTGCAGCTGGATGATGTGGCGCGCCAGGTCCATACCTTCATCGTGAGGCAGGGCGGCAGCGGCGCCTGCTTTGCCCTCCCGCCTTTGCAGCAGCCTGATGGCGGCGTCGAGGTCCTTTTGGTCCCGTTTCAATTCTTCGGAGGGCTCTTCGACGGGCGTATCCTTTTCCCGGACATGCACCGCGCCCAGTTGGCGGAGCTCCCGGAGGAACTCCCCATAGTCGTCGCGGTGGGCCAGGAAGGCGTATTTTTGCATAGGTACGATCATCGGGACTTATTTTTTGCGGCTTCGGCCTGTTGGCGGTTCTTGACGATCTTTTGCGCGGCTTTGGTGAGGTTTTCCTCGTCTTCCATAAAGCGCTTGATCTTCAGGACGGCTTCTTCGTAGCCGGGTATTTGCACTTTTTCGTAGAGGTTGACCTTTTGGGTGGTCCTTTTCCTGGCTTTGTCCAGCAGGGCGGTGGTGCGCAGGAAGAACTCGCGTTCGATGGCCAGGCTGGCCATTTTTTTCAACATGACAACCCCGTCGGCATACCAGTGGGGGTTGAGGAAGAGGCTGTAGGGTTTGACCTGAAAGATCACTTCTTCCAGTTCCGGTACCCGGATGCCGGCTATCTTGCGGGTTCTGACTTTTACTTCCTCTATCTGCACCAGAGATGCGTCGAATTCTTCCCACAGCCGGAGCATGGACCGGTATTGCTCCAATTGGGCCTCCATGTCCTTCTCCCGGGTGTGCGCGGCATCGCGGGCTTTTTTCACTTCCACCCGCAGGGCCGCCTCCTTGTTCTTCAGGGTCGGCAATGCCCGCAGGCGGATGCGCAACTGCCGGTTGAGCTCCTGTAAGGCGGTTTTGTTGTATTGAAACTTGATGGCCATCAGGCTTTCCAGTATTGGTCCATGAATTCTTTGCGGATCGCCACTTCAGCCTGGGTGAAGTGTTTGGCGAAGAGTTCCCAGGTCGTTTGCAGCATCTCGTCCGTATCGATGTTCACGTCGATCGCCAGAATCCGGCCGGAGTATTCGCGGGCGAATTGCAGGGTGCGCTCGTCGTAGTCGGTCAGGTCGAAACCGTTCTCCAGCTTGGTCCGCGCATTGGCGGCGTCGGCGAAGAGGCGGATGGCGGCGTTCATCACCTGCGGGTGGTCGGCCCTGGTCTTCTTGCCGATGACCAATTGTTTTAATCGCGACAAGCTCCGGAAGGGGTCGATGATGACCTTGCCGATCTCGGTATCGCGGCGCAGGAAGAGCTGGCCTTCGGTGATATACCCCGTATTGTCGGGGATGGCGTGGGTGATATCGCCTCCGGAGAGGGTGGTCACGGCTATGATGGTGATCGAGCCGCCGTGGTCGAACTGCACGGCTTTTTCGTATAGTTTGGCCAGGTCGCTGTAAAGGGAGCCCGGCATACTGTCTTTGGAAGGAATCTGGTCCATGCGGTTCGACACGATACTCAGGGCGTCGGCGTAGAGGGTCATGTCGGTGAGCAGCACCAGGACTTTTTCTTGCTTATCAACCGCGAAATACTCAGCCGCGGTGAGCGCCATGTCGGGCACGAGGAGGCGCTCGACGGGCGGGTCTTCGGTGGTGTTGACGAAGCTGATGATGCGGTGCAGGGCGCCGGCGTTTTCGAAGACCTGTTTGAAAAACAGGTAGTCGTCGTTGGTCAGCCCCATGCCGCCAAGGATGATCTTATCGGCTTGCGCGCGGAGGGCCACCATGGCCATGACCTGGTTGAAGGGCTGGTCGGGGTCGGCGAAGAAGGGAATCTTCTGGCCGGTGACCAGGGTGTTGTTCAGGTCGATACCTGCGATACCGGTGGCGATGAGTTCGGATGGCTGCATGCGGCGCACGGGGTTGACCGAGGGGCCGCCGATCTCCCGCTCTTCTCCTTCGACCTCGGGGCCGCCGTCGATCGGCTGCCCGTAGGCGTTGAAGAACCGGCCTGCCAGGGCTTCGCCTACGCGCAGGGAGGGAGGAGAGCCGTAAAAGGCCACTTCGGCATTGGTGGGAATACCCTCGGTACCTGCGAAGACTTGCAGGGTGACCAGATCGTCGACGATCTTCACCACCTGGGCCAGGCGGCCGTGCACGAGGGCCAGTTCCTCATAGCCCACGCCTGCGGCGCGGACGGTGCAGGTGGCCTTGGTCAGTTGCTCGATGCGGGTGTATATGCGTTGGAAGGCTTGGGTTTCCATCAGACCTTTTTTCTTTCTGAAATAATTTCGTGCAATCCTTTTTCAAACTCCTGGAATTCAGGAGTTTGATAGGCAGAGTAGTTCATTTGCCTCAGCTGGTTGATCACCCGTTTGAAGTAGGGGTTGATCGGTTCGTAGGAGTCGAAGGCGTATTCGGTGTCGCAGACCTGGAGGACCAGTTCGACCATGAAGTGTTGCCGTGCGAGGGGCGTCCGTGCGTCCACCTTGTCGAAGGCGTCTTGTTGCAGGATAACGGCGTCGACGATCTCCGACTTCCAGTAGGTGAGGTGGTAGTCGACAGACACGCCATCGTCGCCCAGGATGTTGATCTGTTCGGAGGCTTCCTTGCCCCGGAGCAGGATGTTTTTCAGGCGGTTGACGTTGCCGACCCAGTCGGGGGCGATCATTTCGTTGAGCGATTGCTGCAGTTCGGGATATTCGAGGTACTTGGAATAGCTGTCGATGGGGTCGATGGCGGGGTAGCGCTTGCTGTCGGCGCGTTGTTGCGAAAGGGCGTAGAAGCAGCGCGCCGCTTTCCGCGTCGCCTCGGTGACCGGCTCCTTGAGGTTACCGCCTGCGGGCGATACGGTACCGATGAAGGTGATGGACCCGGTTTGCCCGTTGTTGAGGTAGACGATGCCGGCCCTGGCGTAGAAGTTGGAGATGATGGCGGGAAGGTCCATCGGGAAGGCGTCGGGGCCGGGGAGTTCCTCCATGCGGTTGGACATTTCGCGCAGGGCTTGTGCCCAGCGGGAGGTGGAGTCGGCCAGCAGGAGCACTTTGTGTCCCATGGAGCGGTAGTATTCGCTGATGGTCATGGCCGTGTAGACGGAGGCTTCGCGGGCCGCCACGGGCATGTTGGAGGTATTGGCGATGATGACGGTGCGCTCCATGAGTTTGCGGCCGGTGCGTGGGTCGTCGAGTTCGGGGAATTCGGTGAAGAGTTCCACCACCTCGTTGGCGCGTTCGCCGCAAGCTGCTACCACCACGACATCGGCTTCCGCCTGTTTGGAGATGGCGTGCTGCATCACGGTCTTGCCGCTGCCGAAGGGGCCGGGGATGAAGCCGGTGCCGCCTTCCACGATGGGGTTGAGCGTGTCGATGGTGCGCACGCCGGTTTCCAGGATCTTGAACGGGCGCGGCTTTTCGCGGTAGGTTTTGATAGCCCGTTTGATCGGCCATTTTTGCACCATGGTGACGGGTATTTCCTTCCCGTTTTGATCGCGCAACACGGCGATGGTGTCGTTGACCCGGTATTCGCCTGCCGCGACGATGGAGTGCAGGGTGTAGCGTCCTTCCAGTGTGAAAGGAACCATGATGCGGTGCAGGATGCTGTTCTCCATGACCTCGCCAAGCCAGTCGCCCGCCGAGACGGTACTGCCTTGCTGAGCGACGGGGGTGAAAGCCCAAAGCTTTTCATAGTCGAGCGCTGCGGTGTATTCGCCTTTTTGCAGAAAGACGCCGGTCATGGTGTGCAGGTCGTGCATGAGGCCGTCGTAGATCTGGGAGAGTACGCCGGGGCCGAGGGTGGCTTCGAGCAGGCGCCCGCTGAACTCGACGGGAAGGCCGACGCGGAGGCTTCGCGTGCTTTCGAAGGCCTGGACGTAAGCCCGGTCGCCGATGACCTTGATGACTTCGGCCATCAGGGGCGCGTCGGGGTGCTGGATGAAGCACACTTCGTTTTGGGCAACGGGCCCCTCGAACTGCACGATGACGAGGTTGGCGATAATGCCGGTCACCTTGCCGGTGGATGCGGTTTTCTTTGTGTTAGCTGTATTCATGTCAGGACAAACTCCTTGGGAAATTCAAAACTGGTTTTCAAATGGCTGATCAGGCCGTTGAGCAGGGCTAATCCGTCGGCGTTGTCGAGGGGCTTCCAGCGCTCGAGCATAAAAAGCTTGAGCAGGTAGCCCAGGAGGACGTCGACGGTGAAGTATTCGAAGGTGTTAAGCTGGTCGATGTAGTTCCATCTTACCTTGTCGAGGTCGAATTCCTTTTCCAGCAGGTTTTCCTTTTCCTCGATCTGGAGCAGTTTTTCTACGATGGGAAATTCGGCGCCAAGGCCGAAGTCGCGGGAGGCGTGGTGGCGGATCGCTTCTGAGATATCGGAAGCGCCTAGTATTTCGCCTTCCAGGCTTCTCTTTTGTTTTCGGGCGCTCAGGGCGGCCAGTACGTTCCTCAGGTCGCGTTCAAAGGTGATCCAGCGGTGGGGGAATCCTTGTGCGTGTTGGATGCCATATTCGAAGTAGAGGTCTGCCAGTTGGTTTTCCCAGCTCATATTGGGCTGCAAGGGAAGTTCTTGCTGGTAGGCCTGGATAAAGTGGTGCATATAGGAGGGAAGTCCTTCCCCATCGCGGATGCCGGCATCCAGTGTTTCGATGGAGAAATTGCCGCGTTCATCCCATTGGCCTTCTTTTTTCTCCAGAATATGGAGCAGGTTGCGGTTGTCGAAGAAGAGGAAAAGGAGTTCCACCTGCCGGTAGTCGTCGGGATGTAGATGATGGTGCAGCTCATCCCTGTACTGGAGGCTGGAGAAAGGCGGTTTGGGCTGTTCCAGGAGAATATCCGGCAAACCGGCCACCAGGTAATAATAATTGCGCTGGTTCATGAACCGAAGAGCAGTTGGGTGATTTGAGGCCGGAGAAACTGCCGGAAGAAGCGGTCGAAGTCATCAGGGGTAAACGACACGATGAAGCGGCCGTCGGAGGGTCCGATGCGGAAGCCTTTTTGCAGGTTCTCGTCATAGCGCAGTTCCAGGCCTTTATCGAGGTGGTGAGCCAGCCTTGCGGGGAGGACTTGTTCGAGCTCCTTGCGCTTGCCTTCCGGGAGGATGATTTGCAGGGAGGCGCCCATTTGCGCGGGATCCCAGTTTTTAACGGCGGCTTCGATGACCGACTGGAAGAAGCCGGCGTCGTCGAAGGCCTGGTCAATGGGGCCGGAGAACAATTTGCCGGAGATCAGGTTGGTGATTTCCTGGCGCAGGGCGCTTTGGGCCTGTTTTCCTGCGAGTTGCAGTTCGGAAATGGCGTTTTTCCGGAGGGCTTCAGCTTCTTCCGCAGCGCGTGTGCGTGTGCGCTGGGCTTCCTTGCCGGCTTCAGCTAAAATCCGGGCTGCCTCCTCCTGGGCGGCGGCAAGTAATTCTGCCGATTCCCGGCGGGCCTTTTCAAGACCTTCCTGATAAATCTTATTGGTCAGTTCCTGCAATTTTCCTTCCATGGTTAACCTCTTTTTGAGCAGCCCGCAAGATAGATCAAAAGAGGCGAATGGGGAAGGAGAAAGGCAGAATATCGGTTTATTTTTTACTCAGGGAGGACATTTTCGCGGGTCGCCAGATTTTCATCCCACTGAATTTCCGGATAATCTTCGTCGCGGTAATGCGGGGGGAGTTTAGGGCCTGCGTCGAACATGCCTCTGCTCAGGGTTTCTGAGAAGACAAAGCTGCCTCGCTCCATGCTGAGTTTTCCTCGTTTCTGGAGGGAAAACATTCGCTCGGCGCGCTCCCCGGCGTGGGTCATCGGGAATTTGCCGTGGGTCTTCCGGATGTCGAGGTAGGCGAGCAGCAGTTTTTGCTCTTCTTCCGTGCCCCAGGTTTCCGGATTTTGGAGCCCTGTCTGAGTCAACGCTCTCTCCAGGCAGGTTCGCACATAGCCAGGGCGGTTGACATGGTTGTCGAGCAGGAGGGCGACGCCCAGTTCGGAGCTCACCAGATCAGACATCCGGTAAGTCACGGGGGCTTTACCGGGTTTCCAGAAGAAAGTCCAGAGCCGGGAAGCGGCATGCTTGACCTGCACGGCTTGAACGGCGGGGTCTTGGCCGGCTTCCCAGAATCGCTGCGCCCATTCATCCCCCCTTAACTTTTCTTTTTTGGAGGCGTGGTCTACCAGCAGGTAATTGTGGGTGAAGTGGCCATAGACGTTGTCGGTATGAGGGTCCGAGACGTCGAGCCCGTATTGCCCGAAGTAGTTGTTGAAAACGATTGGATTGACTTCTTTGATTTGTTTGATCAAAGCGGGGAGCTCCCCTTTGCCGTCGCCCTGCCCGATGGTCCACTGGAACATGCCGAAGGTCAGGAAGGAATCGTCCCAGGTATTGATGGCCTCCAGGTTGCCCTCATTTATGGAAACGGCGGCGATGATGCGCATCAGCGAGTCGGTGAGGCCGATCGATTTGAGCTGGTCGGGGTTTTTCTCGATAAAATCTGCCGGGCGGTGCTTGCCTACCGTGTAAACGCCTCTTTTGAATTTTTTGAAGACGTTTGGGAGGGAGGAGTCCGGAGGCGGAGGCATTGATTCGAGCTGCGATGCTTTTTCGACAATGCGCTTTAAAAGGTCTTCGGAGACTGAATGGCCGTCGGTTTCAATGCCCTCGCGGGCGGCAAAAGCTTTTACCGCTGCCGCGGTGGAATCGCCGTAGTCTCCGTCGGCGCCAAACCTGGACCAATTCAATTCCCTGCCGAATCCCAGGGCATTCAGACATTTTTGCAGGGCACGGATAGCGTTTTTATTGGCGGACTTTCTTTTCAGGACATCGGCAACAAGCTTTTGCTCGATCAGGGAGTTGAGGTCGTTTAGCATGGCGAGGGGTTAATTGGATATTTCTCAATGTGCCTGCTAATGTACCACTTTTTTCCAAAAGATCAGAATGATAATCGGACAGGCAATCAGGTCAGAAAAAATAATGGTATGGCAATGAGCATTCCCAGAATAATCAACACGCCGAGGGCTGCGAGTCCGATGAGTAGTACGAGAGGCCAGTCAATTTTTTTCATTTTTTGAGGGATTGAAATTTTGGAAATAGACCCCGAATGGACAAAAAGTAACGGTCCCGGTCGAAACCCTCGAAAGTTTTGCTATTTTTGAAACTTATTGACTAGTCAAGGCATGCACTTTATTTGTCCCTACAGCGTGGTTCCCGTGCGCTCCAGCCCCCAGGAGAAGGGCGAGCAATTGACGCAATTATTGTTCGGTGAGTTGTTGGAACTGCTCGATCGCAACGGCAAGGCCTGGACCCGTGTGCGCTGTATCGCCGACGACACGGTGGGCTGGGTGCAGTCCAACCAGTTGATGGAGATCACGCCATCGGAGTTTCACCTCTACCAGCAGCACTACGCTTATTGCCTCGACCTGCTTCATCCGGTAATGTCGGAGAATTCCTACATCCCGATCTCGCTTGGCGCCCGCTTGCCCAATTTCGATGGCATGCAATTCAAATTGGCGGGTAAGACCTATACTTTCAGCGGCCTGGCCGTTTTCCCCTCCGACTTGCGGGCTTCCAGCTCTATGGTGCTCAAGATCGCCCAGCGCTTTCTGTTTGCGCCCGTTCAACCCGGCGGCCGCTCTCCGCTTGGCATCGACAGCGGAGGACTTACGCAGGTGGTTTACCGAATCGTCGGCGTTTCCCTGCACCGCGAACCCCACCAGCAGGTGATACAAGGAGATACCGTAGATTTTGTGGAAGAAGCACGCCCGGGCGACCTGGCCTTCTTCGAAGACAGGAAGGGCAGGGTAGACCATGTGGGCATCATTCTCCAAAACCAGCAAATCCTCCATGCCTTTGGCTCAGTGCGCATCGACCGGCTCGACCACTATGGCATCTTCGACGAACAGGCACAGCAATACTCACACAAATTGCGCGTCATCCGCCGCGTACTTCCGCCCGAACCGCTGGAAAACAACCGCAGGGCGGGAAATGTGGAGCTGGTGAGGAATCAGATTGAATTATTTTAATTTAGTTGAGAGTGGAGAGTGGAGAGTGGAGTGCCCGCGAGGCAACTTCGTTGCCTCGGCCTCACTTCACTCTCCACTCTCCACTCTCAACTAAATTACCCTAATAATATCCCACTGCGACACAATATGATACTCCCCAGCCTTATCCCTTGCCATCACAGCGGGGATATTCTTGTCTAGGTAGTTGCGCAGCTGGCTTACTGCAAGCGATTCTTCGACTACGGGGAAGGGAGCGCCCATGATCGCGCTGACGGGCGCTTCTGCATTTTGCAGCGGATTGTCGAGCAGATAGGCCAGCACCCTCGATTCGGTAATGGACCCCACGATCTCCTCGCCGCGCATGACGGGCATCTGGGAGAAATCCTGTGATTTCATGGTTTCAAAGGCCTTGCGGACTGTCTCGTTTTCCTGGATGGACAAAAACCGCTTGTCCTGTTTTTGCCGGATGATGTCTTTGACGCGGATCTCCATTTCGAGAAAACCTCTGTCGCGCATCCAGTCGTCGTTGTAGACCTTGCCTACGTAGCGGCTACCGTGGTCGTGGATGACCACCACCACGACGTCGTCCGGTTTGAGGCGGTCTTTGAGCTGTATCAGTCCTGCGACGGCAGAGCCGGCCGAGTAGCCCAGCAGCATGCCTTCCTCGCGCGCCAGGCGCCGGGCCATGACGGCGCCGTCTTTATCCGTCACCTTTTCGAAATGGTCGATGATGCTGAAGTCGACGTTGGCGGGCAGGATGTCTTCGCCGATGCCTTCGGTGATGTAGGGATAGATTTCTTTTTCGTCAAAAACACCGGTTTCGTGGTATTTCTTGAAGACCGAACCATAGGTGTCGACGCCCCATACTTTGATATCCGGGTTTTTCTCCTTCAGGTAGCGGCCGGTACCGGAAATGGTGCCTCCGGTGCCTACGCCTACGACCAGGTGAGTGACTTTGCCATCGGTTTGCGCCCAGATCTCCGGGCCGGTCGATTCGTAGTGAGCTTGCCTGTTGGAGAGGTTGTCGTATTGGTTGCTCCAGTAGGAGTTGGCGATCTCGCCGCTGAGTTTGCGGGCTACCGAGTAGTAGGAGCGGGGGTCGTCGGGCTCAACGTTGGTGGGGCAGACGATCACTTCCGCGCCCAGGGCCTTGAGCAGGTCGATCTTTTCTTTTGATTGCTTGTCGCTGGTGGTGAAAATGCAGCGATAGCCTTTCACGCAGGCGGCGATGGCGAGGCCCATACCGGTGTTGCCGGAGGTGCATTCGATGATGGTGCCTCCCGGTTTGATGTCGCCTCTTTTTTCGGCGTCTTCCAGCATCTTCAGGGCCATCCGGTCCTTGATGGAATGGCCGGGGTTGAATGTTTCATTTTTCAACAAAACCAGGCAAGGCAGCCCTTCCACCACCTTGTTGAGCTGGATGAGGGGCGTGTTGCCAATGGTTTCGAGAATGGTTTTGTGATATTGCATATTGCTCTGATTATTTCAAATACTTGATCTGCACGAAGAAGTTGGGATCGATGGCCCCGAGCGCCTGCGCGCCCGCAGGGGAGAGCACCACCAGTACTTTTTGCTCATACCAGTCGGGTATTTTGCCCAGTACTTTTACGTAAATGGTGCGGCGGGTCATAGGGTTGGTGACGGCGATGACGGATTGCGGGGGCGCGTCGTTGTGCAGGGCATAGAGGCCGCCGCCGGTGTTGAGCTTGTCGTCCTTGTTCCAGTGTGCTGCCCCTTGCTGGGTGTATTCCTTTTTCGCGAGATGGTCGTTGTGGTAAACCTTCGCCAGGTCGGCATTGAGGCCTCCCATGATTCCGCCGCTCACCCGCAGCGAGTCGGGTATGCCGTGGATGCTCATCCAGCCGATGTGCAGTTGCTGGCCTGTCTTGAGCTGGTTGCCGGTCATGTGGTTGCGCCGCATGATCGTGTCTATGGGCATTTTGAAGTATTCCTTGCTGATGCGGTAGAGTGTTTCACCTGGTTGCACAACATAACACACCGGCACGTATTCCTTTCTGGAAAAATGGGGCGGGTAATACCGCAAAATCGCACGGTTGGGAATGGGGATGCGGATGGCCTGCCCTGGCTGCGGGCCGTGGCCGGTAAATTCAGGGTTGTAGAAATAGAGCTCTTCGAGCGTCAGGCCGTAAAATTTGGCCATGGAGAAGAGCGTTTGCTTGCGCTCCAGCCGGTGTTCGAAAATCTTTTCCCCACCGGAGAGGTAGAGAAAAATCGTATCTTTCGGCGTCAGGTAACGCAGGCTGTCGCCTGTGGCTAGCAGGGCTATAGGTGAAAAGAGCCAGGCTGCAATCAACAAGGTCCTTGCTTTCATAACATCAAAGTTTTTCCTGGCATGTCCGTTTTCTGCTGTATGTTTTTCGCTGCAAAAATATGAAAACTCTCGGGATCATTCCAGCACGTTTTGCTTCCACCCGCTTCCCCGGAAAACCCCTGGCCTTGCTGGGCGGGAAGCCCATCATACAATGGGTTTGGGAACGCGCCCGGGAATCCAACGCACTCGATGCGGTGATTGTTGCAACAGACGACGACCGTATCGCCGAATGTGTCTTTTCCTTCGGCGGCCATGTCGTCATGACCAGGCCAGACCATCCAAGCGGCACCGATCGCTGCGCAGAAGTATTGTTGAAGATGGGAGTCGAAAACTGGGATTTTGCCATTAACATCCAGGGCGACGAACCCTTTATCGACCCCGCGGCGATCAACCTGCTTGCCGGCCTTTTACAGGAGGCCGCATCGCCGGATATCGCTACTCTTGCCAGGGAAATCAACGATGAAGCATCGCTGTTCAACCCGAACGTGGTCAAGGCTGTCGTGGGGCAAAACGGCAAGGCGCTCTATTTTACCCGCCATCCCGCTCCTTTTCAACGAGGAAAAGAGACATCAGCGTGGTTGGCAGGTTTTCCCTACCTCCAGCATATCGGCATCTACGGGTTTAAAGCCAGGGTGTTGACAGAACTGGCGAAACTTCAACCCAGCCCGTTGGAGCAGGCAGAGTCGCTGGAGCAGCTTCGCTGGTTGGAAAACGGCTATTCCATCGCGGTTGGGGTCACGGCTTACCAATCCATTGGCATCGATACGCCGGAAGACCTGGAGGCGGCTGAAAAGATGCTTTACAAATAATCCGGATCGAAGGTCAGGGGAAGCAGGTCGCGGCAGGAGGAGAAGATGAGGACGGGGCCCGATTCGCCCTGTAAAATGATTCGCATGGGATTTTGCTGGCGCCATTCTTTTTCTACTATCACTTGCCGGCAGGCGCCGCAGGGCGCCGCAGGGCGCTCCACTTTTCTTTTTTCATACCTGACCGCAATGGCCATTGCCAGTACCCTGGCGCCGGGGAACCGGCTCTCAACAGCGGATAGCGCCACGCGTTCGGCGCAAAGAGCGAGGGGGAAAGAGGCATTTTCCTGGTTGCTCCCTGTAACAATTTCCCCGTTTTCCAGCAACAATGCGGCTCCGACGTGGAAATGGGAGTAGGGGGCATAGGCGTTCTCCAATACCTCCCCGGCTTTGCGCAGCAAACTGGAATCGGTTTCCGGCAGCTCTGCTGCTGATTCGTATACCTCGTATGTCGCCTGGAATTGTTCCTTTTTCATTTTGCCAAGATACTTGCTATCTTTCGCCTCAACAAGAATGAACCCGCTTTTATCATGAAGAACATCACCATATTGGGCGCAGGGCGCTCTGCCACCGTGCTGATCCATTATGCGCTTGAAACAGCCAGGCAGCATAATTGGTTCGTAACTGTCGCCGATGCGGATATCGCCCTGGCTAACGAGAAAGTCAACCATCATCCCAATGGCCGTGCGGTTTACCTTGACGCGCTGGATACGATGCAACGGCAGGAACTCGTCAGAAAGTCCGACCTGGTCATCTCCCTGCTGCCGCCGCACCTCCACATCCTGGCTGCCCGCGACTGCGTGCACCTGGGACGCCACCTGGTCAACGCCTCCTATCTCAACAAAGACCTCAAAGACCTCGATCCCGTTGTACGGGAAAAGGGGCTTACCTTTATGGGGGAAATGGGGCTAGACCCCGGTATCGACCACATGTCGGCCATGCAGAAGATCCACGAGATCCGCGAAAAGGGCGGAAAATTGCTCGCCTTCCGCTCCTTCACCGGCGGGCTGATCGCTCCGGAGAGCGACGACAACCCCTGGCATTACAAATTCACCTGGAACCCCCGCAACGTGGTGTTGGCCGGACAGGGAACCGCGCAGTACCTGGAAGAAGGCCTGATCAAGTACCTGCCCTACAGCCGCCTGTTCAAGCGGTTTTGGAACATTGAAGTGGAAGGGCTGGGCCAATACGAGGTCTACGCCAACCGGGATTCTCTCCCATACCGCGAATTGTACGAACTGCAGGATATTCCCACACTCCTGCGCGGCACGATCCGGGCCGATGGCTTTTGCCAGGCCTGGGATGCGCTGGCGCAATTAGGGCTTACCGATGCCTCCTATACCCTGGATTGCGCCTCGAACTGGACCTACAGCGACTGGCTGGAATCCTACCTGCCCGCAGGCGGCAGCGGGACCTTGCAAGAGCGGGTCGCGCAACTGCTTGGCATCGCTCCGGATTCCGGGCCCATCCGCAAGATGGAGTGGCTGGGATTGTTCGGAAACGAACCCGTTCCGGCTTTGCAACATCCAAGTCCGGCGTTTATTTTGGAGGATTTGTTGCTGAAAAAGTGGCAACTCAGGCCAGCCGACAAAGACATGATCATCATGCAGCACCAGTTTGAGTATGAGTTGGAGAGGAAACGCCGCAAACTGATCTCAACCCTCGTTATGAAAGGCGAGGACGAGCACGAAACGGCCATGGCCAGGCTGGTGGGGTTGCCGCTGGGCGTCTTCTCCAAGCTGTTGCTCCAGGGCAAGGTGCAGGCCCCGGGCGTCCACATTCCCGTCATGAAAGAAGTGTACGAACCGGTACTGGCCGAGCTGGCCCATTTTGGCGTCGTATTCGAAGACAAGGAAGAAGAAGCATGAGCAGATGGCTCGCCATCACCGACAGGAAAGGAAGGCTCAAGCCTGAGGAGGGCGAGGGCGCTTTTCAGGTCTACCCATGGTTCAGGCCGGAAAATCTACAGGTCGTCAGGCGGGAACCCCGCCTTTGGATGGGCCTTGCGGCTCCTGACGGCCTTCCTTCTGCGTCAGGACGGCTGCTGTGGGACGGCGCGATTTACAACCTTCAGGACCTGGAACATCCGGATGAGCAGGCATGTTTGGAATCGGCTTACCGCGTCGGCGGCGGTGGCGCTTTGTGCCAATGGAACGGCCGCTGGTCCTTTTTGCTGGCCGATGAACTGGCGGGAAGACTCTGGATGGCGCGCGACAGGACGGGCGTAAAGCCGCTCTATTACTGGACTGACGGAGAAAGGGCCGCCTTCGCCTCCGAACCCAAGTTACTCCTTTCACTGCCCTTTGTAGATCGCGGTTTCGACCCTGCCGCCCTTTTCGATTATTTCGTGCTGAGCCAGGCCGATACCAACCGGAATACGCTTTTCCGGGGTATCAGGCAGGTCTTGCAGGGGCATGAACTGAACTACGATCTGGAAACAGGGCGATTGACGGAGAAGCCATATTTTTCCCCTGAAGTCAACCCGGAATGCGGTGTATTCGAGCCTGAAAAAGCAAAGATTTTGCTGGCCTCGGTGAGGGGTGAGCTCGAAAAAGCGGTGAGCCGCCGCCTGGCTTACCATGCCGTGCCGCCAGCGACTTTGCTCAGCGGGGGCCTCGACAGCTCCACCATGGCTGCGCTGATCAGGCAGGAGAGCGCCGCGCCGCTTACGGCGCTGACCGCCGCTTACCGGGAGGAGGCATTCGGCGAGCAGGAGTGGGCCGGGCAGATGGCAGAACACCTGGGAGCCCGCTGGTTGCAGGTTTTTCCGACCATTGAGGGATTGAAAGAAGATCTTGAAGATTTTATTTTTAGTCAGGATACACCCACTTTTTCGGCGGGTACATACTCCCAATACTGCCTCTTCAGGATGGCCCGGCAGGAGGGCATCCCGGTTTTGTTCGACGGGCAGGGAGCTGATGCCATGTTTGCGGGACATTTGCCGCATCTCCCGCCCCTGTGGCGCGATCTGCTGTTGAGCGGCCAATGGAAAGCCCTGTCTGCCGAATGGGAAGCCTTTGGGCCAGTCTGGAAAAGCTGGAGCTATTGGGCTTCTTACTGGCTGAAATACGAGGGCATCCCCCGGTTGCCGGGCGGCATGCAGCACCTTTTCAAGCGCTGGTATTTTCCTGAGCTGAGGTACCTCAACCCGGATATCCTGGAGAGCCAGAAAAACCGGTATATGCCGGGCGACTGGACGCCGCCATTCAAAGCCAGCCCCAGAACCCTCAATAACGCGCTGGGGGAGGGCTATTTCGGCGGCCCGCTCAGCTTTCTGCTCAAATGTGTTGACCGCGCCTCGTCCTGGGCGGGCGTGGAAACCTGCACCCCCTATTCCGACGATGCGGCCCTGATGGACGCTGTTTTTCAGATACCAGGCGCTTACAAGATCCGCAACGGCGTCAGGAAATGGTTGCTGCGGGAATCCTGCGCCGGGCTGTTGCCGCCCGCTATTTCAGGAAGGAAGGACAAGATGGGCCTCGTGACCCCCAACAACGCCTGGATGGCGCAGTTGAGGCCTTTGGTGCGTACCTATTTGGAAGAGCAGGACGATGCCGTATTCAATAAAAAATTGCTGCTCAAGGAGTTTGACCGGTTTTTCAATCCTCCGGGCTCGCTGGAGAATTTCAGGGTTTACAAGTATCTTTCGCTGATCGTCTGGCGGGGGGTATTTCGGATTTAGAGAATGAAACCGCTGCGGCATTACATATCATCACTCAGGACCGATGCGGTGAAAGCCTTGCAGGTTTTCAACCTGATGCGTTTTGGCGCCACCCTGCTCATCGGTATCCTGTTGGCCAAGAGCGGCATACCGACTGCGGATATTTCCCTGTACGAAACCTGGTTGTTCTTTGGCAATATCGTGACGTTTTTCTGGATGGGAGGGGGACAGAATGCGCTGATCGCTCTTTTCCCGAAATTGGGATCGCCGGAGGAAAGGGGCTCTTTGCTGTTTCAGTCTTTTGCTGTATTCAATCTGCTGGCCATATTGGCAGGGCTGGCCCTGGTAATGTCAGGCGGCTGGATAGGCGAACGGTTTGCCCAGTCGGGCGAAATCCCTCACCTGTGGTGGTTATGCCTGTTTATCCTGGGCAATGTGCCTTCGCAGCTGGTACACCTGTTTTACCTCTTGCAGGAAAAGCCGCCTTTTATTCTCCGCTATGGGATGCTGGCTTTCGGGCTGCAATTGGCAGCCGTCCTGGCGCCAGTATACCTTGGGTTCGGGATAGAGGCTGCGTTCATTGGCCTGGCGGTCTGGGCTCTGTTGAAATGGATTTGGCTGTTGGTTTTGACGCTTAAATATGGACGCTGGGAGTGGAAGCCGGGTATTCTGAAGCCCTATGCCTGGGCCATGTTGCCCCTGACCCTGCACGTGCTGGTGGGCAATAGCGTGGAATACACCGATGGCCTGATCGTGGCCGGCTATTTTGAAGACGGGCGGCAGTTTGCCCTCTTCCGCTTCGGCGCACGGGAATTACCGCTGACCATGTTGCTGGTGGGTGGTATCGTGACGGGATTGATCCCCGTGGCATCGCGCAACCTGAAAGCAGGCATGGCGGAAATCAGGCGGCGCACCGCCAGCCTGTCGCACTGGCTGTTCCCCCTGAGCGCTGCGCTCATGGCGCTGAGTCCCTTTGCTTTTCCCTTCTTCTATAACGCGGATTTTGCCGTTTCTGCGAGGGTATTCAACATCTACCTGCTGATCCTGAGCAGCCGGATTCTGCTGCCTCAGGTCGCTATTATCGCCCGGCAGCGCAACTTCGTACTGGTGGGCAGCGCCCTGCTGGAAACGGCGCTCAATATCGGGCTGAGCCTTTGGTGGGTTCGTATCTGGGGGCTGGAAGGCATCGCAATGGCCTCGGTTGCCGCATTTCTGGTCAATAAGCTGAACCTTATTCTCTACAACTATTTTGTTTTGGGCATCGCTCCGGGATCGTACATACCGGTAAAAACATGGGCTTTGTATACCTTTGCCTTGGCAATTGTCTACCTTCTCATCAATTGGACCTATGGATAAGCGCGCAGGTATTCTCATCGGCGGCCCGCCCAGTACGGGCAGTTCTGTTCTGGTCAACATCCTCAACCGGCACAAAGACTTGCTGGCCGGACCGGAGACCTATCTTTTCATTCATCCGAAACTTTACACAGACTGGCGGTACAGCAGGGAATACCTGGTTAAGACAAGCCCGCTGGGCGGCTTGAAGTCGGTGGGTTGGTTTCGCAGAAACGGCGCCGACCTGATGGATCCATTTTACGGTTGGGAGAAGGTTTCGCTCGATGAGGCCATTCGTGCTGCCCCGGACTTTCCCGCCTTCGCCGACGAGTATTTTTACCAGCCATTGGAGCGGAAAGGAGCGAAGCAATGGGTGGAGAAATCGCCTTCCAACTCCCTATGTTTTGACCATTTTTTGAGATACTTCCCTGGCGGAAAAGTCATTTTTACAGCCAGGGATCCCTACGACACGATAGCCTCACTGGTGGCAAGGGGGTATACGCCCTGGTACGCCACGGCCGCCTGCCTGGTCAACTCGGCTTTTGCGATGAAGGCCTTCGATGATCCGCGTTTTTTCTGCCTTAAATACGAAGAATGGGTGCGCGATCCTGAATCTGCGCTCCCTGTTCTTTTCTACTTCCTCGGATTGGAGTGGAATTCTTCTTTGCTCATTCCGGAAGAGGGAGAGGCGGAGGTCAAAATGGAGGGCTGGCTGCACAATGAAAAAGGCAGGTTGCAGCCCGGCAGCGTTGGGAGGTTCGGGAAGCTGAATAAGGAAGACCAGGATCGCATCCGCTACGCCGTGGAGCATATGCGTCTGAGAGGGCCCTACAAGGATCGCTATCAGCTGCCAGTCGAAGGCATGCCCGAGGTTATGGAACGGCTGGGCTATGAGGTCCAGCCCCCTGATCGCTCGTATGGCAACGAGTTTGAGCTTTTGTTGATGAAAGACCGCCTGGGGCGAATCCTGAGGTTGTACCCGACCGGGTTGAGGTACCCGGTCAGGCCTTGACGCTTATCTTTCTCACAGGTTGTCAAATTCGTACAGTGGGTCTATTCGCGAGCTGGCCGGCATGTGGAAGACCGGTTTGAGAATACCGTCTTTCAGGCCGTAAACCCAGCCGTGGAGGTCGGGGCGTTGCTCGTTCTGCCATGCCTTTTGAACAATGGAGGTCTTGGCCAGGTTGAGCACCTGTTCCCTGACGTTCAGTTCTACCAGCCGGTCGGCGCGTGCGTTTTCGTCTTGCAGAACATCGATCTCCTCCCTGTGGATGCGGTAGACGTCTTTGATATTGCGCAGCCATTTGTTGATGATGCCGTAGGAATGGGAGTTCATAGACGCTTTGACGCCCCCGCAGCCGTAGTGGCCGCAGACGATGATGTGTTTGACTTTGAGGTAAACCACCGCGTATTCCAGCACGCTCAGCAGGTTGAGGTCGGTGTGGACGACCATGTTGGCGATGTTGCGGTGGACGAAGATTTCTCCCGGTTCCGTTCCGGTGATCTGGTTGGCCGGCACCCGGGAATCGCTGCATCCGATCCAGAGGAATTCCGGCGTTTGCAGGTTTTCCAACCTTTTAAAGTACTCCGGATTGTCGTGCACCCGCTCCTGGGCCCAGGCTTTATTCTCCAGCAATAGTTTTTCAAACGATTTCATACCTCTGCGGTTTTAATTGGTGAATTGGTGGAATCAGTTTCAGTTTCGGAATCTCCATTCGGTGGATCGAGGAGTATCTGGGGCGCCTTGATATTGAGGTGCATTCTTTTAAAATCGCTCTTCTTGATCTCGACGGTGATGTTTTTCAGGTGGGCATGGGCGAGGAACTCATTAACGGTGTCCGACACATCCTGATCGATGAAGTCGGCGCTCACCGCGTCGATGATCACGTAGGCGTTTTCGGGAATGGCTTCGAGCTGGTTTTTAACCAGGGCTTTGTTGAGAAAGCTCACATCTTTTCTGAAGCGCACCATGTAGTTGTTGCCGTCGTTGACCACGAAGATGGCCGAGCGGAAGTTGCTGCGCACGAGGAAGAAGAGCGCTACAATGATGCCGATGCCGATGCCCACCAGCAGGTCGGTGAAGAGAATCGCGAGAATAGTGACAATGAAGGGGATGAATTGGTCGTAGCCCTTGGCCCAGAACTCTTTGAAAAGAGAGACCTTGGCCAGTTTGTAACCTACGTATATCAGGATGGCGGCAAGAGCGGAGAGAGGAATGAGATTCATCACCTTGGGGATCAGGGTTACGCAGAGCAGCATCAAAACCCCGTGGCTGATGGCAGATACCTTTGTTTTGCCTCCGGCGGTTACGTTAGCGGAGCTGCGAACGATCACCGAGGTGACCGGTATGCCGCCTAACAGTCCGGAGACGATGTTTCCCACGCCCTGGGCTTTGAGTTCCCGGTTATTGGGCGTCGCCCGTTTGAGCGGGTCGAGTTTGTCGACGGCTTCAATGCTGAGCAGGGTTTCCAGGCTGGCTACCAGGGCCAGGGTCAGGGCTACCGTCCACACATCGGGATTTCCCAAGGCCGCAAAATCCGGATGGGTGAAAAAGGAGAGGAAGGCCTCCGGCGAGTCGGCGACGGGCAAACCGACAAGATGGTCGGCGCCGAGCGTCCAGCCGGGAACGGTGAAGCGGAATACCTCGTTGAGCAGGATACCTGCGACAACCGCAACCAAGGCGCCGGGAATGAGCTTGAAGGCCTTTTTTGCCTTGAAAAACTTCGTTTCCCACAACAGCAGTATACCCAGCGAAATTAAGGCGATGATGATTGCGCCCGGCTGCATGTAATTGAAAGCGTAAAATAGCTCGGAGAATGTGTTATGCTGGTCGGGCTGGATAAAGGCTTCATCGCCTTCGAAGTCGGCGTCATAGCCCACAAAGTGAGGTAATTGCTTCAGGATCAGGATCAAACCGATTGCCGCCAGCATGCCTTTGATGACTGAGTTGGGTACGAAGTCGCCGATTGTACCGGCTTTGAGGTAGCCGAAGAGGATTTGCATCGCCCCGGCTAAAACTACCGCCATCAAAAAGGCTTCATACATTTCCAATTTCAGAATGCCGCCGGCTACGATTACGGTGAGACCTGCTGCCGGCCCCGATACGCTGAGCTGAGAGCCGCTTAACAAACCAACTACGATGCCGCCGGCAATGCCGGCAATGATGCCGGAGAACAAGGGGGCATTGGAGCCAAGCGCAATGCCGAGGCAAAGGGGAATGGCAACTAACAATACCACTACGGATGCGGGTATGTCAGCGCCTGCGGATTGCAGGTATTTTTTCATGGTGTTCAAACAAATGGGTGATTGATAGTATAACTACAACCTCCTACAACAATGCTATTGACAATGAGTTTTTCACTTTTGTCATTTTTTTTTCAATAACCCAACCTTTTTTCCTTTTCATTCGTGTATCGGGGTGTTCATCATTTTCCATCAACAAAAACCCCGATCATGAAGAAATTCCTGTTGTTGCTTTCGCTCGCCGTTTTTTCCTTCTTCGGCTGCCAAAAGGAAAACCTGCCTCCGGTAGACGATACCCCAAAAGAACTGGAGCTCGGCGCATTGGCCGCCGCCTCCGCCTCCGGCCTTGTCACCGATGAACAAGGCCACGCCGTACCCGATGCCTATGTGACCTTCGGCAATCAATCCACAACTACCGACGAAAACGGGGTGTTCCGGATCCAGGGCGCCCAGGTCCGCGAAAACCTGGCCCAGGTGAAGGTCACCAAAGCCGGTTACTTCACCGGCTCGCGTACCTTCCAGCCCAAGACTGAGCCTGAGCGCTTCGTCCGGATCATGCTGCTCAAAAAGGACAACACCGGCAGCTTTGCCGCCACCGCCGGCGGCAGGGTAGAGCTGCCCGGGCAAGTGGCCATCGATTTCCAGGCCGATGGCATCGTGGATGAGAACGGCCAGCCCTACAACGGCACGGTGCAAGTAGCCATTCAGTACATCGACCCGACTGCTTCCGATCTGGATCAGCGCATGCCGGGCAACCTGACGGGCTTCAGTGAAGACGACGGCCTGGTTGTGCTCGGCACCTACGGCATGATCGGCGTGGAGCTGACCGGCAGCCAGGGACAAGCCCTGCAACTGGCACAAGGCAAACCCGCTGAGATTTCCGTAAAAGTGCCTGCTTCTCTGCAAAGCAATGCCCCCGCCAGCATCCCGCTCTGGCACTACGATGAAAATATCGGCATCTGGATGGAAGAGGGCGAAGCTACCCTGGAAAACGGCTACTACACCGGCGAAGTGGCGCATTTTTCCTTCTGGAACTGCGATTATCCCTATCCTTTGGTGAACCTGAGCGGCAGCCTGTTCTATCAGGATTTGAATACGCCCATGGAAGGCATTTCTGTCCGGATTACGGTAATCAGCGGCTCAATTACGGGCTACGGCTATACGGATAGCACCGGTGTGTTTTCCGGATTGGTACCCAAAGACGAGGCATTATTGCTCGAAGTAGTTGACCTGTGCAACAATGTGGTTTATTCGGAGAATATCGGGCCATTTTCTGCCAACGTGACGCTGGATCCCATTATCCTCACAGCTGGCTCTTTCTCCAACACCAATGTCCAGGTTAGCGGCACGCTGGTGGATTGTGATGGCGCTCCGGTGACGGATGGTTATGTAAAAGTGATTACCTCCAATAACGCGCAGTACATCTTTTTCCCGGATGCAGAAGGTAACTTCGAAGGCATGCTTTCAGTATGCAACGGCGGCGACTTGATAGCAGTTGGGGTCGATTTGGATAATCTGGTGTCCAGCGATGAAATCGTATTTCCAGGTGCGCCGGTGGTTGACATGGGGCAGATCGAGGCCTGTGAAAACGAACTGGAGGAATACATCGAGTTCAACCTCAACGGGGCGGATTATATTTTCACGGAATTCGTGTCAGTCTATGACTCCCTGCCAGCCACTTCCTTCACCGTGGTGGGCTCCGGAACGAATCAATCGGGCTGGTTCAGTTTGACGGTCGACGCAGCCGCTGCAGGTAGTTACCCGGCCCAAAGCTTCAGCCTCTGGCTGAATACTTTGCTCAACATCCAGGCTCAAAACCCGGATGCGATCACCGTTGATGTCATCCAATACGGCGCTTCCCAAGGCGATGTGGTAAAAGGGAATTTCTCCGGTACGTTCCAGGATACGCAGGGGAATAGCCATACGGTGAATGGGACGTTCAGGGCGATCAGGGAATTTTAATTTTTAGTTGAGAGGTGAGAGTTTAGAGTGGAGTTTCCTTCTACACTTTAAACTCTCAACTCTCAACTCATCGCTTACTCACAAGCTGCATGCTCCGCAACCGTAGCCTCAATCTCCGACCACTTGATCTTCTTGCCGTATTTGTCCATTACGGCTTTGCAGTCGCCGAAGAGGCGCTTGAATTCTTTCTCGTAGTTTTTCTTGTAGAGGCGGATCGCCGGGGCTGAGCCGGTTTTTACGTAGTAGGACTTGTCTTCACCCCCGGCTACAGTGATACCGCCCACCCCAACGGAGGACGTTTCTTGTGCGAAAGGATCGTGGTAAACTTTCACCTTGCCAGAGAATGAAGGGTTGAGCAATTGCATGAGCAATGTTTGCTTGCCTTTTTTCAGTTCCACTTCAGATTTTTCGAAATAGACATAGCCTTTCCGAAGGCGGGTAGCGTCGAGGTCGTCGCGGTTCCATTTCGTGGCGTCGTTCAGGAAATCCAGCCCGCGGGCCAGTTTGTCCAGACCACTAGGCGGAAGGTACATGTACTTGACGTCCTGAGGTTTGAGCGTCATTTGCTTGCCCGACACCGAGTCGGTGATGATGACGGCCGAGATCAGGCCTTTTTTGCGCTGGAGGCGCTCCAGGGTACCGGCGTACTCCTTGCCGTCTTCCATGGTTACATAGGCGGTTTTTTGGCGGGAAAAGCCTTCGGCAGGCGGCATAAATACCTGCGCGAATGCAGAAGTTGCAGCAAAGCAGAATGCTGCGATGGCGAACACAGACGTGATCTTCATGAATTTGGGGATTAATTAGTGAATTATGTGGCGAATGTAGGAAATTTGAGCAAACTTTAATCAAATGCGCTGGCCGGTCTTTCTCCTGGTATTATTTTTTTCCTGCAGCCATCCAGCTGCTCCTCCCGAATCGGGTTATCTGGTTGAAAATGTGCTTTTCCCGCTCAATCCTCCGCTGGCGCCGGGCCTGGTGCAATCCCGTTCCATCCGGAAAATCGCCCTGCCGGCGGATGCCGGGAAAATCACATCAGCCAGGCTGAAAGCGGCGGAAATCGGCAATCCCGACTTTCCCGATCTGGGTTTCGCCAGGTCGTTCAGGCTATTCCTGGTCGATACCGCCGGACAAATGGCGCTGATCGCTCAGTCCTCAGCGGTTCCATCCGGCGAGGCAACTGTATCGCTCCAACCGGCAAACGAAGGAGAATTGTTGCGTTTCCTTCACCAGGGCCAACTCGATATGGTCTTGGAACTCGACAATACCCTGTCGAAAGCCGAGGGACTGATGCTGATTGGCAAGCTGGAGTTTGCCTATCGCTAGTTTTTCTGGCTGCCCAAGGCGTTGGCCAGTTTGTACAACACCCTGGCCCCGACGTTTCCATCCCACTCATTGCCTTCGCCTCCAACTTCGCAAAGGTCGAAGCCGATGATGGTCTTGCCGCTCTGCCGAAGTTGCCGGATGAGGTAAATCGCTTCCTGGAATTGCAGGCCTCCCGGCACCGGCGTACCGGTATTTGGGCAAAGGCTTGGTTCCAGGCCATCAATGTCAAAACTTACGTAAACCTTTTCGGGCAGGCTTGCGATGACAGACTTGCAAATCGCGTGATAGGTTGCACCCTCGAACTGCATTTCCCGAATGCTTTGGTCTGTAAACACATGTACCCTTGAACCAGACTCCTGCGCCAGCGACCACTCCGCCTCGCAGTAGTCGCGAATGCCCACCTGGACCAGCCGGGTGATCTGAGGTATTTGAAGCGCGTTGAAAAAAATGGAGGCATGAGAATAGGCAAAACCTTCGTACGCTTCTCTGAGGTCCATGTGTGCATCGATCTGGAGGATGCCAAAATTGCCGTGGCGCTCCGCCAGGGCCTGCAGGTAACCCAGCGGCACACTGTGTTCGCCCCCGACAATGCCCACGAGCTTGCCGGCTTCCATCAACTGGCGGGTTTCCAGGTAGACCCAGTCCTTGAGGTTCTTGCAGCTCTGGTTGATCTCGTCGAGAATTTTCGACATTTCCTTATCTGAGGCGGGATCGCCGCCTTCCTCCAGGAAATCGATGTAGCGCTTGGACAGCGGGCGCAATTCCTGGTTCCTGCGCAACCAGTATTCGTTAGACGGCCGCATGAAAAGACCGATCTTCCAGGCATCGGGGATGTCGGGATCGAAAAGGTCCAGCTGTGGCGAACAAGCCAGGATGTTGGCAGGTCCGGTGGAAGTGCCTTCTCCGGAAGAAACCGTGACGTCCCAGGGCACGGACAACAACACAACCTCGGCGTCCGATTCATCGAAAGGCAGTCCTATGAAATGGCCATTCCGCAAACCCACACCGCTGGGATCAAAGGATTTTATTTTTTCAGCTTTGCTCATTAAATTCCGGTTTGAGCAGGTAAAGGTATGGAATGCTTTTTACCTTTGCCAACAACCAAACAACCCAACAACCCACAATATGGCTCACAAAGTTCTCATCATCGGCGCAGGAGGCGTAGGCCGCGTAGTGGCTTACAAATGCGCCCAGCACCCGGAGGTTTTCTCCGAAATCCTCATCGCCAGCCGCACCAAATCGAAGTGCGACGTGATCGCGGCCGACGCCATGCGCGACACTGGTCACAAGAAAATCAGCACCGCGGCGGTAGACGCCGAAAACGTGCCCGAACTGGTGCAACTCATCCGCTCATTCCAGCCGGCGCTCGTCATCCATGTGGCCCTGCCTTATCAGGACCTCACCATCATGGACGCCTGCCTGGAAACCAAAACGCCTTACCTCGACACGGCCAACTACGAGCCGAAGGATGTCGCCAAATTTGAATACAGCTGGCAGTGGGCCTACCACGACCGCTTCAAGGCCGCCGGGATCCCGGCAGTGCTGGGCTGCGGCTTCGACCCGGGCGTGACCAATATTTTCACCGCTTATGCCGCCAAGCACCACTTCGATGAAATCCACTACCTGGATATCGTCGATGCCAATGCGGGCAGCCACGGCAAGGCATTCGCCACCAATTTCAACCCTGAGATCAACATCCGGGAGATCACGCAGAAGGGGCGGTATTTTGAGAATGGGAAATGGGTGGAGACAGAGCCGCATGAGATCGGCAAGATGATCGACTACCCGGAGATCGGTCCGCGCAAGTCCTATCTCATTTTCCACGAAGAATTGGAATCGCTGGTCAAGCACTTCCCGACCCTGAAGCGCGCCCGCTTCTGGATGACCTTTGGCGACGAGTACCTGACCCACCTGCGCGTCATCCAGAACATCGGCATGTCCCGCATCGATCCGGTCATGTACAAGGGCGTGGAGGTCATTCCGCTCGAATTCCTCAAATACGTGCTGCCCGACCCCGGGGAGCTCGGCGAAAACTACACCGGCTGGACCTCCATCGGCTGCCGCATCCGTGGCATTAAGGACGGCAAGGAGAAGACGTATTATATATGGAATAATTGCAGCCACGAGGCCGCCTACAAAGAGACTGGCACCCAGGGTGTGTCCTACACCACCGGCGTGCCCGCCATGCTAGGCGCCAAGATGGTGCTCGACGGCCACTGGGGCGGCGCCGGCGTTTTCAACGTAGAACAATTCAACCCCGATCCTTTCCTCGCGGAGCTTGGACCCAATGGGCTGCCCTGGGTAGAGAAGGTGGGAGGGGATTTGGAAATGGATTAATATTGAGTTTATGAGTTTATAGGGGTAGAAGTTTAAACCCTAAACTTCTACCCCTATAAACTCATAAACTTAAAAAATAGATTTTTTGGATCAGTTAAATATCCCCAGCCCCGCCTTCGTCCTCGAATCCCAACTATTGCATCGCAACCTGGCGCTGATCAAAAGCGTGCAGGATGCGGCGGGCGTGCAGGTCATCCTGGCGCTGAAGGGCTTTGCCATGTGGAGGGTATTCCCAACCGTGGCGCAATACCTGAAAGGCGCGACGGCCAGTTCGCTCAATGAAGCGAGGCTTATTTACGAAGAGATGGGCTGTAAGGCGCATACTTACGCGGTGGCATACAGCCCGGAAGAGTTTGAGGAGATCATGCGCTACAGCAGTCATATCACCTTCAACTCGCTTGCCCAGTACCGCCGTTTCAAGCCTCAGGTTGATGCCTGGCCGGAGAAGATATCCTGCGGTGTGCGCGTCAATCCGGAATATTCGACGGTGGAGGTGGAGTTGTACAACCCTGCTGCTCCGGGTTCCCGCCTGGGCGAGGTTGACGCTGCCTTTGCCGATGGCTTTCCAGACGGCTTGGAGGGCATTCATTTTCACACCCTGTGCGAGTCGAGTTCATTCGACCTGGAGAAGACCCTGGAGGCTTTTGAGGCGCGGTTTGGCAAATTTATTCCGAAGCTGAAGTGGGTCAACATGGGCGGCGGGCATTTGATGACGCGCAAGGGTTACGACACGAATCACCTGATCTCGGTGCTCAAGGCCTTCCGCAAGCGCTACCCGTCGGTGGAAGTGATTTTGGAGCCCGGCAGCGCGATCGCCTGGGAGACCGGTTTCCTGCTGGCCACCGTGTTGGATATTCACGAGAGCCGGGGCGTGAAGACGGCCATCATGGACATCTCCTTCACCGCCCACATGCCCGATACCCTGGAGATGCCTTACCGCCCGCGCATCCGCGGCGCGAGCGATCCGGTTGCTGGGCAGCCTGCCTACCGCATCGGCGGGGTGAGCTGCCTGTCGGGCGATTATATGTACGAATATTCCTTCGACCACGAGTTGCAGATAGGGGAGCGGTTGGTTTTTGAAGACATGATCCACTACACCATGGTCAAGACCACGATGTTCAATGGTGTGCGGCATCCGGATATCTGCATTTTGCATGAAGATGGGAGGTTGGAGGTGGTGAGGCGGTTTGGGTATGAGGATTATCGGGCGCGGCTGTCTTGAAAATCAAGCTATTGCGGAGGTGACACCTTGTTTTTGATTGATTATCAGTTATTTAGGAGGTGACACCTTGGAATACCTTGCTCGTGGACAATTATTCCAAACTGCTGCATGCACTGGAACCCCTTTATGGAAAAGGGGAAGCAGCCAGTATCGCCCGGATCGTGGTGGAGGATGTGCCCGATCTGGAGGGCCGGTTTGAGGACATTCTCTCGCGGCTGCTTCAGCATGAACCGGTTCAATATATTCTGGGGCAGGCTGACTTCTACGGATTGAAGTTTGAAGTGAATCCGCATGTGCTCATTCCCCGGCAAGAGACGGAAGAATTGGTGTATGAGGTGCTGAATGCCTGCAAAGGGCAGGACCTGTCTGGCAAACGCCTGCTCGATATCGGCAGTGGCAGCGGCTGCATACCCATTGTTTTGAAGAAAAAACTGCCTTCGCTGGAAGTCGTATCGGTGGATATCAGCTCCGGGGCGCTGGAGGTAGCGCGGCGCAATGCGGAAAAGCACGGCGTCGAAATTGACTGGCGCTGTTTGGATTTTCTAGACCCCGCCAATTGGCCCTCGCTGGGGTCGTTTGACCTGATCGTGTCCAATCCCCCCTACATCGATCCTTCCGAAAAAGCGCTGATGCCACCCCATGTGACGGATTACGAACCCCATTCCGCCCTATTCACCAAGGATGACCCGATGGAGTTTTACCGGGCCATCGCCTCTTTTTCGAAAAATTTTTTGCTGCCCGGCGGAAAAATTTTTCTGGAATGCAACGAATTCAGGCTGGGGGAAGCCATGTTGGAATTCAAAAAACTGGACTCCGGACAGGTGGAAGAAATACGGGACATGAGCGGTAAGTCGCGGATAATCAAGTGTTTGTTTTAATGGGCGCATATTCCTGAAGCGCGCCAATATAAAATTTTTCAGGAATTTCCAAAAGTGATAAAAATCAGGAGGTCTTTTGATGTAAGTCATCTCATAGGGGAGGGCGGGGCCGTTAACTTTGGCTTAACAATTTTTAGTAGCACAACGAGCTACAGATTGGAAAGCAAATTAGTTTCTCACCATTTATTAAAAACACGTAGTATGAGACCGTCCAACTTCCTCAAAGGTTTCTTCGCTTTTATCCTCGTATCGGGCGCTCTGTCGCTCATGGCTCAACAGCCCAACATCAACTACTTCCGTCCCTGGGATCAAAAAGGTGTAAACCAGTTTGAAACGACCAAAGACGAGGTAGCTCCTTATGAAGGTCTGAAAGTTCGCGTCGGTGGCGCTTTCACGCAGCAATACCAGGGTCTGACCCACGAATCCAACGCATCGTTTGTTCCCGCTTCCAACGACTCCACAAAAAACCTGAACGAACTGTACCCGCTCGGCGGCGGCTTTAACCTGGCCACTGCCAACCTGAACCTCGACGTTCAACTGGGCGACGGTATCCGCCTGGCGCTGGAAAACTACATGTCTTCCCGCCACCACTCCGAATTCTGGGTCAAAGGCGGTTACATCCAGTTCGACAAGCTTCCGTTCTTTGGCAGCCCCGAGTTCTTCAGCAAGTACATCACCATCAAGGTGGGTCACATGGAGATCAACTACGGCGACCAGCACTTCCGCCGCACGGACAACGGTAACTCCTTCTTCAACCCCTTCGTCGGCAACACCATCCTGGATGCTTTCGCAACCGAAATCGGCGGTGAAGCTTACTTCAAGCACCCCTCCGGCATCTTCGCAATGGTCGGTTTGTCGGCAGGTCTGATCAACGGCGACGTACGCGACTACGGCGATCCCGATCCGGATAACGGCAAATTCACCAAAGGCCCGTCGACCTACTTCAAAGCTGGTATCGACCGCACATTTGGCGAGGACCTCCGCTTCCGCCTCACCGGTTCGCTGTACATGAACAGCAACACCATCCGCAACACCTTGTATGCTGGCGACCGCACCGGTTCCCGCTACTACCTGGCGATGGAAAAACTCAACCAGTCCGACGCAAAAGGCGCTATCACTACTGCAACCACCGCTGCCGCTCAGTTCACCTCCGGCCGTCTGAACCCGGGCTTCACCAACGACATCACCGCGATCATGATCAACACCTTGATCAAGTTCAAAGGTCTGGAACTGTTTGGTACTTATGAAACCGCTTCTGGCAAAGCCGGCACCGCAGAAGAGCGCACTTTCGGCCAATACTCCGTAGAACTGGCTTACCGCTTCCTGAAGAACGAACAACTGTTCGTGGCTGCCCGCTACAACTCCGCTTCCGGCGACCTGGCCGCCAACCTCCCCGGTGTTTCCGTCAACCGCTACGCCGCTACCCTGGGCTGGTATGTGACCAAGAACCTGCTTGCCAAAGTGGAATACGTCAACCAATCGTATGTTGACTTCCCGGAAACTGACTTCCGTCACGAAGGCTTGTTCAACGGCTTCATGATCGAAGCTGCTGTAGGCTTCTGATACACACCATCTAATTCGATAAAAAGAAAGGGGCGTTCAGCAATGGACGCCCTTTCTTTTTATCCCCCTGCCTTCTTGGTCTGGGTAAAGCCTTTCTCCAGCAGCAGTTGCACCACCTTGTCGCGCTGGTTGCCCTGTACGATGATTTCCCCATCCTTGGCCGAGCCGCCCACGCCGCATCTGGTCTTAAGGAATTTCCCTAACTCAGCCAGTTCTTCCTCCGGACCAACAAACCCCGTCACCAGTGTCACCTCCTTGCCGCCCCGCTGCTTGCGGTCGATCATCACCCGCAGCTTTTGCTGCTGGGGTGGGAGGGAAGCGGCTTCTTCCCTTTCTTCGCGGTATTCGAAGTTTGGGTCGGTGGAGTAGACGAGGCCGTCTTTGTTTTTGCTCTGCTTCTTACTCATTTCGTTTATCGTTTAACGTTTATCGTTTACTTGTAAACGCTCAACGATAAACGTTAAACGTTTCTGCTACAGCTTCAGGATTTAAATCTGTTATTCAGCATCCCCAAAACCAGCAGCCCCAGCCCCCTGACGCCGTAGGGCGAGTTGGCCAGAACGAAGACGCCTGTTTTGGTCTCCGGCACGATGGCCATGTATGCCATATACCCTCCGGTGGAGCCGGTATGCACCAGCACCCTGACTTTCTTTTTCGGGTAAAAAATATGCCAGCCATAGCCCGCCAGGGTGTTCTTCCTGATACCTGTTGGCGCTGGCAGGGCGTAAAGTTCGGAAAAAACGGCGGCCCATTCCGGGCTGGGGTGGAGCAAAAAGTGCATCCAGCGCAAAAGATCGCAGGGCGTCGACTTCAAGCCGAAGGCCGCCTGATGCGATGCGGGGTTCAACAGTGGCGCAGGCTTGCCGCTTTGGCTGTAACCCTGTGCAAACCGCAGGCTGTCGATCTGGATACCGGTTTGGCTCAATTCCAGGGGAAGCAGCAGTTCATCCTTTATGGTTTCGGAAAAAGGCTTTCTGAGGGCTTTCTCCAGGGCTATTTCCAGCAGGGCGTAGTTTATGTTGGAAAAAGCATATGGCCGGGGTGGCGGGGAGGGCATCTCAATCCCCCTGAAGAATTCCAGCAAATGGTCTTTTGAGTAGTTGGCGTAGGGATCTTCCGGGCTGTGCTCCAGTTCACCAAAATCAGGTGGAAAACGCGGCAGGCCGGAAGTGTGGTTCAGGCATTGCCGAAGGGTGATTTGCCCTGCATTTGCATCGATCGCATCCAGCCCAAGCATTTCCGAAACCGGGGCGTCGAGGTCCACAATGCCCTTTT
This sequence comes from Saprospiraceae bacterium, assembly GCA_049306275.1. Taxonomy (GTDB): domain Bacteria; phylum Bacteroidota; class Bacteroidia; order Chitinophagales; family Saprospiraceae; genus JADJTT01. Next base: position 37,773 of record JBAQQB010000173.1, on the reverse strand, counting down.
TAGACAATTTCACGACCAAGGCGGCCGTAAAGACCTGTGTGAGCTCTCCCAATTCAAATCCCAGATCGCCGCTGATCAAAGAAGAATCTTCCAGCGAAGCCACGCCGTAGGGGAAGAGAAAGGACGAATCTTCCCACACCAGTCCCACCATCAGCCCCGGCGTGCGCTCAAAGTCGATTTCCGCGTCAAAGGCAATGATTTTCCCGATCTCCCGTTCAAAATGATCGCGGACCTGGCCTGGAACAAGGCCCGGAAAAAAAATTACTAATAATAGTGTACAACTTATTGCTCTCACATCTCTTCCTTCTAAGGATTCGTTTATCGTTTACGTAAACGATAAACGTTCAACGATAAACGAATAAATGCCATCGCCAATGAAAACGCTCCTTCTCCCCGCCTTGTTCTCCCTCCCCTTCACCCTCGCTGCCCAATGGGCGCCGTTCTCCTCTATCGACGGTCGTTTTCAGATTCCGGCGCCCAAGCCTTTGCAGCACCAGGAGGCGGCAGTGGAGACGCCGATGGGGCAGGTGGTCTACCATACTTTCTTTTATCAACCAGACAAGGACCCGCAGGGTAACCAGTGGTTTTCCGTGAGTTATTGCGACTATCCGGAGGGCACGGTCCATTCCGACTCCACGGAGCTGCTGGCGGAGTTTTTTGATGAAACGGTGAAAGAGTCGGCGTTTAGCGTGGATGGAGAAGTGAGGTATGTGGAGGAAATCGACTATAACTCGTTTCCCGGCCGCTTTTGGCGCGTGGATTACCTCAAGGGGAAGGCCGTGATCAAATCGAAGGCTTACCTGATCGGCAACCGCTTTTACGTCATCCAGGTGGTCATGCTGCGGGATAAATCGGCCAATCCGGATGCGGCCAGGTTTTTGGAGGGGTTTAAGATATTGACCTTATAGTGGATCACCGGGGGTATTTCGATAAAAGGCACGCGGATGACGCGGATGCAAGCAACGCGGATTTTGACAGTGCTTCGAACCCACTGCCTGTTTTGGCAGCCCATTTACCATTCAAACAACAACATCGGCGGCAGCAATAGCAGCATGGCCAGCAGGGTCATTAGCAGGAAGAGGGGGAACATCCACTTGAGCCAGACGTTGTAGGGGATTTTGGCGATAGCCAGGATACCCATCGTCACCCCGCTGGTAGGGATGACCATGTTGGATAGGCCGTCGCCGAACTGGAACGCCAGCACGGTGGTTTGGCGGCTGACTTCCAGGATATCGCTCAAAGGTGTGAGGATGGGCATGGTGAGCGCCGCCTGCCCGGAGCCGCTGGGCACGAAGAAGTTCAGGCAGCTTTGCAGCAGGAACATGATCTCTACGGTCATGAAGCGCGGCACGTCCTGGGTAGCCTCGGCTACGGAATGTAGCAGGGTGTCGATGATGCGGCCTTCTTCGGCCACGACCAGCAGGCCCCTCGACAGGCCGACCACCAGAGCGGCGGTCATCATGTCTTTTGCGCCGTTCATAAACAACTTTACGGCGTCGTTGGGCTGGAAACGGCTCAATATGGCGGCGAGGAAGCCAAGCCCCAAAAACAGGCCGGCGATTTCTTCGATATACCACCCCCAGCGCATCACGCCGAAGACCAGGACGCCCAGGGAAAGCAGCAATGCCCCCAACACCATCCCTTTACTGCGGGTAAACTCCGTTTTTGATGCGTCGTCGAAATGGGTAAGATCCCGCTCTTTGTCAAATTCGTACATGGGGCTGGCAGTTGGATTCTTGTCCACCCGGTTGGCGTAGCGCATGATGTACCAGATGGCGAGCAGGGTCATCAGCAACCAGACGATCAGGCGGTAGCCCATACCGCTGCCGGGAGGGAGCTGTGCGATGCCTTGCGCCACCCCGATGGTGAAAGGATTGATGAAAGCGCCTGCAAAACCGACGCCAGCCCCCACGAAACAGATTGCTACGCCCGTAATGGAGTCATACCCGAGCGCCAGGGCCAGTGGTAGCGTGACCAGCACAAACACCAGGGTTTCCTCCGACATGCCGAAAGTGGCCCCTCCCAAAGAAAAAAGCGTGATGACCAGTGGAATGACCCATTGCTTGTAATGCGGATGCTGCCGGCTGTACTGGAGTATCCTGTAAAGTCCCGCATCGACGGCGCCGGTGCCGGTGACGATGGAGAAGGCGCCGCCCACCAGAAAGATAAAGGCGATGATCTCGGCCGCGGCGACGAACCCTTTTATGGGGGCCAGGAAAAATGCACCCGGACCCTGTGGGTTGGCTTCGACCCGTTCGTAGGTTCCCGGCACCACCACCGTGCGATCGCCGATTTCTGTCCGCTGGTATTGTCCCGGAGGCACAACCCAGGTCAGGGCGATAAACACGATCAGGATGCCAAGGATGATGAGGACGGAGTCGGGGATTTTCCGGGCCATGGGTAAGAATCAGGTTTTGTATTCACCAAGATAACGGGATTCGGGGATAATTCAACGAAATACCCAGAAATGGTGAAGCGGGTGATTTACCCAAATCCGGTGTTTCCCGGAATGTCCGGCGGCCGCAACTTTGCAGGGAATCAAAAACGAAGCACCATGAAAAAGATCATACTGTTTTCCATCAGCGTACTGGCCGCCATTTTCTCTACCGCGCAGCAGCCTTTGGCAACCGACGACACATACCGCAATCAGGCGCATATTTCTTTGCTGCCTTTATTCAATGAAGAGAAAGCCATACAAATAGGATTCGAGCGCAAAACTGAGCGCACGGCTGCCCTGGAAATCGACTTCGGTTGGCGGTACCAGAGCCAGGAAGCCACGGAAGCGCCTTTCCGGGAGGAAACTCTGGTGCGCTCGTCTGTCAGAAACTGCGACAATGGCGTATTCTTCCTTTTCCTGCTCCCCATCCCCGTCATCGACCGCTGCAGGTCGTGGAACGACGTCAGCCTGAAGGAAGTGAGTTATCGCGTTCACACTAACGCCTTCCTTTCGGCGCAGTACCACATGTACCTCGTTCCCTTCTCGAGAAAAGCGCCGATGCTGAACGGCCTGTACTTTTCGCCGGGCCTGCGCCTGGGCTATCAGCGCTACACCCGCTACGTCTATTCTGAGGGAACACAAGCCGACATAGAAGTGCTGGACGCCGATTTCAGGCCCGACGAGCCCAATCCTTGGGGCCTCGCACTACTGACCGGTTTCGTCGGCACCTCGAAGATCATCGACGAGTCGGTTTATACCTGGCGGGAGCTGAGCAGGAGTCTGGAGAACAGGTTTTACGTCTCACCGGTGCTGCAGCTCGGCGCCGTCATTCCCATCGCCAGCCGATTTTCGGTTGATCTGGGTGGGCAGGTCTGGTTGTTTGAAAAGAAGGGAAAGGTTGCGGAGATGGCACCGGTGGTGAAGGTGGGGGTGTGGTTTTGAGAAAGGGGAAGACTGCCAATTGCGGCGAATGGCCTTGTTCCGGAAGGGGCAAGGCCATTTTTTTTACAAAATACCGTCGGAAGTGTAACATCGGGATTATCTTGGGTATATATGATCAGATATTGACCCACTGATAAGCCCCTGATACCTTAATGCGATGAAACGAAGACCGAGAAAAGTAGCGATCCCGACCGCCCATGGCTTTGATTTTATCCCGGCTGACGGGGTCGTTTATTGCCGGGCAAGCGGCAATTACACCCAAGTGGTTTTTTCCGAACGGAAGCACCTGATCACCTGCCCGCTGAAAGAAATGGAAAAGCTATTGTCTCCCTTGGGGTTCATCCGGATACACCATTCCTATCTGATCAATTTGGACCACCTGGAGCGGTATTTTAAGGGTGGCGGCGGCAAAGTAGAGATGAGCAACGGAGAAAAATTAACAGTGTCGAGATCGAGGAAGGTAGAATTTTTGGAGCAAGTGTTTGCCGGCGCTGAAACAGGATGACGCCAGTTATCATTTGAAAATTGAAGGCTATCATCCTGTTTCAACCAGTTATACAGTTGGATTTAAGGTAACCAGAAGTATTTTTTATTTTTATTTCGCACCTCTCTTTACCCATTTCCACCCATTCCGGCAATTGTTGTAAAAGCCGCGTGTACGCCTGTGCATGCGCTGATTTCTTTTCGAAAACAAACAACAAAACATAGCATCATGAGACCCAAAACCTACCTTATCCCCCTTTGGATCGTTTTATTCCTCACGGGCTCCCTGTTGTTTTCCAATTGCAACAAGGACAAAGACCCCACACCCGAGGAGCAGACCATCGAAAAGATCATCGCCGAAACCCCGATCGATCCCTACACCATCGCCAAAAAGCTGGTCGACCAGGCCGGCTGGCCCGAGGAGGTGGAGCTGGATTTCGAGCTGGGCAACATCCAGTTGTTGAACTATAAGCGCACGGTGCTCACTGGCGACATTGTGCACTACTCCTTCGAGGTGCAGATCGGCACTAATGAGTTCGACAAGATCGGTATTCATCGGGTGGTGAAGGAAGCTACGGCCGGTAATCCGCTGAAAACGGAGAACGCCTTTTTCTACCTGCACGGCGACCTGAAGAACTTCGTTGGGATGATGATGCCTTCCGTTTTCTCGCCCTCGATGCCCGATGATTTTGGATTGGGCATTTACCTGGCTCAAAACGGCGTTGATGTATGGGGCGTCGATATGGCCTGGTGTTTTGTTCCGGCGGATGCTACCGATTTCGAATGGTTTAAGGATTATGGAATTGGGAAAGCGGCACGAGATACCAGAACTGGTATCGCGATTGCCCGTATTGCAAGATACCTGTCTGGAAACAAGCTTGACAAGATGAATGTTGCGGGCTACAGCAGCGGGATACCTACCTGTGTAGCGGCCCTTGATGAGGAGACCCAGTTGTCGACGGAAGAACAACACATTAAAGGCTTCGTCCCAATAGACCTGGCAATAAAATCTGATTTGGACAGTATGAATCTGGTTTGGGATGAGCAGTTTCTGATCAGCCAAACGCCGTATGATCAGGGCACCTATGAGTATTATCTGGGCTTTACCCTTGTCGGATCGCTAGCCGCAACGGAACCCAACAGTGATTCACCAATATTCCCCGGCTTGACCAATCTCCAGGTAGCCTTGTTCTTTGGATGTGGAAACGCCTTCGTTCATATCCCATTCCATTTTTGGGCTGCAGATTGGGCTGACGGTCTTCCTGCTACGCCGAAATATACCACCACCGAGCAAATACTCGATTTCATGATGGCTGCTATCGAATACCAGCCACATCGTTTTTACATGGATTATTGCATTCTTTTCGGCAATTCCCAGGACTCCCCATATGACAATCATATTGGCCAGATCAAGGTCCCGATCCTGAACATCGCCGCTGGCGGCGGGTTTGGAGAAACATCCAAATATGGTATTGCCAGGATGGGCAGTACAGATGTAACGCACCTGATACCTTCCCTGGAAGCCCCTGGAAACGAGCTGTATGATTTTGGCCACGTGGATCTGTTTACGGGGTATAACGCAAAAGAAATGATGTGGGAGGACTTGCTCGGCTGGCTGGAAGCCCACACTAATTAAACTAAAACCAACTACCATGAAATACCACACCTACCGCCAGCTATTTTTGGGGACGCTCCTGGTCATTAGCGCCCTTTTATTCACCAACTGCAACAAAGACAAAGACCCCACGCCTGAAGAACAGACCATCGAAAAGATCATCGCCGAGACCCCGATCGATCCCTACACCATCGCCAAGAAGCTGGTCGACCAGGCCGGGTGGCCCGAGGAGGTGGAGCTGGATTTTGAGCTGGGTACGATTCAGTTGCTGAACTATAAGCGCGAGGTGGTGAAAGGCGATATTGTGCACTACTCCTTTGATCTGGCTGTCGGCACCCATCAATACGACAAAATCGGCGTCCACAGGGTGGTGAAGGAAACCGCTGCCAATACGCCGCTGAAGACCTCTACTGCTTTGTTCTTCCAGCATGGCGACCTGAAGAACTTTACGGGTATGATGCTGCCTTCCACATTCTCTCCTTCCATGCCCGAAGGTTTTGGATTGGCCACTTACCTGGCGGAGAACGATGTAGACGTGTGGGGCATCGACCAAGCCTGGTGTGCTGTGCCGGCAGGGGTCACTGACTTTTCCTTCTTCAAGGATTTCGGTCTTGATAAGGCGACCCGCGACCTGCGCAATGCCATGGCGGTAGCCCGCATTGCCCGCTACCTTACAGGCAACGGGCTGGATGCCCTTCACATGGCCGGATACAGCAGCGGTATGTCCACCGTGTATGCCGTTGCCGACATGGAGACCCAGATGGAAACGGGGTTGAGGCACGCCAAAACCCTTATCCCGATCGACATGATTATCAAATCAGACCAAGCGTTTATCAACGAGCTTTGGGATCAGCAGCTCGCCCTGAGTCAGGAGCCCTGGGATATGGGGCAATATGAAAGCTATTTGGGCTTTACCTTCCTTACTGGCCTTGCGCTTAGTGATCCGGGTGGACCTTCACCGGTTTTCGAAGGGTTCACCAACCTTCAGGTCATGCTATTTTATGGATGCGCCAACATCGCCGGCGCCGCAAGTCCATTCCACTATTGGGCAGCGGAATGGGTGAATGACTTCCCTTCGACTCCCAAATACACCACCTGGGAACAGATCATGGATTTCACCGGCTCAGCTATTGAATACCAGCCGCATAAGTTCTGGATCGATTACAATATCATGTTGGGCAATTCCCATGATTCGCCCTATGACGATCATTTAGGCCAGATCAAGTTGCCGATCTACAACGTAGCGGCAGGAGGCGGTTTTGGCAATGCCGCAACCTACGGCGCCTCCCTGACCGGCAGCACCGACGTTACTCACAAGATCGTCGCGCTCGATACGCCTGAAAATGCGCTGTACGACTTCGGCCATGTGGACCTGTTCACGGCGAGTAACGCGCCAGGCTTGTGGTGGGGGGAATTTTTGGGGTGGTTGGAAGCACATTGAGTTTTCGATAGAAAAAAAGGAAAAGCCAGCCATGGTCAGATGGCTGGCTTTTTTACCTGATGACATTTCTGGAAAATTAGATGCTTATGCGTTTAGCAGGATTGGCGTGGATAGGTTTCACAGTGTTTTTGACAGATTGTTCTCCAAATGCAGATTGGGAACAAGGCCCTTCGCCTTCTCCATTGACGGTTCCCCTTGAATTTGGCCCTTCCCAATCCTGGACCGGCGATTACGGAAAGGATTCGCTTAAGCTCCTGGAACTTTGGTGGCGATATGATTATTTGGACATGGCATGTCAGCACGACAGCGCCATCGAGGTGTGCAAGGAAATGATACGGATCGGACAGCCCCTGCTGGAAGAGCGGTATGACTCCTCCCTGTACGAAAAGTACGCCAAAGCCTATGGGGGCATCGGGTGGAACCTGATGGAGGAAGGGTACCTGGATGAGGCCTTACAATACTCCACCTATTCTTTTGATTTGCTGAAAGCCAAATTCGGAGAAGCCCATATGCGTATAACTGAAGTGTGCCAGGGATTGGCCTTCAATCACCTTCGCAGGGGGGATTACGACCTCGCACTGGAGTATGTCTATAAAAGCCTGGACCTCATCAACCAAATGTATCCGGAGAACCACTACTACATTGGGAATAAATACGGCAATCTGGCCGGTATCTACCGGGAGAGGGGAGATATCTACGCCGCTATTGACTATTACCACAAGGAAAAGCAAAACCGCATAGAAGTCGGTAAATATGGCCCGTATTGGGTGAGCCCAATCTTAAAACTGGTGGAGTGTTATCTTGAACTGGGCGACCTGAAAGCCGCTGAAGATATCCTGAATTTCGGACAATCGCATCTGGCTACCATCCCGGGACAGGAGGAATACCTGTACCTGTTTGACGTGGCTCGGGCAAATATCCTGTTTGAGAAAGGCGAATACGAGAAAGCCGCCGCTACCATCAACAGCTATATAGCCCGGTTCAAACATTGGGATTCCTATCACCTGGAAACTGTCGACTTGGGGCTCGCGCATTTCCGCCTGGGTGAGATTGCTCAAAAAATGGGCAGGTACGGCGATGCCAAGGCTTTTTTTCAAAAGGCTCTTCTGGAATCCCAGTCCTACAGGGGAAAAGGCCTTCCTATGCAAACCGCAGCCCTGATCGAGATAGCCAGGCTCGATGCGCAGGAACGCAACTACGACGCAGCCCTTTTGTTCCTTCAACAAGCCCTGGAATTGGTCATTCCGGAGGAAACGCCCCCGGATCCCTGGACCATGCCCTCCCTGGAAGGCATCACCGCCAATCAAAGTATCGTGGACATTTTGTCCGAGAGGTCCAAAGTTCTGGTGGAGGGTTACGGGTATTCGTCTGAGATAAAATATCTGGACGCGGCCTGGACCACCATCTTCGGCGCCCTGGATTACATCCACTCCAGCCGTGCTGGCTTGTTTGGCAAAAATTCCAAAGTCTCTCTTTCACAAGAAGCTATTCCCCTGGTAGAGCAGGCGCTGTTTTGCGCCGAAACATTGTGGGAAATCACCAATGACCCGGAATATCTCCAGCAAGCTTACTGGGCCGTTGAAAATGTGAAAGGGATCATTTTGCTGGAAGACCTGAATGAGAAGCACATCCTGCAAGAGGGGAGCATTTCACAAACCATCCTCGACCGGGAGGAGGCCCTGCGGAAGGAACTGGCCATGTACGACCAGTTAGTCCTTGAAGAGCGGCAAAAGGGTCCGGACTGGGACTCGCTGAAGATCTACTATTGGTACAAAAAACGGGTCGCCATCCTGGAAGTCCGTGATTCGCTCAGCCAGGTATTGAAAAAGCAATACCCCGATTATTACCGGCTGAAATACCAGTTGCCCATTGGCTCCATTCAGGACGTACAGGCTCACCTGAAGCCGGGAGAGGTGCTGGTCAACTATTTCCAGGGCGATTCAACCCTGGGCATTTATGCTATCAGGAAGCGGGGATACACTTTTCACCGCATTCCCTGGGGCCAGTCGGAAGAGGCTTTAGCAAAAGACTTCATAGAACATACGAATACGGCCTGGGCCACGGAAGATGTGGCGGCATGGGCGCGCGATGCGGAGAAATTGTACGACCTGTTGTTCGTGAATGGGGAAGTGTTGGAAGACCCTTCCATGCTGATCATCATTCCTGACGGGCGATTGGGTTATCTCCCTTTCCACCTGCTGCTCACGAGCCACAGCCAGGTTGCCAATTTCCGGGAGCTGCCCTATTTGTTCAAAAAATGTCCGGTACTCTATCAATACTCGTCCAGCCTGTTTATCGAGCCCTTTCATTCCAGGAAAAAGTCCACCGTCGAATACGCCGGCTTTGCCCCGGAGTACGAAGGAAGCGCCCTTTTCGCCTCCCGCAGCAGTGCTGACAGCCTGCTGATGGCCCGGCTCTACCCGGAAATCGCCCGGGACGGCCTTTCCTCCCTCGCCTTCAACCAGCCCGAAGTAAGGGATGCCGCGCTTCTATGGAACGCTGAAGCCTATACCGGTCCGGCTGCAACAGAGGAGGCCTTCAAGGCCCGGGCCTCGGAAGCCAGGGTTCTCCACCTGGCCATGCACGCCCTCACCAATGATGAGGACCCCCTTTTGTCGCAACTGATCTTTTCCAACGCTGAAGGAGGCCAGGAAGACGGGAAACTGCACAACTACGAACTCCAAACGCTGGCTTTGAGCGCAGATCTGACGGTATTGAGCGCCTGCAATACCGGCGCCGGCAAACTGAACAGGGGAGAGGGCGTCATGAGCGTTTCGCGCTCGTTCCGCCTTGCCGGCTGCCCCAACATCGTGATGAGTTTGTGGCAAGCCAACGACCGGAGCACGGGCCAGCTGATCACCCGTTTCTTTCAATACCTGAAGAAAGGGGAGGGGAAGGCCGAAGCCCTGCGCCGGGCCAGCCTGGATTTTTTGAACTCGGCCGACGAGCGCTACACCCACCCGTTCTACTGGGGTGGTATGGTGCTGGTGGGGGACAATGACCGACTGAGTGCTGGCTGGGGTTTGACGCACAGCTTGATCGCGGTTTTCCTTTTTGGGGTTGTTGGGTGGTTGGGGATTTGGGGGAGGAAGAAAATTTTCCTTTCGAGGTAAAAATTGCGCTTGCGAAGCGTAACAGAAGTCGTCAGGAGGGTATAAACAGATGAATTTTGAGCTCCTGAATCCTTGAATTCATGAAACGAAACCTAAAACGAGTAGCCATACCGACCAACATGGGATTTGATTACATCCCGGTAGACGGGATCGTCTATTGCCGGGCAAGTGGCAACTACACTCAGCTGGTTTTTAAGGAGGGACAACTGCTCATCACCCGTTCCCTGAAGGAAATGGAAAAGCACCTGCTCACATTCAATTTCATCCGGATCCACCACTCTTACCTGATCAATTTGGACCATCTGGAGCGGTATTTCAAAGGAGGCGGAGGCGCAGTGGAGATGAGCAACGGGGAAAAATTGCCGGTGGCCAAATCGAAGAAGTTGGCGTTTATGGGGGAGGTGTTTGGGGAAAGGACAGTTATCAGGTGAAAATTGAAGGTTGTCATGGAATTGTGGCCAGTTATACAGTTTAATAACTTTCAAATGCAAGGTTTGTCTATTTTTATTGTACGCCTCTCTTTGCCCATTTTACCCAGCGCGACAATTTCTGGTTGAGTTGTTTGTATGCCTTTGCATGCATGGAATTGCTATGCAAACAGACAAAAAATAGCATCATGAAACCCCAAATTTACCTGTTAGTCTGTTGGATGGTTCCACCCATTGCGGGGATCAGGATGCTCGATGACCATTTCTTGACAACCCGCTTTGCGACTTCGGGCTGCGGGGCCTTTTCACATGGTAAGTCTAATTCATATTTTTAAGCATGAAAAAAATAATTTATATTTTTTTTGCATCCAGCTTTCACTTTTATTGCAACTTACCGGAAGTTGAGATTTCAAATTCATTGGAAAACTATCCTGTTGCAGAATTTTCTTATAACAATGCTGGCTGCTTTGCTCCTTGTGAAATAGAGTTTATTAATGAGTCAATTTATGCCGACTCTGTTGAATGGAACTTTGGCGATGGGAGCTCAGTTTCTAATCATATAAATCCAATTCATCTTTATGAAAAACCAGGTGAATTTTCAGTTAAACTAACTGTATTTAATTCACAAGGACAGGACACTCTTTCGCAAGTATTATCAATTAAAACAAATACATTTATTACTACAATTGGCAAAAGCTCATTAGATGATGTTGGATATAGTATCCAACAGACTTTAGATGGAGGATATATTATTTCAGGGTATTCTTCTATTGGCGATAATCTTAATATTTATCTAATAAAAACTGATAACAAAGGTGACTTGGATTGGGATAACAACACCTATGGGGGAACGAAGGATGAGGTTGGTTATTGTGTCCAACAAACCCCGGAGGGGGGGTACATCGTTAGTGGATATACGAAAAGCTTTGACGGTTTTTTAAGTGGGCAAGTTTACTTAGTTAAAACCAACCATTTAGGCTCAAAGACTTGGGATAAACATCCATATGGCGGAGGTACAAATGCCGAAATTGGGTATTTTCTTCAACAAACAGAAGATGGGGGGTATCTGATAGCCGGAGTTACAGGAAATGCAGGTGGTAAAACAGATGTATATTTAATAAAAGCTACTAATCAGGGGGATCTGACTTGGAAAAAAGCATTCGACCCCAGTGGTACCAATGACGGAGGTAACTGTATTCAAAAAACACAAGATGGAGGATTTGTTATTACTGGATATGCAGGAGGCGGAGGAACCAAGGGAAGTGATGTTTATATAATCAAAATAGACCATCAGGGAAACAAGATATGGGACAATAATTTCGGTGGAAATAGTGATGACGAGGGGATGTTTATCCAGCAAACTTCAGATGGAGGGTATATTGTTGTCGGTAATACAAAAAGTTTCGGGGCTGGAGGGAAGGATGTTTATTTAATTAAAACAAATAGCCAAGGTGACAGTCTTTGGACACAAACTTATGGTGGCTCAGATGAAGATCTTGGTTTTTCTGTGACGCAAACTTCAGATGGAGGATATATTATTGTCGGTAGCACAAAAAGTTTCGGGGCTGGAGGGAAGGATGTTTATTTAATAAAGGTTAACGACGAAGGGGTGAAAAACTGGGCAAGATACTTTGGTGGTGCTTTGGATGATGAAGGTTATTGCATAAAAGAAACCACAGATGAAGGATTTATCATAACTGGATATTCTCAAACGGGCGGTGTAGGAGGAAAGGATGTTTTCCTTATCAAAACTGATAAAGATGGCAATGTGCAGTAAAAAACTCAACTTAGGCATGGAAAAATTAGTTATATTTATAACGTGCTTGTCTTATGTATTTTTGCCTTTTTTTGCATGCAATTTGGAGGAAATTAAATTTCCTTCAACAATAGCTTCTTTTTCTTTTTTAAATGATAGCTGCATTGCACCTTGTAAGGTGATATTCAGCAACCATTCTGAAAATGCGATCCGCTATGAATGGAATTTTGGAGACGGAAGCCCGATTGATACAGTGAAAAATCCAACACATACATATGAGATTCCTGGAGAATATTCTATAGAGCTAAAGGCTTTTGGCGCGGGAGCGACTGATGTTATGATCAAAATTGCTAGAATTCAACCTGAAATTTCTTTTTTTCAATCTTTTGGAGGGCTAGAAGACGATGATGGTCAAGAAGTTCTTCAAACTGAAGATGGTGGATATATTGTTGTTGGCAATACGTCTAGTGAAGGCGCTGGTGAAAATGATGTTTACCTTATTAAGACTGATTCTTTTGGTGTATTAAAATGGAAAAAGACATATGGAGGGGGGGGCTTTGATAATGGATATTCTGTACAACAAACCTCAGATTTTGGATACATAATTACTGGATCTACCTATAGCTATGGTGCTGGAGGCGCTGATGTATATCTCATCAAGACAAACAGTGCGGGAGGGGTCGTGTGGGAAAAAACATACGGGAGCTCTACTTTTCATGAAAGGGGATATTCTATTAGACAAACTTTAGATGGAGGGTTTGTTGTCGTTGGCTACAGGAGTAGCGGGAATGATGATGTATATCTTTTAAAAATAAGTGTATCTGGTGAATTAATATGGGAAAAAACATTTGGTGGTTCGCTTTATGATTATGGATATTCCATTAAGGAATCCACAGATGGTGGATTTATTATTGCAGGATCGACAAGAAGTGAGGGGGCAGGCAAGGAAGATGTGTATCTAATCAAAACAAATGGAGCAGGAATATTAGAATGGAAAAAAACATATGGTGGTCTGGATTCAGATAGTGGACATTCTGTACAACAGACAACGGATGGTGGTTATGTTATTGTTGGGTATTCATCAAGCGAGGGGGCAGGGGAGAGTGATATGTATCTAATCAAAACAAATGGAGCAGGAATATTAGAATGGAAAAAAACATATGGTGGTCCGGATTCAGATAGTGGATATTCTGTACAACAGACAACGGATGGTGGTTATGTTATTGTTGGGTATTCATCAAGCGAGGGAGCAGGGGAGAGTGATGTGTATCTAATCAAAACAAATGGAGCAGGAATATTAGAATGGAAAAAAACATATGGTGGTCCGGATTCAGATAGTGGATATTCAGTACAACAGACAACGGATGGTGGTTATATTATTGTTGGAGCAGTTTATAACGGCGGACCAAGGATGAGTGATGTATATCTCATCAAAACCAATAAAGACGGCAATGTTGAATAAAAATTAAAAAAAAATATAATATGAGGGTTTATGTTTTTTTTCTATTTGAAGTGTTTTTTCTTCTTGTTGTTTTTTCTTGTAACCTGAAAAAAGTTGAACCGAGCGAGAATTTTGTTTCTGCCTCTTTCTCTTTATTCAATGCTGATTGCAAAGCTCCTTGCCAGATTTATTTTACAAACACTTCAACTGGAGCTGTCAGCTATGAATGGGATTTCGGAGATGGCAGCCCCATAGATACTCAAATCCATCCAATACACACCTTTCAGATGCCAGGTGAATATTGGGTTGAATTAAAGGTATTTGGAGAGAGAGGGGTAGATTCTAATATTCAATTAGTTAATGTTCAATTTATTATGTTTGAAAAGATTTTCGGAGGATCGAAATCTGAGGAGGTAAGATCCGTTAAACAAACATCAGATGGTGGATATATCATCGCTGGAACTACAGAAAGCTTTGGCGCCGGCGATAAGAATGTCTATCTAATTAAAGTAAACGGATTAGGTGAGGTGATGTGGGAAAAAAACTTTGGTGGAGAAAATAGTGATTATGGTTATTCGGTACAAGAAACCTCAGACGGAGGTTTTATCATTGCTGGAAACAAATATAGCAATGTATCAGAAAGAGATGTTTATCTAATTAAAGCTAATAATTTAGGTGAGGTGATGTGGGAAGAAACCTTCGGTGGAGGGAATATTAATAGGGGGGAATCGGTACAAGAAACCTTTAATGGAGGATATATCATTGCTGGAAACACTTATAGCTATGGATCAGGAAATTCGGATGTCTATCTTATAAAAACAAATGGTTCAGGTGGCGTTGAATGGGTAAAAACCTTCGGTGGGGTAAATGACGATATGGGAAAAGCATTGCAAAAGACTTCAGATGGAGGATATATAATTGTAGGATATACGTCTAGTTATGGTTTTGGTTCTAGTGATGTCTATCTTATAAAAACAAATAGTTCAGGTGGCGTTGAATGGGAAAAAACCTTCGGTGGATCGGGAGCGGAATACGGATATTCCGTACAGCAGACTTCAGATGGAGGATATATTATTGTAGGATATACGTCTAGTTATGGTTTTGGTGGTGGTGATGTCTATCTTATAAAAACAAATAGTTCAGGTATCGTTGAATGGGAAAAAACCTTCGGTGGATCGGGAGCGGAATACGGATATTCCGTACAGCAGACATTTGATGGTGGATTTATCTTGACTGGTTCAACATCTAGTTATGGTGTCGGGCAGGATGATATATTTCTTATAAAAACAAATAGTTCAGGTGGCGTTGAATGGGAGAAAACCTTCGGTGGTCCTCATACAGATAGAGGATATTCTGTGCAACAGACTTCCGATAGCGGATATGTCATAGTAGGTACACAGGCTCAAAATGATGTTGCAGTTTGGGCTGACATTATTTTATTAAAAACGGACGGGGAAGGAAATGTTGAATAAAAGCCATATTTTAATCATGAGGTTAATAAGTGATTTCTGTTATTGCCTCCTTTACCATTACTAATTATGACTGCACCTTGCCAAGTGACATTCACCAAATACTCTGAAAATGCTGCTAGATGCAAATGGAATTTTGGAGATGGTAGCCCTTTCGACACTCAATTAAACACTGTCACATCCCTAAAGAAAACTTGCCAAAAGTTGGAGGCCAGCTTTTGGGATTACTTCTTGGGTCAGTTAGAGGGACAGTGGGGGGGCACCGCTTACCTTTACTCCATCAGCGCTTACGGCTGCCTCTTAACCCAAGAGATAAGTCCGCGAAAATAAACTGATAAAAGTGGGATTAAGGCTTCAATTTTCTTAACCGGATGTTAATACTTATGGGAAGTAATAGAAAGTTATAGAATTATACAATTACCGGCAAAAGGGTTGTTATACTTGATAAGGGTCAGTTTATACAGGAAAATTCGCATGGCATCCATTTTTTTTAAATCTTAAGAGTAGAATTGATAAATTTATGTATTCGAATTGCCACTGATTGAAAGAGTTTTAAATAGTCTTAATTCTTATTATGGGAAAATCATATTTATTATTTTTAAACCTATTTATTTTTGGGCTGATATTTTTCTCCTGCGATTTGGATAAAATTGAACCTGAGGGCAATTCCCTTTTCGCTTCATTTAGTTATTACAATGGAGGCTGTAAGGCTCCATGCCAAGTTGATTTTACAAATACTTCTATTGGAGCAAATCGATATGAATGGGATTTTGGAGATGGCAGCCCTATAGATACTCATACTCATCCTGTTCATACATTTCAAGTACCAGGAGATTATCAGGTTGAGTTGAAGGTTTTTGGGATTAGTGGTATAGATGTCGATAGTCAGGTGATTAATATTCAGGTTTCTTCATTTGTCCAGCAATTTGGCGGTTTATTTAGTGATACTGGAAATCAAGTTCAACAGACTTCGGATGGTGGATATATCATAGTGGGGTGTACTTTTAGTTTGGGTGCAGGTTGGGGGGATGTGTATCTTATTAAAACGAACAGTTCAGGAGAAATAGTATGGGAGAAAACATTTGGGGGCTCAGGGTATGACTTGGGCTCTTCCGTTCAACAGACTTCAGACGGTGGATATATAATTGTAGGTTTTACTTCTAGTTATGGTTTTGGTTCTAGTGATGTCTATCTTATAAAAACAAATAGTTCAGGTGGCATTGAATGGGAAAAAACCTTTGGTGGATCGGCAGAGGATTACGGAAATTCAGTGCAGCAGACAATTGATGGTGGATTTATCGTTGTGGGGACTACTTACAGTCTGGGAGCAGGTGAAGGGGATGTGTATCTTATTAAAACGAACAGTTCAGGAGAAATAGTATGGGAGAAAACATTTGGGGGCTCAGATTATGACCGGGGCTCTTCCGTTCAACAGACTCCAGACGGTGGTTATATAATCGTGGGAGATTCTCAAAGTTATTTGGGAGATCAGGGGGAGGAAGTATATCTAATTAAAATAAATAGTTTAGGAGGTGTTGTGTGGGAAAAAACTTTTGGAGGCAATTCTCCTGGTTCTGATATTGGAAATCAAGTTCAACAGACTTCGGATGGTGGGTATGTTATTTCTGGTTTAACATTCAGTTATGGCGTCAGTTGGGGTGATGTATATTTAATTAAAACCAATAGTGCAGGGGGAGTAATTTGGGAGAAAACATTTGGAGGCTCAGATCATGACGGGGGGTGGGCCGTTCAACAGACTTCGGATGGTGGGTATATCATTGCGGGAAATACCTATAGTTTGGGCGTAGGGGGGGGGGATGGTTACCTTCTAAAAACGAACAGTTCGGGAGGAGTGATATGGGAAAAAACCTTTGGTGGAATCGATGATGATTGTTTCAAATTTGTACATCAGGCAGTTGACGGTGGGTATATCATCGTGGGGTATACTGAAAGTTCGGGTGCAGGGTCTAATGATATATATCTTATTAAGACAGATATGAATGGTAATGTTCAATAAAAGATATTAAATGAAAAGAGCAAATTTCTGGCAGAGTTTTTTATCTATAGGAATATTCCTTTTTGCTTTTGTTGGTTTTCACCCCGCATTTTGTGTCGTAAAATACGATGAAGGCCGGCTTGTTATCAACGACATTCAATTGCTTCAGGATAGTGAAAACCCCAACGATTACTACTACCTCCCGCAATACCCGCGTTTGGCTCAAAGGGAGGACGGTTCATTTGAATTCCTTTGTATTAAATACGTAGGTAGGGGAGGGGCGGAAACAAGCGGGGGACTTTTCCACGCACTTATAGAATTTACCCTTTTACCGGATGAGCTTCAAAAGCTCCAGGCAGAGCTTAAGAAAATAGTGCCCGTCGGACGGATCGTAGGCCCGGTGCCCATGCAGGAAAACATTAAAAACGGCGAATCTGGCCTCGGTTCCTTTGAAGTGATATCTTCTGTTTTGCGCAATGAAGATGTGGGGAATCCCTTTTCGCAACATTTCATTACCAGTGGCCACGCTCCTTTTTTGCCCGGGTCAAGGGCGGCTATCGCAGCTCTACTCTCCCAGGAGGGAGCAACGTTACTGTGGGAGTCGTTTAATAGCAGTACGTCCGACGTATCCGTTGCTCTATCGGGGTATTATGAAGCGGTTGTGAAGGGATACAATGCCATTATCGAGGCCGACGCGTCGACGGTTTACACCCATTTCAGCCAAGTTCTCAACGAACAGTCGGGATATACCCGCGACCAACTTCGGGATATCACTGATAAACTGATTCAGAGTCAAACTATTAAAATTGAGGTTTTCGACCGCTCTACCGGTTTGGGGATTAAAACCGACGACTTGCAGGCCATTGTCGACTTGGTGTCCAATAAGCTTATCGAGTTGATGTTTGACGCAAAAACTGGATGGGCGCGGGTGCCCGAAACGGAAGTCGCAGTAGAGCAAGGGCAACTTCCGGGTAGGCAGAGCAGGGGAGCCTTCAAGCGTTTTTTCAGTGGCAGCGGCGATCAAACCTATATCACAGACAACCAGTTTGTGCTCAAACAGCGGAAAGATGTTCGTGTAAACAAGTTTTACCTCAATTTAAGCAAGGCCACTACGATCAAGGTGCCGTTTTTCACCACCGGCAATCTCCGGGGATTCTATTCCTTCCACGGAGAAAACATGCAATATTTCCGCGTCATTGATATGGGTGACCCTGACTTTGACAAACGGGATATCCTCTTCCAGGTGGACGGAGAATTCGCTCAGGCATTTGGCGACATTTTGAACTTTGTAGCCGTTAGTTTCAGAAAGTCCTACCAAAACGGCCAGGCGGATGTAACGGAGGAGATCATTATCAAGGGCCAGGAACTCGAAAGCGGAACCGACCTTAAAAAAATCACTTACCCGGCGTTGGGACTGACCGGCAACGATTTAATTAATTACCAGTACCGCGTTGTCTGGAGCTTCAAAGGCGAAAGCCAGACCGTTCGCATCCCGGTGGATCCGAACAGATGGCTCACTGGCAAAGAACCTGCCGTTTCCCTCAAGCCCCCCTTTGGGAAAATGATGGTGGAAATTGATGCTGACCGGACACTTTTTAAAGGTTTGGAAATGAAATCGGCAGTTATCCGGTTCTTTACCGTTCTTAACGGAAAGGCGCAAGTCCAACGCACCATCGTACTCCGCGATACCGATTCCCAAAGCACACAAAAGGTAGCCTTGTATTCGGACCCAGGGCAACCCGTAGCATACCAGGTTAAGTGGTACCCTGTCCGTAGCAGCCAACCCATTGAAGGGGATGTGATCGAGTTGGAGGATACTTATCTCAATCTTATTCCACCTGAAAAATGAAACTATGAACCGAAGGCTTCTATTTTCAGCGCTTCTCTTTAGTTTGTATACCCAACTGCAGGCCCAACAGATCATGATCGATCGCGGCATACAGGCAGAAGGGCTTTGGTGTTTTCCGGTTTTTGGCGACTCTCTTACATTTAAATACCTGCCTTCAAGGGCCCGTTTAGGCCTTGACAAGGATTCTCTGCCCCAGTTTTCATTTCTTCGATACGTTACGGAAGAACCCACAGTTGTTGCAGGAGGCAGCACCATCGGAGAAGCGGGAGGCGGAGGGATCGTAACTTTCCTGGTGTTGTACGATACTCCCCCGGAACAGATCCAAGCGGCAGAAGCATTTTTACAAAAGGAGCTGAACAACAAAGAAGTAAGATTGGATGCCCCGGTTATTTTCGACCGTGGACGATACATGTTGGTCACTTCCATTCTCTTGCCCGAAGGAAAAGAAAAAAGGGATGTATTGGGAGTTGGGGAAGCCCCGATCCTTGAAAACAGCCGCATTGCCTTTTCAATCGAAGTGGATCCGATGCGTTCCAGGCTTCTTCTGGAAAACCTGAAAATGAAAACCCCGGATATCTCTCTTATTTTCGAACTGGGGTTTTCAGGGCTTACCGACAGCTATCAGGCGGAACTGATCATAGACTGGACAGAAGTGAGCCATAGCCAGTCTTTTTCCGCCGGGGGCTCGGCCTACTTTGTCAGCGCCGATATAGAGATGGGGTTTGATGAATTGTTCCGAAATAGTGCTATCCGCCTGAATACTGTCGGGTCTGATGCACATCTCGAGGGGCTCCTCAACACTGTTTACAGCAAACTTTTGGACCTGTTGTTCAAACGCGTTGAACCAGAAACGGTGCCAAAAGATTCCCGTGGAGGGTTGTACGATGCACTGGCTGCGCTTACCGGGCCAAAAGGCCCTTTAGGCAGCAGGAAAACCACAGGTTTTGGGCTGAATGTGGGCTATCAACTCAAGCAACTTAGTACTACTGGACAGGCAAACCTTTTTTTTCTCGGCCGGTCCACAGTATCGCGTAACCATTTCATCGCTTTTAATATAGGCGACCTGTATAAGAAATATGGAAATGACGAAAGGATCTTCCGGGATGTAGCCCTTTGGGACCCTGCCTTCCAAAAAAGGATTATTCACGTTGGGGTCGATGGCTCTCTGGAGAGGGAGTTCGGCCGGATGGTCAACAATGTCACAGTCAAGATCCGCAAAAAGCACGCAAACGGCGAGGAAACGCTGAAGGAGGTCCTTGTCAACCGGGATGTCTTTTTGGATTCTGCCGGGCAAATAAAAGTCGAATACCTGAACCGTCGCGACCTCGACCTTGACAAGTGGTTGGAATACGAATATCAGGCGATTTGGCAATTCGTAGGCGGAGGGACCTATACAACGGATTGGACGCCTTCTAATTCAGCCATGGTCAACCTATATGCGCCGTTCGAGCGACGGGAAATTTCCCTGGAAGGGGATTTGCAAGGGGTGATGAAAGATTGCAGGGCGATCTCGGTTAAGATTGAATATCCATTCTTCAGCGAGATCCGGAAAGACGACCGAACTATTCGTGAAAGCGACAACCTTGCGGAAAAGGGCTTTGAGGTTACCCTCCCAAGAGGCCGGGACGAGATCGACTACAACATTACGTGGTATAAAAAAGATGGAACGAAAAAAAACGAAAAAGGCAAAGACCAGATGGGACTTATATTTATCGATCAAATTCCTTAAGGGTAGCATTTATGCGGAATTCTCTTATTTGCCTGGTAATCTTCCTGTTTTTAACCGTAACGGTGCTAATGGCGCAGCAACCGGACGTTGTTGATCTAGTGCTTTCGGACGGGACTCCGGTCACGCTTGTGCAGCAGCACGGTATCGACACTCCTGAAGGTATTTATCATTACCTCCCCGTCAATATGCGCATCTCTTCGGCCAATGGCAGGCCTGAATTCTCCTTTCTGGCTTTCCGGCCAGACAGTCTTTCGCCAATATCCGGAGGGGTCATGCATCTCTTATTGGTTTGGGGGCTTGACAACGAGCAGCTGGAGGAAGCGGAGTCCCTTCTTGTCAGAAAAGCAGATAGCACCGCCATCCTGGCGGGCAGCGGTTTCATGGAAACCGATGACCTGCACCCCGAACCCGAAATTGAGGCGGACAGCAACGCTTTTTCGAATCTCCTTTTACGGTCTCTGAGAAGTACCTCCAAAACCCCTTCGCTCGCGGGTTCGAAGACGGCCATGTCATTTTACTTCAATGCCGAGGATGCGCAGCTAATGGAAGAAGCATTGCAGTATCCGGAGAGATTCAAAGGCATCAGATTCAAAATGTATTTCGCGATCAATAACAGGTTTTATGGAGAGAAAATTCCTTTCAAATGGATGTTGGAAGGTGACTTTGAAAAATGGCTAAAACAACTTAGGTGATTTATAAGATCCTGCAAATATTCACCCTTGTTTTCCTTGCTGCCCAATGGGCTTCAGCAGACGTTTATGTCGTAATTTACGCAACCTTTAACGGCAGGACCGGTCATGCCGGTATCGCCGTCGACAAATACGCCGTAAAGGTCCGGGACTGCAGAGAATGCCCGGGGGCTGTCGCCTACGACACGGTAAAAACGGGAAATTTACTTTACTATGACCTTTGGCCCAAGGAAGATCAATTCGATATGCAGCGATTGTTTGAACAAATACCTGCTACTTTTTTCCGTCTCCCTGCTTCAAGCGCAGAGTTGCCTATAACTGTGAATACCTTGCTTCTCAAGGGCATTCCTCATGAGGAAGGTTACCCTTGCGACGCTTTATTGAAAATCAAAACCACCTATGAAGCCGATAAGGAGTTAGAGGCTTTCCTCAATGGTTTTATCGATCGGCAAAATTCGTTTAATGCGCTGACCTTTAATTGCGCCGATTTCGTCGAGCGGGCAGTAGAGCACCTTTTGTGTACCGAGGTGAATGCCGATGAATGGGTATTCCCCAAAACTTTTGCAACTACTCCAAACAAATTATACAAGGAATTGGCCGCTTTGCCCGAAGTCATTATAATAAAAAACCCGGGTGAAAAAGTCGCCGGGTCATTTTGGAAAGAAAGGATCATCAAACGATAAAAACCTTTCATATGAAAAAATATACAGCCCTTTTTCTTATTCTCCTGGTATCCGTGCTTTTTCCCCTGGAATTGCCGGGGCAGATCCTGGACTTTTCGAATAAGGTCACTATTGTGCTAAACGACGGCACCAATGTGACCCTGCACGGAGCTGCAAATACCCAGAACACCCGTTTTTCCAATGAATATTATTACCTGCCCGCAAGCCTCCGGCTTGCAAAGAAAAAGGACGGCACACCGCAATTTCTTTTCATGAAATATACAGCCGAAGACAGGACCGATGCCGGTGGAGTGAACGGAGCCCTGATGCACTTCCTGATGGAATGGGGGTTGACTCCGCAACAGGAAAAGGAATTGGAGGCCAAGCTGGAGGGAAAGCTCAAAGAATTAAGCGTTTCAGATCCTAGGTACAGCGAAGTCACCACTCCCAAAGTCATGGGTGCAGCTAACGTCAAAACGGACGAAAAAAATTCCTTTTCTATTGTCTCTGCGATCCTCACCAACAACAAAAGTACTCCAACTTTAGTAACGTCCGGGCGGGCTCCGGTCATACCGGGAGGGAAGGTCGCAGTAGCTGCTTTATTGGAAAAAAATGCGGCACAGTTGATGGCGGCCAGTTTTGAGAAAACCAAGTCGATCACCGACGTTTCCATTGCACTTCGGTACCGCTATGACGTGCTTATGCCGGCAGTAAAGGGCAAGATCATTGTCAATTGGCAGCGTATCGATTCTGTTTTCCAGAAGTATAGAAGGGATGCTTACCATGACACTCAGGGCAGTAAGCGTTCTAGTGATGACTACGTCAAGGATACTGAATTGAGTACTTTGTTCTCCCTTATCCAAGAGTCCAAGGCGGTTGATATCCAACTGGTAAATCTTCAACCTGAAAGCGAAGCGGCCAAGCAAATGGTGGATGCTTTTATGGAGTATTTCCTGCGGTCTGTATCAGAGAAAGAATTCAGGCGCCCGGAAGAAAGCCAGGACGAAATGCAGGCAGGACAAAAGGACTATAATTACGCCTATCGCTCCTACAAAATTGATCGCGCTAAGCTGGAGAAAAAGATCCAGCGTCGCACAGAAACATACAATTTGGACGTCAGGCTTCCGATCAACCTCGAGTATGAATTGGTCGAAAACCTCGCCTCGTGGTATGATGGGGTTCGGGACAATAAAAAGTGCGTCGATGTCATCAACCTCAACGATCCTTTCTTCGAACACCGGGATGTATACCTCATCTTGGACCTCGACGCCGAGGAAATGTTCGGCAAGGAATTGAACTTCGTAACGGTCGACATCCGCAAACGCCGGAGTGAGGAAGGCGCCAACGACTTTTCCAGACAGGTCACCTTCGATAAAGAATTTTTCAGATCGGAAGGAAACCGGGCTGTGGTCACATATTCCAAAGCCCAGGATGAAAATCCGGGTCTTTTTGAATACCGCGTAAAATGGAGCCTTCGCGGAGGTAATATTTTTGAACAGGACAGCTCCTGGACACAGGGTTCATGGGAGGGACTTACCCTATATCCCCCGGTTAACCCTACCCCTATCAAATTCGAAGCCGAACTGGAAGACTTGAAGGGCATGGACATTAAAAACGTCACCCTTCAACTGCGCTATTATAAATTTGGAAATGAAGTACAAACAAACTTCAATATTAATACTTCCTCCGACGTAGGGTATGCCGAGAACAATATTTACATGGATAAAAACACCAAGGGCTACGCCTCCCGCACGGTATTTTACCATAAGACAAAGGGCCCTCTGGCAACCGAATGGGACGCCCATCTCAACACGGGGTACATTTATGCTGTCATCCCCGAAAAACTCCGAAATGGGGATGAGGCTTTCATCGACAAAATGATGGAATTAGGTAAGGACATCATCACTCCTCCTCCCGGTGGGAAGGAAAAAATACTCGACCAGTTCAGAGACTTGATCAAAATATCCAACTGAGGTCCATTTTTAAGGACAAAAAAACTAATTCAAAATGAAACATTTCAATGTCCTCCTGGCAATAATGTTGATCAACCTGTCCTTGATTACAGAATACTCTGTCGCCCAGGCACTCCAATACGATTCCAAAACAGAAGTGGTGATGAGTGACGGCATGAATGTGACCTTGTTCAAAAGCCCAGATTCTGAGAATTGGTACTATTTGCCCCCTTCAGAGTCTATTCATTTGGGCGAAAAACCCGACGGTACGCCGGAATTCCTTTTTGTAAAATTCACTACTGAACAACGGGCCGAACAGGGAGGCGTGCAGGGAGCGTTATTACACGCTTTATTTGAATGGGGATTTACTCCCGAGGAAGAAAAAGATTTGGCAACCAAATTGGCGCAAAAAACAAAAGGTAAGGGCATACTTGCTGGCCCTGTTGACCTTCAAGCTGCTCAAGGCGAGTCTTTCAGGATAGTCTCTGCCGTTTTGCAGGATAAACAAATGACTTCCACCCTCATTACCAGTGGAATGGCCCCGCCTATGCCGGGTGGAAAAGCTGCCGTTGCAGCGCGGATGGATAAAAATGCAGCCCAGCTGCTCGATGCGACCTTTCGCAAGTCCCGGTCTATCACCGATATTTCCATGGTGCTGGATTATGAATATACTTTGCTGGTGAAGGCTGCCAGGGGTACCCTGGAATATAAACTTGATATCACCCACCAGCAGGGTGACGGCATGGCTTATGATCTGATCAAGAAAGAACTTGACAAACAGCCTAAACTGTACGATCAGGCAATCGCCTACTACGAAAAGAACAAGAATAAACTAACCGATCAATGCGGTACCGGCGACGGAATGGTCAATGTGCTCATTGGCCTTCAGGCAATCGACAACGTTGCCGGAAACACAACAGGCGCGGGGGATACAGGGAGCCCTTGGGAATATGGCGTAAGCGAAAATATGGTGCGCAAAATGTATGATTACTTCGAGAGCAAGGAATTGATCGTACTGAACTGGGAAGAAACCCTTGACGATACTCGCCTCCAGGTGATCCGGGAAGCGTTCTTTAATTTCTTCCTTAACGCATTTACAGAGCCGGCTTTCCCGGAACTTTCCACGATGTCTAACCTCCAGACGGGGGTGAAACTGGGCGACGAAGCTATAAAGAAAGCTGCACAGGGGGGCTATAAGTTCAAGTCCTGCACGCAAATGAATTCCAACCGTCTCCTGCGCAAAACCATCCGCCTCGACAACATTACGCTTCCCATCAGACGCCGTTTTCAAATGGTGACCAACCTTGCCAGTACCTACGACCAGGTGAAAAACAATCCTAAATGTGTGACCCAGGTAAATCTCAACGACCCGTTTTTCGAGCACAGGGATATCAATTTTATAGTAGATGTAGAGGCCATGGACATATTCAAGGAGGAAATCAATTATGTGACCATTAATGTAATGAAGAAGCGAAGCAGCGGAAACAGTTTCGAAGCATCTGCCACCCTTAGCCCGGAGGTAATTCGCCAAAAAGGCCGGCTGGCCACCATTACATACGCACGCGAGGGAGACAAAAGCGCCGACGTTTACGACTATAAGGTCCAGTGGAGCCTGAGAGGGGGGCAACGCTACCCCGAGAACCCTTTATGGCAGAAAGGGGATTGGGAAGCTGTTACCCTAACCTGCCCTGTCAAACCGCGCACCATCGAATTTGAAGCCGACTTGGACGAAATGAGGGAACAGGGGATTACCAGGGCTACTCTTCAGCTTCGCTACATGAAATACGGTAAAGAAACGGAATCCAACATTCCGCTTACCGTTTCGAAAAACGAACCTTTGGTCAGTCAACGGATATATACAGACGCCGATGTTCCTGGCTACGCTTACCGACTGATAATCAATCACAAGGAAAAAGGCAAACTCGCCTTCGACTGGGATTCAAAGATTAACGACGATTATGTTTATGCAGTCATTCCCGACAAATTAAAAGACAACGATCAGAGTTTCATCGAAAGGGCGAAAAAAGCTGCGGAGCTTATAGTTCAGCCAGGTCCCAACGGGGAAGTCCCCAAGCAGGAGCTTATTTTGAACAGGTTTAAGGACCTCCTAGAAATATTGATTGAAGATTAAAAGTAAGGATATGAAAAAGGTGTTTTTGGGTTTAATTATGCTCTTCCTGTGGCAAAGTGCGCTTGCCCAGCAATTTTTGCTTGATAAACCAATAGGAGCCGGAGATCTTACTCTTTTTCCAGATTTGAAGAACGGGAACAACTATTACTACATGCCAAACCAGATTCAGCTGGCGACGCATCCCGATGGGATGCCCATGTTTTCTTTTGTTAAATACGTTCGAAATACAGATTCCGATGCTAACCGGGCACAGATGGTCACTGAATCCGATCAAGCTGGAGGGATTATCCACGCAGTTGTAAGGTTGAATGTCACTAATGAACAGATCAAAGAAGCAGAGAGGGCGTTGCGAAGGATTAAAAGCAGCGGCATTATTGTCGGCCCCGTCATCTACAAAAGTGGTACCGTTATGTTGATTTCCTCCTTCAACAAAGAAGGGGGGGATGTAAAACGGGTGGTCGGATTGGGAACCGCCCCCATTCTGGAAGGTCAAAATGTAGCCATTTCGGTTCACCTCACAAAAGAGGCTTCTGACATATTATGGGCTACTTTTCAAACGCCTACCCCAGATTTCTCTATTTCTTTTGAGATGGAAATACAAGGTTTCCTCTCTCCACAAACAGCCGAAATTAAGGCAAATTGGGATCAAATATATTCCCACCAGGCCTTTCAGGCAGCCGCCGCGACCCCGATGTTTTCAACAGAGATAACAGGTGTCTTTGAGGAATTGAGGCAAAAGGGCGCCATTAAAGTAATTCAGGTAGGCGGAGATGCCCAAATTGAAAAACTGGTCGAAATTGCCTATAATCAATTATCGGCTTTGATGTTTGACAAGGCCGACGGCTCCGGCGTCCCAAGTGTGAACAACTTAATTGGTGGCACCAGTCAAAAAAGCATGCTTGATCGAGCAACTGAAAACTTGAATAAATACAGGAAAGAAGCAATCGATTACAATACACAACAAGAAAAAGTATATAATGAAAACATGAAGAAAGAGGAACTGGCCAAATCAAAGGCGCAAAACGCAAGGGATTCTATTTTTCGGGCTCAAGGAAAAACCTTTGTGCCTCCCCCAAAAATAACTCCAAAAGATACTATTAATATGAACAAAGCCAAAGGGCCTGACCGAATGCCAATCCCTAGTCTTTCAGTTGCCCTGTCCTATAGGATGAAAAAAGTTAAGCGTTCGGGAGAATATACGTTCAGCTTGAATAAATACACTTTGGAGACTAGGATGAACCGCTTTGATCAGAATTTTGGATCCTTAATTTCGCTAAGTAATTGTCCTTCTTGTTTCTTGAGAATAAATCTGGATGACCCTCTTTATAAACAGAGGCAGGTCTTTGTTCGAGTTGACGGTTCTATTAATAATGATGATTTCGGAAAATACATCAATTCTGTGGAAGTATTGCTCCGCAAGACCCACCAGGACGGCTCTGTTACCCTTGAGGGGTTACAGATTAACAAAAAATTGTTCAACGAGCAGGCCAATAATTTTGCATTGAGCTATGGCTGGCAAGGGGATGATAACCGGAATAAATGGCTCGCTTATGAATATAAAACAAAATGGAGCTATTTTGGAGGGGTTTCAACGGAAACGGACTGGACTAGCCAGGAAATGGGGGTATTGGCTTTGGCACCAGATTATATTCGTAAACCGGTTTTCGTTGAAGGAGACCTTGACTTTTTTCAGCAAGAGAAAATCCTTGTAGCAGAAGTGAATTTATTCTACACAGTCAACGGCAAAGAAATGTCAAAAAGGATAGTGATCAAACCCAGAGAAGAAGAGCTTTCTAAAGTGGAGGAAGTTATATTAATGCAAGATTCTAATGACTTTGAATTTGAAATAGCATATTATATTAAAGGTCAAGAAAAACCCATAGTTATTTCGAGGCAAAAATCGAATTATGGGCGAATTTATCTTCAAAGTTTTTAAACTTAGAAACATGAAAAAAATAATAATATTAACTATCTCATTTATCCTCTCGATTCAAGCGGTTGGTCAGGATAAGTATAACATATACCATTATGTTCCTTTTATCCCCCAGCCAGACAATACATCTTGCTGGTCCGCCTCCATTGCAATGATTCTTTGGTGGCGAGATAATAAAGATGCCAACGCCTGTCTGCCGGATGCGCTCACTCCTGAACAGGTTCGCTTAATCGCAACGTTTAAATATTGGAGTAATTATTTTTCAGGCCTTCCTGCTGATGATATTCGAACTTTGAGATTATTTGGATTTGAGACTATTTCACCTCAAAGTTTTACTCTTGAGACATTTGCTAATTATCTTGACAAATCGCCAATTTGGGTTGCATGGGATGGATGTGATAAACCTTTCCAATGCAACCATGCTGTAGTTATTGTTGGGTTAAAAGGTGATGGCACTGCAAATGGCACAAGTATTATTTATCATGACCCTGATGATGGATCCCAAGTTTATCCAAACCTGGGAGAGCGGGATGTAAAGAAAACATATTCCGAATTTATTCAACGATTGAATCGACGGGCATTGTCTTTTTCATCCGGGAATATTCATTTTATTGCATACCTTAAGTCAAAGAATTAATTTACTCGAAGATTTATCTGGAACCACAATAAAGCATCATGAAAAAGGTAATGTTTTTCTTGTTTTTTCTCCTGTTTTTTGGACTTTTCGCCCGCACTCAAACCTGTGAGCCTCTCCAACCTTCCTCCTCTACCGGGATGGAGCCCCTGATAGATTTCTTCGGTGGCGGTAATCGAATAACCAACGTCTGCGTGCTTTCTGAAAGTGCCGAACATATCGCTGTGCGGGTGGAATATTCCGGGTTCTCGGATAAAAACTACACGATCACCGGGAGTATTTTGGACGGGTTAAAGAAAAATCTTCCCGAGTTTGAAGCTATCTCCTTTAAATTGAATAATGGCAGCACGAGCGTTGACATTCAATTTGAGTTCAAATTGGTTAGAAAAACGTATTCCACTTCCAGGGTGGTCAGCAAATATTTGTTGATCACGATCAATGAGAGCGACAAGCCAGGCTTTGAATTGGATGGAGTATCGTTGTTCGGGACTTCAATGATGTACAAACTGGATCGCCAATGGCCAGTTCAAGGAATAGGAGCTGATAACAGCAATATTATCGTCAAAGTTAAATTGACTCCATTTAAAAATGCTTCCTTAATTAAGCCATTATAACATGAGAAAGAAATCAATCTTTTGGACTTTTTTCATGCTTTGGTTTGCATTACCATTTTTCTCGTTTTGCCAACAACCAACTATTATAAAAGCAGAACGCCGGAGTTTTGAAAAGGCTAAGACGAATACAGACCATTCTGACCTTGAGCGACAAGGGCCGACAAACAAGACTTTTGTCATTAACAATTTATTGCAATCGGATGTTGATTTTACTGGTAGTCAGGTGCTAGAGGTATATAACACCGTTTACCGCGATGGCAATATCAAGTCGGGGTACTACTACTACCTGCCTGCCTCTTATTCCCTACGGTGGCTGCCAACAACTGGGAAGTACGATTTTGAAGTGACCTATGGAGGAGAAGGCAGAGTGATCGTCACCTGCATCCTTTGGCCGAAGTTGGGAAAAAACGACCTCGACATTGCGCGCGAAATATTGACCCAGAATATTAAAGGTAAGCCCGAACAATCTTACGGGATCAAGGAATTTACTCCGATCCCTATGGCCGAAGCCCCTGCACTGGAATTCACCAACCTCTCCTTGTTCGGCATTCCCGCGGAGAATGTCTCCATGCGGCCTCCCTCTGAACTGACCGGCCAGATCAAGATTTCCTTTACCACCACCCGGATCGACGAATTGATGGCCATGTTCTTCAACAACGTCGGCCTCTACGGCGACGTAATCGTATATCCGGACGGAGAAGGCATGCCTGCTTCCATCCGGATTCCCTTCAACCTCAAGATCGATTCGCCGGATACGTATAGAAAATTTGAACTCCAGGCTTCATCCTGGCGCAGTAAGCTTTGGCAGAACCAGACTGATTATCCTGTTATTTTAACCGATTTCCACGTTCTAAAAAAGGAAACCAGCGGAGAGTACCGGGTCTATACCTGGAAAACCGGCGATATGGAAGTTCCCAACGGTGCAAAGGTCCAGTTCGACGCTTCCCTTGTGCCAGCCTGGATCGACAACAACACCTCCATTAAAAGGATATGGCTTGATTACACGGTGAAACCGTGCAATAGCTGTAATAAAGCTGTCAAAACTAAAATTATCGAAAGTCCCCCGCCGCCGGTAAGGCTGGAAAAACTCGAGTTCATCATTCTAACCCCGATTAGTTTTACTAATGCAAGCCTAATGATGGTCGAGGTCCGGTCCTTTCAGGCTACTCCCGAAGGGAACGCGCAATTGCCTCTGCCATCTCTGACAATTACCGAAGATGGCCAAACCGCCGTGAGGGGACCCTTGTACGTCCGGAACAATCAGGTCGATTTCGAGTATAAGATCAAACTGTATATGGAAGATGGCACGCCCTTTGAATCCAGTTGGATCAGAAGCAACAGTAAAGAAGTAGTGATCGGGACTTCACAGATCAAACAATACATCCCGGAATTTAACAACCATTGATATACCTATGTCTCGCATTCATTCCCCTCTTTTGTATGCTGCGGTCTTTGCTATTGCCATTTTAGGCGTAACGGGATTACATGCCCAGCCCGTTCTGCCCTCGAAAAGGGAGGTAGCGGGATTGTCCATTTACCGGGATATGAATAATAAGAACCTGTATTATTACGCCCCCGGGAAACTCAGGATGGCAACCGATAAATTTGGAAAACCAGGTTTTCAACTGGTACAGTTGCGTTACACGGGAACTGGGGCCAGCGGCGACCAAGGGGAAAAGCGCTTTTTGAACATCGTCCAGGTCATCATTTGGATGGAACAATTTGAAGGGTCACAACTCAAAGCAGCGCAGAATCAGCTTGGGGGACAGAAGATCATACTTCAGCCCATGCCAGTGCGAAATATCGATGCTTTCCTGGTCATGCCCATGGGTGATACCGGCAACTGTTACATAAGCGTTGGGAAAGCAGGTGGGCTGGAGGACGCTGATGCAGATGGGGGATATTGGATTGAAAAGGTCTTCACAGTGAGACTTGAAAACCATGAGGCCCAACTACTTTGGGACCAGGTTGAAAAGGGACGGCTCGCGGTTAGCCTCGCTTACGCGTTTTACGCCGACGCTATTTCCGATCCGGAAGGCAGCTACAAGGTTTCAGGTGATTTCAAGGAGGTTGGGGAATTGAAAGAAGAACTCGACCAATTAGTTCAACCCGATTCGACGCCTGTTTTGCAGGCTTTTTCCTCAGGTGCTTTTCCGATAGAGGTAGATCCGAAGGTATGGCCCGACCTGATGCGCAAGGTAGACATCAACGACGAAGCTCCGCCTGCATGGGGAGTCCTCGAGGTGCGTTGTTATGACTTTTCCAATGACTTGCGGCCGGACCTGGGTATGAAAGCGATAGAAATCGAGGCAAGTGGCGTTACGGATGAACCCGTGCGTATTACAGGGAAACGTTTTCTTTCGTCAAGGCCCGATCAGACCTGCCTGCAGATCAAGTTCCCTTATGCGGTTAAACTCTCCAAACCATACCGGTACCGCATTTTGGAGTACACTGCAGAAGGCGAGCGTAGAGAATTTCCCTGGATAACACGCAATAGTTGGGCAGGGGTATTGGATATTACCACGCCTCACGATCAGATCCATTTGACCTTGCGAGAACTGGAGGTGGAGCTCGCTCCTGATGTGTTTGAAAGAACCCATGCTTCGGAAATCCAGGTAGATTTCACGTTCATGCAGGAAAATGAAATTAAAGTATTGAAGTTGGTCTGGAAACCCAATGATGGCCAAATGCTCAAAACACTTCGCTTTTATTCCGATAAAGGCCAATTCGTTCAATATTGCGTGAAATGGATTATTGGAGAAGAGCGCTACCGTTCGGTCAAACGGGGGGTTGGCGTTGACGATTACGTATATGTCGATTTTAAATGAACCTGATATGGCACACCTGAAAATCATTTTATTCGGATTTTTACTTCTTTTGGGAATTTCCTCTTGTCTGGGAGTCGGAAAACCTGGATCGGGGACGAAAATTGATCCGCCTTCAAACAGGACAAAAATTACTCCAAAAGTTATTACCCCAGGAGCCCGATCCGAAGAGATCCGCCTGCAATGGGCTTTGGATACTTCAAAAATGCCAATCAAAGCCTACCAAAAGATAAACCTCAAGGTAGAGGCCATTTCCTTAATGCCCTTAAAAAACGAAAATTTTCAGGTTTTCCTGAATGAAGAATTGTATAATATGGGCGACAAAGCCGGAGAGGTTCCCTTGCAGCTATCGGCCCACAAATTCTTGTTTGAACAGACAGTTTATCTGCCCACTCAGAGGATATACGCCATCAGGGTCGAAGCAAGGGTCAATGGGCAGTATAAGAGGCTTCGGACAATTACCGTGCAAAACTGGAATATACCCCCGCCTGTCTCGATCGTTTGGAAAAGCCCAGACCCCATTGCTCATGGAGGAAACCCAATTCTCCACGACAAGGGTGAATTGGAGGTAAACGCGACCATCGAGGCAGGAGGGGACATATTGCCCTCGCAGGTGGAGTTCAACCTAAACGGCCGCCCATTTCCCAGAAGCCCTGGGTTCCAGATGGTTGAATCGAACGGGAAATACGCGATCCGGGAAACCATAGTATTGGATAATATTACGGATATTCAGACCATATTGATGGAGGTCAATGAGATACCATCCGACCTTTTGCTAATTAAATACGTTCCCTACGCCAAACCCCAGATTTTCGTTCTTTCGATCGGAACGAAAACCAACCTTCAATACTCGGTCCAGGATGCATTAGATTTTGCCGATTTGTTTCGCAGCCAGGGAAAAGAAAACGAGTTGTTTTCCTTTATTTCAGTTGAGACCCTTGTCGGAGCCCAAGCGACCGCCTTTGGGATCGAAAGTGCGGTGAATTCGCTGAAGAGTAAAATGGAAAAAACACACGTAATCACCCCTAATGACGTCGTCATTTTATTTATTTCGACGCATGGGTTTATGCTAGGTAATGATTTTCGTTTGCAAGGAGAAAATTACGATCCCTCCAATGATATAGCGACATCTAAATCTTTTAAAAAAGATATTAAGTTCATTCTCGATTTCATGCCTTGCAAAAAAATAATTTTTTTGGACGCCTGCCACAGTGGGCTGGTCAATTTGAATGAAAAGTCACCCGCGCCGGAAGAAATTAGCCGCGCATTGGAGGAGCTATACAAAACAAAAGCAGGCTTGGCCGTTCTAAGTTCATCCAAAAGAGAAGAACTTTCTTACGAAGATACAACATGGGCGAACGGAGCTTTTACGGAGGGAATTGTCCAGGGGCTGAAAGGGAAAAAAGCCGATTTTAATAGAAACGGGATTATTACGATAAACGAATTGGCGAAATTCCTTGAAAGGGAAGTCCCTCTCATGGTCCAGTCGGTGAAAAAGAAAAGTCAAACCCCCGTTTTGTATAACGATCTTGGCGATATTGCTATTTATATTATTAAATAATAATTAAATCTTTCACAATGTTTACGATAAAAAACCCAATTGCGCTTTCCATTATCTTGGTTTTATTTATCCCGGTCGCTGTATGGAGCCAGTCAAACAAGAACAACCAAGTTAGAAATGTCAGGAGTGAAATAGACGAGGAAAAAATTACTTTTACTTACGATCTTGAACCGGATGGACAGTACAGGTATTTTAATGTTTGCCTTTGTTCAGTGAACCCAGATATCGTTCCCAGAAATGTTGTTGGAGTAGGGAGAAATCTTTCGACCGGAAAGGATAAACAAATATATTGGTATTATGTAAACGATGGATATACTATGGACCAACTTATTGGCCTGGATTTTGACGTGATCGGTTTGAATCCTTTGGAGAAGGAGCCGGCTGTCATATCTGGGAATACAACCAATAAACCGCCGGTTTCCGTTTTCGCAGGATTGGGGACATTTGTCGCGGGCGGGGGAGGATTGTTGGTCCTGGGCCTGACAAAAGAGAATGACGCACAGGAACTTTATACTATCTATAAAGACCATCTGGACCCTGCTGATTCGGTTTATTTTGATCAGCCGAGGGATGAATTATACAATGAGGCTAATTCCAAACATAAAGCTGCCCAGTATTTGATGGCTGGCGGAGGAGCGGTAGTAGTTACTGCAGGAGCCATGCTTGTCAATCGGATACTGGCTGTTAAGAGAATAAATAAATTCAAAAAGGAGGCCTCCAACCAGGTTAATAAATGTTTTTGCATAAAACCAGCCGACATTCAGGTCATCCCTTCGTATACCTATTCCGGTTTCGGCGTCGGGGTGAAAATCACTTTCTAATTAACTAAAAAATGATAAGATGAAAAAATTACTTTTATCAGTAATATTTACTTTTGTTTTAATTGAAATGGCCACGGCTCAGCTCGCTGGGGGAGACCCTTGGGTCGCGTTGAATTATTTTCTTGCTACTCCGTTTATGAAGGAATACGTCGACATTCGTGGGAGAGCGGAGAATGATGTCCGGCATTTCAAAAAGAACCAATTCCGGTATTCAGACGAAGACATTCAACTGGTAATGGATGCCTACAATTCTTCCGCAGAATATTTTAACATGATTTTGGGAAATATCAAGGCCGATATTCTCGACAAAGAAATTAGGAGATATATCGTCAGTTATCCGCTGAAATATTCAAAAGAGGTTGAAACCGACCTTTTCCGGGCCAGGGAATATTATTCCGATACCTTTGAAACGGAGTATGCAAGGGTTACAGAGGAAGGAACAAGTTTGACAGTTTCTACAATTCTTGGACTGATACCATATATAAAAGGAGCGATAGGGCTTTTCAATCAAATACAAGCGGAGATCAAAAAATGGAGCGAGAAGTTTTTAGACGAAAATTTGATTGAGCCATATCGGTTCAAGTACTGGGATGAAATTAAATGAATATGGTCAGGTTCCTTTGGATCGTTATTCTACTTGTCTCGTTCCTGGCGGACGGATTCGGGCAGGGCGTGGAGTTCAATGATTCCATTTACCATCTCGTTCCCAAGCTCCCGGACTACGGAGATGGGGGGAAATCGGAGGCATCTGAAATTGCAAAATATCCGAAAATCGACCTCCGCCCCTATTGCCCTACTCCGGGATACCAGGGCGTCGCGTCCACCTGTACCGGGTGGGCAGTGGGATACGCCGCCATGTCAATTTCCTGGGCGATAAATAATAATTGGGAAAACAAACGGGATTCGATCGACAAAAATGTTTTTTCGGCTTTATACCTTTATAATCAGATTACAGAATCAACTGATTGCAGTAAAGGAACCGAAATTGTCAAAGCATTGGATCTGCTTGTCGAAGAGGGTAATATTCGTGCAAGGGATTTTGACAAAAAAAATCAGGATTGCTCCCGTAAACCCTCAGAAGAAGAGATCGAAAAAGCAAAAGAATTCCGGATCCGGGATTATACCGCGCTGTTCGACACTTCTGCCACTTTCCGGGTCAGGATAGAGAAAACCAAGCTTTGCCTGATCAACAAAAAACCAGTTATTATTGCGGTCTGGCTTTTGAATAATTTTTTGGCTATCCGCCCGGGGAACTCGCTTTGGTACCCACAAATTGGAGACCCAAAACCCGTTAACAAGGGACACGCCATGGTTGTGGTCGGATATGACGACGGCATTGGGGCTTTCGAAGTGATGAACAGCTGGGGGGAAGGCTGGGCTAACGGAGGGTTTATCTGGATCAAATATGAAGACTACGCAAAACATGTTAGGTATGCCTTCGAAATGACGTTGAATAATGAGTCTGCATTACCTCCTTCTGTGCTTTCTCCACCCTCGTCCCCCAACTTTGTTGGCAGTTTTTTTATCCGGGTTCCCAAGATGACCCTGGACGGCATTAAATTCAATAATGTCCCGACGATCGAAAAGGACGGTTTATACTCCGTTAATATACCCACCCAAAGGGATTCTAGCAGGATTTTCCAGATAGGGATAAAAGGAGTATCGAAGGGAGGGTATGTTTACGCCTTCAGCTATGACCCCCGGGGGAAGATTACCGTCCATTGGCCACGGGATGCAACCCTGGACTCGAAATTCGAAGGCCTTCACGAAAGCGCGGTCATCACTACCGAAAAGGTCGAATTGATTCTGCCCAAGGAGGACAGCGCCTTCAAACTCCTTTATCCCGAAGGGAAAGAATACCTGTGTATTTTATTCAGTCGTTATTCCATAAAAAACCTTAACTCGCGTTTGGAACAGATCCGAACGATGGAGGGGGCCTTCCCTTCGAAGTTCTCAAAGGCGTTTTCTGCGGACCTCATTTCCAAATCTGGTATTAAATATTACGCTGATAGGTTTGAGGCTTTTTCGCAAAAAGGGAAGATTGTCCCAGTGATCATTGAGATACAGGTTTCACCTTGAATGTTAAATTGTTGTTCCATGAGACTATTAACTTTTGCGACTCTCCTTTCTTTATCGGTAAACTGCAACCTCCCCGAAATTGAAAGAGGAACCTATGATTTTTCTCTCGAGCAAGTTAACGGCGACAACCAGGACCAACTAATCGCTAATGAAGAATCTGAGCCCTTTGTAATTAAAGTGACTCAAGGTGGCATTCCTGCAAAAGGCGTTAAGGTCCGGTTTGAGGTCGTGGAGGGGGCTGCAACTATTGGGGGAGCGGAATATCAGGAAGTAATTTCTGATGAAGATGGCTTAACCAGTCAGAGCGTTTTAATGGGAGCAGAATTTTTTACAAATGTGGTGGTGGAAGTCACTGTTAATAATCTATTAGGTTCCTCGGAGGATACCCTTTTTTTTGTTGCGAGCTCGGACCGGTTTAGAGACGAGCGCGATAGCCAGGTCTACGAAGTGGTTCAGGTAGAGGAGAAAATGTGGATGAAGTCAAACTTAAACTATGCCGGTAGCGGAGTGTGTTATGATAATTTAACCTCAAATTGTGATCAGTATGGAAGGCTGTACACATGGAGCGAAGTAACCCAAAAATCAATCAATGATGTTTTTACCGAGCCGATTAGGGGGATTTGTCCATTAGGTTGGAGACTTCCATCAAACACAGATTTCGAAGGATTAATAACGCTTTATGGGCTATATAACTTGATGTGTTGTCCCGAATTATGGGAAAGTTCATTTTTAAATGAAAACTTAATCAATAATGCTTCAGGGTTTTCGATTAAACCTTCAGGGATTTTTTACAGTAGTGGTGCTGGTCAATTTCAAGGTGAGAAATTAGTTGCTTTTTTTTGGACCTCCTCGAAATATAATCAATTTGCATATCGATATTTGCTGGGAACTGATGATGGGCTTTATCATGGTGTTAATTTGTTAGAGTTTATTGATGATAAATACAGTTGTCGATGTATAAAGGAATAAATTGAAAGTTGTTAAGGATCGTTCCGGAACTTATTTCCAGGACGATCCTTAATGCCAAATACTCTTTGTATGTTAAATTATACTTCACTGATATAGGTTTTGTGCAAACGTTTGGAAATTAGGTGTAATAAGGGATTTGAGTTCTTGTTTTGTGATTGAGTTGTGATTGATATCGATAAGTGCCTGTTGAATGGCTTGGTGAAA
>JBAQQB010000172.1:0-4456 GCA_049306275.1 Saprospiraceae bacterium | reverse complement strand
AAAATAAATATTTTCGCCGCCGAAGGCGGCGGAGCATGTTGAATAGTTACTACTATTTTTGTAAAAAAGAAAAGTCATAATTTTTTACCATGGACGATCAACTCAAACAAATCATTGAGCGGGCGTGGGACAATCGCGAGCTGCTGAAAGACCCCGACATTCAAATCGCCATCCGGCAGGTGGTGCACCTGCTCGACATCGGGCGGTTGCGGGTAGCGGAGCCCATGGGCGACGGCTCCTGGGTGACGCACGAATGGATCAAGAAGGCGGTCATTCTCTATTTCCCCATCCAGCAGATGGAGGTCATCGATCTGCCGCCGTTTGAATTTCACGATAAAATCCCCCTGAAAAAGAACTTCGCGGAGCTGGGCGTCAGGGTGGTGCCCCATGCGGTGGCGCGCCATGGAGCCTTCCTTGAAAAAGGGGTAATCCTGATGCCGAGTTACGTCAACATCGGCGCGTGGGTCGGGGCCGGCACCATGGTCGACACCTGGGCCACCGTGGGCTCCTGCGCGCAGATCGGCCGCAACGTGCACCTGAGCGGGGGCGTGGGCATCGGCGGTGTGCTCGAACCGCCACAGGCGACGCCGACCATCATCGAAGACAACTGTTTCATCGGCTCGCGCTGCATCGTCGTGGAAGGCGTGCATATCGAACGCGAAGCGGTGCTGGGCGCCAACGTGGTACTCACGCAGTCGACCCGCATCATCGACGTCACGGGGCCGGAGCCTGTGGTCTACAAAGGCCGGATTCCGGCGCGATCGGTGGTGATCCCGGGCTCATATCCCAAGCAGTTCCCCGCAGGGGAATACCAGGTTTCCTGCGCCCTGATCATCGGGCAGCGCAAGGAGAGCACCGATACCAAGACCTCGCTGAATGAGGCTTTGCGCGATTTCGGGGTGGCGGTTTAAGGATTGTTATAAAAACTTGAGGTTCAGATATTCATCATTGATTCCACCCCCCAACTCCCGCCAGCGCTAATCTTGTAGGGGGTGTGTCAATGGGGGCGCAAAATTTATTTGGCGCAGGGTGCCGACAATTTATTGGCGGTAATGGTTGTCCGAATTTATTCGGCACACTCAGTTGCCACTCATGCCGCTCCGTAGCGAGGATTTTGAAAATCCTCGCTACGGAGCAACGCAGTGGGTTGTTCTTTAAACAAATTGAACATCAGTATATTACGCACCAACTCAGGCACCGGATAAATTCGGTGTACCCTTGCCGCCAATAAATTGTCGGCACCATGCGCCAAATAAATTTTGCGCCCCCATTGACACACCCCCTACAAGATTAGCGCCAGCGGGAGCTGGGGGGTGGAATCATCAACCTTCAATACCTTAAATTTTTTTCACCGAAAAACCCACGGCCTCTCCCGTCGACGGATCGCGCAGTTGTAGCAGGTAGAGGCCTGCCGGGAAGGAACTCAGGTCAATGCCTTCACCGCAGACGCCGGTTTGCAGCAAGACGCCGATCGGGCTGAAAAGACGGTACTCCAGGCGGGCTGGGATGTTTTCAAGAAATAGCGGTCCGGAGGTGGGATTGGGGAATATTTTTCCCGATAAAATACTTTGTACAGGCGCTGCGATGCCGGTGGCGCCTTCCTCCAGCCGTCCGACCCAGGCATCGAAGAAGCCGTTGGAGCTGACGGGGTCTCCGTTCAGCCAGGCCTCTCCGCTGAAGCCGCCGGCGATCCAGACGGCGCCGCTAGCGCTCACGGTCACGCTTTCCGGGATGACGAAATTTTTCGCAGGAAAACCCACCAGCCAGCGCAAGCCGCCTTCCGGCCGGAAGCCTGCCGCGAAAGCGCTCAAGCCGCCATTTTCACCAGTGATGGTCTGGTTGCCAAGGGTGAGCGAGTTTTGAAAAAGTCCCGCCACAACGGGGCCGTCGTTTCTGATGGCCATCGACAAGCCCTGCTCGTCGGTACTGTTGCCCAGCGATTGAGCCCAGGCCGGCGTCCCGTCCAGGGCATTATAACGAATGAGGAAGAAATTGGTGTTGAAGCCCGCCGTCTGTATGGTCCAGCCCTCCGCTACTTGCAAGACGCCAAGGAAGGTGCCGAGAACAAAAAGCTGGTCGTCGTCGTTGACGGCCAGGGCGGTCACGGCGTCTTCGTATTGGGCGCCCGCCTTGCGCAGCCACAGCGGTTCGCCGGTTTCAGCCGACAATGCCGCTACAAAGCCGTCGTTGTCGGGGGTGTTGGTCTGGATGGTGGCGCCCGCCATGGAAATGCTGCCGATAAAACGCCCGCCCAGAAAGACCTGCGAAGCATTCCGCACGGCCAGGCATTCGCTGCGCACCTCACCCGAATCTCCAAAGCGAAGTGCCCACTGGAAAGCGCCGTCAGGCGCCCACTTGGCTACGAAGCCGTCGATGCCGTTCTGGGTTTCGAGAATGGTATCGCCTACCACGAGGGTTTTGCCAAAATATCCGGTTGCGTAGATATTGCCCTGGGGGTCCGACGCCAGTTCATTCAGCCCTTTTGCGCCAACACCGTAGAGCACCTCTCCCCATTGTGGGGCGCCGTCTTCATTTACCGATAGCAGGAACAGGGCTTTGCCACCCCCCGGCGCTTCTTCCGTCCAACCGCCCACCTGTATTTCTTCCCAAAAAGCGCCGCCCCAACAGGCGCTTCCATCGGGCCTGGAGGCCAGGGCATGCGCTTCGTCGGTGTCAATGCTCCCTCCTGGCAATACCCAAAGCGGGTTGCCCGTTTCATCCAGGCGCGCCAGGAAAATGTCGGCATCGCCGTGGGAGGGAATGGAAAACCCGGCCCATTCGAAGGGCTGGGTATGTGTGCCGGAGACGTACACCGAGCCCCCGCTCCCTTCCGCTACTGCCAAAAAAGTTTCTTCACCCTGACCGCCCGCAATTTGCAACAGGTCGAGCGATTGTGCAGACAAGCTACTCTGCAGCAGGCAAAAAAGCGCCGCAAATCCTATCTTTGCATTCATTTTTACCAATAAAGCAACCATAACGCTATGAGAACGCCTTCCATCATCCTTCTGTTTCTCGGAATCGCACTATTTGCCTGCAAACAAGACGCGGGAAACCAGGATGCAGCAGGGAATGCAGGCCTGGGAGTACAAGACCCCAGCATCGGCAAACTGAACCAGCTCATTCAGGAAAACCCGGATGACCCGGCGCTGTACTACCAGCGCGCCAAGGTGTATTACGACCTGGAGGGGTACGACGAAGCCATTCAAGACCTTCAGACCGCCTTGTCGAAAGATTCGGTCAACCCCGACTACCTGCACCTGCTGGCCGATACTTACATGGACTACTACCAGTCCTTCAACGCGCTCAAGACGATGGAGAAAGCGGCTGCGCTCCACCCCAGGCGCATCCCCACACTGCTGAAGCTCTCCGAATTCCAGCTCATTCTCAAAAAGCCGGAAGAAGCCCTGGCCACGCTCGACCGCATCCGCGCCCTCGACCCGCAAAACCCGGAGATGTTTTACATGGCGGGGCTGATTTTCGAAGATATGGGCAAGCCCGACCAGGCCATCACCAGCTACCAATCGGCCGTCGATATCAACCCTGACCTGATAGAGGGCTGGATCAACCTGGGCAAGTTGTGGGCGGCAAAAAAGGAGCCCATAGCCCTGCGCTACTTCGACAACGCCCTCCGGGTGGATTCCAATAACGTCGTGGCCCTGCACGAAAAGGCCTACTACCTCTCCAACACCCTCGACGACCTGCAAGGGGCGCTGGATATTTACCAGAAAATCATCCGCACCCAGCCGCAATACGTCGAGGCCTATTTCAACTCGGGGCTGCTGTACATGGACATGGACTCGCTGAGCCGGGCGAAGAAGGAGTTCAATATGAGCGTGCAGATCGAGCCAACCTATTACCAGGCCTATTACTACCGGGGGCTATGCGCCGAAATGATGGGCGACGAAGAAGGCGCCCGCGCCGATTACATGCAGGCGCTGAACCTGGAGCCGGGGTATGAGCGGGCGAAGGAAGCGCTGGGGAAGTTGGATAAGAAGAAGTAAATAACTCAAGTTGGGATAAAGCTCCTTGTTGCCGACCCACCCCCGGCCCCTCCCTTAAAAGGGAGGGGAGCTTTCTGAGCTTTGAACAATGCGTTATCAAAGATGGAAGCTTTTGCACGATATTGTATTCATGCAATAATTTTAAGTGCAAGGCGCTCCCCTCCCTGTTTGAGGGCTAATCTTGTAGGGGGTGATTGAACCCAGCCCCGTCAGGGGCGAAATGTTTGTAGCCCGGGGTGCTAACCCCGGGGTAGGAATCAACCATTCCCCGAGCCCCGGAGGGGCGGCACAAAAACATGCCGCCCCTCCGGGGGTCGGTTGTTTTTTATTTCTCAACCCGGGGCTCACGCCCCGGGCTACAAAGATATCGCCCCTAACGGGGCTACTTTTATCACCCCCTACAAGATTAGCCCTTAAAAAGGGAGGGGAGTGCTATGCTTTGAAAATGAACACAT
>JBAQQB010000171.1:0-7226 GCA_049306275.1 Saprospiraceae bacterium | reverse complement strand
GGCCGGGGGTGGGTCGAAAAAGGCAAGGATTTTCGCACCTTGTGTGTAATGTATTTTATTTGTAACACTAATCCTTTTACTCCCCATCCGGCATTAGATCCAACTTCTCCTGCATCTTGGCCACCAGGGGGTTGGTCTCCTTCATCTGGATGAATTTCTCCCTTGGGGTCAAAGCCTTTTTCCTGGGGGGAGGCGCTTTGGCCTTCCGTTTCTCCTCGTCCACCCGTATTTCCCACTCCAGCGAGGGGTCGTGGAGGGCTT
Source organism: Saprospiraceae bacterium (assembly GCA_049306275.1). GTDB lineage: Bacteria > Bacteroidota > Bacteroidia > Chitinophagales > Saprospiraceae > JADJTT01. Next base: position 6,965 of record JBAQQB010000171.1, on the reverse strand, counting down.
TGCGCAGGTAGTCCATCAGGTCGTGTTCCTGGCGGAGCATGTTTTCGGAAATAATGGAGCCCACCGTGACGATGATCTTGCCGTTTTCAAACCCTGTGCCGATGCCTTTCAGCACGTTTTTCACCGAATCGGAGTGATGGTCTTCGATGTATTGGCTCCAGGCTTGCTGCACATCTTTGAGGGTCAGCTCCACTTTTTCGGCGGGGGCTGCGGGGGGTGGGTTCACCTGGCTCTTGAGCGCGGTGAGGTTGGTGGTGAGGCGCGGAGTGTCGAAAGAAGAAGCGGGTTTTTCGGCCGGAGGAGGGGGCGGAGGCTCGGATTTGGGCGTTTCCGCGGCCGGTTGTGGCGCGGGAGGGGGCGTAATGGTCAGGTCAGGCGTTTTTTTTTCCGGGATTTCCGGGGACTTCACCTCCAGGCCGCCGGCCAGCGAGATGGCGCGCTGGGCGTAGGTCATTTTGATTAGGGCCATCTCCACGTGCAGCCGTTTGTTGCGCGCCATTTTGAACTCGACGTCGCACTCGTTGGCGATTTGCAGGGTGGTGAGGATAAACGAAGGCGAGGCATAGTGCGCCTGCTGGGCATAGCGCGCCTGAAGCCCTTCCGTGAGTTCGAGCAGGGGCAGGGTGGCGGGGTTCTGGCACATGAGCAGGTTGCGCAGGTGCTCCGCTAGCCCGTTGATGAAGAGGTCGCCGTCGAAGCCCTTCCGGAGAATCTCGTCGAAAGCCAGCATGACGGAGGGCAGGTCCTCGGTCAGCATGGCGTCTACGACCCGGAAGTAGTAGTCGTAGTCGAGCACATTGAGGTTGTCGATGACGTCCTGGTAGCGGATATCTTTCCCCGAAAAACTGACGATGCGGTCGAAGATCGACAGGGCGTCGCGCAGGGCGCCGTCGGCCTTCTGGGCGATGATGTGCAGGGCCTCGGGGTCGGCCTGAATGCCTTCGGTTTTGCAGATCCACTGGAGGTGTTTCACCATGTCGGGCGCCATGATGCGCTTGAAGTCGTAGATCTGGCAGCGCGACAGGATGGTGGGGATGATCTTGTGCTTCTCGGTGGTGGCGAGGATGAAGATGGCGTAGGGCGGCGGCTCTTCCAGCGTTTTGAGGAAGGCGTTGAAAGCCGACTGCGACAGCATGTGCACCTCGTCGATGATGAACACCTTGTACTTGCCCTGCTGCGGCTGGAAGCGCACCTGGTCGATCAGGGTGCGGATAGCCTCCACGCTGTTGTTGGAAGCGGCGTCGAGTTCGATGATGTTGAAGGAGGCGTTTTCCTGAAAGGCCTTGCAGTTGCCGCATTCGTTGCAGGGCTCAAAACCGGCCGTCACGTTCTGGCAGTTGAGCACCTTGGCCAGGATGCGGGCCATGGTGGTTTTGCCCACGCCGCGGGGACCGCAGAAGAGGAAGGCATGGGCGAGGTGGTCGTTCTGCAGCGCGTTCTTCAAGGTCACCGAAACGTGCTGCTGCCCCACGACGTCGTCGAAGCGGACAGGTCTGTATTTGCGTGCAGAAACGACAAACTGGCTCATGCGGGAGTATGGGTTATTGGGGGTAAAGATACAAAAAAATGGGGGTGTGTTGCCTAAAACCGGCTAAGGCCGGGGGGTGATGCTTTAACGATTCCAATCTCGTTACAAAAAATTTATCCGCCTTTGAAAATTTTTCCAGAGAACCCTGAGTAGTTACTTTTATAGTACACAAAAAAATTCTAGCGAGATGAGGATAACAATTACCTTTTTGTTTATATGCTGCACCCATGTTGCTTTTCCCCAGTCCGTTGACGACGGCAAACGGGACAACGTCTGGCTTTTCGGCTATGGCAGCTATTCCCAATTACCGGGCTTCGGCCGTACCGTCATCGATTTCAGCGACCCCAATGAACCTGATGTTTACCGGGAAGACCGGGACATGGATTTCTCGCAGACCTGTTCGAGCATTTGTGATGAGGGCGGCGACCTTTTGTTCTATACCAACGGTATTTACATCGCTAACGCCGAACATGAGGAAATGGAAAACGGGGATAGCCTGAATCCGGGCGGTTGGACATCTTCCTATTCTTCCGTTGGGTTACCTGTTGTTCAGGGAATCGTGACCCTTCCCGTTCCGGACAAAGAAAACGAATACGTGCTCTTTCACGGCTTATTGGACTTCCCCGTTGGCCTTGGCCCCATCTATTCTAATCTGTACTACTCAAAGGTGGACATGGGATTGGACAGCGGATTTGGAGCTGTGACAGAAAAAAACGTGGAACTCTTGCAGGACACCCTTTTCCCCGGAAGGATTACGGCCACCCGGCACGGCAACGGGCGCGATTGGTGGGTAGTCATCCCCGAACTCAACACCAACCGCTATTATACCTTCCTTCTCACGCCTGATAGCCTTTACGACATGGGGGCGCAGACCGTAGGTTCGCCATTTTATCGTGGAGCCGGCCAAGCTGTTTTCACCCCTGACGGGAGTCGCTACCTGCGCTACGACATCCATGCGGCCGGGGATGGCAACAACCTGAACTTCTACGATTTTGACCGATGTACGGGGTTGCTGTCCAACCAGGTGGAACTGGTCAACAACGACAGTTCAGGCTCAGCGGGACTGGCCGTCTCGGCCAATTCCCGTTTTGCCTACTTCTTTTCAGGGCTTTACGTTTACCAATATGACCTGTGGGCCCCGGATCTTGAAGCCAGCCTTGAGACCGTGGCCATCTACGACGGCCATGTTTCCCCATGGCCTCACGCAACAAGATTTTATATGGCTCAATTGGGGCCTGACAACAAGATATATGCGAACACCCCTTCGGGCAGCAACGTCCTGCACGTCATCCACGAACCGGACAGAAAAGGAGCAGCCTGCCTGATGGAACAGCATGGCTTCCCCTTGGAGTCCCGCAATGCGTTCACCATGCCGAACTTTCCCTATTTCCGGCTCGGTCCTCTCGATGGCTCCCCCTGTGACACCCTGGGCATTGACAACGTGCCCGTGGCCCGGTTCCGGTACAGGCAGGACACATTGAATCCTTTGAAGGTGGAATTCACGGATTTGAGTTATTTTGAACCTGCCGAATGGCTATGGGACTTTGGTGGCGCCGGAAGCAGCGGTGAAAAATATCCTGCTTATGTTTTTCCAACTAGCGACACCTATGAAGTATGCCTGACCGTAAGCAATGATAACGGCGAAGATACCTATTGCCGGACGCTTAATTTCGGTACGGATGCCACGGAAAGATCAGGAGAGGAAATAGGTATCACCTTCTTCCCCAACCCTGCAAAAGAAGTAGTGAACATCGTCCTCTCTGACGGCTATTTGCCAAAAAAAGGGATAGTCGTTTTTTATAACAGCATTGGCCAAGTGAAGCTGTCCCAGCCTGTGCTGGCGGGATGGAACAGTGTGCGACTGGACGGATTTTCGCCTGGTATCTATTTCTATGAAGTAAAAGAGGGAAGAGAGAGGATAGGAGGTGGTAAGTTGGTAGTGGAGTGATTTAAGCAGAGTAACCTTGACAATCCTTAATGACACCATCAACTGGGTCAGGATAAAAGGTTGCTACCTTGCTTCCGGGCAGGAGCGTTTTATCCTGATCGGAAATTTATAAAAAAAACTCCGAGACTAATAGCCAGGGACAAACCGCTACCATCGGTGCAAGCTTTTTGGATGGTTCTTACCAATGGAACACCGGGCCTCCGACACCCTCATCTGCCGCGGCGACCCCCTGCTGCTCCACATTCCGATGCCCGGAATTATCGAGTGGTCGACCGGAGAAACGGGCAACTCCATCGCCATCTCTGAGGCCGGCTTTTACTCCGGGCTGGTCCAGAACATCCGCTGGGACGGTACCTTCAACGGAAAGCCCCTCGAAACCGGCGTCTATCTCTGGATATTTGAATACGAATACGACAGGCATGGGAAAACCAGAAAGGAAATTCTCTCAGGGACGGTAACGCTGGTGCGATGAAAGAAAAAATATTAATCTGCATATTTCTTGGGTGGATTGCGACACTGCAAGCTCAAAGCCCCATTTGCGGTTTCAATTGGGAAGAAATTTCCGCGATAGAATCCGTTGAACAATTTGAAAGGCAATTGGAGCACTTTCTTTCCCAATCCGGCCTGACTCCTCGCACCGCTATCACCATTCCTGTGGTCGTTCACGTGGTATGGCGCCAGCCGGAAGAAAATTTGCCGGATGCCCTGATCCTGTCGCAAATCGAAGCGCTCAACCGGGATTTCAATGCGGAAAACGCAGATATTTCCCAAGCGCCTGACGAATTCAGGGTATTGGCAGGCAATGCCGGCATCCGGTTCTGCCTGGCGGCAGCCGACCCCTCCGGCAACCCTACCAATGGCATCATTCGAAAGCAGTGCTCCTTTCCTGAAATCGGACTTATGGAGTCGCTCTTCTTTTCTTCCGAAGGAGGAAGCGATGCCTGGGATACAGACCGGTATCTCAATATTTGGGTCGCCGATACAGGCGATTGGGTATCGGGGCTCGGTTCCTACCCCGGGCAGACCACTCCGGAAAAAACGGGGGTTATCGTCCATCCATCCTATTTCGGCATGAACGGACATCGCCGATACGGACTGGGAAGAGTTGCGACGCACGAAGTTGGCCATTTTCTTGGGCTGAAACATATTTGGGGCGATTCGGCAGATTGCTCTTCTGATGATGATGTCGCGGATACCCCCCTACAGGCCTCCGCCTACGAAGGTTGCCCGGATTACCCCCAAAGTGGTTGCAGCGAAAGCGAAATGTTTATGAACTTTATGGACTATGTCGACGATCCATGTATGATTCTGTTTACCGAAGGCCAAAAGCAAAGAATGCTGGCTACGCTATTTTCCTACCGCCCGGGATTGGCAAACGCTTCTGTATCCTGCCTTCCCGACTATCAACCCCTGGCTTCAACCTGGAAAGTTGCCCCCAATCCAGGCAACGGGCAGGTTTTCCTCACCTTTGAACCTCCCGTGATGAAATTGATCCAATACAATGTCCACAACAGCAACGGACAATTAATCCGGCGAGATGAAAAACTGGTCAACCGGGAACTATCCATCGACCTGAGCGACTGCCCGGAAGGCATCTATTTTTTAAGCGTTGAAAATCATTTCCAAAAAATTATCATCATCCGTTAATCTACAACTTCCCTGCAACTTGACGGTTTAGCCATCATATGCCATATCTTTGACCGGCAAAACCACCCCACCATGAAAATCGCCCTCGCCCAACTCGACTACCACATCGGCAACTTCGAAGGCAACCTCGCCAAGATGCTCAAGGCCATTGACGCCGCCAAAGCCCAAGGCGCCGACATCATCTGCTTCGGCGAGCTCGCCACCTGCGGCTACCCGCCCCGCGACTTCCTGGAGTTCGACGACTTTATCCACCTGGCCGAAGAATGTGTGCAAAAGCTGGCCGCAGCCGCACAGGGCATCGCCGTGGCCGTGGGCTCGCCCAGCCGCAACCCGGTGATCGAGGGCAAGGACCTCTACAACTCGGCCTACTTCCTGGCCGACGGCAAGGTGCAGCACGTGCAGCACAAGGCCCTGCTGCCCACCTACGACATCTTCGACGAATACCGCTATTTCGAGCCGGCCACCGAGTTCAAGGTCGTGGAATACAAGGGCAAGCGCATCGCCCTGTCGATCTGCGAAGACCTCTGGAACCTCGGCAACGAAAACCCGCTCTACACCATCTGTCCGCTCGACGAAATGATGCCGCAAAAGCCCGACTTCATCCTCAACCTCTCCGCTTCGCCCTTCTCCTACAACCAGGCCGACAACCGGATCAACGTGCTCAAGGCCAATGCGGCGCGCTACGCCCTGCCGCTTTTCTACACCAACCACGTGGGCGCCCAGACCGAGATCATCTTCGACGGCGGCAGCATGGCCGTGGCGCCCGACGGCACCATCGTCGACGAAGCGCCCTTTTTCGAAGAATGCATCCGCTACTACGAGCTCGACGAAGTGGCACGGGGCGGAAAGGAAAAACTACAGCCCCGCGAAAAGATTCCCCTCATCCACGAGGCCCTCATCTGCGGACTGAGCGATTATTTCAGAAAACTCGGCCTCAAAAAGGCCATCCTGGGCCTCTCGGGCGGCATCGACTCGGCCGTGGTGGCCGTGCTGGCCGCCGAAGCACTCGGCGCCGACAACGTGCGGGTGCTGCTCCTGCCCTCGCAATTCTCCTCCGACCACTCCGTCACCGACGCGCGGCAGCTGGCCGAGAACCTGGGCGTGCAGTACGACCTCATTCCCATCGAAAAGACCTACCACTCGTTTATGCAGGCGCTGGAGCCCCATTTCCTGGCCCTCCCTTTCAACCTCACCGAAGAAAATATCCAGGCCCGCATCCGCGGCACGCTGCTGATGGCCTTCTCCAATAAATTCGGCCACATCCTGCTCAATACCACCAACAAGAGCGAGATGGCCGTGGGCTACGGCACTCTCTACGGCGACCTCTGCGGCGGCCTCTCCGTGATCGGCGACGTCTACAAGACCGAGGTCTATGAGCTGGCCCGCTACCTCAACCGCGAGCGGGAGATCATCCCCGAAAACATTATCACCAAGCCGCCCTCGGCCGAGCTGCGGCCCAACCAGAAAGACAGCGACAGCCTGCCCGAATACGAGGAGCTCGACCCCATTCTCTACCAGTACATCGAAAACCACCAGAGCCCGCAAGACCTCATCGAAATGGGCTTCGACGAAAAACTGGTCAGAAGGGTGCTGCGCCTGGTCAACATCAACGAGTTCAAACGCTATCAGACCGCGCCGGTGCTGCGCGTGTCGTCAAAAGCCTTCGGCATGGGCCGCAGAATGCCCATCGTAGGGAAATACCTGGCGTGACGGATTTTTGACAAAAAAGCGTTTTTTGCGAAAAAAAGAAATCAGTTTTGATAATTTGGTGGAGGTTAATTTAAATGAGATGATCCACCCCCCGGCCCCCGCCAGCGGGGGAGAAAAAATAATCTCCCCCGC
>JBAQQB010000170.1:0-37862 GCA_049306275.1 Saprospiraceae bacterium | reverse complement strand
GGGTATTCCCCCCGGCCTTAGCCGGTTTGCCGTCAAGAAACCGGCTGGAATGAAGCCCCATTCGATGTGCAATCTGCTGAAGACCGGATGCAGGCTGGCTACTGTTTGAGCAAAACAGATACAGAGCAGACCCTCAACAGTCCGTGCGAGTTTAGCCAGCCCGGCGAAATGAAAGCCGGTTTTAGGCAAAGCGGCGAAAGCCTTGTTTTTTTGGTACTTTTTCAACAAGGAAAAAGTACACATAGAGCAAAGCATAACATTGTGTTCTTACCTCCAGGCCTGTGTCGAAGAGGACTTCGACACTACATTAGAAAGCCGGAGTCAATTTCCGGAATACTCCCTGAGCTTCCGGTACTTCCTGTACACCAGCCTCGCCCCACTCCAACTGATCACCCACCCCGCCCAGCCGTCGAGGAAAGCCTGGTTGAGGAGGAGGGTGCGCAGGAACCGTATCGCGGGCGACAGGTACAGCTTCACCCAGGTGGCCCGCTTGCCACGGGCATGCATCTCCCGCGCCGAAAGTTCGGCATAGCGTTCGATGCGTTGCCAGTGGTCGGCGCGGGTTTTGTAGGAGTAGTGCAACAGCTTGCCTTTTAACCGGATGGCCTTGAACCCCTCCGGCAGGGCCAGGGTCTCATGCACGTAGTCGCCCTGCCAGCGCACCTCGCGGCGGTCAAAGAGGCGGGGCTTCCAGTCGGGGTACCAGCCGCAGTGGCGTATCCACTTGCCGCAGTAGTTGGTGAGGCGATCAAGTTCGTAGACGGCGCCGGGCTGGGGCTGCAACCCCTTGAGGGTTTGGATGAGCTCGTCTGAGAGCACCTCGTCGGCGTCGACGGAGAGTATCCAGTCATGGCGGGCGGCCTGGTTGCCGAGGTTTTTGTTGTGGGAATAACCGATCCATTCTGCCTGCACGACACGGGCGCCCAAAGCTTTGGCCAGGTCGTGCGTGCCGTCTGTGCTAAAAGCGTCGACTACCACCACGTCGCCGGTGACTTGCAGCAGGGCCTTCACGCAGGTTTCGATGTTGGAGGCCTCGTTGAGGGTGATGACGACGGCCGAGATCATCCGTTGCGCTTGCCGTAGGCGATGAAGTGGGGATTGAGCAGATCGGGTTTGTTGTAGCGCAAGGGCTCCTGGGTGTGTGCTTCCACCACCGAGCCCCCAGCCTCTTCGAGCACGATCTGGGCGGCGGCGGTGTCCCACTCCATGGTGGGGGCCAGGCGGGGGTATACGTGCGCTTCGCCTTCGGCCAGCAGCATGAACTTCAGCGCGCTGCCGCGGCTCACCAGGCCCGGGTGGTCGAACTGAGCGATGAACTCCTCGGTCTCGCTGTTGAGGTGGGAGCGCGATGCCACTACTTTCAGGTGTGGCGAACGCGGGTCGAAGGAGGCGGCGTGCAGTCGCTGGTGGCGGCTGCCGTGACTCCAGTGTGCGCCGCTTCCCTGGTAGGCCCAGAAAGTGCCTTCGGAGACGGGGATGTGCACCACGCCCAGCACCGGCGCGCCGTTGTGCACCAGCGCTATATTCACCGTAAAATCCCCGTTGCGCTTGATGAACTCCTTGGTGCCGTCGAGGGGGTCGACGAGCCAGCAGTAGGTATAGCCCTTCCGCTCTTCGTAGGGGATGGTTTTATTTTCTTCGGAAATAATGGGAATCTCGGGCGTCAGCCGCTGCAAGCCCGCACAGATGATTTCGTTGGCGCGGCGGTCGGCGATGGTCAGGGGAGAATGGTCTTCCTTGTCTTCGATCTGCCAGTCGCTTTCCTTGTGGTAGATTTCCAGAATGGCGACGCCGGCTTCTATGGCGAGCTGTATGACCTTTTCGGCAAGTGTTGGCAGGTGCATAGGCTTTTTTTGCAAAGATAATTTAAGATAGTTTATAAGTTTATGGGGTTAGAAGTTTAGGCCTAAACTTCTAACCCCATAAACTTATAAACTATAATTTTACGTCCAATGCAAAGGAACAATAAATGAAAAAAGTTCTCGTCACCGGCGGTTGCGGGTATATCGGCAGCCATACGATCGTGGATCTGATCGATAACGGATTCGAAGTAGTGTCTATCGACAACCTGGTCAACTCCAAAGAGGAAGTGCTGGAAGGTGTCTATAAGATCACCGGCCGCCGGGTGCGCAACTACGTGGTCGACCTCTGCGACCGCGACGCCACCCAGCAGGTCTTCGCCGCTCACCCCGACATGGTGGGCGTCATCCATTTCGCCGCGCTGAAAAGCGTGGGCGAATCGGTCGAACAGCCGCTGCGGTATTACCACAACAACATCAACAGCCTCATCAACGTGCTGGAATGCATGGAGGAATTCGAGGTGCCTCACTTCATCTTTTCCTCCTCCTGCTCGGTCTACGGCAACACCACAGCCCTGCCGGTAGTAGAGGATACCCCGCTGCAGCAGGCTGAAAGTCCTTACGGGCACACCAAACAGATCGGGGAGGATATCATCCGGGCATTTTCCCATATTTCTCCCAATATGCGCTTTATTCTCCTGCGCTACTTCAATCCCGCAGGCGCTCACCCCAGCGCCCTCATCGGCGAGGACCCCTCCAACCCCGCCAGCAACCTGGCGCCGGTGATCACCGAGACCGCCGCCGGTAAAAGAACCGAAATGACCGTCTTCGGCGACGATTACCCCACCCGCGACGGCAGCTGTATCCGCGATTATATCCATATCATGGACCTGGCTAACGCCCATACCAAGGCGCTGCAGTACCTCCTGGCCGAAAAGCAGCAAACCGGCTGCGACGTCTTCAACCTCGGCATCGGCGAAGGCGTATCCGTGCTGGAAGCCATCCACGCCTTCGAGCGCGTCACCGGCCAGCCCCTCAACTTCCGCATCGGCCCCCGCCGCCCCGGCGACGTGGTGGCCGTCTACGCCAATAACGACAAAGCCGCCAGGCTGCTGGGCTGGCAACCCCGGTTTGGGATTGAAGAGATAATGAGAACGGCCTGGGAATGGGAAATGGTGAAGAGTGAAGGGTGAAGAGTGAAGTGATTCCCTTCACTCTTCACCCTTCACTCTTCACTCCTTATCCAGCCACCACCTGATCCCCACATACCCCACCGCGCCCATCGTCGGGGCATACACCTGCATGCCGTTGAAGTATTCTCCGAAAGGATCGGTGAAGCCGATGATGGGGAAGTGCTGGCGGTAGTTGCTCAGGTTTTCGCCGCCGACGTAGATCTCGAAGTTGGGCCGGATCACCTTGGTCACCTGCGCATTAAAAGTGGCGTAGGTGGGCGAGTATTCCGGGTGGTTGGTCAGCAGGGCGGCGGGAATCTGCGAGTTGTCGGGCAGGCGCTGCGGGCCCACGATCTGGGCGATGAGGTTGACCATCCAGCGCTTGTTGAGCGATTCCCAGCCCAGGGTGACCAGGCCGCGGTGGCGGGCTACCAGCGGGCGCTCGCGCAAGCCGCTGAGGTAGGTCGTTTTGACGTCGGTGAATTTATAAGCCACTTTTGCTTCCAGCTGTTTGATGGGCTTGAACGAGAAGGTGGTCACCAGGCTGTTGGAGTAGGAAGGGCCGTCGAGATTGAAGAAGAACACCTTGGTGTAGTCCTCTTCCACGTCCATCACGATCTGGTTCTGGAACCAGGTGCGGAAGGCGTCGAAAGCGATGGTGGCGCGATCTGCCAGGAAGGGGAAGTTGTAGGTGAAGTTCAGGCCGCCGGTCCAGGCTTCTTCCAGGTTCAGTGGCGTCTCCACTTCGAAGATGCGGTTGGTGGCCAGCACGCTGTAGTTTTCGGCCACGATGTTGGCAGAGCGGAAGCCCTTCGACAGCGAGAGACGGACGATGCTCTCCTCGCTGAAGTTGTACTTGGCGCTCAAACGGGGGCTCAGCATCGGCCCGAACTGGTTGTGGTAGTCATAGCGGATGCCGGCGATGAAGCCGAAGCGTTGCCACCAGAAATCGGGGGTGCTGCACGATTCGATCGAGGGGTGGAAGGAATACTCCGCATAGCCTCCCATCGTGCTCTCCTGCCGGCTGATATCGGTGTCGTTGAGGTATTCGTCGAAATCATCCCACTGGAAGTTGAGGCCCGTGGCGAGGGTATGATCGGTGCTGCCAAAAACGGGCGTTTTGAACAGCAGGTTGCCGTAGAGGGTTTGCTGGGTCCCGATGTGGGTGTTTCTCCCGACGCGGGAGTTCACGTCGTGCCAGGCGTAGTTCCAGATAAAGCCGATACCCTGCCCTTCGTTGTTGAAACCGTTGTAGGCCACTTTCCCGAAGGCCTCGACGCGGTTGGCCAGCTGCGACATGGTGAAGTAGTCGCCCGTGGCGCCTTTGGGCACGATCTGTCCCCCGGTGCGGCGGTCGCGCAGGGCCTGTACATTGAACTGGGCTTCCCATTCGGGGTGGGTGTAGTAGAGGCGGTACAAGCCTGTGAGCAGTTCTTTATTGGGCTGGTCGAGGAAGGTATCGTCGTCGTGGTCGATCTGGTTTTGGGTAAACGACCCGTGGAGCAGCACGCCCGTGCTCCAGTTTTTGGTGAGGACCTTGTTGAGGTGGATGTTGGTTTCGCCGCGCTCCATGGTGCTGCCGAAGAGGTTGACGAACAAGGGTTTGTCTTCCCAGGGCTTCATCAGCTCGGTGTTGATCTGGCCGGCGATGGCGGAATAGCTGCTCTCCACGCTTCCCGCGCCTTTGGCGATCTGTATGCTCTCCAGCCAGGTGCCGGGGATGTATTCCAGGGCGTAGGGCGAAGCCAGGCCGTTGAGGGAAGGGCGTTTTTCGGTGAGAAACTGGGTGTACACACCCCGCAGGCCCAGCATCTGGATTTCTTTCGTACCCGTGATCGCGTCGGAGTAGGTGACGTCGACCGAGGCGTTGGTCTCGAAGCTCTCCGCCAGCGAGCAGCAGGCCGATTTGCGCAGCTCGCCGTGGCCGATGGTCTCGATATTGCGGTTGTCGAGGGTGGAAAAAGCGTGGTCGGATGCCTTGGCCGTCACTTCGACGGTTTCGAGGTTGATATGGCCTTCGACCGTGATGTTGAGCGTGGTTTGGCCGGGAGCGACTTCTATTTCGGCAGGTGTGTACCCTACAAAGTTGACGACGAGGGTGTTGTTGCCCTCCACGCGTTCGATCTCGTAACGGCCGTCCACACCGGCGATGACGCCTTTGGTAGTGTTTTTCCAGTAAACGGTGGCGCCGGGCAGGGTTTCGCCCTGCTCATCTGTTACGACGCCTTTGATGGTTTGCGCCTGCAGCGTCCAGGAGGCGCTTAAGAAAAGAGAAATGATAACCAGGAATATATGCTTGCTCATGGATCTTTCTTTGGTGGATAAAAAAACAATCCCTTTCCCCATTGGGAAAGCGGTGTAAAGAAAGACCGGAGATTTAGCAGAGGAAGGACTGCACCCAGATCAGGATAGATTGCCCGGACCGCAGGAGTGGCGGGGCCCGGAAGGAGGGATGCAGCGGCGCCTCGTCGAGGCTGGGGTGTTGAAGCTGGAAGTAAGGAAGGATGGCAACTGTTGCGGGCCATTCAACCGCCTGATCAAGGCTGGCCAGGGAAGCCGGGATGGCCGGTTCGTCCAGTTGCAGGTAAACGGTTAGATCTTCTTTGCAGGGAAGGTGTGAATCCTCAGGAGCGTTGAGCGAGCAGTCGGTGTTGTGTTCGCAGCAGGAAGGGAGGGGATGCGCTTCAGCGAGATCATGTTCTTCACAGGAAGATGCTTCTTCGGCAAAAAGGCTCGCCTCCCACTGCCCTTTGCAGTAGCAGTAGATATGGTGAAGGCTGATGCCGGTCTGCCCGATGAGCAGCGTGCCGGCGAGGCTCAGCGTGATGATATGCCTGATTGCGCGCATCTGAAAAAATTGCTCGGGCAAAGGTACGGTTTTTTGCGGCTTTAGTCAAGTGAAGAGTGAAGGGTGAAGGGTGAAGCATTTACCCCTTCACTCTTCACTCTTCACCCTTCACTCACTCACCTGCCAGCTCCGCGATCTTCTCCGCCAGCTCTTCCTCGTCGCCCGGGGCGTAGCCGTTGTGGACATAGGCGATGTTGCCTTTTTTGTCTACGACAAAGGTTTGGGGGATACTGGAGAAGTTGAAGGAGTTGCGCATATCGTTTTCGTTGCCGATCAGGATGGTGTATTCCCAGCCTTTGGTGGCGACCAGAGGCGGCACTTTGGCCAGGGCGCGCTGGTCGTCGATGGTGATGGCGACCAGCTCGACGGGGTATAGTTCTTGCCATTCGGGATAGAGGTCGGCGATGGCGTCTAGTTCGGCCTGGCAGGGCTTGCACCAGGTTGCCCAGAAGCTGAAGATGGTGATCTTGCCGTTTTCTCCGCCATAGGCTTCAGCGAGGTTGACCGTCTGGCCGTCGAGGGTTTTCGCGTTGACGCTGGGGAGGCCTGTTTGGGCGGATAACAAAGTTGCAGCGCCTGTTAAGGCAACCGAAAAAAGGAAGGAAAGTAACTTCATGCGACAAATTTTTAATGCCAAAAGTAAGATAATTGCAGTTGGTTTAGACCATTTCCCAAACGCAAAAGTGACTGGAAAATGACGGAATAGTAGTATTTTAACGGCTTCTTAACCAAAGAGATCAAACGGCATCCCATTTCATAGAAAAACACGCACATGAAATCTTCGCATATCTACCTGGTTTACTTGCTCCTATGCCTGGCCCCGGCCTTTGCCGCGGCACAGGAATCCTCTGGAGGGCGCATTTCCGGCAACCTGGAAGCCAACGGCAACTTCTTCCTTCGCGACACCCTGATCGGGGCGGCCAATACGCCGCAATACGACCGGCAGATATTCGGCTCAGAGGCCTGGCTCAACCTCAATTACAGCAACTGGGGCTTCGACTTCGCCCTGCGTTTCGACGTGTTCAACAACTCCAACCTGCTCAACCCGCAGGGTTCATATACCGATTTGGGCATCGGCAGGTGGTACATTGCCAAGTCGATCGACAAATTCGACTTCGCGGCGGGGTATATCTACGACCAGATCGGTAGCGGCATTATCTTCCGCTCTTTTGAAATGAGGCCGCTGCTGATCGACAACGCGCTGGTGGGGCTTCGCGTGGGCTACAACTTCACGCCCAACCTCAGGGTCAAAGGCTTCACCGGCTTGCAGAAACAACAATTCGATCTCTACCGCTCAGTCATCGCCGGGGCCAGCGTCGATTATTTCCACCAGGGGAAAGAGGGCAGCAAATTCACCTGGGCGCCCGGCTTTGGCGCGGTGCGCCGCACGCTCGACGACGCCACAATGAACAACCTCGTGGCCACCATCAACACCTACCTGGCCAAAGACGCCTTCGTGCCCGTCTATACGGCCTACGCCTTCTCCCTCTACCACACCCTGACCTTCGGTCCGTTCAGCTGGTATGCGGAAGGGGCGTACAAGACCAAAGACAACATGAGCGACCCGCTCGCCGAGCGCGTCACCATCACCGGCGATACCATTCTGGGCAGGCTGGTACAGGCGCCGGGCTCGGTGCTCTACACCAGCCTGAGCTACGCCAAAAAAGGCCTGGGTATCACCCTGGAGGGCAAGCGCACGGAAAACTTCTCCTTCCGCACCCGCCCCCAGGAAGAGCTCAACCGCGGCCTGCTCAACTTCCTGCCGCCCATGGCCCGCGTCAATGCCTACCGCCTCACCGCCCGCTACATGCCGGCCACACAGGAGTTCGGCGAACTGGCCGTACAGGCCGACGTGCGCTATGCCGTCAACAAAAATATCAGCCTCAACGTCAATTACTCCAATATCACCGACCTGAACGGCAAGCAGCTCTATAGGGAGATCTTTACGGAATTCCTCTGGAAAAAGACCCGCAAGTGGCAGTTTACCGGCGGGGTGCAGCTCCAGCGCTACAACCAGGAGGTCTATTTCTTTAAACCCAACGAGCCTATCCTCGACAACGTCATCCCCTACGTCGACTTCCTCTACCGCTTCCCCAAACGCCGCTCCATCCGCTTTGAAGCCCAGTACATGTTTACCGGGCAGGACGGCCAGGGACTCGGCTACGACTACGGCGACTGGCTCTTCGGTATGGTCGAGATCAGCCCGGCGCCCAAGTGGACCATCGCCATTTCCGACATGTACAACGCCGGGCCGGGAAAAAACTCCCCCTCCGACGCCAATACAGGTGAGAAACTCAGCGTTCACTTTCCGCGGTTTGACGTATTTTATACGCACAACGCCAACCGCTTCACCCTCAGCTACGTTAAACAGGTTGAAGGCGTGGTCTGCTCCGGCGGCGTTTGCCGCATCGAGCCGGCCTTCAGCGGGGTAAGGTTTTCAGTTAATTCGAGCTTTTGAACAGGATAGTCAGGATTAATCCGGATCGACAGGATGATTGACAAGATCGAAACGATCAAAAAAATGTATCAGCACAATCCTAAAAATCCTTAATCCTGTCGATCCGTCAGCAATCTTATTAAAATCATGTCAAGAATATGAAACGTTATTTATTCTCTCTTTTACTGGGTGCCGCCCTCCTCAGCTCCTCCTGCTACGAGATACCCCCCGTCATCAACCCCTATGACGGCGAGCCTGTCGATACTTCGATCAATATCGAAGATCAGGAGCGGCAGGTGCTGATCGAGGAGTTCACGGGCGTGCGCTGCGTGCAGTGCCCCGCCGGCAGCGCCGAGATCGAAACCCTGCTGGCCATCCATGGTGAGCGCCTGGTGGCGGTGTCTATTCATGCGGGCGACTTTTCCCCGCCTTTCCCCCAAAGCCTCTACGATTTTCGCACCCCGGAAGGCGAGGGTTTGATCAACCTGCTCGGTCCGCCGATTTCCTATCCCAGCGCGGTAGTCAACCGCAGGCTTTTCGAGGGGGAAAACGACCTTATCCTGGGCCGCAACGACTGGGCAGGCTTCATCGAAGTGGAAAAAGCCGTCCCGCCCAGGGTCAAGATCGGCCTGAAGGCAACCTTCAACGAGACGAACCGCAACCTCGACCTCGAAGTCAAGCTCTATCCGCAGGAAGTCATCTCCGACCCCGATGTGCGGATTTCGGTCATGCTGACGGAAAGCAATATTATCGATTATCAGGAAATTCCCGGCGCGGGAAAAATACCGGACTACGTCCATAAACACGTGTTCCGCGACATGCTCACCAGCTACCTCGGCGACGTTATTTCAGAAACCCTGGCGCCCGGCACTGTCGTTACCAAAAATTATTCTTTCACCGTTCCCACCGATTGGAAAGAAGCAGATATGAAAGCCGTCGCTTTCGTGCATCTGGAAGGAGCGGTAAAAGACGTCCTGCAGGCTGCCGAAACCTCCGTAGTCAAGTGATATTTTTCCGTAAGGAAATCAATATCTTTGCGCGAATAGGCGGCAGACGCCCGAAAATCACTCTCAATGAAGATTTCACTCAACTGGCTCAAACAATACCTCGACCTCGACCTCGACCCTGAAAAAATTGGCGAAATACTCACCGATATAGGCCTTGAACTGGAAGGCCTGGAAACCGTAGAAAGCATCCCCGGCGGCCTGGAAGGCCTCGTCGTGGGGCATGTGGCCGAATGCCGGCGCCATCCCAACGCCGACCGCCTCTCCGTCTGCAAGGTCGACGTCGGCAGCGGTGAATTGCTCAACATCGTCTGCGGCGCCCCCAACGTGGCCCAGGGCCAAAAGGTGATCGTAGCCCAGGTCGGCACGACCCTCCACCCTGTGGAAGGCGAACCCTTTACCCTCAAAAAAGGTAAAATTCGAGGCGAAGACTCCGAGGGCATGATCTGCGCCCTCGATGAGATCGGCATGGGACACGACCACTCCGGCATCCTCATCCTCAAGCCCGAAACGCCCGTCGGCAAAGCCGCCAGCGAGTATTTTAAGGTGGAAAAAGACGTCGTGTTCGAGATCGGCCTCACCCCTAACCGCTCCGACGCCACCGGCCATCTGGGCGTAGCCAGGGACCTGGCGGCAGCGCTGAAGTTTCACCACGGCTACGACAAACCGCTCCGGCTGCCCGACACCGCCTCCTTCCGGCCCGACAACAACAACCTGCCGGTGGAGGTGATCGTGGAAAATACCGAGGCTTGCCCCCGGTATAGCGGCGTGACCATCCAGGGCGTGCAGGTAGGCGAATCGCCCGACTGGCTGAAAAACCGCCTCAACGCCATCGGCCTGCGCCCCATCAACAACATCGTCGACATCACCAACTACGTGCTGCACGAATACGGCCAGCCTCTCCACGCCTTCGACCTGAGGGCCATCAAAGGCAATACGGTTCGGGTCAAAACCCTGCCCGAAGGAACGGTCTTCACCTCCCTCGACGAGCAGGAGCGCAAGCTCTCGGCCGAAGACCTCATGATCTGCAATGGCGACTCGGAAGCCATGTGCATCGGGGGCGTGTTCGGAGGACTGCACTCCGGCGTGACGGAAACCACCAACGACGTATTTCTCGAATCAGCTCATTTTCATCCGAAATGGATACGCCGCTCCAGCATGCGCCACCAGCTGCGCACCGACGCGGCCACCACTTTTGAGAAAGGCAGCGATCCCAATATCACCGTCGAAGCCCTCAAGCGCGCCGCCCTGATGATCCGCGAACTGGCGGGCGGCAAAATCGCCTCCGGCATCGTCGACGTGTACCCCAAACCGATACAACCCAAAGAGGTGGCGCTGACCTACACCCACATCAACCAACTGATCGGGGTGGAAATACCGCGCGAACAGGTGCGCGACATCCTGGGCGCCCTGGGCATCGCGATCCTTTCCGAAAAAGACGAGTCCTTCACCGTGGCCATCCCCACCAACAAGGTCGACGTGACGCGCCCGGCCGACGTAGTGGAGGAAGTGCTGCGGATCTACGGGCTCAACACGGTGCCCATCCCCGACAAGATCACGACCTCTTTCTCCCACGGGACCTATCCCGACCCCCGCAAGGCGGCTTCGGCCATCGCCGACTTTCTGGCCGCCAACGGCTGCAACGAAATCATGGCCGTGTCGCTGACCGAGTCGCGCTATTTCGAAGACCTGCTTCCCCTCGACCCCGATACGCTGGTGTACATCAACAACACCTCCAACGTGCAGCTCGACGTGATGCGGCCCACCATGCTGTTCAGCGGGCTGGAAGCCCTGGTGCAGAACCAGAACCGGCAGCAGCCCGACCTGCGCCTGTTCGAGTACGGAAAAACCTACCGCAAGACGGCCGAAGCATTCGAAGAGAAAAAACACCTCAGCATTTTTCTCACCGGAAAAAGACTGCCGGAAAACTGGCGCTTCAAGGACGAAAAAAACGCCGACTACTACACGCTCAAGGCGCTGGTGGACGCCATTTTTGCGCGGATGGGCGTCTCCGGCTTCCAGGAAGAAGAATACAAGGACATGGTGTGGAGCTACGGCATGCAATACCGCCGCGGCCCGATGGCGCTGGCTACTTTCGGGCAGCTGAGCCCCCGCATACAGAAGGGCATGGACCTGCGCAACCCCGTTTTTTACGCAGATATCGAATGGGACGCGCTGGAACAGACCCTGAAAAAGCACAAAATAGAATTCGAAGAACTCAACAAATTTCCCACGGTGCGCCGCGATTTGGCCCTGGTTGTTGATAATTCGGTTAAATTTGGAGAAATTGCAGCCATCGCCAAAAAGACGGCGAAAAAAGTGCTGCGCGATATCACGCTCTTCGATGTCTACGTCAACGAAGACCAACTTGGCGCCGGGAAAAAATCCTGCGCGGTGAGCTTCACCTTCGAAGACCCGACGAAAACCTTTCAGGACAAGGAGGTTGACGCCATCATGGAGCAATTGATCAAAGCCTTCGAATCGCAGATCAAGGCGTTCATCCGCCGCTGATCCGGCAGAATTCCGGGCAGGAGCTTTTTGTATCAGCGAAGGTTTCTTATATTAGCATGGAATCTACGACCCGAATCAAGCATATTATCGAGAAAATTCAAAGGCTGGCAGGGCTGATCGAACAATTGCGCAATGAAAACGCGCAACTGAAAGAACAGGTAGCCAACCAAATGAATCGCATAAGTGTATTAGAACAAGAATTGGATCATAAACAGGAGGAATGGAACGCCCGGGAGAAAACCAGGGCCGTACATTCTGAACAGCTGAAAAAGCAGATCGATTTATACATAGACGAAATCGACCGCTGTATAGCGTGGTTGCAAAACGAATAGGATATGGGCGATCAGGATACCAAACAGATAACGGTCCTCATAGGAGGCCGGCCCTATCCCCTCAAGATAGCGTCGAGTAACGAAACCCTGATCCGGCGTATCGTGCGGGACGTCAACGAAAAGGTCAACCAGGTGCAACTGGACCATCCCAACCGGGATAAACAGGACTGCCTGGCCATGGCCGCGTTGGCGATCGCCGTCGACCTGGACAAGGCCGGAACGACCGGCCCCGCTAAGGCCGATTCCCAGCTCCCCGAACAGCTGGAACAACTCGACATGCTCCTCGACCAGCTGCTCAACCACTACTCCCCTCCTGCCTGATCCAATCACATTGCCGGTTTTTCCCCCTTTCCAGAAAAGGCGGAAGTTTATTTTCTAAAACCAAAAACGCCATGAGTGAAATGTTAATCGGTGTAGTTATTGGATTGGTTGCCGGCGCCCTGGTTGGTTTCTTTATCGTCCGCTTGCTCAAAGACCGCGCCTCCGCGGCCAAAACAGCAGAGCTCAAAGCAAAAGCGGACCTTATCATCCAGGATGCCAAACTTACAGCCAAACGCTTAGTAGACGAGGCGGAGACCAAAGCGGAAAAGATGGTCGCCCACGCCGAAAGCGAGAACGAGCGCATCAAACAGCGCAAGATCCAGGAAGCGAAAGAAAAATTTGCCCGGTTCAAACAGGAATTCGAATCCCAAAAGGCCGAGCAGATGATCGAGTTCAAGGAACGCGAAATGGAAATCCGCACCCTCGAAAAAGAGTGGAACCAGCGGGAAGAAAAATTCCAGATGCGCGTCGAACAACTCGACAAAAAAGAGGCCGAGCTGGTCTCCCAGGAAGCCGAATTCAAAGACGTCCGCGAAAACCTGGACAAGCAGCTCAAGATTATTTCCAAAAAGCGCGAAGAACTCGACAAGGCCAGTGAAGAACACATCAAGGCCCTGGAGACTATCGCCAAACTGACGGAAGAAGAAGCCAAAGACCAGGTGATGAAACTGGTCAGGGCCAAAGCCGAAACCGACGCCATGGTCATCATCAAGGATACCCTGGAACAGGCCAAGACCACGGCCAACAAAGAGGCCAAAAGAATCGTCATTCACACCATCCAGCGCATGGCCGCCGAATACACCATCGAAAATACGGTGTCGGTGTTCCACCTCGATAGCGACGACCTCAAAGGCCAGATCATCGGCCGCGAGGGCCGCAACATCCGAGCACTGGAAGCGGCTACCGGCGCCGAAATCGTCGTAGACGACACGCCGGAGGCCATCGTGATCTCCAGCTTCGACCCCATCCGCCGCGAAGTGGCCAGGCTGGCGCTGAAAAAACTCGTCGCCGACGGCCGCATCCACCCCGCACGCATCGAGGAAGTGGTGGCCAAGACCCGCAAACAACTGGAAGAACAGATCATCGAAATCGGCGAACGCACCGTGATCGACCTCGACCTCCACGGCCTCGACCCCTACCTCGTCAAGATGGTGGGCCGCATGCGCTTCCGCTCTTCCTACGGCCAAAACCTGCTCAAACACTCCATCGAAACGGCTAACCTCTGCGCCATCATGGCCGCAGAACTGGGCCTCTCGCCCAAACAAGCCAAAATGGCCAAACGCGCAGGCCTCCTCCACGACATCGGCAAGGTGGCAGAAGAGGAAACCGAACTGAGCCACGCCATCCTCGGTATGAAACTGTGCGAAAAACACGGCGAAAACCCCATCGTCGTCAACGCCGTAGGCGCCCACCACGACGAAATCGAGATGACCAACATCCTCTCGCCCATCATCCAGGCCTGCGACGCCATCTCCGGCGCACGCCCCGGCGCACGCCGCGAAATCCTGGAAAGCTACCTCAAACGCATCGGCGAACTGGAAGAACTGGCCATGTCGTACGAAGGCGTCTCCAAAGCCTACGCCATGCAAGCCGGCCGCGAACTGCGCGTGATCGTGGAAAGCGAAAAGGTCTCCGACCAATTCGCCGAAGACCTCTCCTTCATGATCTCCCAGAAGATACAAGACGAAATGCAATACCCCGGCCAGGTCAAAGTGACCGTCATCCGGGAGAAAAGGGCGGTGTCTTACGCCAGGTAAGACCGCTCGCTACCGAATAAACAACGGGGCTTTGCAGGCAACTGCAAGCCCCGTTTTCGTTCATGGGATCACCTGTCCTAATCACACCGGTAGCGCAGGTAGTCTTTCTCCGCCACCACTTTGCCGGAGCAGTTCAGTTCTTTGTGATAGGTGGTCTTTCCGACGGGCAGGAGCTTGTCCTTGCAGAGGTTGCCTTCAACTTTGGATGCTTTGCATCTCTTGTATTCCCTGGCAATGTTCGACTTGAAGGAGGCAGCTTCCGTATCGGGGTCGATTTCGGCCAGGTTCTGGCAATCACCCGTCTTCTTGGCTACCTTTTCTCCGCACTCGGCCTTTTTGTAAGTCTTGTAACGCACCCCGTCTTCGACTCCTTGCTCCTCCAGTTCCAGTTCAATCGCCGCGGAGGTAAAATAAATCTCCGGAATCGGCATGGGTACGATCTGGAAGAAGTAGTCGATCCAAAGGCCGTCTTCCAATTGTTCTGTGAGGCCAAACCGGCCGTCGCTGGTCGGGAAAACGCCCAGGTATTCCATGATCTGGTCCATGTAGGCTGGGTCGATGAAGAACACTTCGAGGTCGGAGTTGAAGTAACCGGCGAGGTCCTGAATGGAGTCAACAGGCGTTTCGGTCTCTTCGACCGGATCAATGACCGGTTGTTCTTCTTTCTGGCAGGAAGTGAACACTGCGAAGCAGGCTGCGAATGCGATTCCGTAAAGGAAGAATTGATGCTTTTTCATGGCGCTTGATTTTTTTTGTGATTCGATCATTTTCTGATACAAACCTAAGCGCCCTGACATGCCGCTTCCAGTACAGTTGCGGCGGGTAATCGGGACCAGATCTGGCGAGTGAGATGGTTTTTTTCGAAAAATTAAAATGCAAGACAATGATTATCAATGCCTTGCATTTGTACATCAAAACCGATCATTCTGAAAAGGGATCAGTCTATAAAAAGATCTTCCACATTTTCCAGGTGCAGGATAAAGGCGCGTTTGCAACTGAAGTTCATCGGCTGGTCATAGCCCTCGATCTCGCCCCGCACGCGGATGTCGTTTTCCAACCTGAACCTGATTTGTTCGAAGACCTCGGCCGCGATGGCGGGGTCGGCTTTCACCTCGATGCGGAACTTGTCGTTTTTCGCGTCCAGCACGTAAAACTGCAGGTTGTCGGCGTTGACGTTGCTCTCGTCGACCACGCCTTCGATGCCGGCGGTCTGACCTTCACAGGCAGCCGTCTCTCCGCAGTCTGCGGCGCAGTCTTGTGATTGGAGGAATGCCTTCACCGGGAAAAAGGCGCCGGATTCCAGGTCGAGGTCTTTTTTGCAGCCGCTCAGGGCAATCAATGCGATGATGGCTGTCACATGAAATGCTTTCATTGGTTTTGTTTTTGAATGCGGATATAGACCCGGCATTACAAAGACAGGTTGCAAGGCACTATTTCTTTTCCATTTGAAGAATGATGGCCGAGGCCTGGCCGAAGACCTTTTGTGCCGCTTCCTGCTTATCCTGCCCGGAGTAGAGGGCGATCTCGCAGGTTTGCAGCACCTCGCGCACCTGGGCGACGATCTCCGCCGGCGTGCCCGCCTGAGCGAGTTCTTCGCTGACGCGGTCTTTGGTCCACCGCGCGGGCGGGATGCCGAGTTTGTGGCGCAAGTAGGCGCTCAGGGCGCGGCTGACCTCTTCGAAAAGGGCGGCGTGGTTGCCGCTTTGCAGTTGGGCACGGGCATCCGACAGGTGCTGGTCGACGACCCTGCGGATGCGGAGCTCCTGCAACAGGGCGGGGTCAAGGCGCTCTTCGCGGGACTGCCAGCGCCGGTACAGGAAAAAGGCCAGCCAGCCAAAGAGGGGCAGCGCGGCGATAGCCCAGAACAGCGGCGAGCGCACCCAGATGCTGCGTTGGTTTTGCAACTGCGTACTGGTGAGGAGCGGGAACATCGTTTCGTTTTCGTCACTGCCGTCCGGGGCGTCGCGCAGCGCAGGCCTGCCCGAGCCCGGGCGCACCTCGACGCGGAGCGCTTCCTGATCGGCGGATACGTATTGCCGGGTATTTGGATCCCAATATGAAAACCGCATGGGTATTTCAAACTGGCCGGTCTTGCGGGGGGTGAGGAGGTATTCCACCACTTTTTCCCCGACAAAATATCCCTCGTTGGAGTCGGTGATATTTTCGGAAAGGACCTTGGGCTCGAAGACCTCAAAGCTGTCGACGCCCATGAGCACAGGCGAACCAACCTGTTTGATATCGCCGTCGCCCTCCATGAAAATGGTGATGGACAGGGCATCATCGGTCGTCATCTCCTTCCTGTTGGCCGACACGCGGAAGGTGTATTTGCCGCAGGCGCCGGTGAATGACGGCGGCGCATCCTCCGGGAAGGGCCTGACGTCGATGGTAAGCGGGTTACTCTCCAGGTTGAGGCGTTCGATGGGGGCGAAGCCGAAGCCGAGGCCGCCACCGCTGCGGCGGCTGCCGATGTCGAGCGAAATGCGCAACGGAGGAATTTCCAGTTTGCCCGTCAGTTGCGGGAACAGGGCGACGCGGGCCAGGGTGGCGGAGACGTATTCGACGCCATTGGCCACCTCCTGATAACTGCGGTAGTAGTTGAGCTGCTCGGCGAAAAAGCCCGCATAGTCGGGTTTATCTTCTACCTGATGCCCCTGTTTGAAATACTGAGGCTGGATATAGATCTTGTAGTCGAGCAGCAATTGCTGCCCGGGGTAGGCAGTCGTCTTGTCGATCTCGGCCTTGAGGAAGGCGGCGGGCCGCTCTTCCGCCGCTTTGGGCGATCCCTCCACGACTGAAATCTGGATCGGTTTGGTGTAGAGGGTCTTGCGATCCACCACCACTGACGCGCTTCCGATGCTGAGCACGCCCTTGCGCTGAGGGCGCAGCACATAGCTCATGGCGAACTGCGACGATCGCACGCCGTTGACCAAGCTAGAGCTGGAACTCTGGAAGGGGCCAGCCAGCACTTTAAATCCGTTGAAATCAGGAGGTGTGAAGCTTTTCCCGCTGGCATTATAGAGGGTGAAACTGACTTCGACCTCGCCGGAAAGCAGCATTTCTTTGGCGTTGGCCGTGGCTTCGAAGCGCACCTGGGCTTGCAGGGCCGGCGCCAGCGCCAGCAAGAGCCAGCATGTCATCCAAATCTGCCGCAGGTTCATAGGCTCTGTTTACATTTTGATGATGGGGCGCCTGGGCGCCGGTTTTTCAATGATTCCCCTTGCCGGCGCCTGGTCGCCGGGCAGTACCCATACTTCCTGCAGGGCCGTTTCCAGCGTTTTTCCGCCAGCTTCGATAAAGGCGGGCTGGATGTAGTATTGCCCCACATCCAGCGGTTCGAGGATGTACGAATAAGAAACCGAGCTGCTGGTCTTCCCGTTGACGATCGAGAACTGGCTGGCGGTATTGGGTCCTGCCAGCAGCCGGAAGCCATCGAATTGAGGCGGTTCAAAGCGCGCGCCCTGCGCGTTTTTCAGGGTAAAGGTAACCTCCAGCCGGTTGTTCAGCCCGATGGTATCGGCGCTGAGCGAAACGGAGAATTCGATTTCCTGGGCATTCATCCAGCCGGCCAGTAGCATCATGGCGAGTGCAAAAATGGTCGTTTTTTTCATAGTGAATGAATTGTTGGAGAGGTGTCACCTCGCTTTGCTTTGAAAATCAGACACTTAGGAGGTGACACCTCGTTTTTGGCTGAATATCAACGCCTTAGGAGGTGTCACCTCGGTTTAAGTTTACCAATCCTTTTCAGGTCTTTTCGGCTTGCCCTCAGCTTGCCGCATCTTCTCCTGCACCTTCTTCTCCTCCCTGTCCATCACGTCGAGCAGGCGGCGGGCTTCTTCGTCGCTCATCTCGCCCTGCCGGGGCTGTTGCTGCTGCTGTTCCTGGTTTTGCTGCTGCTGTTGCTGTTGTTCCTGCTGGTTTTGTTCCTGCTGCTGTTGTTGCTCTTGTTCCTGTTGCTGCTGTTGTTGTTCCTGTTTTTGCTGCTCCTCCTTTTGCTGTTGTTGCTGCTGCTGTTGCTGTTGCTTCAACTGCCGGATGGCCTGCGACAGGTTGTACTGGGTTTGCGGGTCATCGGCCTGGATGCGCAGGGCGTTTTTGTAGGCCTCGATGGCCTCTTTGTATTGTTGTTTCGAAAAATGGGCGTTGCCCAGGTTGTGATAGGCTTTTGCCCGCACGGCAGGGTCGGCCGACTGTCCGGCGGTTTGTTCGTATTGCTTGATGGCTTCGTCGAACCGATCCTGCTGGTAGACGGCGTTGCCCAGGTTGTAGTGCCCCTGGGTGGAGGGCTTTTTCTCCAGGGCCTTGCGGTACTCTTCTTCGGCCCGTCCAAAGTCCTGCGATTGGTAAGCTTTGTCGGCCGAACGCAGGTGGTCATGGGCGCTTTGGGACCATAGGCCCGCCGCGGGCAACACAAACAAGATAACCATGAAAGCGTTCTTCCTCATCTCCATTGAAGTTTCGTTTATCGTCGATCGTTTATGTTTACGTAAACGATAAACGATCGACGATAAACGTTTAAAGTGTTACTCTCTTTACAACTCAGTCGTTTTTCTGGTTTAACGCTTTGGCGTTTTTTGTTTGCATCAGGGCCGGCAGGAAAAATTCCAGCAGCAGCAGTAGCAAGCCTGCGGCGATGAAGTACTGAAAATAGCTCTCGTACTCGTCGTAAACCCGTTCCTCCATTTCTTTGCGGTCAAGCTGGTCGACGGCCTTGCGGATGCCTTCCACGACGCTGCGCGGGTTGTTGAGCGGGAAATACTGCCCGCCCCCTGCTTCTGCCAGTTCCTGCAGCATCTCCACGTTGACCTGCGATTTGACGGGCTCGCCGCTGTTGTCTTTTTTGAAGACCTTCTGCCCGTTGATCTGTTCGACGACGAAGCCGCCCGTTTCGGTGCCCACGCCTACGGTGAAGATCAGCATGCCTTTTTCGCGGGCTTCCCGGGCCTTGGCCAGGGCGTCTTCGTCGTGGGTCTCTCCGTCGGTGAGCACTACGAGGGCTTTGTGGTTGGCCTGCTCGGACGGAAAGAGCCGCCCTGCAAGCTCGATCGCCGACCCGATGGCGGTACCCTGGTAGGGAGCCTGATCGGGCGAGCTGCTTTTGAGAAAGAGGTCGAGCGCGCCGTAGTCGGTCGTAATGGGCGTTTGGGTGTAGGCAGATCCGGCGAAGACGATCAGACCAATGCGCTCGCCTTGCAGGCTTTCCAGCAGTTGAGCGCCGAAGCGCTTGGCCACCTCCATCCGGTTGGGGGCGATGTCTTCGGTGAGCATGCTCTGCGAAATGTCGAGCGCCAGGATGATATCGGCGGCTTTACGCGTTACTTTCTGCCTCTTCGTGCCCCATTGCGGGTTGGCCCAGCCTGCGATGAGCAGGATCAGGGCGAGCCAGAGCATGCTCCATCTGGCCCACTGCTTTGATTCCGACCATCCCGGCATCATGCGCTGCAGGGCGGCGGACTCGCCCAACTGCCCCAGGGTGCGCCTGCGGCGCCGCAGAGACCAGGCCGCCGCGCCGATCAGCGCGGGGATGAGCAGCAGGGCGTAGAGATATTCCGGATGTTCGAATCGAAACATATTTATCCTGGTAGTCTTCTGACGAAAATGTGTTTGATCAGCCATTCCAGCAATAAAAGCGCAATTGCCAGGGCTGCAAATGGGTGGAAAGCCTCCGCCTTCCTCGTAATCGTGGTGATCTCCACCTCAGTCTTTTCCAGTTGGTCGATCGACTCGTATATGTCTGCCAGCACTTTCTCCGAGGTGGCGCGGAAATACCGCCCATCCGTCGTTTGCGCGATCTGGCCGAGCAACTCTTCGTTGATCTCCACCCGCACGTTGCGGTAGATCAGCTCCCCGTTGGCGCGCTGCATGAAAGGCATGCGCGCGAAGCCGTCGCTGCCCACCCCGATGGTGTAGACCTTGATGCCGAATTTCCGTGCCAGCTCCGCCGCCGTCATGGGCGGGATGTAGCCGGCGTTGTTGTCGCCGTCGGTCAGCAATACGATCACCTTGCTTTTGGCCTCGCTGTCCTTCAGGCGGTTCACGGCGCTGGCCAACCCCATGCCGATGGCCGTTCCCTGTTCTTCGAAAATATCGGTGCGGAGCTTGCTCAAAAACTCCTGCACCACCCGGTGGTCGGTGGTGACGGGGCACTGCGTGAAGGCTTCTCCGGAAAAAATGGTGAGCCCGATCCGGTCGTAGGTGCGTTTCGCCACGAAGGCTTCGGCCACCTGCTTGCACACCTCCAGGCGGTTGGGCTGGAAATCTTCGGCCAACATACTGTTCGACACGTCCATCACCAGGAAAATATCGATACCCTCCCCCTTGATGTCTTCTTTCTTGAAAACGTGCTGCGGCCGCGCCAAGGCGATGACCAGCGAAGCCAGGGCCAGTAGCCTGAGTGCTGGCAGCGCCTCCATCACCCTCGTCTTCCAGGTATGCCGCGCCGGACCCAGGGTGGAGAATTTCATCCTCAGCTCCTTGTTCCGGCCTTTTTTCCAATACCACCACGCCGCTGCCGGCAGCAGCAGGAGCAGAAGGAGGAAGTATGGAGAGGCGAAGGGGGGCATTTCTTGGTGATTAGTGATTGGTGATTGGTGATTAGTGATTGGCGCCCTTCACAAACCTCCTCGCTTCCTCCAACAACCGCTGGTGCACCTCCTCCGGCGGCTCAGCTTTGGCGAACTTGACCATGTCGGAGGTGAGGAGTAACTGGGTGATATTTTGGCGCAACTCCTCGCTCACCAGGTTTTGCAGCTGGGCAGCGATTTCTTGCGAGGTGCTTTCGAGGGCCAGGATGTGGAAGCGCTTTTCCAGAAACTCCCGTAGTATATAAGTCAGCTGCGTGTGGTAGGCCTTGATCTGGCCTTTTTGCCAGAGCTGAGCCTTCTCCAACTGGTCGAGCTTCTCCAGGGCGATGGTGTGGGGAGGTATTTCCACCACGGGTTGTTGGGGTATGGGTGGCTGGGTTTTTCTTTTTTTATACCACCACCAGACCACGGCCACCAAGGCGGCCAGCGCCAACAGGCCGATGAAGTAGGGTGCGAAATCTTCCACCTTCACGGGCTCTTCGATGATGGGCTTGATCGGTTGGATCGTCAGGGTGTCGGGCGGGGCAAGGGTAGCTGAGAAGGGAATGGACCGGGTGTAAACGGTGTCGGTCTTTCCCTGTATCTCAAACGGCACCGGGATGGCGGGGATGGCGAAATAACCGCTGTCCCAGGCGGTGATGAGCAAATCTTTTTCTAAAATAATGGCCTGGCTGGTCTGGCTGAGGGTATCCCAGGGCGATACGCTGAGCAGCTCGATGGCCTCGGAGGTATCGACCACCGCCACGCCGGGCTCCAGCAGGCGCACGCCCGGCGCGAAGTTGACGCTCAGTCGGACATGCCGCTGCCCGCCGACCAACACGCTCGTGCTGTCGATGGTGGCTTTGGCGCCGACCTGTGCATGGGCAGGACTTGCCATGCAAAGCATCGCCGCAAGCAGAAACAGGTATGTGAGCCGCCGAGTCATCGGTGTGTACGTTTTTTGAAAAACTGCAACAATGCGTTCACATAGCTCTCGCCCGAGCGGATGGAAAGGGTGTCGGCGCCGCTGCGCCGGAAAGAGCTCAGGAAGCGCTCCTCTTTCGCCCGGAAGGCCTCCGCGAACGCCTGTCTGACTTGTGCGCTGGAGGTGTCGATCCATCCCGGCCGGCCCGTCTCCGCGTCGTAGGCGCTGATGAGTCCCACATCGGGTAGTTCGGCTTCGACCGGGTCGTAGAGGTGGATGCCGATGAGGTCGTGCCGGCGGGCGGCGATGCGCAGCGGCGTTTCGTACCCCGCCGCCTGAAAGTCGGACACCATAAAGCAGATGCTGCGCTTTTTGATGACGTTGTTGAAGTATTCGAGCGTCAGGCCGATATCGGTGCCCCTGCTGCCCGGCTCGATATCGATGATCTCGCGGATGATCCGCAGGATGTGCTGCCGTCCTTTTTTGGGAGGAATGAAGGTTTCGATTTTGTCGGAAAAGAGGATAGCCCCCACCTTGTCGTTGTTTTGTGAGGCTGAAAATGCCAGCACGGCGCAGATCTCGGCGATCAGTTCTTTTTTCAGCTGCCCGGAGGCGCCGAAAAAGGAGGACTGGCTTACGTCGGCCAGCAGCATGACGATCAGTTCGCGTTCTTCTTCGAAAATTTTGACGTAGGGCTCGCCCGTCCTCGCCGTCACGTTCCAGTCGATGTTGCGCACGTCGTCGCCAAACGAATACGCCCGCACCTCGCTGAACGACATCCCCCGCCCTTTGAAGGCGCTGTGGTACTCTCCGGAAAAGAGATGCCTGCTCAAGCCCTTCGTCTTGATCTCGATCTTTCGCACCTTCTTAAGCAACTCCCTCGTTTCCATAAAAAAGACTGAAAACTGAAAATCAAAAACTGAACACTACATCAAGGAACCTCCACCGTATTCAACACCTTGTCGATAATATCCTCCTGCGTGATATTCTCCGCTTCGGCCTCGTAGGTCAGTCCGATGCGGTGGCGCATGACGTCGTGGCAGATGCGGCGCACGTCTTCCGGGATGACGAAGCCCCTGCGCTGCAGGAAGGCCTGCGCTTTGGCGGCCAGGGCCAGGTTGATGCTGGCGCGCGGCGAGGCGCCGTACTGAATGAGCGGCTCCAGGTTGCGCAGGTTATATTCCGCCGGATTGCGGGTGGCGAAAACGATGTCGATGATGTAGCGCTCGATCTTTTCGTCCATGTACACCTTGCGCACCGATTGCCGGGCCTTGAGGATTTCCTCGGGTTTCACCACGGGGCTGACCTCGCCGAAGGCCTCGTCCATGAGGTTGCGGCGCACGATCTCGCGCTCCTCGTCTTTGGTCGGGTAGCCGATCTTCACCTTGAGCATGAAGCGGTCGGTTTGCGCTTCGGGCAGGGGGTAGGTACCTTCCTGCTCTATGGGGTTTTGCGTGGCCAGCACCAGAAATGGCTCTTCCAGCGGGTAGGTCGTGCCACCGATGGTCACCTGCCGCTCCTGCATGGCTTCGAGCAGGGCCGACTGCACCTTGGCCGGTGCGCGGTTGATCTCGTCGGCCAGGATGAAGTTGGCAAAGATAGGCCCTTTGCGCACGGTGAACTCATGGCTCCCGGGATTGTATACCATGGTGCCGATGATGTCGGCCGGCAGCAAGTCGGGCGTAAACTGGATGCGGTTGAAACGGGCGTGGATGGCTTGCGCCAGACTCTTGATCGCCAGCGTTTTGGCCAGGCCAGGGAGACCTTCCAGCAGGATATGGCCCTTGGTCAGCAAGCCCACCATGAGGCGGTCGATCATGGTGTGCTGGCCTACGATGACGCGGCCAGTTTCCTGGTTTAATTGCTCGACAAATGCGCTGTCGAGGTAGATCTGTTGGTTGAGCGCTTCAATATCGATCGATTGCATGTCGGATGGTTATGTGTTGAGGGCTGTAAAATTGCAAATTTTGAGAAAAATAGAACGAACTTTGCCGTATGAAAACGAACATTCTGCTTCTGTTGATATGGACGGCCTGCGAAATGGCCTTCGCCCAGGCGCCGGCCGACCCGGCTCAATCTATCCGAGAGCTCAAAGATGGCGTATTGGTGGTGAGGTTGCGCACCCAGTCGAATAAAATTGCCAGTCTCAAAGAATACATCGCCAAAGAACCGGCAGGCAGCCCTACCGCCAGCCGGCTTGCCGCCCAGTTAAAAGAGACCGAAGAGGAGGTTGCCACGGAAAACCGCCTGCTGGTCATGGCTTTCCGCGAGATGTACCAATTTTCAGCGGTGCTTTTCGTGGCGGATACCCTGGCGCCGCGTTTGAAGGAGCAAGATCCCGGGGGTATTTTTCTGGATGAAAGCCTGCTGCCCGATCCGTCCCGCTCAATTGGGCAACGCCCTTTTTTGGTCGCGGGAATGGGCACTGCTTCCTATTCAGATGCCGCCGCTGGAAATGACGAGTCGCTGGTGGTTTACGACAGGAACTTCAACCGGATGGCAAAGCCCTTTCCCTCTTATTCCAGTGTGACGGCTATTTCATTGTTGTTTAAAAGGCTGACCAGATCAGAGGATGAAGTAGAAGTATTTCACTATCGCAAAATGGTTTCCCGCCTGGACCGCAGGCTCAGGCAATACTATCTGAGCGTGGTATCAGCCGGTGGGGGTTGAGTGCCATTAAACAAAGGCTTCACCGCCGTAGAATCCTTAGGCGCCAACGGCTCTGGCAGCAGGGGCTTCTCCGGACGGGGCGGCCGCCCAAAGGTGTCGCGGTTGGCCTTGGCCCACTCAATGATGAGGGAGTCGACTTCTTTGGAGGCAGCTTCCAGGGCGCGTTTTCTGCACAAAGCCCGCTGTTCCCTGCGGAATTCCTCCACCCGCTCGGCTACGTTCTGTCTGACAAGCTCGGTGAGGAGGGGCTCCTGAAAGGCGAGGAAAAGCAGCGCCAGCGGTATGAGCTTCAAAACCTTCATTGCAATTTGATTCTTTCGAGTTGTTTCTGGATATCCTGTATCCTGTCGGTCCAAAGAGAATCCGAGTAATAGTTTTTCAGGGAGTCGAAGTGTACATTGCACAGGCTGTCCATCTCTGCGCGCAAGCTGTTCACCTCCACCTGGAAGAGGCTGTCGGCCAGGCTCCGCTCTTCCCAGGTCATGGTTAAGGGGGCTTCTTCGCCGCAGGCGGCGGCCGTGGTCAGCAGGATGAGAATGGGAAGGAGTCGTAACATGGCTATTTGACGTCAATGACTTTTTTCCTCAACTCAAAATGTTTGCCCAGGTACACCTTGCGCACCATCTCATCGGCTGCCAGTTCTTCGGCCGTGCCGGCCTTGAGGATGCGGCCCTCGAACATGAGGTAGGCCCTGTCGGTGATCGAAAGGGTCTCCTGCACGTTGTGGTCGGTGATCAGGATGCCGATGTTCTTGGTCTTGAGCTTGGCCACGATGTACTGGATGTCCTCCACCGCGATGGGGTCGATGCCGGCGAAGGGCTCGTCGAGCAGGATGAATTTGGGGCTGGTGGCCAGGGCCCGCGCGATCTCCGTACGCCGGCGCTCCCCGCCCGAAAGGGTGTCGCCCCGGTTTTTGCGCACGGTTTCCAGGCCGAACTCCTGGATAAGGCTCTCCAGTTTTTCAGCCTGTTCCTTTTTGTTCAGCCGCGTCATTTCCAACACGGCCTTGATGTTGTCTTCCACGCTGAGTTTGCGAAATACCGAAGGCTCCTGCGGCAGATAACCGATGCC
Organism: Saprospiraceae bacterium; assembly: GCA_049306275.1. GTDB lineage: Bacteria > Bacteroidota > Bacteroidia > Chitinophagales > Saprospiraceae > JADJTT01. The sequence goes on along the minus strand of JBAQQB010000170.1, from coordinate 12,455 downwards.
GTTCTGCGCCCGCTTGTACATGGGCAGCCTGGTGATGTCGGTCTGGTCGAGAAATACCTGCCCCTCACCGGGTTTGATGAATCCCACCACCATATAAAATGTAGTGGTCTTGCCCGCCCCGTTGGGTCCCAGCAAGCCCACGATCTCTCCCTGATGCACCTCCAGCGACACGTCTTTCACCACCGTGCGCTGCCCATACATCTTCACCAAATTCTCCGTCCGTAATATCATTACTCTTTCACTTTTTCACTCTTTCATTCTTTCACCCTTCACTCTTCACTCTTCACCCATTTCACCACAAATTTCGCTTCCACCTCCCAATTCGCCCGGAGCTGTTCCAGCGGCACCGTTTGCAGGCGCTCCGGCTGCAAGCCCTTGTCGTAGCGGCCAGGATCCCAACGCCCGTTGCCGTTGAGGTCTTCGATCACCCGGAGCTGGTAACTGCCCGGCGGCATGAAAGGTAGTTGTTTTTCCCAATATTCGCTACCTGCCGGTATTACGTAACGGTCTATGATCTTCTCTTGTTGCATCAGTTCGACCGCCAGTGGCGTGCCCGCATCCAGGCTGTCGAGCCGGATGGTCAGGGAGCCAAAGTCCTTGCGCTGCGCGGTGCGCAGGTTGATCCAGATGGAGTCGTTGGCCGTGCCTTTCCAGCCGCTGAGCGAGCCGGGGGGGAAAAGCAGGCGGTAGGGCGTGTTTTCCTCCCAGGCGAACCGGAAGGCGAGTTTCCTGAAATTGAGGCTGTCGCGGCCCCCGCTGAGGGGCGCTTCGATGCGCAGGGTGTCTTGCCACACCTGCACCGAGTCGAGGATCACGCCGGTGAGCGGGTAGTTGAAGGTTAGCTCAGCCGGCAGGGCGGGGTTTTGGGAAATGGAAGTGGTGGTGGGCAGCAGCTGCTGCAAGGGTTGCCCTCTCGTTGGCGGACGCACCGCGACGCTGTCGGCCCATTCTTCATTTCGCATCAACACGCGCCAGGCGACGCTGTCCGGGATGTCATGCCAGAGGAATACCGTGTCCTGATTTTTTTCTTCGAAAAAAACGGGTTGGCTGGTTTCGAGCTCCAGGTCCCAGGGCTCACGTGTGAAGGTCAGCTTGACCAGCCCGCTCAGCGGACTGGCCTGCTCGGCCAGGGCCAGGGGCGGGGTTTCCTGAAAAAAGCGGATTTCAATGGGCGTCTGCACGCTGTCGCCGGTTACAATAGGCAGGTTTTGAAAACCGATCCGCTCGGTTGCCTGGTCGAAAAGGTAGTTCAGGTTGGCGTCTTCGAGGGCAAATACTTTAAAGGTATCGGCTTTGACGTTGCTGATCCGGAAGGCGCCCTGTTTGTCTGTTTTCGAAAAATAAAAGGGCCGCTCCTTGCGCACAACGGAGTCGGCGAGGTTGTCGTAGAGCATCACCAGTACTTTTTCGACGGGTTTTCCCGTGAAGGCGTCCACCAACTTCCCGCTCACCTCCAGCGAGTCGATCTTGTCGCCGGTGGAAAAGACGTAGCGTATGGGCGCAGGATTGCCCTCGGTGTAGTCCTTGATGGCGTCGCCAAACTGGATGGAGTAGGTGGCGTCAGGGCGCAGCGCCTCCTCAGGGTCGAATTCAAACCTGATGCGCCTGTATTTCTCCACCGTCACCTTAGGCTGTTTGGCCAGCGGCGGCGACACCACCACCTGGTTGAAGACGTCCTTGAGGTCGACAAATTCGTCAAAAAACAGCAAGATGGGCTGCTTCTCAAACCGTGTCTGAAAATTCGCTGTCGACCTCGCCGTGTCCAACTGCGGCGGTATCGTATCGCGCTCCCCCCCCGTCAATGGCTGCACCTGCGCACACCCCGTCAGCAACATGGAATAGCCATAAACCAAAACCATAGAAACCGCCAAAAGTATTATAACCCGCATATCTTTTTCACCTTTTCACTTTTTCACTTTTTCCCCCTCGGATGAAAATTCAACAACGTTTCCTTTAAAAAATCGGTATTCAAATGCGTATAAATCTCGGTAGTGAGAATGGATTCATGTCCGAGCATTTCCTGCACGGCCCTCAGGTCGGCTCCGCCTTCGATGAGGTGGGTGGCGAAGGAGTGGCGGAAGGTGTGCGGCGAGACGGTCTTCCGGATTCCCGCCGCCGCTGCGGCTTCCTTGACGATGAGGAATACCATGACCCGCGTGAGTTTTTTCCCCCTTCGGTTGAGGAAGAGGTAATTCTCATGCCCCTTGGCAATGGGCTGGAGCCGGCGTGCGTGCTGGAGGTAGAGCTCGATGTACTTGACCGCCTCCTGGCCGATGGGCGTCAGTCGCTCCTTGTCGCCCTTGCCGGTCACCCTGACGAAGCCGATGTCGAGGTAGAGGTTGGACAGCCGCAGGTCTACCAGTTCGCTGACGCGGAGGCCGCAGGCGTAAAGCGTTTCCAGGATAGCCCGGTTGCGGTGCCCCTGCGGATGGCTCAGGTCGATGGCTTCGAGCATGCGTTGTATTTCTTCGAAAGACAACACCTCGGGGATATCGCGGTCGAGTCGGGGCGCTTCCAGCAGCTCGGTTGGGTCGGAGGTGAGCAGGTCTTCTATCAGCAGGTAGCGGTAGAAGGCCTTGATTCCAGAGATCAGGCGGGCTTGCGAGCGCTTGGAGAAGCCCAGCTCGTTGAGCCATTGCAGGAACTGAGTCAGGTGCTCCAGGCCGACTTCCAGCGGGCCGGCCTCCAGCCCGCGCATGCGGAGGAAGGCGGCAAGTTTGGACACGTCGTGCACGTAGGCCTCCCGCGTATGGGGCGATAGCGAGCGCTCCAGCGCGATGAAATTGCCGAAACCTTTTATGGTGCTTTGCCAGTCCATTGTTGCAAACTATCGCCCCGCGGTTTGTTTTTATTGGCGTTTTGCGTACTTTTAAACGACGAACAATATTTCCGCGAAAAGGCGAAGTTAGGAATCTTTGCCCAGCCTTAAAAATGCCAACTATGAACGTCTTCAGTAAACTTTTCGCTTCATTCGATACACAGGACAGCCTGGTGTTCCTGATCTTCCTGCTGGTCGCTTTTCTCATTGGCTACCTGCTGAGTTGGGTGGTTGGTTCGCGCCGCACGGCCCGGGCCCGGGAAGAAGCCCAAAAAGCTGGTGCGGAACTCAAGGCGCTCGATGCCGAATACCAATCGTTCAAAGAGCAATTCGCCCTGCGCGAAGCCGACCTGCAACACGCCCAGATCGAGAGCGAAGACCACAAGCGGCAGACGCACCGCCTTCAGGAGGAAAAAAAGCGGCTGCTCGCCGAACTGGAAGAGATGCAAATAGAACTCAAGCGCCTGGAGTCGTCGGTTACCTCTCAGCAGGTGACTATCGAGGACCTCAACGACCAGATACTGGGCCTGCGCACCAAAAACCAGCAGTTGCTGGCGGAAGGCCCTGCCGCGCCCCAGACCCCGGCAGCTACCCCTGAAACGCCCGCGGGCGAAGACGTGCTCAGCGCACTCAACGCAGCCCTCCAACGCCTGGCAGCCGTAGAAGAAAGGCTGGACAAACTGGCCTCGGAAAGGGAAGTCCACGCCTCACTCGAGCAACTCTTCGAGGTAGAAGACGAAGAAGAGGCAGATGAAGAAGCCCTCGTCCGTCAGGCACGCGAATACGTCCATGCCGCGATCAGCCCCGCGCTACCTTCTCAGAAAGACGAACTCCAGCAAATACAGGGCATCGGTCCATTCATCGAAAAACAACTCAACGACCTGGGCATCTATACTTACGCACAGATCGCTGGGCTGGAAGAACCTATGATCGAACAGCTCACCACCGCTATTCAGTTCTTCCCGGGCCGGATCGTCAAGGACGACTGGGCGGGGCAAGCTGCCCGGCTCCTTGCCAACGCACCGGAAAAACCTGTAGAGGCGCCTCTCGCTGAACTCCCGGAAGAGACTGCCGATTTCGATATCGCAGACATCGAACACGATCCCTTGCAGAAAATCGAAGGCATCGGCCCCAAGATCGAAAGCCTGCTCGTGCAAGCGGGCATCCGCACCTTCCACCACGTGGCCGACGCCGGGGTGGTTCGCCTGCAGGAGGTCCTATCCAACGCAGGTGAGCGCTTCCGGCTCCACGACCCTTCTACCTGGCCCGAACAGGCCCGCCTTGCCGCCGCCGGCAAGTGGGAGGAGTTGGAGCGGTACAAAGAGTTTTTGAACGGGGGTGAATACAAGTAGTTACACCAGATCGTCGGGGTGCGGCTGAGCCGGATCGCCGTTTTCCTTTTTATCCCCTTTCTTTTCCGAACGGTACTTGCGTAGCTTTTCGGTGAGTTCATCCATGCGCTCGGCGATGTGCCCGAGCTCTTCTTCGAGGATGTCCTTGAACTCGGTAGCAGCTTTTTTGAACGAATCCTGGATGGAGTCAAAGCTGTCCTTTTCCTTGACGGGTTCCTCTTTGGGCTCGGTTTCGGGGGCTGCGGCCTGGGGTTCTTCCTTTTTCTCAGCCGATTTTTTCAGGTTATCGGCATTTTTATTCAGGTTTTCCTTGATGTCGCCCAGCAGGTTGCCGAGGTTGTTCATCATGTCGGCCAGGGCTTCCTTCACATCTTCCGGCGCGCGGTTGAAGGCGTCTTCCACCTTGTTTTTGGCGTCGTCAAATACCTTTTTGAATGAATTGTCTTGCATTGTAATGATTTTGGTGAAATGTTTTTTTGGAATGGATATTCTCAATAAATATAATGGTATTTCAGCCTGTCTGGTTTCACCGGAAGGCTGTGTCTGTCGACGGAAACGCGGCGTTGGTCGGAATGGGTCAGAGCGCGTGGTCGGGAGGCGGGGGCTGGAGGTCTTTTTTGAGGTTGTCAATGAATGACTGCACAGCCTGCTCCATTTCCTCCTCGTTAGCCGGTCCTTTTCTCCCGGCAGGTGGCAACTGCCCGGGGAAAGAGTCTACATGGATGGTAGAAGTGGGGAAGGCAAATTCCACCCCCAGCAAAGCTGCAAGCCGGATGGCAGCCATGTAGAGCTCTTCTTTCACCTGGAGTTCTTCTCCGTAATCGTCGGTCTGAATGGGGGCCCTGTACATGATATTGATGGAAAAGGCGCCCATGTCGGATAAAAAAACGCGATAACCCTCCTTCAGGGTCCTGGGGTGGGCCAGGATGATCTCCTTCAATCCCTTGATAAACCATTCGATCTTATGAGGTGGGGTGTTGTAGGTGATACCCAGCGTAGTGTCCAGCAGGCGGGCTGTTCTGGCGCCCAGGTTGCGCACCGACAGGTTGGCGATATTCCCGTTGGGCACGGCCACGATCGAGCTGTCGAGCAGTTGGATGCGCGTGGTCCGGAAACCTACTTCCACCACTTTCCCCTCAAACGTGTCGCCAATGATCCAGTCGTCGATCTGGAAAGGGCGGTCGAAGAAGATCATGGCCGAACCGATGAGGTTTTTGACGGTGTCCTGCGCGGCCAGGGCGATGGCCAAACCGCCGATAGAGACCCCCGCGATCAGGGCGGTGACGTTGACGTCGAGCAGGCGCAGTATCTGAATGAGGGCCGCAAAGATCAGTACCAACTGCAAAAGGCGCTTCATGATGGGCACCAGTTGGTTGTCGAGTTGGGTACTTGTGCCTGCCGCGTATTTTTTAAGATAGAGGATGACGATCTCCAGCACCCTGAGGCCCAGCACCATAAAAAGGATGGTGGCGCTGATGCGGATGAGCAGCATGATGACTTCTACCCAGCCGATGGGGAGCAGCAAAAGCGGAACGATCGATTTCCAGGCCAGGATCAGCAGCCAGATACTCGTGATCCGGGCAATGCTGAAGATGAGCTTTGGCGGTACTGTTGTCGTGTAAATCTTGCTTTTGGTAAGGCGTTGTATCACCGGCCGCAAGAGCCGGCTGAGTACGAAGTGTATGATCCAGGTGATAAAGACCAGAAGCAGAAAGCCCGCATACTGCCAGACCGCGAGCCCCAGAAACCGGATGTGCCCGTATTTGTCGGGAATCAGATTGACGAGCAGGTCGGAGCCAAAAGGATACACTTTTTTGTGTAGCGCCGGTATTTCCTCGATCGAAGCGGAGGAGTAATACCAGTTGTCGCCTTTTTTTTCCAGATAGACTTCCGGCAACTCGGCTGGAAAGAGCACATAGATGTTTTTCCCGGAAACGCTGTCGCGGAAATCGGGATCTTCCGGAAGGTTCTCCAGTTTCACGTTCAGCCCGTTACCATCAAATACTTGCTTGAGCTTGATGGCCAGGTCTTGCGCTTCTTCCGCATCTTTCACCCCCTGAATCACCCGGGCCGAGCGATCCGGGCGGTAGGTGTCGGATTGCAGGAAATGCAAGTGGGTATAGGCGGCATGGTAGGGCGAACTCAGGTTGGTTTGCGCCAGCAGGCCTATGGGAAAAAGAAGCAGCAATAAAAGCCGGGTATGCCGGAATAACATCATATCGGTCAGGGTTTGGGAAACAGCCGGAACAAGAGCCAGCCGCCTATGAGGGTCACCACCGTGCCCAACAAGGCGGGCATGGTGTCGCCATAGATCCAGAATCCGGTGGCGAAAAGGGCTGCGTATACTGTAATGCAACCGATAAAGGCCAGAAGAAGTTCACCGGTCAGCTTGCCTGTCGCTATGCTTTCCAGCGGCTGCCCCTTTGCGGAAGCCCATTGCAGCACGGGTTTCCAGCCTGCGGCATGGGGCCGGATATGGCGCACGAAATCGGCCAGCCGCTCCATGGATGAGGCCGGTGTGAGCAGGGTCACGGCCAGCCAGGCGGCGGTGGTGACCACCACACCCCATACCAGCTGCATGTGTTCGGGCATTGGGCTGGGATGGAGGAACTCAAAGTACAGCGCTACGGCGAAAGAGACGACCATGGCCGTCAGCTCGCTGTAGGGGTTGATGCGCCACCAGAACCAGCGCAACAGGAAGATCAGGCCGGTGCCGGCGCCTATTTTGAGCAGGATGTCGAAGCCCTGCATGGCATTTTCCAGGTAAAAGGCCACCACGATGGCAATGCCCATCAGGATGAAGGTAGTGATGCGCCCCACCATCACCTCGCCCTTTTCACTGAGACCCGGGTCGAGAAAGCGCTTGTAAAAATCATTCACCACATAGGAAGCGCCCCAGTTGAGGTGGGTGGAGATGGTCGACATAAACGCCGATGCCAGCGAGGCAAGTACCAGTCCGACCAAACCGGCGGGGAGCAGTTGCAACATGGCCGGATAGGCCAGGTCGTCTTTGATCACTTTGCCCGCCATTTCCGGAAAAGCGGCGCGCAGGGCGTCGAGGTCGGGAAAGATGATGAGCGAGCTGAGGGCGATCAATATCCAGGGCCAGGGCCGCAGCGCGTAGTGGGCGATGTTGAAGAACAGGGTGGCGCCGATGGCGTTGCGCTCGTCTTTTGCCGAAAGCATGCGCTGGGCGATATACCCGCCGCCGCCCGGCTCGGCGCCCGGGTACCAGACGCTCCACCACTGCACGGCCAATGGAATGAGCAACAGGGGCACCCAAACGGCGGGATCAGAAAGATTGGGCAGGATATTGAGGTGCTGCTGCACGTTGTCGTGCGATAACAACCCGTCGAGGCCGCCGATTTGGGGGTGGTTGACGACCGCATAGGCCGCCCAGATACTACCCGCCATGGCCACGATGAATTGTAAAAAGTCGGTGAGGATGACGCCTCGCAGACCGCCCAGGGAGGAGTATAGTACGGTGATGCCGCAAGCTACGAGCGCCGATTCAACCCGCGAAAAGCCGAAGATACCGCCGATCTTCATCGCCGCCAGAATGACTGTGGCCATGATGAGGCAGTTGGCCAGCACCCCGAGGTAAATGGCGCGGAAACCCCGCAAAAACGCAGCCGCCTTGCCGCTGTAGCGCAGTTCGTAGAACTCCAGGTCGGTCTGCACGCCGGAGCGCCGCCACAATCGGGCGTACACGAACACCGTCAGCATACCGGTCAGCAAAAAGGCCCACCAGCGCCAGTTGCCGCCTACGCCGTCGTTGCGCACAAAGTCGGTAACCAGGTTCGGCGTGTCGGCGGAAAATGTGGTGGCTACCATCGAAACCCCCAGCAACCACCAGGGCATGGAGCGGCCGGAAAGAAAATACTCGGCATAGCTGCCACCCGCTTTCCGGGCCGACAGCAGACCGATGATGAGAGAAACAGCGAGGAAGGCAACAATGATCGTCCAGTCAAGGCTAGTGAGCTGCATATGGGTTGGTTTTTCTCAAAGGGGGAAAATACAAAAATTCTTTACTTCACCCCATGTGCCCATTCCGGAAATACGCCTGTGACGATGTCAAAAATTTGTGAGCCCAGGTAGTATGTGATGAGTGTCACTACCACTACACCGATCAGGTTGAGAATCAGGCCCGCACGGGCCATATGCGACACATGTAACCGGCGGGTCCCGAAAATAATCGCGTTGGGTGGCGTTGCAACCGGCAGCATGAAGGCCAGCGAACCGGAAATGGTGGCCGGCAGCATGAACAGCAGCGGGTTTTCTTCAATGGTGATCGCCAGCCCGGCCATGATAGGCAGGAAGGTTTCCACCGTGGCGGTATTGGAGGTGACCTCCGTCAGGAAGGTGACAAAGAAGCAAATACTGGCCACCAGGACTATCGGATGGACTTCCCCCAGCCACTCCAGCTGATGGCCGAACCAGGTCGACAAGCCCGACTCTTTAAAGCCGCTTGCCAGCGCAAACCCGCCCCCGAAAAGCAGGATGATCTCCCAGGGGATGTCTTCCGCAGCTTTCCAATCCATCAAAAAATGCCCCTTGTCGGTTTTCGACGGGATGAGGAAAAGGAGAAAGGCAATGGCAATAGCCACTGTGCCGTCGTTGAAAAAGCCCGAATGGGGGAAGAGTCCCGACCACCCTGGAATCGTTACGGACCCCAGGTCGATGTCGGCCCGGAAAAACCAAAGCAGGGCCAGCACGATAAAGGCGGTCATCAGTACTTTCTCCTCGAAATTCATCGGCCCCAGGGCCCGGATGCCATCCCGCATGTCGTGCCGGCTCAGGCTTATCCAGCTTTTTCTGTCCCGGATAAAAACGAACTTCAGGTACAGATACAGGAAAAGGAAAAGCAAAACCGCGATGGGAAAGGCATAGAAGAACCAGGAGGCGAAAGAAATCTCCGGCGCATCGGGAAAGTAGATGTCGAATATCCGCGCAAAAGAAAGGTTGGGGGGCGTGCCAACCAGGGTAGCCAGTCCGCCGATCGAGGCGCTGTAGGCGATGCTCAGCAGCAGGCCGATGGCATAGGTCTTCACCAGGGCCTCCCCGTTGAGGTCTTCCAGTTTGGCGATAATCGAAAGGCCGATGGGCACCATGAGCATCGCGGTGGCGGTGTTGGAGATCCACATGGAAAGGAAGGCCGTGCTGAACATGAAACCCAGCAGGATGCGGGAGGGACTGCTGCCAACTACCCAGAGGATATTGAGCGCTATGCGCTTGTGGAGGTTCCACTTTTGTATGGCCAGCGCCACCAGAAAACCGCCGATGAACAGAAAGATGACGTGGTTGAAATAGGTGGCAGCCACCCTGTCGCCGTCCATGATGCCCAGGGTGGGAAACAGGACGATGGGAATGAGCGAGGTAACCGCCAGAGGCACTACCTCCGTCATCCACCACAGGGCCATCAGGATGGCGACGGCCAGGGTGTTGGTGACGGCGGGGCTGCCGGGCTCCAGTTCGGTGAAAAAGATCAGGTAGGCGGCTATGAGTGGTGCTGCGAAAAATCCAATGTAGCGGAGCAATTGTCCGCGGCCGGGCAGGTGATCCTTTTTCATGTCGCTAAAATTAGCGACAAAATCCCGGAAAACAAAAAGTCCCGGCCTCTTTAAGACCGGGACTTTGTAGCGCGGGGGAGGCTTGAACTCCCGACCTTGCGATTATGAATCGCACGCTCTGACCAGCTGAGCTACCGCGCCAAATGCTTTAGCGGACGCAAATGTACAAACTTTTTCCCTGTACATGCAACACCCCCTTCCACTTTTTCACTCTTTCACTCTTTCACCCTCCCCAACCCTGCTTTCGCCGCCTGGTGAATCCCCACCCGGCTTTCCTCCGGTTTGATCGACAGGCATTTTTCGTAAAAGGACCTGGCTTTGGCCTTATCGCCGAGGGCTTCGTAGATGCGTCCCGTCTCCAGGGCGGCGCGGCAGGCGAAGTACCAGGGTTCGGCGGCGCCTTGTTCGATCGTTGTGGCGTAGTAGGCAAGGGCTTTGTCGTTGAGCCCGAGCGCCTGGCAGATGCGCCCCGACCGGTATTGGTACTCCAGTTGGTCGCGCTTGCGCGTGAGGGTGGCCGTGGGCAGCGCATGCAATTTTTTCCGAGCCTGCTCGTAATAGCCACCGTCGAAGAGAAGGCGGGCCTGGAGCAGGGTGCTGTGGGGCATTTCGCCGTTTTTGGCCTCCCGCAGGGCGTTTTGGTCGCCTTCCACAACGGTGAAGCCGCGGGTTTTCACCAATACCATGTATTTGCGATACCCGGCCTGATCGCCGCGGATCAGGGCCTGCCAAGCCATTTTCTGCCATGCTTCCTTGATGAAGTTGCGTCCGCCATAATTGTCGAGGAATTTTTGGAGGTAGACGGATGCGTCGCTGTCGAGGCGCTGGAGCTTGGCGATGCCGAGCATGAAATCGAGGTAGGGAAAGGGGTGAAAAGTGCGGCCACCCGGGCGTTGTTCGAGCAATTCGATGGCCTGGTCGTTGCGGCCCGTGCGCATGGCTACGTTGGCCATGACGAAGCAGGCCATGGGGTTGGTTTCCGGGTTGAGCTTGCTGTTCTGGAGGATTCGCCAGGCCTCGCCGTCCTTGTTGTCGAGGTGGAGCAACAGGTAGGCGTAGAGCACATAGGTTTCTTCTTCGAAAATAAAATCGTTGGTCCGGGCGTATTCGATCACCTCTTCCATCTCACTCCGCCCCTGATCGAGGCTCCCTTTCATGCTGCTCAGCCAGTCGACGGCCCATTTGTAGTTGTCGGGAATAGTGCCCACCATGGCGTGCAGGATGCCCAGGTCTTTTTTGTTGGGCATGAAAGCGGGGTAAATACGGGCATTTTCTTCCAACAGCTTGAAGGCCTTGTTGACTTCCATAAAAGCCGTGGCGTACTCCTCGAATTTCAGCCGCGCCAGAGCCCATTGGAGGCGGATGTCGGCCTGGAGGTACAGATGCCAGGGCGAGCTGTCGGGCCCTTTTTTGATCTCCTGCAGCCGCAGGTCCTTGTTCCTTTCCAGGCGCTGGAATTCGGCCAGGTCTTCATTGATGAAGACGGTAAAAAAGTCGATGTAGTTTTCGATGTGTAGGCGGACGAGGTTGGAGGGGTCTTCGTTCTTCAGGCTGTTGAGCAGGCTGCGCGCTTCGGTGAAGCGCAGTTGCAGGGTTTTTTCATAAGCCTGCCGCGCCTTGTCAGACCAGGTGTAGTGCGGGCCGGCTGCGGCGTGCAGGGGAATGAAGAGAAAAAGGATCCAAAAGATTCTTGCCATGATTAAAATTAAACCACAAAGGCGCAAAGAACGCTAAGTTGATCGCGAAAAAACTTTGCGAAACTTAACGTCCTTGGCGCCTTTGCGGTTAGATAATCCGGGATGATCCCTGTTATGCGTTCTCCTCAACGGACTCTTCCTGCCCGACGTAGAGGATATTGTCGTCTACGAGGATGCGGCCGCAGTGTTCGCAGGCCACGATCTTCTTGCGCATGGCGATTTCGAGCTGGATCTGGGGCGGAATCTTGTTGTAGCAGCCGCCGCAGGAGTCGCGCTCCACCTTGACCACGGCCAGGCCGTTGCGGTAGCTGGTGCGGATCTTGGTGTAGGCCTTGATGAGCCGTTCGTCGAGGTCTTCCTTGGCCTTATCGGATTTGGCCAGAAGGTCGTTCTCTTCTTTCTCGGTTTTTTCGATGATCTCGGCGAGTTCGACCTTTTTGGTATCGAGGTCTTTTTGCTTGAGGGCAAAGCGCTCCTCATTGGTGCGGAGGGTTTCCATTTTGTTCTCCAGGTTCTGCTTCGCTTCGCGGATCTTCTTTTCGGAGAGCTGGATTTCCAGGCGCGCCAGTTCGAGTTCTTTCGACAGGGCGTCGTATTCCCGGTTGTTCTTGACGTTGTCCATCTGCTTCTGGTAGCGGGCCATCAGGCCTTCCGACTCCTTGATGTTGGCGTTGTGCTTGCTGATCTCGCCTTCCAGGTCTTGCGTTTGTTCCCTCAGCCTGCGAATACGGGTTTCCAGACCGGCGATCTCGTCCTCCAGGTCGCTCACCTCGATGGGCAACTCGCCCTTGAGGATCTTGATCTCGTCGATCTCCGAGTCGATGAGCTGGAGTTGGTACAGGTGCATCAGTTTTTCAGAGATGGTCAGTTCTTTATTCATAAGTTGTTGATTGCGATTGCGCCTATTGTATCGTAACAAAAATTTCTTAATAATTCTTTTCGCGGCCTGCGGCCGCGAAAAGAATTATTAAATAATGGAGGGCGGGCGCAGCCCCCCCTCCCTTATTTAATATAATTT
>JBAQQB010000169.1:0-6377 GCA_049306275.1 Saprospiraceae bacterium | reverse complement strand
GGTGATGGGGGGCAAAAAAGCAAGGGCGTGATTGATTTCGCTTGATTCGGCGGTGGTTATACGGGTGATGGGGGTGACTGTTTCGGGGGTGGAAGAAGCAGAGACAGGCTGGGGTTGGGATTGGGGTTGGGAAATAGTCAGGGCGGCAATGATATTGGGAGCCTCCGCGGTTGGGGTTGCGGGGAGGACAGTAGTTTCCGGGCAATGTTCGGGTTCATCCAGGGAAGCGACGGGCTTTTGGGGGATGGGGGCCGGGACGGGCGCCTGCAATGGGGGTGTTTCATCTCCTTTTTTCCAGAAGAAATGATAGTAACCCAGGGCGGCACTGAAGGGAATCAGCAGCAGGAATAACCAGAGGAGGCCTTTTCTGCGCCAGAAGGGAATGGCCCTGACCGGCATGTCGCGGTCGAGCAGTTTTTTCATTTCCGACCAGCCGTGGTCGAGAAATTCGGGGTCGATATGGTTGTAGTTATCCGGCATAGGACTGATTCAGGTTTTGTTGGGCGATGAGTTCCTTGAGGCGTTTACGGGCGGCATTGAGGTGCCATTTCGATGTGCCTTCGCTCATGCCCAGGGTTTCGGCTATTTCGTGATGCGTGTAGCCTTCGATGGCGAAAAGATAGAAGACGTCTTTGGTAGCGGGCGGCAGTTTTTCAACCATACAGAGCAGGTCTTCCAGAAAAAGTTTGGGTAGCGCGGGGTTTTCGGTCCTGACCGAATCCCATTCCTCCCACACTAAAAAGTGCACATTTTTTGGCTGCTGCTTGAAGTAATCCGACAAGCTATGGAAGACCAGGCGCCGGATCCACCCTTCCAGCGATCCTTTGAAAGAGAAAGTGTGGATCTTTTTAAAAACCCGGAGAAAACCATTGTTGACGATGAGCATGGCCTCGTCCCGGTCGGCGGCGTAGCGCATGCACATCTGCATCATGGCCGGGAAGAAACGGCGGTACAGGATTTCCTGCGCCTGCCGCTCGTTTCGCGCACAGCCTTCGACCAGGTCTTTTTCCGATATGGTTTTATCCTTGCTCATGCGGTTATTGGGATCACCAGATCTGAATACCGATGCGGAAAGTCGTGCGCTGGTAAGTAACGTCCCTTACCGTTCGGCCCGGTAGCCACCATTGGTTTTCCTGGGTGAACTGTGCCTTTTGAAAACGTGCGCCGATGTCGAAAGTGAAAAAGAACTTGTCGCCCGCAGCTACGCGCCATCCGATCGCCGGGTGCAGCAGCGGACCGCCCTTTGCCTCAACGATACCCAGCGATTCGTTCTTTGCGGCGAAACCCCAGCCTGCGATAAGGTGGAAATAAGGCCCCAGGTTCTTTTTGAAGGGGTACATTCGGTATTCCGCAAATACCGGAATTACGCTCTCGCCCCGGTCGGTATCGTAATAATTATAGCCCGTACCCAATCCCAAGCCAAGCATGCGGCTAAACTGGTAACCGCCCCCGGCTTCAAAGTTGATGATAGAAGCCGTAGGCCCAAAGGCGCCCCCCGTTTGTCCGGAAAAGCTGTTAGCGGCAAAGCCATAGCCCCCTTTTACGGGGTATGCATCGCGCTCCAGGGTTTTGCGCCGCTCGCGAACCACTACCGGAGCCGAGGGTTCTTTCTGCATCACCGCCGCCACCTGCTGTATCTTCAAAACTTCCGAATCGGCAAATTTAAGAATATGCCCGCCGGCGATTTCCAGAGTGATGGTGTCTCCCTGTTTATAATCGACGATCTTCGACTTGAAAACACTGCCGTTTTTCAGGAAAACGAGGTCGGTATAAGGGTCTTCCACTTGTGCGAAAAGGGAAATGGCGCCAAAGAGAAAGAAAACAAGGGCGAATAAAAACCGGGAGAGCAGGGTATTGCTGGTCATAAGGACAATTTTGATTCGGAAACTTTCTGCCTCGTCAGACAGCAAGGCTTTTCCAAAAGGTTGGGTAGAATGATTTATTTTTACGCTAAAAATGCTTCGACATCTCTTCCTCGTAATAGTATCGGCCTTTCTTGCCGCCGCAGGAAACGCCCAGTTGACCATTCAAATTTACGCCCTTCCGCCGTCTTCGCCCCAAAATCCCGCCATTTTCATCGCGGGAAATTTCAACGGGTGGAATCCGGGCGATCCGGCATTCAAACTGCAAAAAGACGGGTACAATTATTTCCTCGACATCCACAACCTGCAGCCTTCCTCCAACCTGGAGTTCAAGTTCACCATGGGCAGCTGGGACACGGTGGAAGGCGGCAAAATGGGCAACTTCCTGTCCAACAGGAGCCACTTCTACACCGGCGGCAAGGATACGGTCCGCCTGGCTATCGACAGCTGGGAAAACCGCGACCCGTTGGCGGGCTCGACGGCGAGTCCCAACGTCAAGATCATTGCCCGCGACTTTTACATCCCGCAGCTAAACCGCCTGCGGCGCATCTGGATATACCTGCCCCCCGATTACGCCACTTCGAAAAAGCGCTATCCCGTGATCTACCTGCACGACGGGCAGAACCTTTTCGACCGCGCCACCAGCTTTTCAGGCGAATGGGGTGTCGATGAAACGCTGGACCGCCTGACCGGGAGGCGCTGCATCGCCGTGGGCATCGACAACGGCGGCGCGCACCGGATGGCGGAGTACTCGCCCTGGCCCAACCGCTTTGGCGCCGGGGAAGGCAAGGCCTATGCCGCGTTCATCGCCAACGACCTCAAGCCCTACATCGACAAACACTACCGCACCCTGAAAAGCCGCCGCCACACCGGAATCATGGGCTCCTCCATGGGCGGCCTCATCTCCCTGTTCACCGCCGTGGAATACCAGCAAACCTTCGGTTTCGCCGGCGTCCTCTCCCCTTCCCTCTGGATCGACGAGCAATGGAAGAACCATATCCGGCAAACGGGCCGCAAAAAGCCGCTGCGCTTCTACCTCCTGGCCGGTAAATACGAGTCGGACACCATGGAAAGCCAGGTGTTGTCGCTGGCCGAAACCCTGCGCCAGTCGGGCTTCGACCCCGCACAGATCGCCGTCGGCATCGACGCCGACGGGACCCACTCGGAGTGGTATTGGGCCAGGGAACTGCCAGGTGTGTTGAAATGGTGGCTGGGGGAATAAGAGTCAGGTCCTGACAAAAATCATTGACAAATAATTAATTTACCCATATAATAATCCCATTCCCCCCTTGTTTCCGCATTTAACTGACGTAACGCCATGTTTGAGCAGTAGTAACCTTCAACCCACCCCAAAAAATGGCCAAAGCAATGTTGGTTAACCACAAGGAGAGAGCCCTTTCCCTCTGTGAAAAACAAATTCCAAAAACCTTCCCCGGGCATGAAATAAGCGGACTGGCATTGACTGTGGAAGAGGCGCTGCGCGCAATTGAAGAAAAGGCGCCTGATATTCTCGTCATTGGAATAGAAGACCCGGGGAATAGCCAGACAAATCTGTTGCATCATCTCTCCCAATCCGGGTTCACCATGATCATCGCGACCAAGGATCAGAATATCTGGCCAAGGATTGAACTCCAACGCCTTCCTCCCCGTCTTATCGGCATCCCCACGATCAAGGGAATGGATTTTTTTCCGGTCGAAGATATCATCAGATGTGAAGGGTTCAACAGGTGCACGCGGATTTTTACCAAGGGCCACCCGGCCCTTGTAAGCGCTTACAATTTAGGTGAGTTTGTCAGGCTTCTCAGGCCCTATTCTTTTTTCTCCCCTCACCGATCCCATTTGATTAACCTCCGGCATGTAAAGAGCTACAACCGGGAAGGAACGATCGTGATGGGTGACAATTCAAGCGTTCCTGTTTCACGGCAAAAGAAAGCGGCCTTTCTGGACACTATGGTTCATGTTTAAGGTTTCATCCGTTTGAAAAAATGACTGCCGGTTACATCAAATCCGCGATTCGTTGGATGACGGTTTAAGATTCAATGGGTATAGCGTATTATGGATGAAAAGGACTGAAGTGATTTCCAGTCACGAAGATTTTCCACATCCATTTCATTCAACGCCATGCAAGAAAGAGAAGTAAAACCCAGATTGAATGTAACCGTCACATTGCAGGAGTTCGACGAGAAAGAATGGCCTGGTTTGGCGGTTTACACCTACAGCAGAAGCGGACGCCTTCTTGACAAACAACCCCTCAGGCAGGATCCCAAACAGACCGGAAAAGGAACCGCAATCCTGAATATCGTAACTTACCTGAACAATGTAGTTGTGAAAGTTGGGCCGGATATGGAGAGTCAACAAGATTTACAGCGCACCAGGCTCAGCGTACAGAGCGTCAACCTGTCCAAAGTCAGCAAACTGGACTTCATTATTGTGAAACCTTCCTGGAAATGCTGGATCCGGATGCCGTATTTTGTAACGGGAAATGTTAGGTATGGATCGCACCCCGTTTGTGCCGGCGAGGTAGACATTTACGAGGTTGACCCCATTTGGTGCATTTGGCACCTACCAGATTTAGTGATTGAAAGGTTAAGGCAAGCCGTAATAGACATCATTGCCGACCCGCCCCGCCTGGGCTTGCCTCCCCTGATTGCAGACAACCCCTTTGATTGGTGGAAATGGAGCGATGATGAATATTGCGGAACGGTACCCCGGCCTCCATTTCCCAAGCCCAAGGCCAACATCCTCGATTTTTTGCGCGGCCTCCCCAAAGATTGGGCTTTTGCGGAAGGCCGGTACCTGGCCCTGGAAAATGCTGGGGAACGGATGGATCGCAAACTGAAGGACATGGACTCCTTGCAACAGCGGTCATTTCTCGAATCTGAAGCCGTAAGCGGAGTGAAGATTTCCCAGGTTTTACAAACCAACACCAAGCAATTCAGGGAACTCCTGACCGAACACTTCCCCGCCTTCAGATATATCCTCTGCTGGTGGCCCTGGATTTACTGGATATGGTGGCCTTACTGCGGTTATGCCTGGAAAAAAGTTGGCACAGCAAGCCTGCAACCCGATGGAAGCTTCTCCAAAATCATCTGGAGGCCGATTTGCGATAAGGATAAACCAGATTTGTGGTTTGTGGTCCGCCAAAAAATTTCCGGCATAGAACGGGTCATTTACGAACGGCACCCGGTTCCCTGCAATACCTATTGGGACCACCCCAGTGGGAGCCCCGTCACCTTGATTGTAACCGATCCGGAAGCGGTGGCTTGCCAGGAGTCCGGAGGATACGAGGGTGAAGAATTTATCATGCCAATGGGAATTTATGAAGATGAGTGGTATGAAATCGATCAGGCCCACATCAAATCCGCTGTCAACCCTGTTGTCCCGCTTCCCCAAAATTGCGGGCTGAAATCTGGCGCCGATCCGTATGGAACCCGCCTGGATTTCCGCATGATGTTCCACGACGGACTTCGGACATCGATCAGCGCAACCAATGGAGTTCGTTATTACAGATGGTCTTATCGGCTGCACGGCGCCAGCCAGTGGGTTCCCATTGATACCCCCATTGTACACCGGCACCTCTATGAATATGCTCCGGGAGACTATGCGGTGCTTCAGGAGGCCTTGGGTCCTTTTTCAGTTGGCAGCGAACACCAGCTGTTTGCCATTCCCGACCCTGAAAAAGCCTGGCTGGCCAACAGAGACGACCTCGCATTTGCCATCTGGAATACGGCTGTCTGGAATTCGGCCTTCAATCGGTACGATCCTTTGGTACCAAACGGGAAGTATGACCTGAAACTTGAAACCTTCGACAAGGATGCAAACCACCTCAATCCCGCCACTGCAGGCTTCAAATTCATGTTGATGACAGGCGCCACGGGACCGGTTGACGACGACCTCTTCGTTGAAAGCGATGGGAGTCTGATCATGCACCTGCATGTGGAAAACCGGCCGGTGAGGGGCGATCTGAAAGCCATCCGGCTCAATTCGGTTGTGACCGGGGATTGCCAGTTTCTGGAATACGCTAACAAGGATTCCGACACCGTACACATCGACTATGAGGCTTACCATCCTGCCACGCCGCATGATTTTCTGATGGGATATCAAATCAGGATACGCAGGGGAACCAGCGGCGCCATCAAAGCCAGTCATAATGGAACAACCGCTGTACGGCCTCCCGGAGCCACATTCAGCAACACCGTCGGAACCTTGCTGAGCGCGCCCCCTGTAAACTACGAGAAATGCGCATTCTCCGCGACCCTCCACGTCACGTCCCGGATTCGTGACGGTCATAGCTACATCAGAGCCTACGAGGCCGATGACATCACCGCGTTTGCAATTGTACCGGAAGTTTAAGCGCCGTGTATCCTTAAAGCAAAAGACCGGGCGTTCCTCAGGGTAAACGCATCATAACCCCAATAAAAATAGGAAAAAGAGGCCTAACTTTCCATGAAAAAGTACCATGGATAAGACCCAGAACAAGTTCAGTAGTCTGATTGAAGCATTTGGACAGGTTAA
>JBAQQB010000168.1:0-20955 GCA_049306275.1 Saprospiraceae bacterium | reverse complement strand
TTCCTACCCCGGGGTTAGCACCCCGGGCTACAAACATTTCGCCCCTGACGGGGCTGGGTTCAATCACCCCCTACAAGATTAGTTTAAGGGAGGGGCCGGGGGTGGGTTAAAACAACTTCGTCTGCCCGTTGTCTTCGACGTCGAATTCGATGGTGTCGCCGGCGTGGAGTTTGGCGTCGGGGTCTGCGGGGGCGGCGGGTTGTTTTTCCTGCACTTCCTTGATCTGCGTCAGTTTTTTATCGCTGAGCTTGTTGCCCAGGGCTTTCCAGCCTTTTACATCGATGAACTCCGACAGGTCGATTTCGCCCTGGAGGCGGCGGGATTTGATCTGGACGGAGTACTGCACCCGGGGGTGTTCTTTGACGGAGGCGAAGAGCAGTTTGGACTGGGCGTGGTCGGAGATGAAGCTGAAGCGCTGGTCGAAGCTGGTGGTTTCGACCTGAAAGCGCTTGACGAGGGTCCAGCCCTTGTGGCCGTCGAAGTGCACTGCGCTGATGACCATTTCGGGGTCGTATTTGCCGATGTAGATCAGCTCTTCGGGGTTGAAGCGGTGGGTGAGCTCGTAGTCGGTCATTTCGTAGGAACCGTCGTTGAACACGGCGAGGATGGCGTCGCCAGCGTCGAAATCGCCCAGGTAGCGCCCGCGCCCATCGGTGTTGAGGCGCCCGCTGACCTCGTCCATCCATATCTTGATGGCGCTGAGGGTCGACTGCCCGCGTTCTTTCTGGGTGATGTTGCGCACGGGGTATTTGGTGACGACGTTGCCCTGCGAGCTGCGCCCCTTGATGGCGAGGTCGGCGAAGCCGTAGTCGAATTGCTTGATCTTGGCCTTGCTGCCCGCGGTGAGGTGCACGCTGACGATCTCGCTTTCGCCGTTGGGCTGCACGGAGAAGTAGAGCACCCTGGAGTTGGGGTTGCCCTGCGTGAGGTCGTACTCGCGGTCGCGCGTGATGGCGGTGACGTTGAAGCGCTTGGCGAAGCTGCGCCCTGATTTGCCGTCGAGGTAGATCAGGTGGTAGGTGGTGCGGTCGTCGCCTTTCTTCCACACGGCGGCGTGGATGATGTCCTTGCCCACGAAGGTCTTCTCCGCGATGCGGGAGACCACGCACTTGCCGTCGCGGCGGAAGACGATGACGTCGTCGATGTCGGAGCAGTCGGTGACGAACTCGTCTTTTTTGAGGCCGTAGCCGATGAAGCCGTCGGCGCGGTTGACGTACAGTTTGGCGTTGACGGCCACCACTTCGGTGGCTTCGACGCGCTCCATGGTGGTGATCTTGGTTTTGCGTTCGCGGCCTTTGCCGTATTTGTCGAGCAGGCGCTGGTAGTAAGCGATGGCGTAGTCGGTGAGGTGGGCCAGGTCGTGGGCCACCTGTTCGAGTTGTTTTTCAAGGTCGGCGATGAGCTCGTCGGCCTGGAAGGAGTTGTATTTGGAAATGCGCTTGATCTTGATTTCGGTGAGGCGCACGAGGTCGTCCTGGCTGATGTCGCGCAGCAGGCGCAGGCGGGTGTCGTTGGGTTTGGGTTTCTGGCCGGGGGTGAGCACGTATTTGCGGAGGCCTTTGTCGATGGTTTCGAGCACCGCTTCCCAGGTTTCGCACTCCTCGATGTCGCGGTAGATGCGTTTTTCGATAAAAATTTTCTCCAGGCTGGCGAAGTGCCATCTCTCCTGGAGTTCGTGCTGGAGGATCTCCAGTTCGCGCCGCAGCAGGTCTTTGGTGTTCTGGGTGTTGATCTCCAGGATTTCCCCGACCGACATAAATCGCGGCTTGTCGTCGATGATGACGCAGGCGTTGGGGGAGATGGAGGTTTCGCAACCGGTGAAGGCGTAGAGGGCGTCGATGGTCACCTCGGGGGAGGTGCCGGGGACGAGTTCGACGAGGATCTCCACCTCGGCGGCGGTGTTGTCGGTGACCTTTTTGATCTTGATCTTGCCCTTGTCGTTGGCTTTGACGATGGAGTCGATGAGGGTCTCGGTGGTGACGCCGAAGGGCAGTTCGCGGATGGCCAGGGTTTTCTTGTCGACGATCTCGATGGCGGCGCGCACCTTGACGCGGCCGCCGCGGCGTCCGTCCTGGTAGTCGCTCACGTCGATGGAGCCGCCGGTCTGGAAGTCGGGGTAAATCTCGGCCTTTTTGCCCTGGAGTATCTTGATGGAAGCCTTGATGAGCTCGATGAAGTTGTGGGGCAGAATTTTGGTGGAGAGGCCCACGGCGATGCCTTCGGCCCCTTGGGCGAGCAGGAGCGGGAATTTGACCGGCAGGTTGATGGGTTCTTTTTTGCGGCCGTCGTAAGAGAGTCCCCACTCGGTGGTTTGGGGGTTGAAGGTGACTTCGAGGGCGAATTTGCTGAGGCGCGCTTCGATATAGCGGGGCGCCGCCGCGGCGTCGCCGGTGCGTATATCGCCCCAGTTGCCCTGGCAGTCGATGAGCAGGTCTTTCTGCCCGAGGTTGACGAGGGCTTCGCCGATGGCGGCGTCGCCGTGCGGGTGGTACTGCATGGTCTGCCCGATGATATTGGCGACCTTGTGGAAGCGCCCGTCGTCCATTTGTTTCATCGAATGCAGGATGCGCCTTTGCACGGGCTTGAGCCCGTCGACGACGGAGGGTACGGCGCGCTCCAGGATGACATAGGAGGCGTAGTCGAGGAAGTAGTCCTTGTACATGCCCTGCAGGGCGAGGGTTTTGCCGTTGCCATTGCCGTTTGGCGGTGTATGTTCGGGAGTGTCGCTCATCGTTTTGGCTTTAACGGGGTAAAGATAGGAAATTTTGGGGAGAATTTAAAACATTTTGTTTGGTGATTGGTGATTGGAGGGGGGGGTAGTGTCGAAGTCCTCTTCGACACATGGCAGGTGCAAAGGCGCGATGTTAAGCTTACGCTGAAATGTACTTTTTCCTTGTTGAAAAAGTACCAAAAAACAAGGCTTTCGCCGCTTTGCCTAAAACCGGCTTTCATTTCGCCGGGCTGGCTAAATTGTTTGAACTGTGATTTTTGTGATTCTTTTGATGACACTGATAAAAATCAAGGTAATCACAATGATCATACGAATCAGAGTTCAGACTATTCTTGACGGCAAACCGGCTAAGGCCGGATGGGTTTCATCCTCTACTTTCGGAATCGGGAAGTTTTACTCCTTTTAGTAGGTTATTATTTGAGCAGGCTCAGTACGGCATCATTGATCTTGTTTTGTTCCAGCTGGGCGTTTTCCTCGCTGATGGAGCCGTTGCGGATTTTGCGGTCGAGGGCGTTCTGGCGGCCGGAGAGGAGGAATACCGTGTTTTGGTCGCTGGCGTCGAGGGTGGGGGTGTCGAGGAGGAGTTCGAGGGCCTGGCCGGTTTTGCCTTCGGCAACCAGCTTTTGCGCCCTGGCTTTGACGCTGCCGGGAGCGGGAGGGTTGGCGCCGGGGCCGGAAGAGGCGCTACCCTGAAAATAGTTGTGCGTAATATTGACCTGCTGGTTGCCCTGTATCACGTCGTCGCCGAGGCGGAAGTCGCCGCCGGCTTTGATGGTGCTGCCTTTGACCACGTTTTTTTCGTCGTAATCTTCTCCTCCCTGGGCGCCTTTGTCGCCGATGTGGACGTTTCCCTGGACTTCAATGTCGGAGCCGGAGACCACGTTTTTGATCCTTTTGCGCTCCTGCTCCAGGGCGGAGAGGTGCTCTTCCAGTTCCTGCATGAATTGGGGGTTGTTTTGCAACTCCTCCAGCTTGGTCTCGATGATCTCCTTTTTGGTAGCCTCCGATTTGGCCGGGTTGGTGAGGATCTTTTCGCTGGTGGGGTCGTCTTTCAAAAACCAGCTGCCCACCCATTGCACGGAGGCGGTGACGAAGTCTTTGGAGAATTGTTTGGCTTCTTCGTTTTCAGCCAATACGCCGAGTATGAAATCAGCTGCTTTTGCCAGGAATGACATGGTGTGATGGATTTGAGGTTCAGAAATTCAGTTTTGAAATGATCTCTCGGAAACGTTTTTCACCTATTTTTTCCATGATATTTCCCAGGTGATTAGCGGGGTATTTAAGATTTGGAGAGCCTGTTTTTTGGAGAATGGAATAAGATTGGAGGAAATAGGGAATCGCCTCCTCAAACTGTTCTCTGTCAAAACAAATGCCTCCCATATTATTTAAAGTTGCGGCCATACCTGCTATGTCGCCGATTTGTTGCAGAATGGCCAGACTTTGTTCCAAATAGCGCAAGGCCGTGTCATGGTCGCCTCGGACCCTGTAGATTTGGCTGATGTTATTCAAAGTGGTCCCCTCGCCCTCCCTGCCGCCGATTTGTTGCTGAATGGCCAGGCTTTGTTCCCAATAGCGCAAGGCCGTGTCATAGTCGCCTTTAGCATAAGCAGTAGTCGCGAGGTTATTCAAAGTGATCCCCTCGCCCGAGCGGTTGCCGATTTGTTGCAGAATGGCCAGACTTTGTTCCAAATAGCGCAAGGCCGTGTCATAGTCGCCTTTATCATAAGCAGTAGTTGCGAGGTTATTCAAAGTGTTCCCCTCGCCCGAGCGGTCGCCGATTTGTTTAGAAATGGCCAGACTTTGTTCCAAATAGCGCAAGGCCGTGCCATAGTCGCCTCGGACCCTGTAGATTTGGCTGATGTTATTCAAAGTGGTCCCCTCGCCCGAGCGGTTGCCGATTTGTTGCTGAATGGCCAGACTTTGTTCCAAATAGCGCAAGGCCGTGTCATGGTCGCCTCGGACACTGTAGATTTGGCTGATGTTATTCAAAGTGGCCCCCTCGCCCTTCCGGTCTCCGATTTGTTTAGAAATGGCCAGACTTTGTTCCAAATAGCGCAAGGCCGTGTCATAGTCGCCTGTGTCTAAAAGGACCAAACCGAGGTAGTTCAAGGAGCGGGCATTTGTTTTTTCATCGATGTTCTTTTCCAAAATGGCATGGTTAAAATCCCATACCTTTTTATAGAAACCGGCTGTCCTGAAGTGTCCCGCCAGCCCGAACGAAATCTCAGCAAAGTCCTCCCAAGCCTCTGCGGCCTCAAAGTATTCCCTGGCCAGGATGTCGTCATCCCAAGTGGGTTGTTTTCGGAAGAAGTCCCCTGCTTGTTTGCAGAGGGCTTTGTGGGCGGCGGCATCCGGCCGCCCCTGCCTCCGCATCCACTCGCGGGTGAGGGCGTGCACCTCGAAGCGGGCGTTTTCGTTTTCGTAGAAACACAAGGACCAGTCGCGCAAGGCTTCCAGGCCCGGCAGCAGTGCCGCTTCGGCCTGGCCGGTCAAGGCGGCCAGCGCGGGCAGGGGGCTGCGGCTGAAAAACACGCTCGCCGTGGTGAAGAGGTCCTGAAGCCCGGCGTCCAGCCGTTCCCAGATTTTTTCAGGGAGCAGGTTCTGGAATATCCTTTCTTCCACTTTACCGAGCGATTGGTCCAATTCCTGCCAGTTGAAGGCGGGGTCCATGCGCACCAGTCCTTCGAGGTATTCCAGGGCGCGGGGGTGGCCGTCGAGGCGGCGATGCACCGCTTCGAAATCGGTCATGGAAAACTTGTCGCGGAAAACGCCGGAATACCGCATATACCGCCACTGTTCGGCATAGCTCAGCTTGTCGACGGGCAGGTGCCGGACCATTTCCAGCCCGGCGATTTTGTAGCGGGTGGTGAATAATACGTGGCAGCCTGCCGGGGCCTTGTCGAGGAGGTACAGGAGGAAATCGCGGAGCGCCGGCGCCGCGATCTCGCGCTGCAGGGCGCCTTCTTCCGACACCTGCACGTCTTCAAAGTTGTCGAAGATCAGGATGATTTTCCGGCCGGCGAGGTAGTTGTCGATCAGGTATTGCAGCTTCTCCAGCGGGGGCACCTGCGGGCTGTTGACCGCCTCTTCGATCTGTGCCAGGAGGTAGGCCGCGGGCTGCAGGGCTTTGAAGCGCAGCAGTAGTTGATCGATGATATATTTTTCCTCGATCTGGTTGCCGTTGCGGAAGATCAGCACCTGGTGGCTTTGGTTGTCGTAGTTGTGGGCGAAGGCTTCGGCCAGGGTGGTCTTGCCCAGTCCGCCGAGCCCGTGGATGCAGACGTGCTGCCCCTGCCGGAAGTGCTGCCGCAGGCGGATCAGGTAGGTTTTTCTGCCAATAAACCCCTGTCCGATGAGGCGGGTGTGTTTGCCTTTGAGAAAAGCGCTCTTGGGGTAAAACTGCTCCGGCAGCGCATAGGGCTTCCGGGGATCGATGAGGGGACCGGTGTATTGGTTTTGGTACAGCACGGGCGTGAACCACTCGGCCAGGTGTTGCACCTGGGGGGCGGTGCGGCGTTTTTCCTGCACATCGTGCCACAACGACTGCCGGGCGGCGGCAAGGCTTTGCGTCAGGGTGGCGCCCAGGGCGAGTTGGCGGTAAAATTCGGTGGTGAAGATGCGCGCCCCCTCGTCGGTCACCGAAAAGCGCATGGCGAGCACAGCGGGAATGCCCGTGGCGGCGAGGTCGTCGGCTGTGCCTTCGGCGCCGGCTACGGCGGTTTCGCAGGCGCTCAGCACCACGAGTTTCACCGACTGGTGGTATTTGATCCGCTCGCCCAGCTCCCGGCCGGTGCATTGGCGTTCGTTGCCGTCGGCGTCTTCCAGGTAGAGGACGCCCCGTTTGACGGCCTCGTGAAAGGCCCCGTGCCCGCTGATGTGCACGATGTCGTGGCGGCGCTGTTGCAGGGCCTGATCGATTTCTTCCAGGGAGGCGTTGTCGAGCCATTCTATCGCGATCTTGGGCCTGCTGTCACCTGTGGCTTCCAGGTGTCCGACCGCTTCGATGAGTTTGCGTTGTTCTTCTTCGACCTCCAGCATTTTTCCCCTTTCGCCCAGGTTTTCGGGCAGGGCGGTGATGAAGAGCATCTTCAGGGGCGCCGCGCCGGCCTGGAAGGCGCCTTGCAGGTTGAAATCGCCGATATGGGCCTCGGCGCTGCGCACGAGGCCGAAGGTGCTGAGGGCCAGGTTGCCGGAGCTGCCGAAGAGGCGCGGCAGGACCATCTCGAATGGCAGGTTGCGCACCTGCTCGTCGCCGGAAGCGATTACCAGGAGCAGTTCTTCGATTTTGCGCTTTTGCAGGAGCGCGATAAAATCGCCGCAGACCGCGCCAGTGTCGCCCGAAAAGAAAGTTTGGTGCAGCAGTGCGGCGAGGGCGTCTTCGCGGGTTTCCAAGGTAGCGCCCTCTCCGGGCAGGTGCCGGAGGCCATCCGTATGCCGGCGTCGCTGCTGTATCTGGGCGGTGAGTGTGAACAGTTCAGGCGGCTGGTTCACCTGCACGGATTCGTGCAGCAGGTCCAGTCCCCGCGCGTGCTCGGATTTGACGGTCAGCTGTAGCTGGTAGCCCTTTTCCTCCTCCGCAGGTTCGATGCGCAGGAAGAGGACGCTGTGCTGGAAATCGCGTTCCAGCACGTAGATATTGTCGCCGATATGCACATTACCGCCGGCGGTGATATCGCCGTAGACGATGTTTTTGGAGCGCGGGGCGTTTTCCATCAGGGCAAGGTTTTGGTTGGGGAAGATAGGGAAAAAAGAGGGTTGATTTGTCTGATTATTTTTATTACTGTGGAATACCCCCCCGATTTCAAATAAATAGATCGCATTAACCATCCGGCCTTAGCCGGTTTTAGGCAAAGCGGCGAAAGCCTTGTTTTTTTGGTACTTTTTCAACAAGGAAAAAGTACACTTCAAGCTAAGCATAACACCGTGCGCTTAACCTTGGCATGTGTCGAAGGGGACTTCGACACTACATCTCCTACCTCGCCCTCACCACGTACTGATACGCCAACAACCCTACCTCCACCTCAAACTCCGTATACCCCGCCTGCTTCAGCTCGGCGATGACCTCGTCGATCGATACCTTGTGGTCGGTGGGGGGACCGACGGGGATGTCGGTCTTGAAAAAGTCGATGACGACCAGCTCACCGCTGGCTTTGGTGCCTTGCTTTACCTTGGCAAAATACTCGGCGCGGTTGTCGATGTGGTGGTAGGTGTTCACGATTAACACCATGTCCACCTCGGCGTCCTGGAGCGAGGGACTGTCATAAGGGATCTTGCGCAGTTCGATGTTTTTGAGGTTGTTTTCCTCAATGCGCTTTTTCAAATGCGCCTGAAATTCATCGCTGACATCCGCGGCGATCACCCTGGCGCCTTTGGCGGCCAGTTTCACCGAAAAATAGCCCGAGCCGGCGCCGATGTCCATGATGGTCTTGCCTTGCAGGTCACCCAGGTATTCCAGTACTTTTTCCGGCTGCTGGTAGGCGTCGCGCTCTGGCGATTCGAAGCGCTTGACGAGGTCGTCTGTGGATGAGCGGTTCATGTGCTCGTTGGCGGAATGCTTGTGTTCTTGCGCCATAGTGGTTGCGGTTGTGGAGAGCATGGCGAGCAGGGCCATGCAAATCTGTTTTTTCATCGAGGTTCTATTTTTTGTTTTGAATGGTCGAGTTTTTGGCTCCAGAAGTAGCTGATCAGGCCGATGAGCAGGTTGCTCATTCCCAAAAGTGTCTCCTTGGTGTTGTAGATGAAAGCGAATGCGACCATCCACAGGGAAAGCGCCAGGAACAGTACCTGGAAGAGGGGAAACAAGGGACTTCTGAATCCTTTCTCATCCGGATTTCCCTCTTTTTTGCGGCGTATAATGAAAACCCCGAACACCGTCATCATGGTGGAGATAGTGAGCAAAACGCCGCAGTAGATCATGATCTCCTCAAAGGTGCCGGTGAGCAGCAGGATGGCGCTGATGGCGAACTGCAGCCACAGCGCCCGCTTGGGGATGCCGTCGGCGCCTGCTTGAAAATAATGCCACAGACGGTGCTCGCCGGCGATGCTCGAGGTCACCCTCGGCCCCACCCAGACCATCGCGCTGATGCCTGAGATCAGGAGCAGGGAAATCGCCAGGCTGTATAGGTTGCCGATGTTCTCGCCCAGCATCCGCTGCGCGGCGATGGTGCCGACGTTCAGCTGGCCGGCCAGCTCGCCGATGGGCACGTGTTTGAGAAAGACAAATTGCAGAAGGGTGTAGAAAACCGTCACCAGCAAGGTACCCCCGATGAGGGCCACGGGCAGCGACTTTGCCGGATTGTCGAACTCCTCGGTGATGTAAGTCGCCGCATTCCAGCCCGAATACGAATAGCTCACGTAGATCAGGGCGATGGCGAATGCGGCGGAAGTGAGCTCCGGGAAAAAATCGCCCCCGCTACCGGCGCTGCCGCCTGCATAGCCGGGCAATAGCAGCCCCGCCAGGATCAGCGATGCGACCAGGCCGACTTTCAGCAGGGTGCTGGTGTTTTGAAATTTGGAACTGGCCCGCAGGCTCCGCGTGTGCACAAAGGTGATGAGGCCGACCAGGGCGATGCTGGTCCATTTTACGTCGGGGGTCCAGAACGGGAAATACTCCACAAAGGCGATGGCAGAAAGGGCGATCGGCGCCGCAAACCCGACTGTCAGGGATATCCAGCCCGCCAGGTAGCCGGCAACAGGGTGGTAGAGCTGCGACAGGAAGGTGTATTCGCCTCCCGACTTCCGGATCAAGGTGCCGATTTCAGCGTAGCTGAATGCGCCGGAGAGGGCCAACAGGCCTCCCGATATCCACAGCGTCAGCACGACGCCGGGATTGCTCAGGTCTTTCAACTGGAAGCCGAGACTGGTAAAAGCTCCGGTGCCTATCATATTGGCGATCACTATAGCGGCGCCGGTGAGTATAGTGATCTTGTTTTTGGGCATCTTGCCGGTTGATGGTGATGTGGCAAAAATAGCGATAATACCCAATGCCAACTAAAAAAGGCGCCACCGCAAGTGGCGCCTTCCCCCAAATCCTGTTGATCCGTCGCAATCCTGTCCAATCCTGTTCACATCACGGGAAAATACCGCGTTCCATATACACTTCGCGGATGTTGGAGATGGCTACGGCGTAAGAGGCTGTCCTCCAGTCGGTTTGATACTGTCTGACGGCTTGTTCCACCTCGCGGTAGGCCTTGACGAGCTTTTGCCGGAGCTGGCGGTTGACGTCTTCCAGTTCCCATGTTTCGTGGCGTTTGTTCTGCAGCCATTCGAAGTAGCTGCCGATCACGCCGCCGGCGTTGCAAAGGATGTCGGGGATGATGTGGATGCCTTTTTCCAGGCAGATCTGCTCGCCTTCTGTGTTGGTGGGGCCGTTGGCGCCTTCGGCGATGAGTTTGCAGTCGAGCAGCGGGGCGGTTTCTTCGTTGATCTGGTTGGCGAGAGCGGCGGGGATGAAGATGTCTGACTTCACCTTGAAGAACTCGAGCCGGTCAATAGCCGTAGCTTTCGGATAGCCGGCTACCAGGCCGTTGTGCTTTTTGCAGTATTGGTAGAGGTCTTCCACATCGATGCCCTTGCTGTTGTAGATGGAACCGCTGGCGTCTTGCACGGCGAGGAGTTTGGAGCCGCGGAGGTTGAGGTAGTGGGCTGCCCAGTAGCCTACCTTGCCGTAGCCTTGCACGGTGTAGGTGGCTTTTTTCAGGTCGAACTTGTTGTCTTTCGCCCATTCGTCGATGGTGAACACCACGCCGAGGCCGGTGGCGGCGTCGCGGCCGCGCAGACCGCCCGACATGACGGGCTTGCCAGTCACGATGTGGATGTTGTTCTGGCGGTCGACCGGGTTTTTGGTCGACAGGTAGGTGTCCATCATCCAGGCCATGATCTGGGCGTCGGTATTGACGTCGGGAGCGGGGATGTCGTAGTCGGGGCCGATGTTTTCACCCAGTGCGAAAGTGAAGCGGCGCGTGATGCGTTCGAGTTCCGACTTGGAATATTTGGAGGGGTCCATCTGAATGCCGCCTTTGCCGCCGCCGAAAGGCAGGGCTGTCAGCGCGGTTTTCCAGGTCATGAGCGCTGCCAGCGCCAGCACGGCTTCGAGGTCGATGGTCTGGTGGAAGCGCAGGCCGCCTTTGTACGGCCCCAGGGTATTGTTGTGCTGCACGCGGTAGCCCTTGAACACTTCAATGCGGCCGTCGTCCATCTTCACCGGGAAGTTGACCACGATTTCATTCTGGGGGCCGGAGAGGATCTTCCGTACGCCCGGGTCCAACTTCATCAGGTCGGCTGCTTTATTGAACTGGTCGGTAACTGTTTGGTAAAATGTCTTGGTTCTGACAGCGGTTTTCATATCGATGCGGTTTAAATGAATTTTCTAACACTGATTGGCAGAATAATTTACTGCAAAAGTATAGGTAATTTTAGTTTACTTTCAAAGACTTTTGGCGGGGTTTGTAATGATAAAAATCATCAAATTTCATGTTGTTTTGGATTAGAATTAGCCTTAATTCGAAATATTGTTAAAGAAGTTGGGCGCCTTCTCTTATGTCGAAAAAGGCTAAGTGCGGGAAAGCTTGTTCCGCAGCGAAAATTGCCGTACTTTCGTTGTATTCTTTATGGCGCCTAGTGCGTTCTTTCCCAAGACCAATACAAGCGTACATGGATTTGTCCCTAACCATCCAATTGCAGGAAACCGAGCTTGTCAGGGCGGTAGCGCGCAAGGAGCGCTGGGCCCAGAAGTGGCTGTACGAGGAGCACTACAGCCGGATGATGGCCGTATGCCTGCGCTACGCCAACAATCCCGACGAGGCCCTCGACATCCTGCACGAAGGATTTATCAAGGTGTTCAAGCACATCGACCAATACCAGCCCGGCACTTCGCTGGTGGCATGGATCCGGCGCATCATGGTCAACACCTCGATCGACTACTACCGGAAGACCATCCGCAGGCGGACGGAGGATCTGGAGCAGGCCTACCACCTGCAAACGGCCGACCCCGACGCCATCAGCCGGTGTTCCGAACAGGAGATACTGGAAACCATCCAGCAACTGTCGCCGGCCTACCGGGCCGTGTTCAACCTGTACGTGATTGAAGGCTACAGCCACAAGGAAATCGCTGACATGCTCGACATCACGGAGAGCACCTCCCGCTCCAATCTGGTGAAAGCAAGAATGAAACTCCAGACCTTACTGACTGCCCGAATGACGAAACATGAAAAGTGAGAAAGACCAATTTGACAAGATCATCCAGGAAAAGCTGAGCGATCTGGAGGCGCCCCAAAGCGCCCCCGACTGGGACCGCATGGAGGAACTCCTCGACGAGGAGGAATTCGACCGCGTGGCAGCCGATAAGCTGCGCCGCGTGGAGCCTTCCTACGACCCCGGCAACTGGGACCTCATGGCCCGCCGTATCGACGAAGCTTTTTCCTTCCGCCACTGGTTGCACCGCAACCACGTGCCCGAATTGGCGCTCATGATCTTGCTGGGCTTTACGCTGATACAGTATTTTTCCACCCCCCAGCCCCCGCCGGCGGGGGAGAATGAAAGGGTGGCCGCGCCAGCAAGGGAGATAGGGAGAGGAAACCCGCCTGCGGTGGAAAAAAACAGCCGGGCAGTTGCTCCTTCGGCGTGGGAGGTCTTTCAGGCGCCTGAAATTTCCACCCCCCAGCCCCCGCCAGCGGGGGAGATAGGGAGAGGAATCCCGCCAGCGCCGCCACAGGCTTCTGTTATTCCACAAACCTTGGTTGCGCCTCAGGCAGCAATTGCCGCAGCGGCCCCGTCTTTGCTCCAACCTGCATTTTTTCCCGAAGGGAAAATACCCAACCTGGAGCCGCTGTCGCAAGGTTCGGCACTGGCAGGCATAGAGGCGTTCAAAGCCATCGTCAGGAAACCTGCGCGGATGTACCTGAGTTTGTATTCGGGCTCCGACTACACCCTGGTGCATACGCCGGCCGACGAAGTTTTCGGCACGACGGACTATTGGGAGGACACCGTAGCTTACGCAGCGGGCCTTTCGTTCACCCTAGAAGGCAGGAAATGGAGCTTGCTGACCGGTCTGAATTACAGCCAGGTCGCATACAGCCCGGCTGTGCCGGTGCAGATGTACGGCACCTTTGATTACCTGGTCATCGAATCATTTGAAGGCATTCAATACCAATTCCTCAACATTCCCTTGCAGCTGCGCCGCGGCTTCCTGCCCACCCGCTCCGGCTGGGATGTCTACCTGCTCGCCGGCATGGAGGCCAACCTGGTGCTCGATAGCCGCTACCAGATCAGCAGGGAGGTGATTGAATCCTCCCGCTCCATGGAGCCCGAGCCCAATGCGGCGGAGTTGTCGCTGCTCAGTGAAAAGACATTCCCCAAAGGCCTGCTCAATAACGGCAACCTGGGCGACAACGCCTACCTGAGCTTCTCCGGCGGCTTCGGCATCGAGCGCAAGATCGGCGACCGCTTGCAAGTCTTCGCCGAATCGGCCTACAGCCGCCCCTTCTTCGGCCACCACATCGGGCCGAATATGGATCAAATACACCGCTTCTCGGTGAGGATCGGGGGGAAGGTGAGGATTAAATAAGTTTAGAGTTTAAAGTTTAGAGTGAAAAACACTTCACTCTAAACTCTCAACTCTAAACTATAAGTTCAGCCAGTACGTCACTTTCAGCACCAGCGCCCTGTTCTTCACGCGGGGACCCATAAAAAAC
This sequence comes from Saprospiraceae bacterium, assembly GCA_049306275.1. Lineage (GTDB taxonomy): Bacteria > Bacteroidota > Bacteroidia > Chitinophagales > Saprospiraceae > JADJTT01. The sequence continues at coordinate 7,533 of JBAQQB010000168.1, read as the reverse complement.
TCGTCGGAAAGGTAGTTGTCGGTGTAGACCAGAAAGAGGTCGGACACCGGGCGGAAGCGCCATTGCAGGCGGGAGTTGATGTTGACGTTGTTGGCCTGGGTGTTGTACTGGAGGAAGGCGCTGAAGAAGAGGCTTCGAGAAAAGGCCAGCTCGGCCTGCGGACCGACGAGCCAGAAGCGGGCGCTGTTGTAGCCGTCGGGCAGATCGATATCGGTGTAGGTGAACGACAGGGCGAAGATGCCGATGGGCTGCAGGCGGTAATTGAGGGCGCCTTCGGCCTGTAATATCTCCCCGTTGAAGTATTCGCCGCCGCTTACCTCGACGTTGAAAAAGAACTTGCTCCGCTGGTCGGAGTTGAACCCGGCTTCTATCTGGTTAAAGGTGTAATCGCTGCCCTCGGGCAGCTCCTTGCCGCCCGAGTTGGTAGGGTCGAAGGGGAAATACAGGTAGATGTATTCTGACGAGAGTTCTGCCCAGATGCTGCTCTGCCCCTGGAAGTCCATGTAGGCATACAAGCCGTGCCTCCTGTCGGCCAGCCGGTAGTCGGGTTGGTTGAAGATAATATCGTTGTCCATGCCCACCCCGTACTGGACGATCTTCTTGCTCACCTCTGGTCTTTTGGGGAACATGGCGTAGTTGAACCCGGGCGAGGTAGCCAGGAACCCCGGCCGCGGCACGAATCCCATGTCGGCCCTGTGGCCGGAACCTATGTACTGAACCGGCAGGAAAAGCCGCCATTTCCTGGTATTGTAGCCCAGGAACAGGGCTGCCGCCTGGGCGTCCTTGTTATTGCTGGCCGAGAAGGAGCGGTGGTAAAATAGCTCGGCTTCCCATTTGTTGTCCTTGGAATAGAGGTTGTACTCCAACCCCGCCACACGGTTGTAGCCGTTGGCGTCGTGCTGGTAACCTCCATCTGCCTGTTGTGCGAAATTTTCTTTGTTGACGAATACGGCCCCGATGGTGGAGCGGTCGAATATTTTGCGCTGTAATACGCCCACCGAGTAATTGGCGGGATCCAGGTTGAGGTCATCGACCCGTCCGGTGGTCATATTGAGCAGTCCGATGCGCCAATTGGGGTTGAGTTTGCCGCTGAGCCGTGCGCCGGCCAGGATGGGCACGTTCAGTGAGCGGGGCACCTCGACGATCTGCCCGCTGGTGTTGGTTTTTTTGACGATGCCGCTGGCCAGCCCGATGCGGCGGCTGAAAAAGGGCCGGCTGTTGGGAAAGCCGAACATGCTGAACAGGTCCTGGTTTTCGAGGAAAAACTGCCGCCGCTCCGGAAAGAACAGCTCGAAACGGCTCAGGTTGGTGATCTGGCGGTCGACGTCCACCTGAGAAAAGTCCGGGTTGAAGGTGAGGTCGAGGTTGAGAGAGGGCGTCAGGGCGATCTTGGCATCGGCGCCGCCGTTGGGGCTGAATTCCGCAGGTAGCTCAAACTCGAAATCGCGCTCCAGGCGCCCGGTGATATAGGGGATGAGCGAAACGTTGAGGCCGGGCTGGGGCGGGGCTTCCGTCCAGATCAGATCACCGGCGAATGCCAGGTTGACGCCATCGAATTGCCGGGGTACGGGCACCCAGTTGGAGAGCTCGTTTTCCTTGAGCGCCACCCGCATGAAATTGATGCGCCAGGAATTGCCAGCGCTATTGTTCTTATAGCGGAGGGTCTTAAAGGGGATGGCCATCTCCAGGGTCCAGTATTCATCGGCGTTGCTGACCTGGGAGTACCACTTGTTGTCCCAGTCGGAGTTGACATTGGCGCCGTTGTCGATCAGCCCTTCGCGTTGCACGTTGAAGGGCGACACCGCGAAGTGGAAGCCGTTGAGCTTGTCGTTGAAGGGGTCAATGTTAACGTTGAACTCGTCGCTCGTGCCGCCGTCGAAATCGCGTTTGAGGGAAGACACGATATAATCCTCCCTTTTCTGGTACACCTTCGCGCCGATGTACAAAAACTGGTCGTCGAAGCAGACCATAGCCTCTGTTTTCATCACGGAGAAAGAGGTGTCGAAGGGAAAGTTCTGGAAGAAGTCCTTCGCTACATCAGCCTGCTGCCATGCTTCTTCATTGAGCAGGCCGTCGAGGCGCATGGGAGCGGCCGATTTCCGGATGGACAAAGCATAGGATTCCTGCGATCTTGCGGGGAGGAAAAGGCAGAAAAAGAATCCGGTCAGGCAGAGGAAATGGATCAGGGTGGACGATCTGCTCATGTCGGCTATGATTGGGTTCACTCAAAGGTAAGGATAAAAACGGTTCAAGCAGACAGGCCAAAGAGACGGGTGTGCTCATTCAGCAGTTCTTTTTCCTTCGAAATAACGGCCGACATGGGTTCAAGGCCTTTCAGGTCATCAAGGGTAAATGGGGGGGCAAATGAAACGGAGGGGTTAACAAGATATTTTCCTGGGGAAATGAGTTGCGCAATAACCTGTGCAAAATTGATGATCCGCAGGCGGTCGACCTGTCTTTTCCTCAGGAAGCGGAAGCGGGTATGGGCCCAGTCCGGGGAGATAACGCCGCTAACAATGGTTGGAATGATTTGTAATCCGGGAACATGTCTGAGAAAAAAGCCGGCGCCCTCCATCCATTGGTCCATCATCGTCTGGCTTTCTGAGCTGAAGGCGGGGTCGGGTTCAAAGTGCCCGGCGCCGAAATCCAGCAAGGCGCCTCCATTTCTTAGGTGGATGATACTTTGGCGGAGCGCTTTGATCCTGGAGGCGTGGTCGTATTTTGAAACAAACAGCATATGGCTGCTGGCGTTGGGAAGATTGGCGAAAAAGGGGATTTGGCCCGACAACCAGACGATATCGTTCCGGGGCAATTGGGAAAGGATGACCACTCCGTCGACTGTTCCCGGGTGGTTGGAGGAGATGAGCAGGGGGCCTTTGGTGGGGATATTTTCAGATCCCACAACAGTAACTTTACTGCAGAAATGCTGAAGCATACATTTGGCAGCTTGGGGAACGCCTTCTTCCCGGGTGATGCGGTCGAATGATGCGCCCAGGCATGCCAGCCGGGTAGTGACTACGGAGAAGAAGGGCCAGAAAATGCGGTGGAAAAAAGCGTTCTTTGGAAGCCCAAAGGCGCCGATGATCTCTTCAATAAGAGCATGGCTGAGAGTTTTGATTTCGGTGTTCATGACGAGTTAAAGGTGTTTATTTTGAAAATGCCAATGAATTGACCCCTTCAAAATAAGATTTCCCGGCTGGAAATGCAATGATTATTGCAGGAAAAAAACTTTGCTGACCTGCGTCTGTCCGTCGGTGAGTACGAGCAGGTAGAGGCCTTGGGGCAGATTGGGCAAAGAAAGATAAAATCGCTTGTTGCTCAGCGAGTTGGACACGGGAAGGGCTTGCTCGAGAATACATTGTCCTGTGAAATGGATCAACCGCCAGGAGATTCGCTTCTGGTCGTGGGCGTTGTAGCGCACCTCGATGCCTTCCTGTGCGGGGTTGGGGTAAATATCGAGAATCTTCAGCACGTTTTGTTCTTCCTGTCCGCACTCCGCTTCAATAATTTCCAGGCTGTTGATGATGGAAAGCCGTCCGCCGGTAAGCGTCAGTTCTTCGAGGGCGGGGCTTGGGCTGACGCCGTCGAGCAGGGCCCTGCGCACGGTGAGGGCGGCTTGCTGCGGGGCTTTTTTCATGCTTTGGGCGAAGGTTTCACAGGGCACGCTGTAGAGCAGGGCGATGGCGCCGCAAACATGGGGCGCCGCCGCGGAGGTGCCGTTGAAATTGCCGTATTTGTTGTTGGGCTGGGTTGTTGTAATAGCTGAGCCCGGTGCGCCCATGTCGATGGAAATGGAGCCGAAGCCAGAATCGGGCTCCTTGGCGTCGTTTTGGTCGCTGTTGAGCGTGGTGATGAGGAAAGGGCTGCCGCAGGTAGCGGGCATATCGCCTGTCTGGTCGGCATCGAGGCCGTTGTTGCTGGCGGCGGCGGCGGTGAGGATGCCGGCATAGCCCAGTTTGTCGTACATGCCGGCCCAGACGGGCTGTTCTTCGCAAAACACTGCCGACAAGCCGAAGGAGGCGTTGGTGGCGACGATAAAAGCGCCCTTTTCTCCCTCTGAAGCGCTATAGAGCTCCCGCTGGCGGATGATGTACTGGTAGGCCTCCACAACGTCGCTGACGGTTTTAGTGGTGAAGAACATCATTTTTATGTTCCAGTTGAGGCCTGTTATGCCCCGGGCATTGTTGCCCAGGGCTCCGGCGATACCGGCAACGGAAGTGCCGTGAAAGTCGGCAGGGTGGGTGGGGGAGTCGTCGGCGAAATTCCAGCCCTGCACATCGTCGATAAATCCATTGCCGTCGTTGTCGATGCCGTCGCCGGGAATTTCGCCCCGGTTGATCCAGATATTGCCCGCCAGGTCGGGGTGTTCTATGTCGAAGCCCCCGTCGAGGATGGCGATGACGATGGTGTCGCCCAGGGCGGTAAGGCCGCCGGTGGTAATATCCCACACCAGGTCGGCGCCGATATGAGGCAGGCTCCACTGCGCGTCGTAGCGCGGGTCGTCGGGGATGGCGTAGAATTCGAGGGGGTAGTCCCACTGCGCGGCTTTCACTCCGGGCTGTTTGCGGAAGGCCTCCATCCAGGCGGATGGATCAGCGGGCTGCTGATCAGTTTGGAACAGGCTGATGGTATTGTCTTCCCATTCTACGATAACCCTGCCGGCGGCAGGCTGCGACCAGGCGGCGGATGCGGTTGCGGTCAAAAGGATGATTGGGGCGAGGAACCTGAACATGAGGGGGGTGTTTCATAAACAAAGCCCATAAAAATAGTTTAAATTTGTAAAGCATCTATGCCAACATACCATTGAAACCATGAAACCCGTATTTTCCTGCTTCATCGCCTCTTTTATGTTTATCAGCTGCTCTTCTTCCCAAAACCTCGAGACTGTTCCTTTTGTCGATCTTGAAAAATACGCCGGGGTCTGGTATGAGATCAGCGCCTTCCCCATTGGTCCGGAGAAAGGGTGCCGTTGCGTGACGGCCACCTACGGGCTGACGGACAAGGGCTATGTGAGCGTGCTCAACCGCTGTGTGCGCGACGGAAAGGAAACCTCTATCGGAGGGAAGGCTTTTGTCAAAGACAAAAAGAGCAATGCCAGGCTGGCGGTGCAGTTTTTCTGGCCTTTCAGGGGCAAGTATTGGGTGATCGAGTTGGACGAGAGCTACCAATACGCCGTGGTGGGCCATCCCAACCGCAATTACTTGTGGATACTGAGCCGCACGCCGCAGATGGACAAGGTGTTGTACGATGATCTGGTGCTGCGGGCGAAGGAGAAGGGCTTCGATGTGAACCGGTTGAGAATTATGCCGCAGGATTGCGAGAGATGACATCTTTTAAAGATGACATCTTTTAAAGATGACATCTGTGACTTTTTGAAGGGTGAGGGTCGTTTTGTTGAACTATAAACAAACACGACCATGATACCCGTTCTCATTGCCATTTTCCTGGTGGGTTACGCCACCATCATCTTCGAGCATCCGCTCAGATTGGACAAGTCGGTGCCCACCCTCCTGATGGGGGTGTTGTTGTGGGCCATTATCGCGGTTGCCGGTATGCCGGTCATTTCCCACCTTGACCTAGTTGCACCCATCGACGATGTGTTGCTGCACCAAACAGGGAAAATCGCTGAAATCATCTTCTTCCTGTTGGGCGCCATGACCATTGTGGAACTGGTGGATCTACACCAGGGATTCGGCGTGATCACCGACCGCATCCGCACCCGCAACAAGGTCAAGATGCTTTGGATCATCAGCTTTCTGGCCTTTTTCATGTCGTCTATTCTCGACAACCTCACCACCACCATTGTGCTCATCTCTCTGCTTCGCCGCCTCGTGCACGATAAAGAAGAGCGATTCTGGTACGCCTCCATGGTGGTGATCGCAGCCAATGCAGGCGGCGCCTGGACGCCGATCGGCGATGTGACGACCACTATGCTCTGGATAGGGGAGAAGGTTTCGACAGAGAAGCTGGTCGTCAACCTTTTCCTGCCCTCGATCGCTTGTTTGGTCGTGCCTTTGCTATTCCTTTCCCGGCTGAAAATTTTCAGAGGGGAGTTGTCGGATGGGCATGAGGGGCATGAGAAAAAGCCCAAGCTGAAGAGCAGCACGGTTATGCTGATCGCGGGATTGAGCGGTTTGGTCTTTGTACCTGTATTTAAGATTATCACTCATCTTCCGCCGTATATGGGCATGATGCTCAGTTTGGCTGCGGTCTGGCTGATTTCAGAATACATCCACCCGGAGGAGGAGTTCCGGAAGGAGCGCAAGGCGATGTATTCGGCGCGGCATGCCTTGTCGCGGGTGGAGTGGTCGAGTATTATCTTCTTCATCGGCATCCTGCTGGCCATCGGAGCGTTGGAGGCGGTGGTGGCCAACGCTGCGGCTGCGGAGCCGGCCGGTCTGTTGAGGAGTCTGGCCGAGGCCATGGGCAGGGTGATCCCCAACGAGAGCATCGTCGCTGTCATCCTCGGCTTTGCCTCTGCGATCATCGACAACGTGCCGCTGGTGGCGGCTGTCATGGGCATGTATCCCGACGCCATGGACGCTCCGATCTGGCATTTCATTGCTTTCACGGCCGGCACCGGCGGCAGCATGCTCATTATCGGTTCTGCGGCAGGCGTGGCGGCGATGGGCATGGAGCGCATCGACTTCATCTGGTATGCCAAAAAGATCACCTGGGTGGCGATGCTGGGGTATCTGGCGGGTGTGGGGATATTGTTTTTGATGGAGATGTAGGGCTTCTTAACACAGATGACATCTCTAATAGATGTCATCTTTTAGAGATGTCATCTGTGTTAAGAAAATGTTAATGCTTTTGCCCAAAGATGACATCTCTCAGCGGCTCCGCCCCATACCGCTTCCCCTGCGCCGTCATTTTGACCAGGTATTCGAGCCGTTGCTGCACAATAGGGTGGTTGGGGTCGGCCCGGTTCTCCGATATCCAGCCGATTTTGAGGCGTTTGTAGAAGTGGGGGAAGGCGTCGAAGGTTTCCCAGACCTTGGGCTCTGCCTGCAATCTTTCCAATATCCAGCCGGGTATTTCGAGCGGGTCATCGGGGTGGCCGAGCTGGTTGGCGATGGGGGCGATGCCCGCCGTGGTCATGAGGCCCAGATGCTGGAGTTTCCAAATGCGCTGGCGGTTGAGTTCGGAGAGGAAGGTCTTCTTTTTCCGGGGTGAAATGCGCTGCACACGGCTTTCTTCGTCATATTTCTTCACTACCCCGTCGATCCAGCCGAAGCAGAGGCATTCTTCCACCAGATCGTCGTAAGGCAGTGAGGGTTTGCCGGTCTCTTTTTTGAAAAGACGCAGCCAGACCTCGGTTTTTGACTGGTGGTTGGTCTGGAGCCATTCGCGCCACTCGGCGCGGTGGTGGGGGTAGAAGACTTCGGTGATGAGCATGGGCTTCATTTTGTAACTACTCAGGGTAATCAATATTGACCAAATTCAAATAAAATACAGGCTGGGGTGAAAAGACATCCTTCAAAGCCTCTAAAACATTGACAGATTGTTTTTGTGCTGTAAGTAGAAAAGAGC
>JBAQQB010000167.1:0-3124 GCA_049306275.1 Saprospiraceae bacterium | reverse complement strand
GGATTTTCAAAATCCTCGCTACGGAGCAATGCAGAGGGTTGCTTTTTTAAAGCAATTGAATATCAGTTCATTGTGCGTCAATTCAGTCGCCAAATAAATTTGGCGTACCGCTGCCGCCAATAAATTGGCAGTACCCTGCGCCAAATTAATTTGGCGCCCCACTAATCACCCCCTACATGATTAGCTCTCCCGAGAGAGGGGCTGGGGGTGAGTAGTTTCACCCTTCACCCTTCACCGTCAACCCCTCCAGCGTATCCACCAACTCCTCCAACTCCCAGGCGTCTTCCAGCCTGTAGTCGCCGATTTTGGTGCGGACGAGGCGGCTGAGGTAGGCGCCGCTTTGGAGGGCTTTGCCCACGTCGTGGGCCAGGGAGCGGATGTAGGTGCCTTTGCTGCAGCGCACCAGAAAATCCACAACCGGCATGTTGACGCGGGTCCATTCTAGGGTGTGGATGTGCACCCTGCGGGGTTTGACCTCTACTTCGATGCCCCTGCGGGCTTTCTTGTAGAGCGGCTGCCCATCGACTTTGATGGCGGAGAACATGGGGGGTACCTGGTCGATCTCGCCGATGAACCGGGCTTTTACCTCCTCCAGCATTTCCGGGGTGATATGGTCCCATTCGAAGGTGGCGTCGGGCTCGGTTTCGGCGTCGTAGGAGGGGGTGGAGGCGCCGAAGGTGATGGCGCCGGTGTATTCCTTGGGTAATCCCTGGTAATGGTCGATCTTTTTCGTCATGCCGCCGGTGCAGACGATGAGCAGGCCGGTGGCCATGGGGTCGAGGGTGCCTGCGTGGCCCACCTTGATATTTTTGACCCCGAGGAGGCTTTTCAGTTTATAGCGAATCTTGTTGACTACGTCGAAGGAAGTCCAGCCCTGCGGCTTGTCTACCAGTAGCATTGCGCCTTTTGCCAGCTCAGCCGGGATCAGGCGCGATCGGGAAGGAGGATCTTGTGAAGACATATCTGCTTGCTGCACGGTGTCAAACCCAAAAATACAAAATCATACAGAATGCGGCTACTGCGAAGCAGTAAACCGAAAACCAGGAGAGCTTGGCCCTCTGTACCAGCAGGATCATCCAGCGGCAGGCCAGCAGCCCGGTGAAGAAGGCGGCGACGAAGCCTATGGCCAGGGCCGCGATATTGTGGTCGTTGGTCTGAAAGGCGCCGTCGAGGACATCTTTCCCCATTTTTCCGAAAATGAGGGGCACGACCATGAGGAAGGAGAAACTGGCGGCCTGCCTGCGGTCGATTTTGAGCAGTACGGAGGTGGAAATCGTAGCGCCCGAGCGCGAGATGCCGGGCAGGATGGCGATAGCCTGGGCGATGCCCACGACGATGGCCTCCAGCGGCCCCACGCTCTTGTCGGTGTGGCTGGCGCGGTCGGCCAGAAACAGCAGCAGGCCGGTGCAGAGCAAGGCAAAGCCGACCAGCAGGATATTCTTGCTGAAGAGCGCTTCGATCTGGTCTTCCAGCAGCAGGCCAACGGCGGCTGCCGGGATCATGGACAGCACGATGAGGTAGCTGAACCGAGTCTCTTTGTTCCATTTAAAAGCAAAAAGCCCCTTCAGGATGTCTCCGATCTCCTTTCGGAACACGACCATGGTGCTCAGTGCGGTGGCGAAATGGAGGGTGACGGTCATCAGCAGGCTTTCTTCGGCCATGCTGGGGTCGTTGAGCAGGTATTTGGCCAGTTCGAGGTGGCCGCTGCTCGAAACGGGCAGAAACTCCGTCAGTCCTTGTACGATGCCAAGGACCAGCGCGCGGATCAGTTCGCCCATTGGATCAGCGTTTGAAAATGGCGTAAACTTCAACCACCAGCCCCGCCAGTATCAGGAAGGGGGCCAGCACGGTGCGCCGCCAGCTGTAGATGATGGAGTCGTCCCAGACATCCGGGCTGGGCATGTGCCCGCCGGCCATCAGCATCATGCCCAGGGCGATGAGCCCGGCGCCGAGGAGCATCCAGTAGTAATTCTGTTTGGAAAAGACCATCTGCTGGGTCTGGGGCTTGTCGGCGACGGTGCGGAAAGAACGGGTTGCGCTCTCCTTTTCTTTCTGCGGCGTGGTAGTGACCACAACTTTCCGCTTGGGCGGATTCGGTTTGCTCATGCTGTTGGGTGTTTTATCTTTCGGGGGCAGCGTCAGTACATGTCGTCTACCCGCATTTTTAAATACTTGTTGATGACGTAGTAGGTGCTGGAAAAGGTGATCAGGATGCCTGCCACGATGAGGAGTCCGAAAACGGTGAGGATGCCCGGCCAGTCTTGCAGGGTTTTCAGTTCCGGTATCTGCTGCTGTACGAGCCAGAGTATGGCGTTGAGAAACGCGATGCCCAGCAGGGCGCTCAGTACGCCGTTCCAGACGCTGCGCCGGAGAAAGGGGCGGCTGATAAACTCCCAGGAAGCGCCCACCAGTTCCTGCGTTTTGATCAGAAAGCGGTTGGAATACAGCGCCAGCCGGATGGTGTTGTGGATGAGCATGAAGGCCACGAACAGGAACAACACGCTGATACCCAGTGCAAACCAGCCCATTTTGCGCAGGTTTCTCGACAGGGTTTCGATCATGCCTTTCTGGTAGTACACATCACTGATCGTCGACCATTGGGCCGTGAGCCTGCTGCGGATCGCGGCGAGGCTGTCGGGATCCATGTACTGCGACCTCACGTTGAAGGTGAACACGTCGAAGAGCGGGTTGGGCAGGCCTGCTTCGAGGAAATCTTCCCCGAAATCCTGCTTCAGCAGCTCGATCCCCTCTTCTTTGCTGATAAACTGCATGCTGCCCGGTTTGATCATCGGGCTGGATTCGAGGTGATCCTTCAGTGCGGCGATCTCCTCATCGTCCGCCTCGTCCCTCACCTCCACGATGAGGTTGATCTCTTCCTTGAGCAGGGTGACCAGTCGCTGGGCCTGGAGCAGGACGAGCCCGAAGAAGCCGAGCAGGAACAAAACCATAGCCACGCTGACGATAGAGATACCGTAGCTGGGGTTTGATCTTGGTCCGTCGGTCCGGTTAACAGGCGTTGCCATGCGGTAAAGATACAATCAAAGTTTCTATTCATTATGCTCCGCCGCCTTCGGCGGCGAAGTTATTTAATTTTGGATCGGTGTTTTTTTGAGCGCCTAAGGCG
>JBAQQB010000166.1:0-35686 GCA_049306275.1 Saprospiraceae bacterium | reverse complement strand
GCTTAAAAAAAAAGGTGCGCCGCGGCGCACCTTTTTTTTTAAGCGATATTGTGTTCAACCAGATACCGCTCCGCGTCCAGCGCGGCCATGCAGCCGGTGCCGGCGGCGGTGACGGCCTGGCGGTACACCTTGTCGGCAGCGTCGCCGGAAGCGAAAACGCCGGGTATTTTGGTGCGGGAACTGCCGGCATTGACGATGAGATAGCCGGTCTCATCCATGTCCAGCCAGCCCTTAAACAGGTCGGTATTGGGCTTGTGGCCGATAGCCACGAAGAAACCCGTGGCAGGAATCACCTTCTTTTCTCCGGTTTTATTGTTGACTACACGCACGCCGGTGACCGTATCGTCGCCGAGGATTTCCTCCGCCTCGGTGTTCCAGTGGATTTCGATGTTCGGGGTATTCATCACGCGCTGCTGCATGATCTTGGAGGCGCGCAGCTCGTCGCGGCGCACCAGCATGTGCACCTTGGGCGACAACTTGGCCAGGTAGGAAGCCTCTTCGGCAGCCGTATCGCCGCCCCCCACCACCGCCAGCTCCTGGCCGCGGAAGAAGAAGCCGTCGCACACGGCGCAGGCAGAGACGCCCTTGTTCATGAGCTTTTTCTCCGAGTCCAGACCCAGCCATTTGGCGCTGGCGCCCGTGGCGATGATCACCGTATGGGCCTGGATCTCTTCTCCGCTCTCGGTCCAAACCTTGTGAACCGGACCGTTGAAGTCCACCTTTTCAATCATCTCGTAGCGGATATCCGTGCCGAAGCGCTCGGCCTGTTTCTTGAAGTCTTCCATCATCTGCGGGCCCATAACGCCATCGGGGTAGCCAGGGTAGTTTTCTACGTCGGTGGTGATCATTAACTGTCCGCCGGGGTCTTTTCCGGTGTACATGACGGGGGAGAGGTTTGCGCGGGCAGCGTAGATCGCCGCCGTATAGCCGGCAGGACCGGAGCCTATGATGAGGCATTTCAGTATTTCAGACATGGTAGTACAAAGGTTTTAATGATAAACGGAACAAAAATAGGAAATATGCGGTTGCATATTCAGTTACCTTTGTCACATAACTCCGAATAATATAACCCCGCCGCTATGTTTTCCCTGCTCTATCCCCTCAGTTTCCTGGCCTCGGTCATCACCTTGTCCCTTTGGTTTTATTTCCAATCGCAAAAAGGGCTCGGCAAGCTGCTGAGAGCGGTCTTTTTCATAGCGCTTGCCGTATATATCGTGGCGCTGGGGCTCCTGCCCGGCCCCTGGGCCGCCAAAGGGCCGCACCTGCTGCGCGATCTGGCCATTATGGCCGTGGCGCCTGCCCTGCTGAGCCTGCTGCGCAACCGGTCCTGGCTCTTTTTCGCCATGCTCGGCGCCGGTGTGTTGGGCATGTTGCTCGGCTGGAATAATTTCACCGGTTCGCTCGGGCAAGTATCTCCCGAGAGGGAAAATGAATGGGAGCTGATGGTCGAACTGAAAGAAGGCAGCGGGTTGGACCAACTTGAGTCGATCACCCATCAATACGGACTGCTCTACGAGCGCGCATTCACGCCCAAACGCATGCTCGATACCGACCTCGACGATTATTATCTCGTTGAAATACCCGCCTCCAAAGAAGACCAGCTCCAGGCTATCCTCGACGAATTGCTGGCTCATGGCATGATCGACTGGGCGGAAAAGAACGACCTGGTACAAATCGCTCCGCCGGTGGAATCGCCGGTGAAGAAAATCCGGAAAAAATACGGCGTCAACGACCCTGGAATCGAGCAATTGTGGGGCTTCGACCAGATGGATGTCGCCGCGCTGTATCAATTCCTGCGCGAAAGCGGGGTGCGGCCGGCAAAGAAGACCCTCATCGCCATTCTCGACACGGGCGTAGATGGCGCGCATGAAGACCTCAAGGGCAATTTTAAAAGTACACAAACGAAGTACAACAAGGATAAAGTGGGCCACGGCACCCACTGCGCAGGTATCGCTGCGGCCGTTTCCAACAATGGCTTGGGCATTGCTTCTTTCGCCCCAACCGACAAGTTTTACCAAGTAACCAGCATTAAAGTGCTCAACGACTACGGCTCCGGAACCCAGGCCGGAATCGTCAGCGGCATCATCGAAGCGGCCGACCTCGGCGCTGATGTGATTTCCATGTCGCTTGGCGGACGCACCGACGGCAGCAAGGAATTGGCCTACCAGAAAGCCATCCGGTACGCAGCCCAGGCTGGCGCGGTCGTGGTGGCAGCGGCAGGCAACGACGGAGGCTATGCCCGCAATATTTCGCCGGCCAATACCCCCGGCCTCATCGTCGTCAGCGCCTTGGATACCCTGCTCAACAGGGCTTCCTTCTCCAACCGGATCACGGGACTGGAAATGGCGGTGGCAGCGCCGGGTGTCAGCATCTATTCCACCGTTCCGGGAGATCAGTACAAGGTCTTTAACGGCACCTCCATGGCTACGCCCTACGTAGCGGGTCTCGCCGGCCTGCTCAAGTCCTTTCAACCCTCGCTGACGACCAGCGAGGTCTATGCCATTCTCCGGGATACCGGCCTTCCGACCTCCAGTACAGCGGAGACCGGGCCTTTCATCCAGCCGGAAAAGGCATTAAGGCGCCTGCTCGGGATGTGATTCGGTTTCTTCTTCCCTTTTCGCCTCGTCTTTCAACAGCTTGTTGTAGCCTGAAATGATGCGGCTGGCCAGTTTTCTGGCTTCCTGACGCGGATTTTTCCAAAACAGCGCCGACCAGACCGGCTGGAGGTGGTAACCCCTTTCCCGCAACGCCTCCCTGGCTTCCCATTCCCAGGTGTAGGAAGTAGCCGGGGCATTCCCCAGGAAAAGATCGGGAATGAGCGCGTTCTGGAAGCCATCTCGGCGCAGCAACAAGGGAATCTGTATATCGGGCAGGGAGGTGTGCAGGTAGAAGCGCCAGTCGTCGAAATAGGTTTGCAGCAACGCCTGTACCTCGCGGTTGAACTCGGGAACGAGCCCTTCCTCCACCGGCTTTCTCGCTGAATGCTCCGCCGGGTTCTCCAGGCGGAGGAAAGGAGACATCCTGGGCGCCGACAGGTGGGCTTCCGAGAAAGAGTGCAGCAGGTATTTTTGCTGGGAAGCCGACTGTTCCAACGCCCTGACCGCGCGCTCAAAAGCAGGAGAGGAGAAGAAAGTGGTGTCGGGCGGCAAAGTACCCTGCACGTCGACGGGACCAATGGTCGTGGAGAGGATGATATGGTCAAAAGAAGCGCCCAGAAACTCATCGGCCTGTAGGACCGTCAAACCGTTTCGCTCCAGGCTTCTGATCTTTTCGCTGCCTTGTTGGTTGCGCTGTTTGATTTGCAGCAGGTACCGGGCAATCAGGTCGCGCTGCTCGGCCGTGAAGGTCAAAATGGCGACTGAAGGGAAGGTGCGTGCGGGCGTGGGCCTGATATCGTTGAGCAGCCTGACGGCCTCCTGCGCTTCAGCCTCGTTGGTGTGCTTCGAGAAATCATATAAACCGCCGACTGCAATAGTTTGATTGACAGTGTTTTGTGAAAATTCATCTGCACCTCCTTCCAGCACATCCCCGACGACACTTGGCGGCAACGGCAAGAGCGGGAGGGAGGGCCATCCCTTTTCCCTGAGCTTTTGGAAGAGTTTGCCCTGTTGATCGCCTATCACCACCCATCGCTTTACTTTCGGCGCGATGGCCTTCCAGATAGAGGGTTCGATTTCCTCATGCTCCCAGACGATGGCCCAGTCGATTTCCGGGCAATTATCGGGGTCGTACATCGAAGCGGCCAGTCCGTCGGGCATCATCCAGACGGGGAAGAGATCGTGCAGGGCCTCCCAGTTGCCATCGAACCAGGATTTGGGCGCCCCCGTGTGCTTTCCCTTGCCGAGCCAAGCCTGGAAGCCCAGCTTGTTGTTGCGTTTCCAGGATTTGAAGGCTTTGTGCTGCCGGTCGAGCCATTGCCGCTGCACCAGGGGCGGGAGATAGGACTGCAGGGCTGTCCATGCCTCGTGGAAATTTTTGAGCGCCTGGTCGTCTGTAGGCAGGTCGTCGGTGTAATGCCGGTTGAGGCAATGGTGGAGATACCAGCTTTCAAAGGCGGAGGTCCAGTTTTGGGGCTTGACCTTGATAAGTGCGCGCATGACCCGCTGCTGTGGTTCGGTCAACATCAGCCAATGGCGTTGCCAGTCGTAGAAGGGGGCGAAATCGCGGAGGTTGAGGCTGGTAGTCTCCAGTTTTTCCAGAATGCTGTCGAGGTATTTCTGCTTTTTCGGAAGGGTCAGCATGTTGGCCTCCATCTGCTCGCCATAGATTTTCGCTTCGTTCAGCTCGGAGAGGGTGTGGTCGATGCGTTCTTCCAGGTGAGCGATAGGTTCCTGAAAGCCGATATCGGGGAACACCGTTTGCTGGTTCAGCCGGGCCACTTCTTCCAGCACCCGCTCGCGGATGCGGCTTCTCCAATCGTTCAGGGCCTGGCCATAGCGTTTAATGCTGTCGTTGACGCGGCTCATGTTTTTCGCCTCGCCAGCGCTCAGGAAGTGAAAGTCGAAGAAATTGTGCTCCTGGTGGCGCCGTGCCAGGGCCAGGTAGGATTGTGTGATCTCCTCTTTTGCCGCGGCCAGTTGCTTGGCGCGAGCGTTGAAAAGGCCTTTGAGCTTTGTGGCCTGGTTGCCGCTCCTCTCGAAACTGTCGCCGTACTTATTCCTATGATCGGTGAAAGATTCTACCAACTGGTTGAGCCGCGCCTGGAGGGACAAAAAGCCCTGTTCGAGGTGGTCGTTGAGTTTCAACGCATAGGCGTCGGTTTGCCTGAGAATCTCGTGGTTGAGTCCCTCCAGTCTTCCGGTGTGCAATTGGATCAGTTTCTCCAGGTTCTTCAGGGCTTCCTCCTTGCTTTTTTCAAGAAAATGCGAAGCATGCAGACTGGTGAGCGGGTGCTTGAGGGTGTTGATCCGGTTGTATAGCGGTATGCTGCGGGAGATGCTATCCTTGAACGCTTCGTATTCTTCGAAGCTGAACTGGAAGTCCTGGGTGCTCAACTGGCTGCTCAGCAATTCCTTGCCTTCGATGGCCGAACTTTTGAGGTAGAGTCCTGTCAGCTCGGTCCAGTTATTGGGCCCGAGCAGCTCTTTTTGCAGGCTTTGATAAGCCTTGTCGAGCTTTTCCTTATGCCTGACGGCTTTGGCCAGGGTCACTTTGAAGTCGTCTTGCGGGAAAACGGGACCCGTATCTTCGTTATTCAGGCGGGCTTTCATGAGTTCCGACAGCAGATAGGAGTCCTGTGCCGGATCTTTGAGCAGGAAGGTCAGCCAGTCGGCCGACAGCGAAGAGAGCCTTGACTGCAACTGCGAAAGGCGGCTGAGGCGGTCGGAAACGATCAGGGCGCGCTCCCCGTTGGCCAGGGCGTTGAAGAGGAGGTCGGTCACCCAATCGGCCGTGGCTTGCTGGTTGCTTTGCTCAACCAGCGTGGTTTTGCTGTGTTGGGCCTTTTCCCATGCCGCGGCCTGGAAAGGGGAGAAGCGCGACCTTTCAAAAGGCTGGCGGTTTTCGGAGGGCGGCAGCGGCTCAGCTTCAAAAAGCCAGGCATCTTCATCAGCTTCCTGGAGGAAAGCGGGTTTAAAAGCGCCCAGCACCATACAGGGCAGGAGGGCCTTTTGTTCTGAAAGATCGCCGATGACCTCCAATGGCGGCACGGGGTAGGGGGCTTCCCAGTTCTCTTGCCAGTCGGCGCCGAGTTGTCCGGCAATGGCTTGTCCATACTGTTGGAGCGCTTTGGTATCCGGTATTTCCGCGGCGGACCAGGAAGGCTCGGGAAGGCTGTTTCCTTCAGGCAGTAAGGAGGCGAGCAGGGGGTTCACAACCGGACCTTTCCCCGCTGCAGAGCGCAGGGTCCAGAAATTCGGGCGGTGCAGGTCGGGCTCAAGGGTAGCCGGCCAGAGGAAAACAGGGGCTAGTTTAACCGAAGACGGTTCCCGCATCAGGAAAAGCGGAAAGCCAAAGGCAAGGCAGCGCTGACCGCCGATTCGCTCCCAGTTTCTCGACTCGAAATGCAGGTGGTGCAGTTTTTCCTCGCTTCTGGAATGGCATTGGAAGGTCATCTCCAGGGCGCCTTTAAGCAACTGCCCGGCCAGCAGCCTGGCAAATTCCCTTTCTTCCACTTCCAGATCGCAGCTGTCGATAATAGAGGAGTGGAAGGGAAAGGCTTCCAAATACAAAAATCCGTTCTTAGGCAGTTGTTCTTTCTTCATGTGCAGCCATTTACCCTGATTGTCAAATATACGCATTAAACTGAATTGCACCAGAAAACACAACAACTCTCTTTCAGAAGAAAAAATTGCAAATGATTGAAAAAGTGAGGATTGTTTGTAAAATTTGGCTACTAATTCAACAATCGACAAAAAGATGCGGTTATGTCCCACCACCTGGCAGTCATTGTAACGGATGCGAATAAAAAGATCCAATGGGTCAATGAGGATTTCCTGCGCATCACCGGATATTCCCTTCAGGAGGTCCTGGGCAAAAAACCGGGCGATTTGCTACAGGGGCCCCTTTCCGAACCCGAGGTGGTCAAGCGGATCCGGCACGGGTTGGAGGGGCATGTTCCGATCGTGGAAGAGATCACGAATTACCGCAAGAATGGCGAGGCCTATACCTGCCGGCTGGCCATCCATCCCATCTTCGACGAGTACAACAAACTCACCAATTTTATCGCCTTTGAGGCCGATATGGGCGAGGTGAAAGGGGAAATGGCGCCCGCCCTTCAAATGAAGACCAGGTACCTGTCGAGCAGCCTCAAGGGGTCGGAAGGCGCCGAGCTATTCAATGCGCTCAAGCGCCTGCTGGAAGAAGAGAAAAGCTACCTGGACCCCAAACTCAGCCTCAAAACCCTGGCCGATCTCCTGCACTCCAATACCAAGTACCTCTCTCAGGTGGTCAACCTCCACTTTGGCGACAACCTGCAGGCCTTCCTCAACCACTTCCGGGTGGAAGAAGCCAAACGCAGGCTGGCTGAGGAAGACAGCTCCACGCTCACCCTGTACGGGATCGCCATGCAATGCGGGTTTCGCAATAAATCCACTTTCTACAAGGTCTTCCGGCAAATGACAGGGCGCACACCGCTGGAGTACGTCCGGGACCAGAAAAAAAGAGCGTTTTTCGGGAAAAAACGCTCCGGCTAGGCCTACTCGGCGGCTCCCTCCTCCACGATACCCCCGCTGATCTTTTCCCCGTTGCGGTATTCGTACTCCATGGTGATCTTGCCCTGGTCGTTGTAGAAACGGATGATGCCGTCCTCTTTCCCCTTTTTGAACTCCGCGGTGCGC
Source organism: Saprospiraceae bacterium (assembly GCA_049306275.1). Lineage (GTDB taxonomy): Bacteria > Bacteroidota > Bacteroidia > Chitinophagales > Saprospiraceae > JADJTT01. The sequence goes on along the minus strand of JBAQQB010000166.1, from coordinate 28,409 downwards.
TGCTTGACGTCCGAATTGGGGAAGTAGAGGGTGTAAGGGCCTTCGAGCAAGCCGTCTTGGTAATACATTTCCTCCACCAGCCGGGTGAGGTTGTACTTGGCTACGCGGCCATGCAACTTTCCCTGGCTGTAATGGGCTACCATCTCGTACTGCCCGTAATTGTTGACCTCCATGTAAGGGCCTTCCAAAACGCCCTCGGCATAGGAGGCAACGACCTTGGGGTAGTTCTTGACGTCGTTGTAATAGGTCACCCAAACGCCGGTTTTTTTGCCGCCGGCGATGTATCCTTCCTCTACTATTCGGTCTCCGTCGGTCTTGACGGCTTTTTTCCAGGAAGAGCCCGGCACCGATTCGAGGGTGTAGCCCGTCAGGTCGGCTGCTTCTCCGGCCGGCGTGTTTTGACAGGCGGCGGCGAGCAAAATGCAAAACAATGCGGTTGCGATCTTTTTCATGTGCGAGAAAATTTGAGGATTCACGACAAAGGTAAGCCTATGGGAGGCTAGTTGTGCTATTTTTGTTATCTGGCCAAAAAGCTGAAAATGAAAAAAAGAACCCTGCTCTACCTGCTTCTCGCCGCCGTTGTGATTTACTTCTTTCCCAGGCTGTTCAAGGGCTCTGCCGATTATCTCTTTCACGACAGCCTGATCCGGATCGACAGCGCCGCCGTGACGGCGGTATCCATTCTGCCTGCGGCCGACCCGCAGGGCGAGTTTTACCTGAAAAGGGAAGGCAATACCTGGATCGCCAGCCAGGGCGCCCGCTCCGTCAAAGCCCTGCGGCAGGCGGTGAACGAAACGCTGGGCCTGCTCCTTGGCTGTCTGGATTCCTACCAGCTGGCCAGCCCTGAAAAAAAGGACTGGGATCGCTACGGCGTTGGGCCGCAGCAGGGCTTCCGGGTTCGCATCTACGAAAAGGGCGCCCTGTTGGGTGATTTTATCGTGGGCAAGGTAGAAATGGGACCAGACAGCCTGCCCCATTCCTTTGTCCGGCTCTGGGAAGATGAGGAGGTGTACTCGGCGCCGGGCGATTTGAGCGGCATCTGGCCGGGATTTGATCATTTTCGCAGCATGGCGCTGCTAGACCTCGATCCGGCCAAAGTGAAGGAGTTGCAATGGGAACCGGCTGGGATGGATACGGCCTTTATCTTCGCCGATTCTCTCCAGGCATACCTCGAAGGGGTAAAGTCGCTGCTAGCCAGCACCTTTGCCGATGATTTCGACCCCGTTTCCATGTCGGGTTCCTTGTTGGGAAGGCTGATCTTTTCGGGATCGGAGTGGGAGCGGCCGGTGGAGGTGAGGGTGTATCACGACACGCTGTGGGAAAAGCCTTTTATTTTCTATTCTACCCAAAATCCGGACAACTATTTCTCCAGCGACTCGTCCGAAATATTCCCATTGCTTTTGGCGCCTGTCTACTCGCTGCCCAGGGATTCCATCAGCCAGTAGATCCATTCTCCCTGGTTGAATCCGCTGCCTGCCGATGATGAAAGAAGTTCGAGCCAGGCATCTTCGTTTCCGAGCTTCAGCAGGCTTTGCACCATGGCGGAAGCAGGGCCGATGGGCAGGTCGTAAAGCGTGCGGCCCCTTTCCCGCAGTTGAAGGGAAAGGTCGTTGTGGTAGTAGAGCCTCAGGCCGGTTTCCAGGAGCAGCTGCTCCTTTCCCGGCAACCCACCCTCCATGCTGAAAGGGGATCGGCGGATGTAGACCGCGGCCAGCGTATCCGGCGCGCCGCCCAGTTCCTCAGCCATCAGGCGCTGCGCATGGACGGCCTGGGCTACCGCTTCGGCAGATGTGTTGCGAAGGATGTCTCTTTCGCAACTCTTCCACCAGGCCCTGAGATCAGCCGGGGTATCGATGCAAAAGACGGCGCGGGGCCGGAGCGGGTAAAAGGCGGGCGAGGCCTGGCATTCGGCGGTAAACTGAAGCGCGAGAAGTCCTCCCTCCTCAAGTCCTCCCACGGCTGTTTTGTCCGGCTCGGTTCCAAACTCCCGGCTGGCCTGTTTGATCACCTGCAGCAGGTAGCGATGGATAGCAGGCGTAAGCAATAGCTTGCCGGGGTGCTCGATGGCCACCAGGGCGATGCCCTCTTCATGGGCCAGGGCCGTATTTGCCGAATCGGGAAAAACCTGAACGGGATCCTGCCCGGGACCCGGAATGAGCAAAACCAGGCTCCGGGCAGGTTGTTCCGGGACCGACGCATAGTACCCTCCGGCGCTCTTTTTTTCCAGGGGAAAAAATTGCGGCTGCGAGGCCAGTGGGATGGATGCCAGCAAGAGGCAGGCCAATGCGGCGGTCTGTATTTTTTTCATCTTTTGTCAGGCCATACTATGTTGAGGCGCCTGGCCAAATTCCTTCAGGACCTTCAGGTGGGAGACCAGGGCCTTGGTAACAGTCGGGTTGTCGTGGTAAGGCAGGTTGAACTCTGCCGCCGTTTTTTTGACAATTTCGGAAAGGGCTTTGTAATGCACATGGCAGATATTGGGGAAGAGGTGGTGCTCCACCTGAAAGTTGAGTCCGCCGACAAACCAGGTGACCAGCTGGTTTTTCCTCGCAAAATCGGCCGTGGTCTGCAGCTGGTGGATAGCCCAGGTGTTTTCCATCGTACCGGTAGGGTGAGGTTTGTGATGGGTCGGGCCTTCCACGACGTGGGCCAGCTGGAAGATCACGGTGATGAGCAGCCCGGAGATCATCAGCATGGCAAAAAAGCCGATGAGGGTGATATACCAGGCAGTGGGGGCTATCAGTATGGGCAGTACAAGGGCATAGAAGAGGAAAAATACTTTCCACAGGACGAGCTTGGTCCACTCTGCGCCCGGATTGCCCCCCTGCTGCTGCGTCATGCCGGTCTTGTTGTAGCGGTTGAGTTGCAGGAAGTCCTTGTCGAAGACCCAGCCCACCGTGGCCAGGGAATACAGGGCCAGAGCGTACCAGTGCTGGTACTTGTGGATTTTCATGTATTTGCCGTAGGGCGACAGGCGCAGGATGGGCTTGTCGTGGATGTCTTCGTCGTGCTCGTAGATATTGGTGTAGGTATGGTGCAGGAAGTTGTGCTGTATGCGCCAGTTGAAGGAGTTGCCGCCGATGAAGTCCATGGTGTAGCTGAGTAGCTTGTTGACCCAGGGCCTGCTGGAATACGCTCCGTGGTTGGCGTCGTGCATAACGGCCAGCCCGATACCCGAGAGGCCGATGCCCATGAGGGCCCACAGGAACAGGCTGCCCCAGCCGCTGAGCCAGCCCAGGAGAATGGCGGCGTAGGGAACGAGGTAAAGGGCGAACATCGAAACCGTCTTGGCTACCATCAACCCGTTGGCGTGCTGGGAGAGGCGCCTGGACTCGAAATACTCGTTGACCCTCGTTCTTAAGGTTTGGTAGAACTGGGCGGGGTCTTTTTTCTGAAATTTAACGAACTCTTGCATAATATGGAAAATGAATAAAAAATGAATGACTAGCGGAGTGAATCCTCGATGGTTTTCTTCAATCTTTCGGATAAAATTTCCGAGAGGAATTCGACCAGATCGGATAGATTGTAGGGATGGTCTTTGATCCGGTAAACCGAATCGGTGAATTTATCTGGTGCAAGGGTCCGGCGAATGGCTGCATGGGAGTAGTACTCCCTGCGGTGCAGGTTTTGCGGCACTTCCGGCTCTTCTTCTGAAACGGTGAGGGAGAACAGGCGTTGTTCTTTTTCGCCCGCCACCCAGCGCTGTATGCCGCTTTCTTCCCAAAGCAACCACCGGGATGCGCGGCCTTCGACTTTCCACTTCACTCCGAAGAGCGATGCGTCGGGAAAGGGCTCGTGGAGGTTTCCAAAAAAAGATGTATTCCCGTCCCACGGTTCCAGGTGAAAGTGTTCTTTGCCAGCGGGGGAGGAGGGAGCGGGAACCGGCCGGTGCCATACGGTATACCCCGAAACGGAGAAGTTGAACTTGTGGAGGAGGTTGTGATATATTTCCAGTATCTGAACTGCGGATTTGCCGTAGATACTCAACCAACAAACATCCCCTGGGAAAAGTTGATGAAAAAGGTCGAGGCGGAACTGCTCCCATTTTTCTTTCCAGGCGTCGACTGCGTGCTGCATGGTAGGCTGGTAGGGTGAAAAGCCCATGCAGGCCAGTCCGACCTGATTTTCCAGTTCCTCCATTTCTGTTTTCAAAACGGCGAAGCGGTCGCGGATCTTTTGGTATTGGTCCAGCAGCCTGGCTTTACGGGGGTCTTTCCAGAAAGAGGCCGATTGTTTTTGCCGCTCCAGGATGGCCATTTCATTGGTTATCTTGAGAAAGACGGAGCTTTCTCCAAAGCGCTGCAAGGCTTTGCGCTTGTCGGTTGTAATATTGGCCAGGTTGTATTTCTCCAGCTCTTCCACCAGCAGATCCATGCTGAGCGGGTCTGTTTCGGAATGGATGTGGAGTTTCCCCCGTTTCATGCTCACCTCGACCTGCACGTGTTCCAGCGTGTCCCAGCGATTGAGCAGGCGGGCCAGGGGGATGGAGAGCTCGTCTTTGATGGTGCGCTGCAGTTGGCGGGCGCCGTATTGCGGGTCGTATCCTTTTTTCGCCAGGTAATCGAGCACTTCTTCTGCGATGTGGAGGCTCATCTTCCGGCCCTGTATCCCTTCCCGGGTCATGAACAGTTGGATCTCGCGGCCTACGACCTGGCGCATGGTTTCCTGCGAGAGGGGCAGGAAGGGGATGACCTGGTCGATCCGGTTGAAGAGCTCCGGGCGGAAGAAAAGCTGTACGGCCTGCACGAAGTGTTGCTGAATGGCGGAAACATCGAGCTCTTTCTTCCAGCCGATCCGGTTGACCGGCAGGTTGGCGGCGCCGATATTGGAGGTCAGGATGATGATGGCGCTGCAGAAATTGGCCGTTTGCCCGCGGTTGTCGGTGAGCCGCCCCTCGCTGAGGATTTGCAGCAGGAAGTCGAAAAAGGTGTAATGGGCTTTTTCGACTTCGTCGAAGAGGATCACGCTGAAGGGCTCCCGCCGCACGGCGTTGATCAGGGCGCCTTCCGCCGTCTTGTCCTGCCCTACGAGGTTCATGACCGAAAATGGCGAGGAGTATTCGCTCATGTCGAACCGGGTGAGGCGGTCGCGGCTCCCGAACATGAACTCGGCGAGCACTTTGACCAGCTCGGTTTTTCCCACACCCGTAGGGCCGGCGAACAGGAAAGAGGCGATGGGCTTGCCGGTGCGGCTCAGCGCCGTCTTTACCGAAGCCAGCACGTTGACGAGGCTGTCGACGGCCTGTTCCTGCCCGAACACGTTGATGGCGAAAAATTCCCTGACCGAATCGAAGTCGACCGGTATGACCGGGTCGACCATGAAGGAGGGCATGCCGGTCTCCAGGCAGAAATAGCGGATGATTTCGCTTTTGCCGAGCAGCAGCGTTCGCTTTTGAACGGCCAGGTTTTTCTTGTGGTGCAACAGGCTTTCCAGAAACCGGATGGGCTTTCCCGGGAACCCCGCGTATGGCGTGTAGCGCTTGTTGAGCCGGATGAGTTCCTGAATGGCGTCCTTACTGAGATCCACCCGCTGGTCGGCGGCGATATCGCTTACTTTTTGGAGGATGATATCTTCGAGGTGTTCGCGGGGCTCTTCCAGGGTGATGAGCAGGAAATGAGCCAAAAACCCTGCGTTGGCCAGGTCGATCCTGCTTTTTTCCTCGTTGGTGCACTCGCCGATGACGGTGATCTCTCCCCGCGAGAGGTAGGGGAGCAGGTAGTCGCCCAGGCTGATGGTATTGCCCTCGTATTTGCCTACTTCAAACAGCTCGTAGAGGTTTCTGAAAAAGAGGATGATCTTCCTGGTGTGGAGCTCCTTGCAGAGCTGCGACAGGTTTTCCTGCCATCCCAGGTCGCTGGTCAATTCTTTGATGAGGATGGACGCCGTCGTCTCCAGTATCTCCTCCTGTATGCCGAGTTTGCTTTTTCGCCGTATCAGCTCCCAAACCAGGGCTGTTTTGCCCACTCCGTGTTGCCCTACCAGCAGGACGTTGCGAATGTAAGGACTTTTGAGCGTGCGCGCCAGCCGCTGCACTTCCTCCTCCATATGGTAGGCCGAAGGCCTGGTCACTTTGGTGAAAGCGCCGAAGCGCTCCAATCCCCCGTCTTTTTTCTGCACGGGGCCTTGTTCCAGTTCTTTGAGGCTGGGAAACTGCACCTTGATGCTGGCGTCGAGTATTTCCAGGGTGTCGAACCACAGCAGGGAAACGATCCCCTGCAAATGGCGAAGGCGCTCTTCGCGGATAAATTCAAGACGAGTCAGCTCGGAAAGCGTATGCTCCAACTCTTCCCGGGTTTGGGAAAAGGCTTCGATGCCGGGCACTGGCGCCATTCCCCAAAAACCACCGTTGGCCTGCCTGCGGAGAATGTAGGAAAATTCAAGCTCGAAAGCGGGATAAGTAAAGCGATCGGCAGCCGCTTCAAAAGCGACGGAGTAAGTCAGGCGCTCCAATGGCCCGGCCTGGCTTTCCTGAATGGCGGGAAAAAACCTGCCCAGGTTGAGCGCCTCCCGCTGAAAAGACTCGCCGTATTGCCTGGCCAGTTCCTCCAAACCGGCATTGATCCTGACGGCATGCTTGTCGCGCACCGGCATCCAGAGCGTGTCGCCGGTGATGAACCGCAGCCGGGCGGCCTGAAAAGGTATGGAGATCGTGTGAGCCATAGAGCGCCGCTAAGATAAGGAGCGATCAGTAAAAAACTGATTCTTTGGCATTGGGCGGAAAAATTTTGATATTCCATCCACAGTTTTATATATTGGCTGGTTATTCGAAAGAAACCCAATGGCTCCTGACGCTGTTGATAAGAAGTAATGGCAATAACAAATCAACATCCTGACTCCAAGCGCTATAAATTCCGTGAGCTCAAGGTCTATGCCTCCACGGAATGGCTCGCAGATAATAAGAAAAAATACCGCCAGGTATTTGACCGGTTCGAGACTTCCTACATCTACGCGGAGTTGTCTTTCTACAACAAACTATTCGACGAAGAGGACTGGGAAGTGGAGATCGAGCTGAAATGCTACTCCCTCAAACGGGGCCGCAAGGAGATGTGCTCCCTGCCTTTCCGCCGCAAAGTCAGCAAATACGACCATGTTGTCTACATCCGCGAAGGCTGGGGCAACAAGGTCGAGGGCGCTTTCTGGAAAAAAGGCACCTACTGCTGGGAAGCCTGGATGGAGGGCGAAAAGGTGGCTACCAAGTACTTTTACGTCGAAGATCCCGGCAGGGAAGTGCCCAGGGGCGAAAATCCCTACCTGGAATTGCAATCCCTGCGACTCTACGAAGGTCCCTACGACGACGTAATGGAGGAGGAGCGCATCTATTACAAGAACTTCAGCGCCGAAGAGACCCGCTATATCTACGCCGAGATTATTCTCAGAAACCTCGTGCCCAGCCGGGGCTGGCATTGCGAACTGTTCGCCAAGTTCTACAACGACGCCCGCGAACTCAAAGGGCAGGTCGTGCGCCTGCAGCGCATCGAACCCAAGGACGAGTTCGTCCGCATCACCGCGGGCTGGGGCTCCAACGTAAAAGGCTCCTGGAGACCCGACCGCTATACGGCGGAGGTGGTCTTTATGGATAAACTCCTCGCCGTCATTCCCTTCGATGTTACCGATTTCTTCGAAGAAGGCGCCATGCCGGTCTACCTGCCCAACCGGAACACACCCCTGATGTTCCCGGTTGAAGACGACTCACATGCGACCTTCGAAGAGGTGATCAGCAAGCTGGATACCCTGGTCGGGCTGCACCAGATCAAAAAACAGGTGCGCGACCACGCCAACTACATCAAATTCCTGCAACTGCGCAGGGAGAAAGGGTTCGACGAAAAAGAGGAGATCAACGTCCATTCCGTTTTCATCGGCAACCCCGGCACCGGCAAGACCACCGTGGCCAAGATGATGGGCCGCCTCTACCAGAAAATGGGCCTCCTCACCAAAGGCCACGTCCACGAAGTCGACCGCGTCGACCTCGTCGGCGAATACATCGGCCAAACCGCTCCCAAGGTCAAAGAGGCCATAGAGAAAGCCCGCGGCGGCGTGCTCTTCATCGATGAAGCATACTCCCTGGCCCGCTCCAACGACGATACCAAGGACTTCGGCCGCGAGGTGATCGAAATCCTCGTCAAGGAAATGTCGAACGGCAAAGGCGACCTGGCCGTCATCGTCGCAGGCTATCCCAAGGAAATGCAGCATTTCCTCGACTCCAACCCGGGCCTCAAATCCAGGTTCAAACTCTATTTCGAGTTCTCCGATTACCTGCCCCAGGAACTCTCCCAGATAGCCAAATACGCCTGCCACGAAAAAGGCGTGGAACTCACCCCCGAAGCCAATACCCTGGTCGACGACATGATCGTCAAGGCCTATCGCAACCGCGACCGCACCTTCGGCAACGCCCGCTTCGTGTTCGACCTCATCGAAAAGGCAAAGGTCAACCTCGGCCTCCGCATCATGGCCCTCGATACCCCCAAATCCCTCCCCTCGGAAGTGCTGGGCCTCATCGAAGCCGAAGACGTCAAACGCATCGACCTGGGCAACAAACGCGAACTGCCCAATATCCCCATCGACGAAAAACTGCTCGCCGAAGCCATCGAGGAACTCAACCACCTCATCGGCATGCAAAATATCAAGCGGCAGATCAACGAAATGGTGCGCCTGGTGCGCTACTACCGCGAAACGGGCCGCGATGTGCTAAACAGCTTCTACCTGCATACGGTCTTCATCGGCAACCCCGGTACCGGCAAAACTACCGTGGCCCGCATCCTGACCAAAATATACAAGTCCCTCGGCATCCTCGAACGCGGCCATATGGTGGAAACCGACCGCCAGGGGCTCGTGGCCGGCTACATCGGCCAAACGGCTATCAAAACCGCTGAAAAGATCGAGGAAGCCATGGGTGGCGTGCTCTTCATAGACGAAGCCTACGCCCTGACCCAAAAAATCGGCGGCGCACACGGCGACTACGGCGACGAAGCCATCCAGACCCTGCTCAAACGCATGGAGGACAACCGCGGCGCCTTCTTCGTCTTCGTGGCCGGCTATCCCGAAAATATGGAGGCTTTCCTCAAGGCCAACCCGGGCCTGAGCTCCCGCTTCGACAAGGTCCTCAAATTCGAGGACTACGTACCCGAAGAGCTCTTCCAGATCGCCATGCTCATGCTGGAGGAAAAAGGCCTCGTGCCTACGCCCGATGCCGAATCACACCTCAAGCGCTACCTGGCCTTCCTGTACGACGTGCGAGACAAGTACTTCGGCAACGCCCGCTCGGTGCGCTCGGTGGTAGAGGAAGCCGTGAAGAACCAGAACCTGCGCCTGGCCGCCCTCCCGGCGGAAGAGCGCGCACTGCATTCTTCCCACCTGCTCACCATAGACGATGTGCAGCACATGAAACTGGATAAGAAAGACCTCATCTTCGAACGCCAGCGCATCGGCTTCCGGCGCTCGGAACCCGCGCCCGACAAGGAGCTTAAAGCCCTCCCCAACGCCCCCGGCGCCAAGGCTTCCAAAGCGAAGGAACCAAAGTCAAATGAACCGGGTTTAGAATCTCCTGCCTGAAAAATACCACGCCCATGCCATAGAGGTCTATGGTCATGCGCACCCCCGGAAAAGCCTGGACCTCCCTCCAGGCTTTTTCCATTTCCGCCGACCAGTGGATGTCGCCGATCACCCATACCGTGCCGGGGTGGCTTTTTTCAAGGCATTGCTCCAGATAACGCAACGTGCCCCCCCGGCTGTGGTCGCCGTCGAGGTGCAGCAAGTCCAGCCGCTCCAACTGCGCCAATGCTCCCGGCAACAGCTCGTCAAACCTGCCCGTCCACACCTCCGCCCGGCTGCCAGACTGCCGTAGCGTCTGCCTTGCCAGCTCCGCCGTTTCCGGACAGCCCTCCACGGTGATCATTCTCGCGCCGGGCGCCGCGGCAGAGAGGTAAGCCGCCGAGATGCCCAGGGAGGCGCCCAGTTCCAATATTGAGCCCGGCTTTGTAAGCAAAGCCGTCTTGAACAACCACCTGCAAAAGAGGGGAGGGGTGGCCACCCGTTTCGCCAGGTCCGCTATCTTTCGTTCACCGCCAGCGAGCGTTTGCGACCCCGCGCCATAGTCGGTCACGGCTATCGTCCTGCGGTCGAGCATCCACTGCCCGCGCAGGGTTTCGGCTTCGGAAAAGACGTAGTACCAGCGCCGGTCTTCCAGCACCTCGCGGGCGAAGCTGTAGGCGAAGGGGCTGTGCAGGTCGTAAATGGTGCGGGCCCGGAACAAAAATTGGAGCAAGGACAGCAACTTCATGGAGGAAATTTAACCTTTCCACCGCAATTTCTGCCCTTTTCCTAAAAATGGACGTTAAAAAGGCGTTAAACGGCAGAAGTGCGTAATTTTCTGAAAATCCGTCTCGTTTATACACGCATGAAACGACACATCATCCTGCTCTCGATCCTGGGGCTCATGGCCATGAATGCCGATGCCCAATCTTACATCACCGCCGCAGGCGCCCGCGTCGGTAAGGACTGGGGAATATCCCTGCAACAACGCCTGACGAAACGAATGACTATTGAGGGAATCGCGGAGACCAGCTTCTCCAGGGATGAGGTCATGCTGACCGGCTTGCTGGAAAGGCACCTGCCGATCTTTACCCGCCACTTCAACCTCTATGGCGGCGTCGGTATCCACAAGGGCTGGTCGACCAACCGCAGGGAGTTTGTCGACGACCCCGTCGGCCTCTCCTTCATCGGAGGCGCCGAGCTGACCATCGGCCGCTTTAATATTTCCTACGATTTCAAACCCGCCCTCAACGTGTATGGGGGAGAAAGGCGATTCTTCACCACCAGCGCCCTGTCAGTACGCTACGTACTGATCAAGGACACTATTTTTTACGGTGGTGGGAAAAATAAAAACAGACAGCGAAACCGGGATCGCGACCGGGAGTGGAGAAGATAAAAAAAAGAGGCGGTCAGCGACCGCCTCTTTTTTATTGTGCGTAGGTCGTTCCAATATCTCTCTTTTCCAGCGTCACCTCCTTGCCTCCCCATTTTGAGAAAGTCATACTCTTCACTTTTGTGCCGGAGAGGTTGAATTGCCCTGGGCCCTTGGAGCAGTTGAAGGTGTTGGCGCTGAAATCCACCTGGATATTGGGGATCAGCTCTGCGGTTCCCTTCCCGACGGCTTCCATTATCGCTGCGTCTTCCTTCGGAAGCGGCCCGTCGATGATGAAGGCCTGCCCCATCAGGGTGCGGTTGCTGACGCCGAGGTAGAGGACGTATGATTTATCCTGGCCACTGTGCACATAGCTGCCTACCATATCTGCGGGACTCAAACTGGCCGCCGGGTTGATGTCTTCTTCGGTCAGGGCTACCCAGGTGCGGTAGGTATAGCCGCCCTGTTTGCCAGGGTACATGTCGCCGATTCGCGCCTGGATTTTCCCTTCCGGGCTCTTGGCCAGGTAGACGATATAGGTCGTCTTGTCTTCACCTGTTCCGCCTACCGCATCGTAGGCGTCTGCCGGAATTTCGTGTTTTGCGTAATCCTCTTTAGCAATCCGCTCGCAAACTTCAATGGTCCCCACTTTGAAGGTGTCCATATCCACCAGGGCGTAGACGTCGTGGTGCGGTCTTTTGTCGCCTGGCTGGCTGATGTCAACGCACAGCAGGCTGTATGACATATCTCCGGCCTGGGTATCGGCGGATGCTTCGGCAACCGTTGCCGTGGGTGAGTCATTTTTGCAACTCCAGGTCAGGGCGACCAGGCCGGCAAGAAACAGGTACTTAGTCATTGTCTTGATTTTGGGGCGAAATTATGGTTTCTTCGCGACTGAAATTGTCAAAATATTCTTCATCGGTCATGCCGGGGTTGAGGTTTTTGAACCGCACCTCCAGTTTGTACGACCGGTTCATGGAGGTGATCAGGGGGCCGACCATGAGTTGCATGATCTCCTGGGCCTGGTCTTTGGATTTATCCATGACGTCGCTTTCCAGGGCCTCCCGCCTGAATTCCTTGCGCAGGAGGTTAAAGTTTTTGTTGAAGTCGACCTTTTCCACCTCGCGCAGCCAGCCGATGTCGAGTTTGTCGATTTTGGGGTAGACTTCGTGGGAGAGGATTTCCGGTTCCGGCAGGGTGACGGTGACCAGGTTGCGCTGCGCGTCTAGTTTGATGTCGAAAAACTTTTGCAGGTCAAAACCCACCTTGATCACGCTGATGGCGCTGACCTCCAGTTCGCTGGTAGAAACGTTGACCCCCCAGAGTTTGGTTTGCATCTGCTTGTTGAGCCCTTTCTTGTCGCGGATCTCCATAGTGGCCAGTTCGGCGGTCACCCGTTCCACCTTTTGTTCCAGAAATCCTTTTGAGGCGGTAAAGTCGCGCACGGCGGCCTGTTCCTGCAGGCGGTCGATCATGGGCTTGAGCGCTTCAGCGGAGGCCACGCCGCAGGGGGAGTCGACGTTGCGGCCGTAGACGTAAAGCCGTCCCTCGGTAGTTTCCAGGAGGGTGGAAAAGACCATGTTGACGAGGAAGCAGGTGTATTTGGAGGATACTTCTTTCAGAATGGCGACGGCGTCGGTCGATTCACTGTTGTACCACTGCTGGTAAAACTGGCTGGTCGTATCCTGCATCGCGGTGAACTCGTTGAAGTACATCCGGCTGATATAGGGGTGGTGCTTGTCATAGACCTGTCTGACCTGGAGTTTCAGTGAATCTGAAATATCCATGCGGTTGGCGACATGGTCGAGCAGGGAGATGTTGAACTGATAGATCAGGTCGTCGAATTCCCGGCTATAGCGGTAGGGATTGCTGAGGATGGCCAGGGCGTTTTCAGCGTCAATTTGGGGCTTGAAATCCGCTGGTACGTACTTGAGTTGGTACTCTTTGGGCACCCGGGTGTAGGTACCTCTTTTCCCTTTTGAGACGGCGTTGATCACGACAAACACAACCAGCACGAGCCCCGCAATGATGAAAAACAATTGCTTGGCAGTCAGGGAGCCGAGCCGGAGGCCCGGAATGCGGAGTCTGGTCGGTTGTGGTGGTCGTGGAGTTGCCATTACTTGATTTTTACTATTTTTTGCTGCGCCAGTGGACGGCCGTTTGCGGCAAATACGGCGATGTAGGTTCCTGCGGGAAGTTGGTCGCCCAGGGATACAAAGCCATCGTTGTCGTTCACCTCCTTCCGTTCTTTTAACCGGCCGAGGAGATCATAAACCAGCACCTGCGCATCGCTTGCCTGCCCTTTGTAGTAAAAATAAAGATTGGTGGTGCCTGTAAATGGATTGGGCGCCGAGAGGAGGGTGGCCTCAGCCAGGAGGGAGTCTTCTGTTTTGAGCGTGCTGGCGTCGTAGATCTCCACCACGTCGATCGCGGCTTCCAGGACGTGTCCGGGGTCGATGTCGGTTGCGGTAAAAGTAAGGCGCATATTGGCCGTGGGCTGGATGAAATCAGCGATATGGATGACAGACTGCGGGCGCCATTCGCTGCCCGAATCGTCGATGAGTTCGACTTCCACCTCCTGGATGCCATTGCTGATCTTCACCGAGAGGCGGTCGTTTGGCGTGCTTCCCTGCCCGCCGCCGTTGAACATAAAGGCGTGATAGGTCAGCACCGGTTCGTTGTAGCCGCTCAGGTCGATGTGGGGTGAACGCAGGATCACGCTGCCGTTGTCTACGTCGTTGGAGCCCGCATTGCCGCCGTTGCCGGTGACATAGCAGCGGTCGCCCAAATCGCCGGCGATGTCGAAGCCCGGCGTGCTTACGTTGCCGCTGGTCACGGATTGCTGCGGTTTGACCCATTGCCAGAAACCTGCTGTGGCATTTCCGGAGGTCTCCCATCCGAAGTCGAAATAAAATTCGTCGCGATAGCCTTCTCCCAGGGTGATGGTCAGCGGGCCTGTGGCGGGAATGGTCAACTCCTGCGATTTGGCCAGGTAGCCCCAGGCGCCGGCCACTACAGTATAGGTGTCGGGAATAAGGGGGGCCTGGAATGCGCCGTTGATATCAGCTGAAACTTCCAGCACGTCTTCCGTTCCATTGAAGCGGACTTTGGCGTTGGGCACCGGCGCTCCGTCGGCGTCGCGTATCACGAAGCCGGAATAGATCGGCGCCGGCTCCAGTTGCACGTCGAGTACGGTGATCTGGCCGTTGGCCAGGGTGGCGCTTGCGATCTTGGGGATGAACCCTGCTTTTCTGAATTTGACGTCGAATACGCCCGGCGTGGCCTGCCCGCCCTTGTAAGAACCGTCGAATTTGGTGGTAGTCAGGTTGGGCTCGCCCGACAGGATCTCAATGGTCACCTCGTTGAGCGCGGCCCCGGTCTGGGCATTGGTAACTGTTCCTTCCAGGTAGCAGCCGCGCACATAGTTGACGTCAAAGACGAACAATCCGTTGCTGATATCGGTGACCAGTACGATGCCGGAGGGGAGGAAGGGATAGGCGCCCCATGCGCCGTCAAAGCCAACGTTCCCGCCGAGGAAGGTGTCGAAATTTCCCACTTCGATCAGGTTATCTGGCATAGCCGCATCGACGATGATGCCGCCGTCGGTATAGTAGGAGATGATCAAATAGTCGTTCCAGACGTGCACGTTGTGGGGAATGACGCCTTCGCCCAGGGTTTCGACCGGCCGGTACTGATCCAGCTCGGTGATGTCGGTGGGGTCGGAAACATCGTAGGCGCCGATGGGCGCGTTGGCCCTTTCATCGGTGGTGAACAGCACGTTGCCGTCGTCGGAAAGCCAGGCGTTGTGCGTGAATTCGAACGGCGTGGTCTTTCCACCCAAATACTGTATGTTGAGCTTGTTGCTGACATCGTAGATGCCGAATTGCCCGTTGTAGATTTCGGAGGCATACATCAGGTTTTCCCGGACGTACACGTCGTGGGCGTATTCTGCGGGCGCCGCGCTTACGAACTGTGGGTTGCCGGGCAGGGAAAAGACGTCGAGGATGAGCATGCCACCTTCGTTGAGGTTGCAGCCTGCGAGGTAGCAATAGCCAAATTCGTCGATGTACAGGTTGTGGCAGGTGTTCAATGTGCCGAGCCCTGTGAGGGTGGGGGTCCAGTTAAAGTAAGAAACGTTGTCGGGAAGCCCGGAGAGGTCGATGACCAGCAGGCCTTCCGTGGTGCCGGGTTGGTCGGTGGTGACGTAGGCGAAATGCCCCCAGGTCTTGATATCGCGCCATGTGGAAAACTGACCGGGAATCCAGGCGACCTCCTGGATGTTTTGCGGGTTTTCCAGGCTTACGATCGATACGCCGGTAGTAACGCCAACGATGGCGTATTCCGTGCCGTCGGGCGCCGCCCAGCCCCAGATGTCGTTGAGGGCGTCGGGATAATCCAACTGGTCCAGCAGCGACATATTGAGCTGTGCGGAGGAGAGAAATGGCAAAAAGACCACGCTGAGCAGCAGAAGTAAACGTTTCATTGCAAATTTTTGATGGATGACAGACAATTGCGCTATTTTTTGGCATCTACGATCGCGATCGTCAGGCGGCTGGTGCAGGTGAGCTGCCCGCTTTCGTCGCGAATGTCGATTTGCCAGACATGGATGGTTCTTCCCACCCTGACCGGTTTGCATGTTGCATAGACGAAACCCTCGCGAACCGACCGGAGGTGGTTCGCGTTGATCTCTACCCCGGCAGGGCTTTGTTTGGTAGGGTCTTCCAGGCAGAGTGCCGATGCTACGCTGCCCAGGGTTTCCGCCAGGGCCACGCTGGCGCCCCCGTGCAACAAGCCCATGGGCTGGATGGTGCGGCGGTCGACCGGCATGCGGGCGATGAGGAAATCCTCGCCAAACCCGGTGAATTCAATACCCAGATGATCAACCATCGTATTCCGGGAGAGGGCCTGAATACCTTCCAGGGTGAAAGGGAATTTCCACATGCCGGATTATTTGGATTCTTTGAGTACCTCCCTGGAAATGACGAGTTTCTGGATCTCTGAAGTGCCTTCACCGATAGTGCAAAGCTTGGAATCGCGGTAGAATTTTTCCACCGGATAGTCTTTGGTATAGCCATACCCGCCGAAAATCTGCACAGCGTCGGTGGCTATTTGTACGGAGACCTCAGAGGCGTAATATTTGGCCATGGCCGAAATCTTGGTGGTGGGCAAGTGTTTGGTTTTCAGTTCTCCTGCCTCCCGAATGAGGAGTTCGGCGGCTTGGATCTTGGTGGCCATATCCGCCAATTTGAAACCGATGCCCTGAAAATGGGCGATGGGCTGGCCGAATTGATGGCGTTCCTTGGCGTATTGAACCGAGGCCTCGTAAGCGCCTTTCGCGATGCCCAGCGCCAGCGCGCCGATGGAAATGCGGCCCCCGTCGAGGATCTTCATAGCCTGGATGAAACCTTCTCCTTCCTTGCCCAGCAGTTGGCTCTTGTGAATGCGGCAGTGGTCGAAGATCATCTCCGCGGTTTCTGAAGCCCGCATGCCAAGTTTGTTCTCTTTTTTACCTGCATAAAAACCAGGCGTGCCCCGCTCTATGATAAAGGCCGACATGCCGTGGCTGTCGAGGAGTTTGCCGGTGCGTGCGATCAGTACGGCTACCTGCCCCGATTTGCCATGCGTGATCCAGTTTTTGGCGCCGTTGATGACGTAGTAATCGCCGTCTTTTTCCGCCACGCACTGCATCCGTCCCGCATCGCTGCCGGTGTTGGGTTCTGTGAGGCCCCAGGCGCCGATCCACTCGCCGGTAGCCAGCCTGGGCAGGTATTTTTGCTTTTGTTCTTCCGTGCCAAAAGTGAGGATGTGGTTGGTGCACAAGGAGTTGTGTGCAGCCAACGAAAGACCTATCGATCCGCACACCTTGGCTACCTCCTCGATAATGGTAATATACTCCTGATATCCCAGGCCAGCGCCGCCATATTCTTCCGGAACCAAAACGCCCATGAAACCGTATTCGCCCATTTTATGGAACAATTCGATGGGAAAATACTGCGATTCGTCCCACTCCATGACGTTGGGCCTGATGTAGGCCTCCGCAAAATCTGCGGTACTGGCCTGTATCATGGATAAATTTTGCAGTAATTCGTACTTCATCAGGGGGTGATTTAACTGGGTTTGGCAAAGATAATTCCCTACCAAAACGCTTGATGACGGCATTTGTTGAAATCAGGGATTCATCCTTGCAAAGATCAACCCGGCGACGATCGCCTGTACAAACCCATAGGCCAGCCAGGTGAGTACCATGGTCAGGGTGATGTCAAGCGCGCTGAACGTGATCAACATGGCTGGCAGCGTGGCTATCAGGGTGTAGACCAAGCCCAGTTCCAGGTCGCGCATGATCAGCGAGCCGGTGAACGAACCCTTGAAACGCTCCCAGAACCAGGCCAGGGCGAAACTCAGCACAAAGGGATGAATGTAGAAGAGCCAGTTGTAGTCTCCCGATTCGCGAAACACAGGGCTGTAGTATTGCTCCGCCACATTGGGAACAAGGTATACCGCTCCGTAAAGCATGGCAAAACTCAGCACGAGCAGCACAACGCCGGCAATTGCGCCGGGAATGAGGATTTTCTTGGTCATAGTTTTTCGTTTTAGTTTATAAAAATGAGGCTACAAATTAGGCTTTTTTCATCAACTCCACTACCTGATGAGCGTGATATTCCCCTTTCTGATAAACTCGTCTCCTCCCAGGCACAACACGCGCACGTAAAAACCATACACATCCGGCGGCAAGGTTGTGCCTTGGAAAGTGCCATCCCAGCCCTGGGCCGGGTCGGTCGTTTCAAATACCCGTTCTCCCCAGCGGTCATAGACAGCGAGATACACTCCATCGATGAAATTCCCCCTCACCCGGAATACTTCGTTCTTGCCATCGCCATTGGGCGAAAAACCGGTGGGCACAAAGATGTAGGGTTCTTCGCAAATGGGCTCTACCACTACCACCAGCACCAGGCCCCTGTTCGAACAACCGTCGGGCGTTGCGATCGTCACCTCGTATTGGGTCGTCACCAAGGGCGTGGCAATGGGGTTGAAAATGTTGGCGCCTGATAGCGTGCCTCCGGGCGTCCAGCTGTAACTCATGCCCGGCACAGGATTGTCAGAGCCCGATAAGGCCAGCAACTGACTGCTCTGCCCGGCTACAATGGTGTCTTCCTGGGCCAGCACATCCAGGGGAGGAATATAGTTGAATAGGTTGACCACAACCTGCCCGGTGTCGAGGCACCCATATTGATTGCCAGCCACATAGGTGAAGGTGGTCGTTACCGGCGGACTGACCGTTACCGTTCCCGTTCCCTGGCCCGTGATGATCGCTGCGGCCGGCGACCAGGCGAAGGTCAGGATGTCGTCAGGGTAAAGGTTGAGCGCGTTGAGCGCCACGGTGTCTCCTATGCAAAGGGTGGTTTGAGGCGGAGCGGCAATGCTGACATCGTAATTGCCTGCTGTTATCGTATCCAGCAGCGTGCAACCATAGGCGTCGGCGGCCCGGACGTAATAGGTCGAAGGACGCCCCGGCTCGGTCGCAAGCTCATTGCCCGTGCCCAGGATGATGGAGAAATCGGGCATGGCCGACCACTCTATACTCGTAGCAGCATTGCTGAATGCCTGCAGCGTGAGCTCCGGCTCGCAGATGATGGTGTCGGAAGTGGCTTGCCAGTCGAAAGGCGGAGGCACTATCACCGTGACTGTTCTGGTTACCGAGCAAGTGTCGGCGCCGCCTGTGTCCGTAATGGTCACGGCGTAAGTTGTGGTCTGCTCAGGATTGGCCAGCGGGTTGGCGGAAGAGGGATCATTCAGGCCATCGGACGGCGACCACAAGTAGGTCCATGCCGGCTCAAAACCGGGGTTGATGGGAACTGGCTCTCCAAAGCATACCACAACGGTGTCGGCAAGGACTGGATTGAGCAATGCAATCTCCAGGGTTTGCGCCAGGGTATCGATACAGCCATCGGATGAGGCCATGATGAGCTGGACGTCCAGGCTCGTATTTTCAAAAAATACCAGCGTGGGCGCAGGATCAGCCGAAGCCGCCCCATTGCTGAAATTCCATTGCTGGCTTACGAAGGCCCCTTGATTGTTCTCCGAAAGGTTGTTGAATTGGATGACGATGGAATCCCCGCAGATGGGGTAGTTCCAGTCAAAAGCCAGGTCAATCCCGGGGTCGCCGACATAGATTTCGAAAAATGCGGTGTCGGGGCATTCGACATATTCGGGCAGGGAAATGGAAACGGTATACCAGCCGGTGTCGGGGTAGATGTAGTAGGGGGAAGAACCTGCCTGTACCAGCCCCGGGGCCAGGGGGTTGCCGAAATCCCAGTTGACGATATTGGCATTTACCCCCGAGTAAGTGAATTGAATGGCGTAGCCGTTGCACTGCTGGGCGGCGAAGCCAATTTCCAGGTTGGCCGTATCCACTGCCATTGCGTTTATGGTATCGATCCTGCTGCAGCCCCATTGGTTAGCGGTTTCCAGAAAAATCAGGAAATCGCCGCCATTGGGCAGCAACACCTGGGGTGACGGGGTGTCGCCCCCGCTCAGGATCAGGCTGTCGGGCGACCAGTTGAAGATCACCTCGTCCCCAGGGTCGGTCGCCGCGGCGCTGAGGTGGAGGGTGTCGCCCAGACAGGCCACTGCCGCCGGGGGCATTTCCAGATTTACCCCTCTGCCATCGATGGTAACGTCTCCTTGAATCGCGCATCCGAAGGAATCTCTGACCAGCACGTAATAGGTCATTGGGCCAAAAGGTTCCACTTCTACCGAGGGCGATAAACCGATCAACTCGTTGAAGTCGGGGTCGGTGGCCCAGTAGAACTCGACGCCGGCGTTGGTCTGGGCCGTGAGAGTGAGCACCGGTTCGCAGGTGACTGTGTCGGGGGGAAGCAGCAGGGTGAGCGGCTCGGGCACCACCACGGTTACCTCCTGCTGCGCCGAGCAGCCGGTGAAGTTGATGATAGTGACCGTGTAGGTCATGGTGCTGTCGGGACTGGCGTAGGGATTCGGGGAAAGCGGGTTGCTCAGCGTAGCGCCGGGTTCCCAGACATAAGCAAGCAGCGGGTCGAATTCGGGGTTGAGCGGGATGGAATCACCCAGGCAGACCTTGAGGGTGTCGGCTATTTCTTCTTCGATGAGGGAAAGCGGTATCCACTGGGCTATCTCGGCCTCACAGCCATTGCTGGCCGTCACGGTGAGGGTGACCAGGGCGTTGGTATTCTGGTACAACACAAAAACGGGGTTCTGCTCCTGTGACGGCGGCGCTCCGGGAACGGTCCAGTTCCAGCCGGTTATGGTGTGGATGGTATCGACGGAAAGATCGGTCAGCTCCAGCACGAGGCTGTCTGAGCAATTGGCGATTTCAAAAGTGAAGAATGGGATGAGGGAGTTTGGCAGGAGCGTGATGGTTTGGTAGGAAGTGTCCACGCAAACCGTTCCGGGCTCGGCGATGAGCATGATGGTGTAGGTTCCGGTGTCGGAAAAGGTGAAAACCGGGTTGGTGGAAGAAGAGGTGGCGCCGGGATTGCCCGGATCGTTGAAATACCAGAGGTATTCATCGGCGTTCTGGCTCAGGTTTTCAAAGGAAACGCTCAGGTCGCCGCACTGGATGCCGGGCGCCGAGAAGGAGGACAGGGTTTGGCCGCATTCTCCGACATTGTATTGAAAATCACGGCGCGTGGTAGAGATCAGTTCCCCGTTGCGGTATTCTTCCACGCAGATGCCGACTACAAATTGCCCGATGGTGTTGGGAAGCCCGGTAAGCAAGCCCGTGTGCGGATCGATGGTCAAAGGATCGCTCCCCGGCGAGCCGTTGAGCATGTTCAGGACGTTGTAAGGCGGGTCAATCCAGGTAATGGGCGGATAGGGCGGATTGTACGGCGGCTGGGGCATAGGATCCGTCGGATTGGCCCCGTTCAGCGGTGTGCAAAGCTTGTAAACAATGGAATCGCCGTCAATATCGAAGGCCGATTGGTCGAAACTGATGGGTTCGTTGACGCAGATGTACAAGGGGGGCCAGGTGTTGAACTTCGGGTTGCTGTTGCACTCCAGCAAGGCCGTTTCCGAAATGAATACGCTATAGGTAGCACCGGTGTCCAGCGGATCGACGATGTTGGTGATGGTTTCGTTGCGGCAACAGCGCTGGTAGGCCAGGGTGTAACCCCCGATCTGCGGTGGAAGGGTCACGATGGTAGTGTAAGTCGTAGTATGCACGCACACGTCCGGCGGCGCGACGAAACACTCGCTAGACAAGACAGGCTCCAGCGTATCGTTAAGCATGGGGTCCCAGGGAATGAGAATTTCGCTGATCAGTTGATTGGTCTGCCCGTGAAAGACGCCGATAGATGCCGGATCGTCGAACCAGGCCTGCGGGTTGCCGTGGTAACAGTCCCTGAAAATCACCAGGGTGATCTCGTATTGGTTGTCGCCCAGGCAAGTGTAGTTCATTTCCCCGCCCACGATATGGGTGGCAGAGAGCTTGTACCAGGAGGCCAGGAGCAGGAGCAGGATAACTAAGAAGCGATAATGCATAATTCTCCAATCTACGCTAAAAGTAAAAATTTCCCATTCTTTGGCTAGCTTCGGGGGGAATAAATTCACCTTTCATGTTTGTACCCCGCACTTTTTTAGCCCTTTTTCTGATGACCTTTTTTATACTTCCAGCCTGTCAGTCAGGAAAGAAGGAAGCGTTTACCAACAGGCTGGCCGGCGAGAGCAGCCTCTATCTGAAACAACACGCGCACAACCCGGTTGACTGGTACCCTTGGGGAGAAGAGGCCATGGAACGGGCTAAAACGGAGGGCAAAATGCTGCTCATCAGCATCGGCTATGCCTCCTGCCACTGGTGCCACGTCATGGAGGAAGAAACTTTCTCCGACACCGCCGTGGCGCGGTTTATGAACGAAAACTTCGTTTGCGTGAAAGTCGATCGCGAGGAGCGGCCCGATGTCGATGATATCTATATGACGGCATGCCAGTACGCCAGCGATTCACCCTGCGGCTGGCCCCTGAATGCCTTCGCCACCCACGATGGCCGCCCGATCTGGGCAGGCACTTATTATCCGAAAAAAGAATGGGTGGAGATCCTGGAATATTTTGGCAGTCTGTATAGCGAAGACCCGCAGAAAGTGTTCCAGTACGCCAATGAACTCACCAAGGCGGTCAGCGACCTGGCATTCGCCATGAAGGGGGATGGGCTCTCTCTCAATCCCTCCGCCCTGGATGCCGCAGCGGAGAGCTTCAAAGCCGCTGCAGATGTGCAGCTGGGGGGACGGAAAGGCGCGCCCAAATTCCCCATGCCCAATGCCTATAGCTATCTGCTGGCCTACCAGTACCATTCGCCCGATCCTGCTTTGTTGCAACAGGTTCATACAACGCTGCACAACCTGGCAAGAGGCGGCATCTATGATCATTTGTCAGGCGGTTTTGCCCGCTACTCAGTCGATATTTTCTGGAAAGTTCCGCATTTTGAAAAAATGCTCTACGACAATGCCCAGCTGGTTTCCCTCTACAGCCAGGCCTACCGCCTGTCGCCCGATGAGGAGTACGCCCGGGTCATCCGGCAGACCCTGGATTTTATCGATCGGGAAATGACTTCGAAAGAAGGGGGCTTCTATTCCTCCATCGACGCCGACAGCGAAGGAGAGGAGGGGGCTTTTTATGTTTGGACGACTGAAGAGGTCGCCAAAGCGCTGGGGGATGAGGCCCTGCTCAAACTGGCCACGGATTTCTACCAACTCACGCCTGCGGGCAACTGGGAGGCCGGCAAGAATGTGCTGTTCGCCAAAACTTCGCCCGAGGCTTACGCACGTGAGAAGGGCCTGGATCCGGTCAAAACTGCCGCAGATCTGGAGCGGGTACGGGCCAAACTGCTGCAAGCCCGGTCGAAAAGGGCCCGTCCCCGCCTCGACGAAAAGGTCATCACCTCCTGGAACGCCCTCATGCTGGAAGCCTGTGTCGAGGCCTGGCGGGCGTTGGGGGAGGAGGCTTATTTACAACGCGCCATCCGCAACGCCAACTTGATCGGTGAGAAAATGAAAGCCCCGGACGGCGGTCTCTACCGAACCGCTGTCATTCCTGCGTTCCTCGACGATTATGCCTTTGCCATTCGTGCGTTCATCGCCTTGTACGAAGTGACCTTCGACCGGCAGTGGCTCGACAGGGCGGAGCAGTGGATGGCGTATACCGGTAAGCATTTTTGGGATGGGGAAAAGGGCGTGTATTTCTATTCTTCGGACGACCACGATGGGCTGGTTGCCCGCCGGGCCGAGATCAACGACAATGTGATACCATCGTCCAACTCGGTCATGGCGAGGAATGGCTTTCTGATGGAGCGCTTTTTCCCCGGGAAAGGGTATGAGGAAAGAGCCAGGAGCCTCCTGAGCCAGGCCTGGTCTTCCGTCTCAAAAGGCGACGACCTGACCTATTACGCCAACTGGAGCCGCCTGTACCTCGATCTGCTCAAGCCGCCCTTCGAAGTGGCAGTGGTCGGACCGGACGCGGCGGCGAAGCGAGATAGCCTGCAGCGCCTCTACCTTCCCGATGTCGTCTGGATGGGGGCGGAAGGAGAAAGCGAACTCGACCTGCTCAAAGGCAAGCACAGGCCGGGCAAAACCCTGATCTTCGTCTGCAGGAATCGCGTATGCCAGTTGCCCGTAGAGCACACCGCCAAGGCTTTATCTCAGATGAAAAACTAAAATTGTGCGATCAAAGGAGCGCCAAGTTTATCAGAAAGAGTAATTTTAAGGTCACAACAAAACGACAACCGGCCATGAAATCTACCCTGATGATTTGCTGCGCGCTAGCGCTGGCAGCGCTTTGGGCGTGTAATCCCACCCCCGACCCCGAACTGGAACTGATCACCGCGCTGGAAAACGAAGTGAATGCAGGCGCCTCCGCGGAAAAGATACAGGAACTGGTCGGCGCTTATGAGAAATACGTGGCAGATCATCCCGACGAGGTGGAGACCAACGCGCAATTTCTGCACAAAGCCGCTTTCCTTCAGTTTTCCAACCACCGCTACGCCTCAGCCGCCAAGCTGCTGAAAGACGCGATCAGGAACTTTTACGGAAGCGGCAAGACCTCCGACAACGCTCTTTTTTTGGCTTCCCTTTACCACAATCAGATGGGCAACGAACTGGTTGGTAATGCCGCTTATGCCGCATTTCTGGAAGCCTTTCCCAAACATCCCAAAGTGGCCTTTGTGCGCGATAGCGTGTTGTTGACCCAGATCGACATCCACCAGGAAATCGACAGCTTGCGCGCCCGCATCTATAACGATGGCGCCAATCGCTACGATTCAAACGTGGCCAATGATTTTATCGCCATCTGCGAGGTGCATGGCCTTTTCCTACCCGTCGATCCCCGCTCGCCCGACATGCTTTACGAGGCTGCCCGCACGGCAGGCTATATTCGCTCTTTCCCCAAGGCGGTTGAATTATACGAGTGGGTGTACAAGCACTATCCCGACTACGGAAAGTCGAGCCAGGCCCTGTTCATGATGGCCTTCACCTACGACAATGAGATGCGGAATGTGGAAAGGGCAAAATCCTTGTACGGGGAGTTCCTCCAGAAATACCCCAATGACGATTTTGCCGACGACGCTCAGGTGCTGCTGCAGAATCTGGGCAAGTCAGAGGATGAGGTGTTGCAGGAACTGCAGAAAAACTAAATCAGCCTGACTTCCTTCTTGTCAAAAGGATTCAACGCTACGCCCTCCACCGTGGCTTCTGCTTCGACACGGAACTGCGAATCTACGCCTTCCAGCCATTTGGCGGCGCGCACGAGCTTTTTGGCCAGGAAGTTCTTGTCCTCCAGCCGGTCCATGTCGGATTGGATGATGGAGAAGGGTAGCTCGAATTTGACGTCGACGCTGCCTTCGGCGGGTACTTCGATGCGTTTGTAGATGGTGGTTTCGCCTAGGAGGTACTCGTCGGTGCGTTTATCCTTGCCCCTTCCCCTGTAATAGCGCTCGATGAGCGCCAGTTTGATGGAAGTGACGACCTGGGCGTTCTTGGAATACAGGCGTATCCTGCCAGGAAGGGTTTTTTCAGTGACAGGCCACTCTTCGGGAAGCGTAAGTTCCAGTTTAGTGCCCTCTATGCCGAGCCATTTTTTGACTTTTCCGATCATGTTTTTTCTAATTGCACCTCAACTTCTCAACTTCCCGGCTGGTATTCCAATTTATTCTACCAGCGAGGGAATGTGTCCGACCAACTACACCATGCGCTTGTGCCAGCTCTCGCCCAGGGGCTTGATCCAGCTGTGGTCGAAGTCCTCCTTGGTCTTGACAAGGTTGTCGAACACCAGGGTCTGGTCGTTGATGATGCCCGATTCGTAGAGTCTGGCAAAGTCTTCCCTCGAAGCCGTGCGCACCTCCTCGCCGAGGCGGTAGGCGAAGGTCATGCGGTCGAAGAGTTGCACGCCGTAATTTTGCTCCACCAATTTCAGAAAGTACACCGAGCGGTCGATCGAACAGCCGCTGGCGCCCGCCTGGCTTTCATCTACCATTAGTACGATAAACTGTTTGAGGTAAACGGCGCCGAATGCTTTGAGCTTTACATTATGGCTGACCCATTCGTCGGCAAACTCCCGCAACTGTCCCTCCAGCCCATGCAACTCGTCGTCCGTAAACGGCCTGTCACTCTGATACACCCAGACTTTTGCGTCCGCCGGCATTTCCCTGTAAGTAACCATGTATTATTCTGTTTAAAATTTCACCCTTCACCCTTCACCCTTCACCCCCAACGCAATGATTTCCGCCAAATCCATCACCGCCACATCGTCTTGCTTGTCCTTGGCCTTGACGCCGTCGGTCATCATGGTCAGGCAGAAGGGGCAGTTGGCGGCGATGACGGTGGCGCCGGTTTCCAGGGCTTCTTCCGCCCGTGCTTCGTTGACGCGCCGTTTGCCGGCCTCTTCTTCCTTGAACATCTGTGCGCCGCCTGCGCCGCAGCAAAGGCCATTAGTGCGGCATCGCTTCATCTCGACCAGTTCTGCATCGAGGGCTTCCAGCACGGCCCTGGGGGCTTCGTAGACCCCGTTCACACGCCCCAGGTAGCAGGAGTCGTGGTACGTGATCTTCTTGCCTTTGAAAGAACCGCCTCCGGCCAGTTTTAGTTTACCGGAATCGATCAATTGTTGCAACAACTGCGTGTGGTGTATCACCTCGTAGTTGCCGCCGTACTCCGGATATTCGTTTTTGAGGGTGTTGAAGCAGTGCGGGCAGGCCGTAACGATCTTCTTCACCTCATAGGCGTTCAGGGTGGCGATATTCTGGAATGCCATCATCTGAAACAAAAATTCATTCCCCGCCCTGCGCGCCGGATCGCCCGTACAGGCTTCCTCCGAGCCCAGGATACCAAAGCTCATGCCTACGGCATCCAGTATTTTGCACATGGCAATCGTTACCTTTTGTGCCCTGTCGTCATAACTCCCCGCGCATCCAACCCAAAACAGGATCTCCGGTTGCTGCCCCTCCGCAGCCCATTCGGCCATCGTTTTTATCTTCATAAAATAACCTTTTCACTTTTTCACTTTTTCACTCTTTCACTCTTTCACCATCTCCCTCCACTGCTCCCTCCCAACCCCCATCTGCCAGGGCGAACCTCCGTTTTCGATGGCGGAGAACATGGGCATCCATTCGGCCGGACCTTTAGACTCGGTCAGGATCTCGTAGCGCCGCATCTTGAGGATGGGCTCCATGGGGTTGATGAGCACGGGGCAGGCCTCCACGCAGGCGTTGCAGGTGGTGCAGGCATGCAGTTCTTCTTCAGAAATGTAATCAAACAGCGAACGGCCGTCACCGAAATTGGCTTTGCTGAGTCGGACCCCCTCTCCACGCAAATCTTCCCGGATGTACTGCGGATCGCCGCTGTCGAGTTTGCGGCCCACTTCCTCCATGCGGTCGCGGATATCCATGACGATTTTCCGCGGCGACAGCTTTTTGCCCGTCAGGTTGGCGGGGCAGGAGGCGGTGCAGCGGCCGCATTCGGTGCAGCTGTATGCGTCGAGCAGGTTTTTCCAGGAAAGGTCGAAAATGTCTTTTACCCCGAAGCTGGGCATTTCATCGCCCATTTCCGGTTCGCCGGCTTCGGGGTTGATCATGCTCTGCACCATTTGGGTGACCTGCGGCATGTTTTCCATGCGCCCGCGCGGGCTCAGCCTGGCGAAATACGTGTTGGGAAAAGCCAGCAGGATGTGCAGGTGCTTGGATTTGGGCAGGTAGTTCAGAAAGCCGAACACCACCAGGATGTGCAGCCACCATCCGAAGCGCTCCACGACGTGCAGGCTTCCTTCGCTCAGCCCTCCGAACAGCATGGGACCCATCCAGCTGCTGACGGCAAAGTCGCCCGTGTCGGGATAGTGCGCAGGATTGATCTGTTGCAGGAGGATATCGGCTCCATTCATGGAGAAAATGCCCGTGATGAGCATGATCTCGAGGAGCAGGATATAGTTGGCGTCGCGGAAAGGCCAGCCCTTGAGCTCGGGCTTCTGGAACCGCGGCACCCTCAGCACATTGCGCCGCGCCAGGAAGATCAGCGTAGCGACGAAGGCCAGCACGCTGAGTATTTCGATAAAGCTGATGACGAAGGTGTAAAAACCGCCCAGGTGCGGCGCAAAAAAGCGATGCACCCCGGTGAAGCCGTCGACGAAGATCTCGATCAGCTCGATCTGGGTGATGATAAAAGCCAGGTAGATGAACAGGTGAAAGACCCCAGCCACCCAGTTGCTGAACATCTTCTGCTGCCCGAATGCCACCAGCAGCATGTTGCGCCAACGCTGAGCGGCATCGCCGGTGATCACCTCGTCCTTGCCGAGCAGGACATTGCGCCTGACTTTCCGGAATTGCCATACGGCCCATCCCACCGCCGCCAGGGTTACCGCGATAAATAGTATTTGTTGTATCATTATTACCTTGTTTCGAGTGATCGCAAGATAAGAAATTTTTAACTTTATCCGACCCAACAACCCAACAACCCAGTTTCAATGAAAATCCTCGACCACCGCCAGATACAACAAAAAATCAAGCGCCTCGCTTTTGAGATACTGGAGCGCAACTACGGCGAGGAGGAGATCATCCTCGCCGGCATCAACAACAACGGCATGACCTTTGCAGAGCTGCTCCTCGCGGAACTCAGGGCAATTTCCTCTATTCGCTTCACGCTCACCCGCCTGCGGCTCAACCCCGCAGCCCCGGCGCAGCACCCCATTCAGCTGGAGATGCCTGTTGCCCAACTCGACCACAAAGTGGTCATTATCGTCGACGACGTGGCCAATACCGGCCGAACCATATTCTATGCCATCAAACCCATCCTCGAGGTTGTGCCGAAAAAAGTGGAAGTGGCCGTGCTCGTCGATCGCACCCACAAGTCCTTCCCCATCCGTGTTGATTACTTCGGCCTCTCCCTGGCCACCACGCTATTGCAGAATATCAAGGTGAGGATCAGGGAAGTGCAAGAGTGGGCGGTGAATTTGGAGTAATAGGAAGGTGAGGAGTTGAGGAGGTGAGAAGTGGAAATCT